>JAEUQR010000040.1 GCA_016789705.1 Acidobacteriota bacterium
CGTCAGTGTCGCGTCGCCGACGCTGGCCGGAAACGCGGGCAGAGGATAGCCGGCGGCGCGCGCCGAGGCATACGGATTGTCCTCGGCGCCGGCGACGCCGAGCGCCCGTTCGGCGTCGCCGTAGAAGGGTTCGAGTTCCGCGTAGGTGACGGGCCAGTCGGCGCCAAGCCCGTGCCGGCGCCGCAGCTCGAAGTCGTGCGCGTGCAGACGCGGTGTGTACGCCGTCCAGTGGAGCGTCGTGCCGCCCACGCCCTTCACGCGGTAGTCGTTGAGCGGATAGGGAACAGGGCCGGCGTTGGTGAAGGCATCGCGCTCGGCGGGCCCTGCCCACGGCGATGCGCCCGTGCGCAGGCGCTCCGCCAGCGCCGCGTACCGTGTGGCGCGCGGGAATCGCGGCCCTGCCTCGAGCACGACCACCGATCGGCCCTGACGCGTCAGCGCATCGGCGACGAGCCCGCCGGCGAGCCCGGCGCCGATGATGCAGACGTCCGCCATGGGGCGGCTGGTCAGGACGGCCGGCGCGCCGCGGCCGATCATGTGGGCTGCCCGGCGGGCGCGCGGGTGTAGTCGAGCGGATCGACGGCCGGCACGCCGGGGAAGTGGGAATACCCGACGGTGGCCCAGCCAGGCTCGCTCCGGAAGTACATCGCGAGCAGGTCGTTGACGACGAAGACGCGTGTCGCCCGGGTCTCGCGGGACGTGAACAGGCGGGCGCGCAGCCGGTCCCCCCACGAGTCGTGAGCGTACGGCGGAAAGAGGGCGCGCAGAGTGGCACGCTGCGCGTCAGCAGCCCGGGCCGCGAATGGCTGGTCGTGCGCGCCGGAGGTGTCGAGCAGCCTGACGGCACGTCGATACTCCCGCAGCATGCCGGGCACACGCGCGGCCTGATCGATCACATAGCGGCGGACCAGGGCATCGGCGGCCGGACCCGCGGTCGAGGGAAGCAACAGCGCGGCGAGGGCGCGCAGCGTGTCGAGTTCCGCGTCGGTGGGCACGCCGGTGGGGGCCGTGGGATCGAGCACCGGCGCCGGCCGCCAGCGTGCCAGTGCGGCTCGTGCCTGCGTCCGGAGGGGCGCCGGCCGCATCACAGCTGCGGCACCGGCCGTGGCCGTGAAGAGTCCCAGCGCCAGAAGCCGCCGCCGCCGCATGGCCGGGATGATACCAGACGGTCGCGGGCGGGCCGCGGGCGGGCTGACGGTTCAGGGCGCCCCGGCCGCCGTCCGGGCGTCCCCGTGCAGGCCGATCGGCAGGCCCACCGACGACGTGAGGGCGCGCGTGATGGGCACACCCCGCGCCCCGACCCGCACCCACACGTGGCCCAGAAACGGGCCGTCGCCAACCGCGCTCACCATCAGCGGGCGCCCGGTGGGCAGTCCCGGCACCTCGTCACCCGACAGCCGCAGTACCGTCCCAGGCGCCACGACCACGGTCCGTTCCGGCACCGGCCTGATACCGTGGAAGCGCACGGTGACTCTGACCGGTGACTGGCCGGGATTGAAGAACTGCCAGGCGGCGCGCCACTCGACGGGCTCGGTGTCGGTGCCTCCGTGGCGCGCGATGCCCATCCACCACGCGGTCGACAGCGGGCCGGGCACGAGCGGAGTCGCGCTCATCGCTCCCGGCAGTCCCTGACTCCATGGTCCATACTCGGCGGCCGTCACCGTGGCCGCCACGGGCGACTCGCTCGTCAGCCGCAGGCCCCAGGGCGTGTCGACGCCGAGACGGCCGCGCCACGCGTCTTCGTGCAGCCATTGCAGGTCGGCCCGGTCGGGCGGCAGCGTGAGAGGCTGCGCGTCGGCCGTCGCCTGATTCGGGTACACCTGCAGGCGCGCGCCGGCACCCGTCCGGTCGACGCTCGTGCTGAACAGCAGCTGCCACGTATGGTCGAAGCCGCCGCGTGGCAGCACGCCGAGCGGGCGGATCCAGCCGCCGCCGTAATACCAGTCGCGGGCCAGGCGGCTTTCGGCACTGCGGATGGGCGCGCCGGTCTTCGAGCCCAGCGGGAACATCGAGCCTCTCGCGTACGCCCGTCGCGTCTGCTGGCTCACGACCGGCACGTCGGACACGACGCGCGTCGCATAGTCGCCTGAGATCGCCGGTGGCCGCGCCGGATTCGCCGATCTGAACAGGTGCGCCAGATTCAGCGTCGTCACCCGCCCTGCCGGCAGCCGCACCGCGTGCGCGCGCGGGCCACGCCCGTCCCGGAATTGAAACGTCAGGGTCGCGCGCCCCAATTGCGGCCCCGGATTGAGCAGCGAGATGGTCTCGGCTTCAGTCCAGGTGTCGGTACCGCCCTGGAAGCCGTCGGGGAACACCCAGTCGGTGAACGTGCCGTCGGCCGGTCCCCGCTGCGGCAGCGGCATCTCGAGTGTCTCCGGCACCGGGTCCCAGGGCAGGTAGTCCGAGCGCGCCAGCTGTGGGAGGACGGGCCGGTCGGCATCGACCACGATCCAGAACTCGGCGTGCGGCCGGATCTCGCGGCGCGTCGCCAGGTCCGTCACCGCGAGTGTGTCAGGGGCGACGTCGAGCCGGAAGGTCCGCGGCTCGACCGCCGCCTGGAACACGGTCACACGCACGTGCGCCGTGGCGGTGCCGGGGTTGAACACGTAGAGGTCGGTCGTGCGCCGGGCGGCGCCCGGATCGAGCTGCCCGCCGGGCCACCGGCCGGGCGTGATGTGGCCTTCGCCGGCGAACCAGTGCTGTCCCGGCGCTGCCGCGGCCGCGCCGGCCGGCCACGTCTGGGCCGCGAGCGGGGCACCCGGCGGCTGGCTCGGCGCGCTGCGCTGCTGGTAGAGTACCGGCGCGATGAGCCCACCCACGACCAGCAGCACGACCAGCGCCGCTGGTGGTCGAGTCACGGTGTCAGGCATCAGGGCTCAGCATGGGGCGCTGTTGGTTATGGTAGCGCATCACCTGCGGTGCAGGTGTGGCGCGGGGGGCGCGCACGCATGACGACCGCCATCGTCGGCGGCGGCATCATGGGTGTGACGCTGGGCTACTTTCTGGCCCGGGCGGGCGTGCCCGTCACGATCTATGAGGCCGGCCCGGTTCTCGGCGGACTCGCCGGGCCGCTGACGCTGCCCGATGGTACCGACGTCGATCGCTTCTATCACGCGATCCTGTCGAGCGACGACCATCTGATGACGCTTTGTGCCGAGCTCGGCATTACCGATCGCCTGCGATTCAAGCCGACCGGCACCCTCGTGTATGCCGGCGGCCGGCTCGAGCCGATGAACGGCCTGCTCGATTTCCTCCGGTTCCCGCCACTGCGATTGGTCGACCGCGTGCGGCTCGGCCTGACCGTGCTGCAGGCGCAGCGCGTGTCCGACTGGCGCCAGCTGGAACACGTCCCGATCCGCGACTGGCTGATCGGCGCCGGCGGCGACGAACTGTTCCGGCGGTTTTGGGGGCCGATGCTGCAGGCCAAGTTCGACGGGGCGGTGGGCGACACGCCTGCCACCTGGATGTGGTCGAGGCTGGTGCGCACGCGGTCGACGCGGAAGGGCGTACGCCAGCGGGAGGTCTGCGGTCATCTCATCGGCGGGTACCGCACGCTGCTCGACGCCATGGCCGAGCGCATCCGCGCCGCCGGCGGCGCGATTCACCTGTCGATGCCGGTGTCGCGCGTGGCGATCGAGGGCGGACGCGTGCGGGGTGTCGTCATCGGCGGAGACGTCGTGCCGCACGGCACGGCGGTGGTGACGATGCAGGCGCCGGTGGCGGCCAGGCTCGTGCCCGAGGCTCCAGCCGAGTACCTCGCGCGTCTGACCTCGCAGCGGTACCTGGGGATCGTCTGCCCGCTCTTCGTGCTCGATCGTCCGCTGACGAATGTGTGGACGCTGAACGTGGCCGACGCCGACGCGCTGGTCACCGGCGTCATCGAGACCACCAGCTACATCGACCCCGTTTACGTCGGCGGGCATCATCTGGTGTACGTGCCGAAATACGTAGCGCCCGAGAGTCCGTGGCTCACCGCCCCGGCCGACGAGATCGCGCGGGCCTGGAGCGCCGCTCTTCGGCGCATCGTACCGGGGTTCGCCGATGTCACCGTGCGCCACTGCCTCGTGCACCGTGAACGTTTCGTCGAGCCGCTGCACGGCGCCGGCGCCGGCGAGCGGACGCTGCCGTTCGCCTCGCCCGTGACCGGCCTGCACCTCTGCACGACCGCCCAGATCTATCCGGCCCTGACCAACGGCGAATCGGTGACGCGCCACGCGAAGGACGCGGCGTCGCGTTTGGCCGGCCCGGGCGCCGCATGAGCGCCCGCCGATGGCTCCGGCGCCTCGTCCGGGCCGCGTTCGTGATCGTGGTCCTGAGCGGTACCGTGCACCTGACACGGTGGCCCGTCACCTGGTTCGACGAAGGCATCCATCTGCACGTGCCGAAGGCGCTCGTACGATTCGGCGCGTACGCGGACTACAGCAGCGAGGGCCTCAGACACTTCGGACCGACCCTGGCGGTCGGGCCCACGGTGATGCTGCCGATCGCGGCGTCGTTCGCCACGTTCGGGGTCGGACTGCTGCAGGCCCGCCTCGTGATGGCGGCCTACCTCGCGGCGTGCCTCGCGGCGTTCTTCCTGCTGGGGCGGCGTCTCGGCGGCCCGATCGTGGGGCTCGTGGCGGGCGCGCTGCTGCTGAGCTCACCCGGACCGGCCACGCTCGAGTACGGCCGTCAGGTGCTCGGTGAGGTGCCTGGCGCCGCGTTCCTTGCCTGCGGTCTGCTGGTCTGGTTCCGCGCCTGGTCACGACCGACGACGGCGTCACTCGTTGCCGCGGGTCTGCTCCTCGGGCTGGCGACCGTGACGAAGCACGTCTACCTGCTGGCCCTGGGCCCGGCGTTGCTGCTGTCCTGGGGACTGAATGCCGTGTATTACCGCACGCTGCCGGCGCGTGTCTTTCTGGTGCCCGGAGCGATCTGCGCCGTGCTGTTCGGGGTGTGGCAGTGGACGGTGCTTGCCTGGCTCAGTCCGGGCAGTGTTGCCGAGAACTGGGCCCTGCTGCGCCAGACGTCGGCCGGGGCGGCGTTCGTCTTCGACCCCGCGCTCGTGCGGCAGTCCTTCCTCGAACTGCTCGGCCTGCGCGGCTATCTGGGCCTGCTGGTGCCGGCGCTGGCCTACACCGCGTGGCGGGCCCGCCGTCGCACGCGCCAGGAACAGATGTGGTCGGTCGTCTGGCTCGTGGCGATGGCCAACCTGTCGTGGTTCGTCCTCGCGTCGAACGGCTGGCTGCGCTACGCGTTCGTCGGCCTTGCGACCTCGGCACTGCTCGTGGCCCGTTTCTGGCGTGACCTGCTGCGGGCGGCGCGCACCGGCGATGCCCGTCCAGGGCGCCAGGCGTCCGCGCTCGGCGTGGCGCTCGGTGTCTGGCTGGCGTTCGCTGCCGGAGCGCCGATGGCCAATACCGCGGCGAAGCTCGTCGCCGTGCCGCCGGCCGACGCCGCCGGGGTGGCCGTCTGGCTCACGACCCATGTGCCCCTCGACACCGTGATCGAGACCTGGGAGCCCGAACTGGGCCTGCTCACCGATCACCGGTTCCACTATCCGCCGCCCTCATTGCTGATTCACGCCGTTGCCCACGTCGTCCGTGGCGGGTCGTCGCCGGCCACGCAGTACACGTTCCGTGGCGGTGGCGCGCCGGCGTTCGTCGTCGTCGGTCCGTTTGCGCGCTGGGTCGGCCTCTACAGCGATCCGGAATTGCGCGCGGACTACCGGCCCCGCCATCAGCAGGGGCCCTACGTCGTGTGGGAACAGGTTGTTCCCGCCGATAGAGCGAGTGCGGTCGGCCGGTAGATCGCGTACATTGGGCGACCTGTAGAGGGATACCGTGGCACACGACGCACGCAGCACCGACGCCGATCGGCCATCCATCCACGCGACGGCGAACGTGGACGACACGGCGGTCATCGGTGCCGGCACCCGCATTTGGCACCGCGCGCACGTGCGCGAACATGCCCGGATCGGCAGCCAGTGCACGGTGAGCAAGGACGTCTACATCGACACCGGCGTCGTGATTGGCGACCGCGTCAAGATTCAGAACGGCGTCTCGGTGTATCACGGCGTGACGGTCGAGGATGACGTCTTCCTCGGCCCGCACATGGCCTTCACGAACGACGAAGCGCCGCGGGCGTTCAGCACCGACTGGAAGGTCGTGCCGACACTCGTCCGGCGCGGCGCATCGATCGGCGCCAACGCCACGATTGTCTGCGGCGTCACGATCGGCCCCTACGCGATGGTGGCGGCCGGCGCCACGGTGACCAACGACGTGCCGCCGCACGCGCTCGTCATCGGCAGCCCGGCGCGCGTCGTGGCCTACATCTGCCGCCACGGGCACCGCATGCGTTCGCTCGCCGAGCTCGACTACGAGTGCGCGTACCGCTGCGACCGCTGCGACGTCGAGCTGCGCGTCAGCTACTCGATCGTCGACAGTCCTTCGCCGGCCGGCCGGCCGCGCCGCCGACGGGAAGATCGGGCCGAGTGAGCGGCCCGCCGCCGCCGCCGGGGCGGGCCGCCGGCGCGGCTCCACGCGTCGTGACGGTGCTCGGCACCCGGCCCGAGATCATCAAGCTCTCGCCGGTGCTGCCGCTGCTCGATCGTCGCGCCGCCCAGACCGTCGTGCACACCGGCCAGCATTACTCCTACGAGATGGACGCCCGCTTCTTCGAGGAGCTCGGGCTGCGCCGTCCGGATCGCGCGCTTGCGGTGGGATCGGCGTCGCACGGCGAGCAGACCGCGCGCATGCTGGCGGGCCTCGAGCCGGTGCTGCTCGAACTGCGGCCCGATGCCGTCGTCGTGCAGGGCGACACCAACACCACCCTGGCCGCCGCGCTCGCCGCGGCGAAACTCGGCATCGCGGTCGTGCATCTCGAGGCGGGCGCACGATCGTTCGACCGGCGCATGCCGGAAGAGATCAATCGCCGCGCCGTGGATCACATGGCATCGTTGCTGCTCGCCGCTGATGATGTCGCCGCCGGTAATCTCCGCCATGAGGGGATCGGGTCCGACCGCATCCACGTCGTTGGATCCACCGCGATCGACGCCGTGGTCCAGGTCCGCGATCGCCTCGACGGGGCCCGCGTGCTCGACCGGTTCGGCCTGACGCCCGGCGCCTATGCGGTGGTGACGGCCCATCGGGCGAAGAGCACGGGCGCCGACGTCCTGCCGGGGTTGCTCGAGGCGCTCGCGGTGATCGCGGCACGGCAGCCGCTCGTGTGGCCGCTGCATCCGCGCACGCGCGCGGCGATGCAGGCCCAGCACCTCGCGATGCCCGCCGAGATCCTCGTCACCCAGCCGCTCGGTTATCTCGACATGCTGCGGCTCGTGCGCGACGCGCGTGCGCTGCTGACCGACTCGGGCGGCCTGCAGGAAGAGGCGGCGGTCCTCGGCACGCCGGCGCTCGTGCTGCGGGACGAAACCGAGTGGGAGTACCTTGTCGCTGCCGGCGTCCAGAAGCTCATCGGGCACACCGTGCGATCGGTGTGCGACGGGGCCGCGGAGTGGCTGACGCCCGAGGGGCTGGCGTCCCTGCGGGCGCGGCCGCTGGCGGTCAGACCCGGCGCCGCGGCGCGGGCCGTGGAGACCACGCTCGCTTCACTCTAGCCGGTGCGTCCAGGAGGCCGACGTGCGATTGTCCGTGGTGATTCCCTGCTTCAACGAAGAGGCGAACGTGCGCGCGCTCGGCGCGCGGCTGGGCCCCGTGCTGCGCGGACTCACGACACGCTTCGACGGCATCGAAGTGGTGCTCGTCGACGACGGCAGCCGCGACGGCACGTGGGCCGCGATGGAAGTCTTCGCTGCCGCCGGGCACGGCCTCGACGTCACGCTGCGCCGGCATGACGTGAATCGCGGGCTCGGGCAGGCGATGCGCACGGGGCTGTCGGCGGCGTCTGGCGACGTCATGGTGACCACCGACTCCGATGCCACCTACCGGTTCGAGGAGATCCCCGGGCTGCTCGATACGCTCGGCCCCGGCGTCGATCTCGTGACCGCCTCGCCGTATCATCCGCGGGGCGCCGTCGATAACGTCCCGGCGTTCCGCCTGTTGTTCAGCCGTGGCGCGTCCTTGATGTATCGCCTGCTCGTGCGGCGTGACATCTACACGTGGACGGCCCTCTTCCGCGCGTATCGTCGCGACGTGATCCGCACCGTGCCGTTTGCCGCATCCGGTTTCCTCGCGGGTACCGAGTTGCTCGTGAACGCCATCGATGCCGGCTTCCGCGCGGCCGAGTTCCCGACGGTGCTGCATGCGCGGGTGCTCGGCGTGTCGAAGGCCCGGATCGCACGCACCGTGCGCGCACACCTGGGCTTTCAGGGCCAGCTGCTGTGGCGGCGCCTCAGCGGCGCCACGGCCGCTGGCACGCCGGCCCTGCCGCCGGCCGCGGCGCCATGACACCGGGAGACCCGCTCTCGCGCCGACGGTTCCTGGCGGCGGCGTCGGCAACGGCGGCGTTCGGTGTGGCGTGTGGCCTGCCGGCGGCCCCCGGCGCCGATTCCCCGGCCGCCGGTGCGCCGGCCTCGGCTCCGGGCGTGCCCCAGGTCCTGCTGGTCGATGGCCGCGGTGCCGGCGGTTTTGCCGCCTATCTGGAGGAACTCCTCGGGGCCGAGGGTGTGCTCGGCGTGCAGCGGATGATGGCGCCGGCGGCCGCACCGGATGTCCTCGACCGTGTGCTGGCCGTCGTCGTCGACGGACCGGTGCTCTCCCCGCAGTGGATCACCGCCCTCGAACGATTCGCGTGGCGCGGCGGCATCGTGGTCGCCATCACGCCCGGACCGGCGTTCCTCGCGCGGTGTGGCATCGCGGCGCTCGCGCCGCGCGGCGCGCCTCCCGATGGCGTACGCGTCGCGTCGCCGTCCGGTGACGTGCTGCGTCTCCACGTGGAGGCCGACACGCGCGGCTGGGAGGCGGCGGCCGGTGAGGCCGATGCCCGCTTCGTGCTCGGGGACACGACCGGCGCGGCAGCGGTCGTGCGCCGGCGCCACGGCGCCGGTATGGTCTGCTGCTGGGCCTTCGACGTGGCGCGCAACGTGGCGCTCATCCGGCAGGGGAGTCCACGCCGCGTCGACGTCGAGCGTGACGGCCTGGCGCAGCTGCGGTTCACGGACGTGATGATGGGCTGGGCGGATCCGGACCGGCGGCATGACATCGATGCCGATGGGTTCGTGCGGCTGCTCGTCGGTCAGCTCGCCGCGGCGGCGACGGGCGGCCCGCTGCTCGCGCTGGACCACTTTCCCGGTGCGGCCCGGAGCGTGCTCATCGCCACCGGCGACGCCCACGGCGTCGGCGCCGGGGTGATCGACGAGGTGCTGGGCCGCGTCGAAGCCGGGGGCGGGCGGCTCTCGGTGTTCTACGAACCGCCGCAGACACCCGGGTGGCGCCGCTACGCGCGGCGCGCCCGCTGGGCGGCGAGTACGTGGCCGATCGTCGGTGGCGCTCTTGCCAGCCGTGAGGCTCCGCCATCGCCGCGGCTGGTCGACGAGTGGCGACGCCGCGGCCACGAGTTCTGTCCGCATCCGACGAGCCGCCCGAATCTCGAGGCCGGGCTCGCACGCGCCTGGGAGGATTTTGCGGCTGACGGTTACGGGACGGGGCATCGTGTGCTTCGCACCCACGAGGTGTACTGGCAGGGATGGGTCGGGACGCCGCGCGCCCAGCGCCGTCGCGGTGTGCGCATGAACCTCGACACCTACCAGATCGGCGAGATCATGCGGCAGGCCGACGGGCGCTGGTCGCACGGTCACCTGGCCGGCAGCGGGCTGCCAGCGCGGTTCGTGGACGAGCAGGGCCGCGTGATCGACTGTTATCAGCAACCCACGCAGATCGTCGACGAGCAGCTACTCGCTGTCATGGGCGGGCCCGAAGGGCTGACCGGCGCGGCCGCGGCAGCGGTCGTGAGCGCCCAGATGGCCCGCGCCGTGGCTGACACCCCCGCGGCGCTCTGCGCTGTGTTCCACGTCGACTCGTTCGTGCCGGCCGTCGGGCGTGGTGCGGAGGCCGGCGCCTTCCTGGACGGCGTGCTGCGGGCCAGCCGCGCGCATGGCGCGCCGGTGCTGACCGCGGGGCACTGGCTGGCGTTTCTCGACGCCCGTCGCGGCGCCACCATCACGTCACGCGCCTGGGACGCCGCCAGCGGACGCCTGGTCTGCGATCTCCGTATCGGGCCGGATGCCGCCCCGGGCCTCGGCGTGCTGCTGCCGGCGGCCCTCGATGCCCGCCGCCTGCGCGACGTCACGCTCAACGGCGCGCCGCCCGCGCCCCGAGACGTGCGGCGGGCCGGCCACGACTGGGTGCGGGTGGTCGCGGCTCCCGGGCCGGTGCGGGTAAGCGCGCGCTACGAGCCGGCCTGACCGCGTGGCGGCGCCGGGCGCCGCCGCGTCCGCGCGGGCGCGGGTACGGCCGGTGGCAGTTCCTTGCGCCGCGACGCGAAGGGCGCAGCATCCGTGGCCGGGGATTCCCAGTCGCTGGCGTGGATGATGGTGGTGCCGCCCGGTTCGATCTCGAGCGGAATCTCGCGCAGCCCGCACCTCGTCATGGCGCGGCGCACGGTGTCGCGGGCGTCCGCCGGCACGCAGACGAGCAGGCAGCCGCCGCCGCCGGCGCCGACGATCTTGCCGCCGGTGGCGCCGGCGCGCCGGCTGCGCGCGTAGTAGCGATCGAGCTCGCTCGACGAGACGCGGCTGCTCATCTCCTTCTTCAGCTGCCAGGCGACGTCGAGTGCCGGACCGATACCGGACACATCGTTCGCCGCGACCCGGGCGCGCTGTTCCTCGGCCAGTGTCACCAGTCGCTCGATGGCGTGCTGGGTCTGGCGGCGCGTCGTCATGCGCCGTTTCGCCTGGCCGAGCACCGACCCGGCGGCACGGGTGATGCCCGTGTAGAACAGCATCAGTTGATCGACAAGGGCGCGGGCGGTCTCGGGCCGGCAATGCATCGGCTCGACGGTCACCCGTTCGTCACTGAAGAAGCGGATGAACTGAAAGCCGCCATGCGCCGCGATGAACTGATCCTGCTTGCCGATCGGTTTGCCGAGGACATCGATCTCGATGCGGCTGGCGAGCGCGGCCAGCTCGCCGGCCGGCACGAACACCCCGCGGTACGCGAACAGGGCGTTCAGCACGCCCACCGTCAGCACCGACGACGAGCCCAGGCCGATGCCGGAGGGCAGATCGGCAATGGTCGTGATCTCGACGCGTTTGGTGACGCCGGCGACTCGCATGGCCTCGCGGATCAGTTCGTGGCGAAGGCCCCCCAGGTGCGGCACGATCTCGGTGCGCGTGTACGACACGCGGATCGAGTCGTCGAACCGGCGGTTGACGGTGACGTACATGTAGCGGTTGATCGCCAGCGTCAGGACGGCGCCCGGCGTCCGCTCGTAGTGCTCGCGGAAATCGGAGCCGCCGCCGAACAGACTGACGCGGAATGGCGTGCGGGAGATGATCATGGCGCGGTTCTCAGGGCCCACTGCGCCGAGGCGAGGGCGAGGCGCTCCGGTGTGCCGATGTCTTCGTGGAAGTCGGGGATGACGTAGCCGTGCATCCGCCCCACGAGGGCCGGCAGCACGTGCAGGCCGAAGTCGACCAGCCCCTCGTGGCGGGCCGTCACCTCGAACAGCGACGGCCGCGCCAGATAGACCCCCGCATTGGCGAGGTTGCTGCGCGGCGCAGCTGGCTTCTCGACGAAGTCCGTGATCCGGCCGGTGTCGTCGATGTCGACGATCCCCGAGGCCTCGGGAAACGGCGTGCGGAACAGGCCGATCGTGAGCGGGTCGCCGTGCGCCGCGTGCCGCGCCAGCATCGGACTGGTGCGCAGGTCGCTCAGGTTGTCGGCATACAGCACCCAGAAGGCCGCCTCGCCATCGACGAATCCGCGCTGCCGGTGCACGGTCGTGGCCGTTCCGATCGGTGTCGGCTCCTCGACGACGGTCACGCGGGGATGCGGCGCGGTCTCGGCGGCGAGGAAGGCCTCGACCGCCGCAACATGGTGCGACACGTTCAGCAGGACGTCGGTGATCCCTTCGCGCCGGCAGAGGTCCAGCCAGTAGCCAAGCAGGGGGCGGCCGGCGATCGGCGCCAGGCACTTCGGAATCGTGTTGGTCAGCGGCCGAAGGCGCTCGCCCCGTCCGCCAGCCAGCAGAAATGCTTTCATGCTCAGAAGTCCCTCAGGCGCGCTCATCAAGGCAAAAAGGCAAGACCGGCGCAGACAAACTGGCCGTTCCATCGATTCAGCCGTTCCGCTAACATCCTGTCAGCAAAAGAGTTGCCATGGCGGCCCTGGCATTGACCGCATATGGTACGTCGGTTGCTAAAATGCGGGCACACCGAGCCCCCCGTCCACGTGGAACGCAGTCTCTCCGCCCAGGAATCCGTCGTCGCCCGTCCCGCGGCCGACACCTCGCGCCGCGTCGATTACGTCGCGAAGCGGGTGCTCGATGTCAGCGTGGCGCTGGCCGTGGGGCTGCTGCTGACGCCCCTGCTGGTCGTCACGGTCGTCGCCATCAAGTGTTCCTCGCCGGGCCCGCTCTTCCATCGGCGGCGTGTCGTCGGGCGCGGTGGAGAAGCCTTCGACGCGTTCAAGTTCCGGTCGATGCGCGTCGACGCCGACCGGATCATCCAGGACGACGCGGCGCTCTGGGCCGCGTTCCAGACCAACCACAAGCTGCCACACGACCGACGCGTCACGCCGATTGGGCGGATCCTGCGCCGCTACAGCATCGACGAGCTGCCGCAATTGCTGAACGTGCTCCGCGGCGAGATGTCGCTCATCGGTCCGCGGATGGTGACGGCGCCGGAACTCGAACGCTACGGCCCGCACGTCCAGACCCTGCTCTCGGTCCCGCCGGGCATGACCGGGCTGTGGCAGGTGTCGGGCCGGCAGACGACCTCCTACGAACGGCGCGTCGAACTCGACGTGCACTACGTCACGCACTGGAGCCTGTGGCTCGACCTGCGCATCCTGCTCAAGACGCCGCTCGTCGTGTTTCGCGGAGAAGGGGCCTACTAGACCCATGTCGTCAGCGCGGTTCTCCACCGACGCCTACCTGGCTGAACTCACGGCCGCCCTGCAGGCGCTCGACCGCGGGGCGGTCGAGCGCATCGCCGCCGCGCTCGTCGACGCGCAGTGTGCCGGACGCATGGTGTTCATCTGCGGCAACGGCGGCAGCGCCGCGGTCGCGACCCACTGGGCGGCCGATCTGTCGAAGCTCACGGCGGTGCCCGGCCAGCCCCGCCTGCGCGTGATGTGCCTCACGGATTCCGCGGCGGCGATCACGGCGGCGGCCAACGACTTCGACTATCAGGAGGTCTTCACCGACCAGCTGCGGACGTTCATGGGGGCCGGCGATGTCGTCATCGGCATCAGCACGAGCGGCCGCTCGCCGAACGTGCTGCGTGCGCTCGAATACGCCGCCGCCCACGGCGGTCTCGCCCTCGGCATCACCGGCCAGAGCGGCGATGCCCTCAAGGCGGTGACGTCGGTGACGCTGGTCGTCGCCTCGACGAGTGTCCAGCGTGTCGAAGACGTGGCGGGCATCGCGGCGCATCTGGCCTGCCTGCTGGCCCGGGAACGCGTCGCCCTGCGTGCCGACGCGGCGCTCAGCGCATGACGCTGCTCGTCACCGGAGGGGCCGGCTACATCGGCTCGGTCGTCGTCGAGCGGGCGCTCGCCCGCGGGCATCGCGTCGTCGTACTCGACAATCTGCAGGAAGGCCACGCCGCGGCGGTGCCCCCGGAGTGCCGGCTGGTGCGGGCCGACTACGGCGACCGCGCCACACTGGCGCGGATCTTCACCGAGGTGGCGGTGGACGCGGTCGTGCATCTCGCGGCCGAGACGACCGTGGCGACCTCGGTGTCAGACCCGGCCATCTACTTCCACAACAACACGGTGAACGGCCTCGCCCTGCTCGATACGATGCGGCAATTCGGCGTGCAGCGCCTCGTCTTCTCGTCGACCGCCGCCACCTACGGCGAGCCACTGACGAGCCCGATCAGCGAGGAACATCCGCAGCAGCCGATCAACGCCTACGGCGAGTCGAAGCTGATGTTCGAGCGGTGCATCCGCTGGTATCACCGCGCCTACGGCCTGCGGGCGGCGTCGTTCCGGTACTTCAACGCGGCCGGCGCGACGGAACGGTGCGGCGAGGCGCACCGTCACGAAAGCCATCTGATTCCTCTGGTGCTCGACGTCGCGGCGGGGGACCGCGCGTCGGTGGACATCTTCGGGTCCGACTATCCGACGCGTGATGGCACGTGCGTGCGCGACTACGTGCATGTCGCCGACATCGCCGAAGCCCACCTGCTGGCGCTCGAGGCCGTCGACCGCCTCGAACTCGACTGGTTCAACATCGGCACCGGCACCGGGCATACGGTCGCGGAGGTGGTCGCGGCCGTGGAGCGTGTCACGGGCCGTCCGGTCCGCGCCGTGCGTCGTGAGCGACGGCCGGGTGACCCGGCCACGCTCGTGGCCAGTGCCGAGCGGATCCGCCGCGTGCTCGGCTGGGCGCCCCGTCACCCCGATCTCGAGGAGATCATCGCCACGGCGTGGCGGTGGCGGCAGCGTCACCCCGGCGGTTATGGCGACTGACGTCGCGGCCGTCGTCGTCAGCTACAACACCTGCGCCCTGCTCCGCGACTGTCTGGCGTCCGTGTACGCCTCGACCCTGCGTCCGCGTGACGTCTTCGTCGTCGACAACGCGTCGCACGACGGCAGCCGGGAGATGGTGGCCACGGAGTTCCCGGGCGTCACCCTCATCGCGCTCGACCGCAATCTCGGCTTCGCCGCCGCCAACAACGTGGCGCTGCGCCGCGCGACGAGCCCGCGCATCCTCCTGCTGAACCCCGACGCCACGCTGGCCCCGGACACCCTGGCGCGGCTTGTGGCGACACTCGATGCGCGGCCCGGCGCTGCCGTCGTCGGGCCGCGGATTCTCAATGTCGATGGCACACTGCAATCCTGCGGGTACGCCTTCCCGACGCTGCTCTCGGAGATTCGCCAGTCGAAACGCGTCGATCGCCTGATCGCGCTCGTGGCCGGTCCGGGCCGCGGCTCCGGCGCCGCCGCGCCGGCGGAGGTGGGCGCGGTGGACTGGTGTGACGGCGCGTGCATGCTGCTGCGGCGCGAGGCCCTCGACGCGGTCGGGCTGCTCGACGAACAGTACTTCCTCTACACCGAGGAACTCGACTGGTGCCTGAACGCGCGGCGCGCCGGCTGGGACATCGTCGTCGACTCGCGCGCGGTCGTCCGGCACCACCGCGGGCAGAGCAGCACCAGCACGGGCACGTCCTCGCGCTCGACGGCGCTCCTCGTCGAGACGCGCCTGCGCTACTACCGGAAGAATCATTCCCTCGTCACGGCGATGGCCGTGGCCGCCGTGGTGTCGGCCGGCTTCGTCAAGCAGCTGCGCGCGGACCCTGACGGCGCGCGCGCCAAGCTGCGGGGGGTCGGTCACTGGTTCGCCAGCCTGCGCCGGTCCGTCCACGCCGACGCGCCACAGAGGTAACCTTCCGGCCATGCGGGTCCTGTTCGTCGCGCCCTACGTGCCTTCGCCGATCCGCGTCCGGCCGTACCAGTGGATCCGCGCGCTGGCTGCCCACGGCTGCCGCGTGCACCTCGTGGCGCTGCAGGCGCCGGAAGACCAGACGCTGGCGGACTCGGGCGTCGGCTCGTGGTGCGCCGCCGCCGACTTCTTCCCCTTGTCCCGCGCGCGCACGCTGTGGAACGGCGTCCGTGCGGTGCCATCAGGGCTGCCGCTGCAGGCGGCGTACTCGAGGCATCCGGCGGCCGAGGCGCGCATCCGCACACTCGTCGCGAGCGGGGACTACGACGTCGTGCACATCGAGCACCTGCGGGGCTCACTGCTCGTGCCGAGTCCCTGTCAGGCGCCGACGGTGTACGACGCCGTCGATTCGATCACGCGGCTCTTCGAGCAGACCCTGCGCCTCGCGCCGGGGCGGCGGCAGCGGTGGCTGGCGCGGCTCGACCTCGGTCGTACCCGCCGCTTCGAAGGGGCGGTGGCGCGGCGCTTCGACCGCGTGGTCGTGTCGTCGGCCGCCGAGGCGCGCGCCTTCCGGGAGCTCGACACGACCGGGGCCGGAGACGTCGTAAGCGCCATCAGGAACGGCGTGGTGCTGCCGCGGCTCGTACCACCCGCCGATGATGGGCGGACGGTGCTCTTTGCCGGCAAGATGAGCTATCACGCCAACGAGGCGGCGGCGCGGCGGCTGGCCGAGCGCGTCATGCCGCTCGTGTGGCAGGCCCGACCCGAGGCCAGGCTCGTCATCGCCGGGAAGGATCCGTCGCCGGCGCTTCGGGCCCTGGCCCTGCCCGCGCGCATCGACGTGACGGGTTTCGTCGATGATCTCAGCGCCCTGATGGCCGGGGCCACGGTGCTCGCGGCCCCGCTCGTCTACGCGGCCGGCATTCAGAACAAAGTGCTGGAGTCGATGGCCTGCGGCACGCCGGTGGTCACGTCGCCGTCGGCGTGCGCGGCGCTCGATGTCGAGGTCGGCCGTGACATCCTCGCGGCCTCCGACGATCGCGCGTTCGCCGACGCCATTCTCGAACTGCTGGGCAACCGCACCCGCCGCGACGCCGTGGGGGCGGCGGGACGGACCTATGTGGAACGACAGCACGACTGGGGCACGCTGGCGCGCACGCTGATGGACGTGTATCTCGACGCGGGACGCGCGTTCGCGGCCACGCACGGCGTGCGGTGATGCGTGGGGCGGCGCCCGGCGGCGACCCGCGCGGTCCGGCCGCGGCCGACGTGCTGCACGCGGCCGTTGCCGCTTTCGTGGCCTCCGGCCTCGTCGGCGTGTGGGCGGCCCCCGACCGCGCGGCGGCCGCCGCCAGCCTGCGGATGTTCGCCTTTGGCGGCGTCCTGCACGCCGTCATCTGGCTGGCCGGGCGGCGGGCGCCGTGGCATCGGGTGATGCCGCTGGGCGCCATGCTCGGCGGCGCACTGGCCGCGACCTACTTCCTCACGCAGTACCGGCACCTGGTCACCGACGCCAAGGTGTCATTGACCCATGCCCTCGGGCAGGCCCTGAGCGGCCCGGCCCCGGCGCTCGGCTGGTGGACGCCGCAGACCAACACGGTGGGCACGCTGCTCGATGGTCTGGTGTGCCTCGCGGCCGGTGCGGCCCTCGGGCGGGGCTCGGTGGCCGTCCGCGCGCTGGCGGGGGCCGCGGCGGCGGTGATGGCGCTCGGGATTGTGGTCAGTGCGTCGCGGGGCAGCTGGCTCGCCGTGCTCGTGGCCGTCGCCGCGGCCGCGGTGGTGGCGTTGCCGGGCCGGAAGATCCCGCCGGCGGTGGTGGGCGGTGTCGTGACCGCCGGCGTGCTGGCGGTCGTGGCGTCTGCCGTGGCGCCGGGCGTGCCGTGGTGGATGCGTCTCGCCGCGCACCTCGGCCGGCCGGATCGCCTCGAGGTCTACCAGCACGCGCTCACCCTCGTGCGTGACGCGCCATTCACGGGGATCGGCGCCGGTGACGAGTTCGCCCGCGCGTTGTCCTCCTACGCGTTGTTGATTCAGGTGCCGTATCTCACCTACGCCCACAACCTGGCGGTCGACCTGTGGCTGGAGCACGGCCTGCCGGGACTGGCCGCGTGGTGGGCGCTCGCCGCAGCGCTGGCCGCGGCGGCGGTGGCCGGCGAACGGGCCAGGCTCGGCTGGCGGTTCCGGGGCGCCTGGGCTGGCCTGCTCGCCATTCACGTCCACGGACTCTCCGACGCCCGGGCATCGGTCGATGCGTGGTTGTGGCTGCCGTTCTTCGTCCTCACGGGCATCCTGGCCGCACAGGTGTCGCGCCACGGCGTTCGCCTGCCGCGGGCCTGGGCCCTCGCGCCGCCCGTCGTGGCCGTGGCCGTCTGTGGCGCCTCGATCGCCGGTCGCGGAGCCGTCGGCGCCGCATGGCATGCCAATCTGGGCGCGCTGGCGCAGGGCCGGGCCGACGGATTCGACCGACGCTCCGACCCGCGTGCCGCCAGTGCCGAACGCGAGGCGCGCGCGCACTTCGCGCGGGCGCTGCGGCACGACGCCGGCGACGGGCCGGCGCTGCGGCGCCTCGGGCTGCTCGACCTTGCCTCAGGGCACTACGACGAGGCCGCGCGTCACCTCGGCGGCGCGTGGCGCGAGGATCCCGGTCACGTCACCACGCGCAAAGCGTATGGACTGGCGGCGGTCTGGACCGGCGATCTCGACCTGGCGGTGGAGCTGCTGCGAGCATTACCGGGCATGGCCGACGAGCTCAACACCTGGAGCACCTGGCGGGCGTCACGCGGCGAACTGGCGCGTGCGATAGCTGCCGCGCAGGTCTCGTTGCGCCTCGAACCCGCGCAGCCGGCCATCGTCGATCTGGTGCACCGGCTCGAGCGCGACGCGCGCCGGCCGCCCGTCGCCGGGCCGCGCGACTGACCCCGCCCGTCGCTACGCGCCGGCCGCCCGGGCGTACAAGTCGAGCATGCCGCCGATGTGACGTTCCACGGTGAACGCCGCCGCCACGCGCGCCCGCCCGGCGCGGCCCATCTGCTGGCGGCGCGCGCCATCCGGGAGCAACGCCGCGACGTGCGCGGCGAGCGCCGTCGCGTCGCCGGGGGCGAAGAGCAGACCGGTCGTGCCGTGTTCGACGATCTCGGGCGTGCCGCCGGTGTGCGTGGCGACCAGCGGCCGCTCCATGGCCATGCTCTCCATGAGCGACAAGGCCGCAGGCTCCGGCGTCGTCGTCGCCACGACGGCGATGTCCATGGCGCCAATCACATGCGCCACATCGCGGCGCCAGCCGGTGAACGTGAAGGTGTCCGTCAGGCCGGCGGCCGCGATCCGCTGACGCAGATGTGCTTCGTACGGCGGATTCTCGAGGGCGCCCACGAACACGAACCGCGTGCCCGGCACCCGCGCCCGGATGGCCGGGGCGGCATCGATGAGGGTGTCGTGCCCCTTGTGCGCCAGCAGTTGCCCGACGAGTCCGACGACTGGCGCATCGCCCAGTCCCAGATCCTGGCGGACGGCGCCAGCCCGGGTGTCGTCGGGCGTGAAGGCCCCGAGGTCGATGCCGTTGTAGAGCGGCACCAGCGTGTCGCGCGCGATGCCGGCGGTGGCGAGGTTGTCGGTCACCGCCCGCGACGGACCGACAACCCAGGCACAGGTCGAGGCGACGTATCGATAGAGGTGACGGTTGACCGCGTGCACCCGCTTGATGTTGTGCTCATGCCACACGTGCGGGACGCCCGTCGCGTGGGCGACCGTCGCCGCGTACAGGCAGGCCGGAAACGAAATCGAATGCATGACATCCGGGCGCTCGCGCTCGACGACGGCCCTGAGCTGCCGGTGGACCGCGAGGAAGGCGCGCCCGTACTCGGCGAGCGCGGCCGGACGCAGTGTGGTCTCGATCATGCGGCGGCTGAACGCGTCGGTCACGGTATGTCCGGCGCCGCGTTCGTCGAGCGCGCGCCGCAGGCGCACGTTCGCGGCGCTCACGAAGGCGTGGCTGCTGCCGCCGCGCGCCGTCAGCGCCGGCAGGTAGCCGAGCCAGACGTGTTCGGCCCCGCTGACGGTGGGCGAGTCGGTGACGAAGAGGACCTTCACGGCTGCACGGACGCGAGGCGGCCGGCAGGTGTCAGCCGCGGCGGCAGGCGGACCTCCGGGGCCTCGTCCTGGCGGCGGGCCGTGCGTTCGAGGCGATCGACGGCGATGAGGCCGCCGAGCATGATCCACTGCAGGTAGTAGCCCGAGAACAGTTCGATGCCGCCATTCCTGATGCTGTGGACCATGAAGTCGCCGGTCACGCCGCCGAGCACCATGCCGGCGAACATGCCGAGCCAGCCCAGGACGAACGTGCGGTGGACGGGGTGTGTCGTGCGTCGATAGATCCGCAGGCCGGTGCGCGCCACCACGCCGAGGAACGCCAGCCAGGCCGCCAGGCCGAGCGCCCCGAACTCGACGAGGATGTTCAGATACTGGTTGTGCGGTGTGCCGATCGGTGAACGCTGGAGCATGTAGATGTAGCTGTTGGCGGGGCCAACACCGAGCAGCGGCGCCTCCTGCCAGATCGCGAGCGCGTCGCGGGCCAGCTGCCCACGCCCAGAGCGGCCCCCGTAACTCGACTGGCTCTGCTCCTTGGCCACGAGCGCTCGGATCGGCCTGGCCAGTCCGTCGTCGCCGACGATGACGACGCCGGTGAGCACGACAGCGGCCAGCGTGGCGCCCACGACCGCGATGAGCCGCGACGAACGCAGCCAGAGAATGGTGCCCACGGCCGCCAGCACGTAGAGATACAGGAACACCTTGCCGTCCTGGATTCCGCGCACGAAGGGCAGCAGGGTGAGTCCGATGAGGAAGAGACGCGCCGGCAGGCGCCGCGCGGCGAAGGCGGCGGCGAAGGCGAACGGCGAGGCGAAGATGCTGAACGTCCAGACCCACCCGAGATACGGGCTCCATGCCGTGGGCAGCAGCGGCGTGGCCAGCTGGGCCGCGCCGAGCAGGATGACGGCATGCTGCATCCACTGCACGTGGTCCGTGCTCGTGACGAATTCAGCCGTCGCCAGATAGACGCCGATCGGCCACAGGACGAGCAGCAACTGCGCGGCCGCCACGGCGACGGCGCTCTGCTCGACGCGGTGGTCGGGCAGCAGCATCACGGCGACCTGCGATGCCACCGTCAGCAGGGCGAAGGCCAGCCACGGGGCTTCGAACGGTGCCGGCCGCCGCGGACGCGACGAGCGGCGCACGAACCAGACCACCGCCAGCACGGTGGCCAGCGACTCGGCCATCATGAGGCCCTGACTGATCGTGCGTCCGCTGAAGGCCCCGAGCTGCAACAGCGGCGTCGCGCCGAGCACCGCGTAGAGCTGGATGCCACGCACTGGCCGTTGCAGGGCCAGCGCGAGCACGCCCACCGTTACTGCGAGCGCGGCCAGGCTCGGCGGATTGAGCCACGCGCTCATGAGGCGTTGAGGGGAGCCCGCTCGGACGCCTCGTCGGACGCCGTCAGATAGGTGTTGTACTCGGGCCGGTAGTAGCGCGAGTAGTAGAACGCTTCCTTGCTGACCGGCGCGCGATTGAGCACCGCGCCGACCACCCGGGCCCCCGCATCGTCGAGCACCTTGAGCGCCGTCTCGGCGGCCTCGAGCGACGTCCGCTCGGCGCTCGTCACGAAGAGCACGCCGGCGGCGTCGCGTGCCAGGACGGCGGCGTCGGTCACGGCCATCACCGGCGGTGAGTCGATGACGATCCAGTCGAAGTCCTGGCGCAGGCCGTCGATGAAGACGCGGAAGCTCTGCAACGACAGCAGCTCCGACGCCTCCGCCGTCGGAATCCCGCTCGGCACGAGCAGCGGGCCTTCCGCGGGCACCCGCTGCAGCACGTCGGCCGCGGCGCGGCGGCCGAGCAGCACGTCCGAGAGGCCGGGCGTGCGCCGCCGGTCGAACATCTTGTGCAGCCGCGGACGGCGCAGGTCGGCGTCGATGAGCACGACACGCTGGTGCACGGCGGCGAGCGCCGCCGCCAGGTGCGCGGCGACGAACGTCTTGCCGTCGCCGGGCGCTGCGCTCGTGACGACGAGCAGCTGGCCGGTCTGCCCGGCGGCGCCGACCTCCATCATGACCGTCGCCCGCAGGCGACGGAACGCTTCGGCGGGCAGCGGCGACAGCGCGCCGGCGCGGTCGCCATCGGGAGGCGTGGCCGACGGCACGAGCGCCAGCACCGAGATGCCCAGCCGGCGTTCCAGATCCATCGGCGAATAGACCTTCCGCCGCAGGTACTCGCGGGCGAAGACGGCGACGCCGGCCCCCAGCACGCCGAGTAACGCGGCGGCGGCGAGTCCCTGGCCACGCCGGGGGCGCACGGGCGCGGCCGGAGGCTCGGCCGCATCGACGACGCGCACCGTGCTGGCCTGCACGCCGCTCGACAGCGCCGCCTCGCGCGTCTGCTGAAGGAGGGCATCGAACACCCCGCGCGCGCTCACGGCCTCGCGTTCGAGCGCCGCATACTCGACGCCCTTGCGGTCGAGCGTGGAGGCCTCCGATTTCTGCTGGTTCAGGGCCCGCGTCAGGCTCGCCTCCTGCGCCACCGCGGCCTCGTAATCGGTCTCGATGCCACGCACGATCCTGCCGACCTCTTCGCGGAGCCGCGCCTGGACCGACTCGAGCGACGCCACCACCTGGATGCGATCCGGGTGTTTCGGCCCGAGCCGCTCGCTCAGCTGGGCCTCCTGTCGGCGCAGATCCGCCGCCTGCGACTTCAGGGCCTGCACGAACGCGTTGGCGGCGATCAGAGGATGCGATTCGATCGCCACGGGGTTGTCCTTGAGCCCCTGGATCTGCTGATACTGCGTTTCGCGCAGGATGCGTTCGGTCTTGGCCTTGGTCACCGCGGAGTTCAGGTCGCCGAGCTTCTGGCCGACGATGTTCTGCCGATCGAGCAGCGACATCGCATCCTGGCGGGCGCGGTAGGTCTGCAGCGCCGTCTCGCTCGCCGCCACCTGGTCGCGCTGCTCGGCCAGCCGCTTCGACAGCCATTCGGCCGCGGCGTTGGCGGCCGCGAAACGCGATTCCCGATCCCGCTCGATATAGCGGCTGGCGAACGTGTTGGCGACGCGGGCCGCCAGCGCCGGGTCGTGGGCTTCGACGCCGATGGCAATGACCTGGCTCTCGGGCACGAGCGTGACGAACATGCGGCCGAGCACCGGATCGATCAGACGGTCGGCACGCGCCGAGTCGTCGGTGGCGCCCGCCACCGCCTCGGCGAACTCCGGTGCCTGCCAGAGCTCCAGCGTCGTGATGACGTCTTTCACGAGCGCGCGGCTCGTGACGAGCTGGCTCTGTGTCTGCGGGTCGAGGCCGCTCCTGGCCGGGGTCTGGTTCGCCGTCACCCCGACGCGTGGTTCCGTGTCTTCGGAGAGCAGCAACCGCGTGACGGCGAAATACACCGGCGTCGTCAGCAGGGTCAGCGCGGCGAGCGGCGCGGCGAAGAGCACGAACCCGCCCACGGCCCACCAGCGGTGGCGCACGACGGTCCGGGCGTGATCCCACAGCCCGAGCGACATGTGTTCGGCGGCGTCCTGGACGGCAGCGAGGCGGGCCTTGTGGCCGGCGGGCGGCGTGCTGGGCATCAGAACCACCTGGAGGCGACGACGACGGTGTCGCCGGGCTGCAGCTTGTCGCCGAGCGAGGCCTTGAGCTCGGTGCGCTTGCCAGCGACGATCCGCAGGATCTTCAGGCGCCTGGTGGTGCCGACGCTGTTCACGCCGTTGGCCTTCGAAATCACCTGCAGGATCGACATGTCGCGCTCGTAGGTGAACGCTCCGGGCGTGTTCACCTGGCCGATTACGTAGACCACCTCGGCGCGGGGCACGACCACCGTGTCGCCGTCCTGGAGCACGATGTTACTCGTCGGCCCCTTCGCCTGAAGGAGCCTGACATCGACGCGCAGGAGTTCGCGCGCGCCCGGTTCCGCGGGCAGCACCGGCCCGTTGACCGGCCGTCCTTCCGGCGGGCGGATGACGACCAGGTCACCCCCGGCCATCTCGGTCAGCGAGCCCACCCGCGTGAGCGCTTCGACCAATGTGAGCGCACCGGTGAGCGGCACGACGCCGGGCAGCTTGACCTCACCGATGACGAACACGCGCTGGCTCTTGTACTGCGCCACGCTCAGCGACACCTGCGGGTTGACGACGTAGCCGTCGGCGAGGCGATCGCGGATGTCGCGTTCGATCGCGTCGAGCGGCCGCCCGGTGGCCTTGACGGCGCCGATGAGCGGCAACGCGATCGTGCCACCGGCTTCGACCGTGAACTCGCCGCTCAGTTCCGGCTGCGCCCAGACCACCACCTTGAGCACGTCGCCGAGCCCGACGAGGTAGGGCTGGCTGGCTCTCGCTGGTGCAGCCGCCAGGACAAAGAGAAGGAGGGCGCCGATGCCGAGGCCGACGCGCGCCTGTCGCGCCCTGAGCGCCATCAGAAGCCTCCCGGCAGCGGACGATCGAGGCGCTGCAGGCGTGTCGATCCGTAGATCAGGAACATGGTGGCGCGCACGCCGGAGAAGCCGCCGAGTCCGCCGGTCACGTACCGCTCCACGTCGGCACCGACCCTGGTCGTGAGTCCGAGGCGGCGCACGAGGCCCGACTTGTACCCTTCGATGACGCGGAAGGGCTCCCTCGCAGCCGACGGGCCCCGGGGAGACAGGCCCCGGAACGACGCCCGCCCGAAGACTTCCCACACCGCACCCAGGCTGAGCAACGAAAAGACGTCCAGTCCGTTCGACACGTAGAAGCCCTGGCTTGGATCGAAGCTGAAGTCGATCGACCGCCGTCCCGAGACATCCAGCAGCAGCGGCGTTCTCGAGAAGGTCAAGCCGAGATTGTACGCCGGACCGCCGTACCGGGCTCGCCCGCGGACGGTTTCGTACTGAAGGTAGCCCACCTCGGCCCGGCCCGACAACAAGGCGCGCGGGGAGAACGTGCCGCCGATGAGGGCCCGCAGCCCGTTGCCGTCGCGCTCGGGCGCCTGCAGGAAACGGTCGCGGTACCCGCTCACCGACACGGAGAGCGACGAGAGCGGCGTGATCGCGAGCTGGCTTTCCGCGCCGAACGTCGTCGTGTCGCGATTGAGGTTCTGTTCGAGGCTGGCGCCGCGAAAGCGTTCGTCCGCGTCGTAACGCAGTCCCGTCCGGTTGAGCTGTGCGCGGTACGACAGACGTCCGCCCGGTGTGACGGCCAGCGTCGCGCCGAGCTCCCGCTCGATCCGGCGCGACTTCAGGCCCTGCTGAAACCCCACGAAGTCGGTCGGTGGCGCGTAGTGATCGCGATAGCCGCCCATCGCCTGCAAAGCCACTCTGGCGCCTCCGGCGTCGATGCGCGCCACGTGGTACTGATTGAGCACGGTGGCGCCGCCGAGCTTGTCCGCCGTCTGCTGCTTCGAGAACTCGACGGCGTCGGCAAAGTTGAGCCGCACGCGCCCCCGTCCGAGCCACCCCTCGACCTGCGGCACGACGTAGACTTCGCCGGCGGCCGAGCCCGTGTCCGTCCGGATGGCGTTGGTGTCGCGGCCGATGACCATCGACACCGCGGGCGTCAGGCTGAGCGACGAGCCGAACAGATACCGTCCCTGCGGTGCGTCCTCGGCAGGCTGTGCCGCGGCCCGGCCAGACCCGGCGAACAGGACGAGGACGCCGACGACGAGCCAGAGTCTGGGGTGCACGCCCGGCGCGGATGCAGGGTTCGCGCCATTGTCCGTGACGGTGCCGTCAGGTCCGTAACTGGATGTCCTGGCAAGGAGATAGCGGCCCGGCGCGTGGTGGTGACAGGGGGGAATGTCTGGCCTCAGCACGTTATTGTTCCATGATCCGAGGCCGCCGGGCGGACAGAGGCGCGGCGTAGCTCAGACTTGCCTCGACCAGAGATCCGACCGGGTCAGCCGCACACCGCGGGGATGGCGGCCGAGTAGCCGGCGCAGCAGCGTCCGCGCGCCGCTCGCGGCTATGAACATCGCGACCAGGCAGCGCGCCCGCCACGTGCCCCGGTGCCGGCGGAAGAATCGCACCTTGCTCCGATGGAGCGCGACGTACATCGCGTCGCGGACCTGATGGGTGCTCTCGCCGCCGAAGTGGGTGACGCGCGCGTCCGGGACGTACCACGTCTCCCAGCCGCGCTGCCGCATGCGCCAGCACCAGTCCGGCTCCTCGGAGTACATGAAGTACCCCTCGTCGAGCAGGCCGACCTCCTCGACGGCGCGTCGCCGGGCGAGCATGCAGGCGCCGCTGACGTAGTCGGCCCGCTGGGCGTGCCCGCTTTCCGCCGGGCCCCGGCTCGGATAGCCGGCAAACCGCAGGCGCCGTCCGAGGCCCGTAGTCGACAGGCCTTCGGTCCACAGCGAGGGAAACGGAATCGGCCCGCTCTGGAAGGAGCCGTCGGGATTGAGAAGCTTCGGCCCGGCCACGCCGAGGGCCGGCCGGGCATCGACGAACCGGACGAGGGCCGCGAGCGACCCCGGCGCCATCACCGTGTCGCTGTTGAGCAGCAGCACATACCGCCCGGTGCTCGCCCGGATGGCGAGATTGTTGGCGGCCGCGAAGCCGAGATTGACGGCGTTCGCGATGAGGTGGACGTCGGGGAACCCGGCCCGGATGGCCTCCGGCGATCCGTCCGTCGAGGCGTTGTCGACCACCCACGCATCCCATGCCAGGGAGCCGGCGGCGGCCGCGAGCGAAGCCAGGCAGGCGGTGGTCAGGCGGCGCGTGTTCCAGCTGACGATGACGACCGACACGTCCAGATCCGGGGATGCGGTCACGGCGCGGCCCGCCCGGCGCCGGTGTGCATGGCATGCGCGCGCTGCAGCGCCTCGAGGGTCTGCTCCGCCGAGCGCCGCCAGGTGAACTGGCGGCCGCGGGCGGCTCCCGCGGCGCGCAGCGCGGCCGCGGTCTCCGGCCGCATGAGCACGTCGTGCAGGGCCTGCGCCAGGCGCGGGTCGTCCTCGGCGTCGACCAGGATCGCGGCATCGCCGGCGACTTCGGGAATCGCGCCGCGGTCGGACGCGATGATCGGCGTGCCGTAGCTCATGGCCTCGAGCAGCGGCAGGCCGAAGCCTTCGATCCACGACGGGAACACGAACGCCGACGCGCCGGCATAGAGCGCGGCGAGGTCGCTCCTCGACGGGTTCACGAGCAGGCGCGCCTCGCCGGCGGCAGCGGCCGAGGCCAGCACGGGCAGCACCTGGGCGTGGCGGGCGAAGAAGACGAACGTGTGCGCGCGCCGGACGTCCGGCGACAGGCGGGCCGCCGCCCGCAGCAGCACACCCGGATTCTTCAGGCCGTCGGCCAGGACGTACGCACCCGTGAGTCCGTGCGCCCGGCGGACGCGCTCGATATCGGCGGGTGTCACCGCTGCCGCCGGCGGGGTGCCGTGCGGGACGACGTCGATGTCGTCACTCCGCCGCGTGCTGGCGGCGACGATGGTGTCACGGGCATACGACGACAGGGCGATGAGCCGCGTCGCCCGCCGCACTGCCTGTCTGGTCGTCACGTGCAGGTAGACCGTCATCGCGCTTGTGCGCAGCGTGGCGGCATGGCCGCGGACGACCAGCGTGTGCCGCAGCGGCAGCAGGTTGATGGCATCGTGCACGGTCACGACGGTGGCGGCGCGGCGCGGGCCGAAGCCGTAGTTGGCGGGGAAGAAGGCGACATCGATGCCGTCGGCCGCCATCGAGCGGGCCAGCATGTGGTCGTTCCATACCGACGATCCCTGATGGCGCCATCGCAGGGTCCGTACGAGCGCGCCGGCCGTGTCGGTGAGTTCGAGCGGCGCCTTGTCATCGGCGTAGAGGACGAAGGTGTGCCCCGAGGCGGCGTCGAGCAGGGCCGGCAGCAGGCGGGCCACATACGTGTGCACGCCGCCGACGAGTCGATGCGACAGGTAGCGCACGTCGACGCCGATCCGCAGGCCGGGCGGCGTCATGCGGGCAGCACCGGCCGCACCGGCGCCGGCAGGTGCGTCAGCAGCTCGGCGCGCTCCTTGCCGGGCAACGCCCGCCAGAAGAGTGCCGCGTAGGCGAGGCTGGCAGCCGTGAGCATCGGCAGCAGCCAGAGCGACTGCGGTCCGAGCACGGCGAACGCTGCGACGCAGGGAGCGAACGCCAGGAGCGCCGGCGCCAGCGTGGGCCGCACCACGTGGCGCCAGACGTCCTCCCAGCGCAGGTCGAGCTCACGCAGCACGAAGGTCAGGAACACGTACTCGAGCAGCAGCGCCGGCGCCATCGTGCCAAGTGCCACGCCGAGAATGCCGAGCGGCCGCACCAGCCACAGGCTGAGCACGAGATTCAGCACCGCCTGCGGTACCGCGTACCGCCGCGCGATCGGGCCCACGCGCCGCATCGCGCCGAGCACCGAATACGCGGCGTGGTTGTGTGCCGTGATGACGAAGGTGGCCACGAGCACCTGCACGACGGCGTAGTGGACGGCGAACGCCGGACCGAGCCAGGCGTGCAGGATCGGTCCCGCGCAGAGGCCCAGCGAGGCCGCGAGCGGCCAGGCGAGCGCCGCCGTGTACTTCGTCATCCGCAGCCAGAGCTGCTGGAGTCCGCGGGTATCACCCCCGGCGTGCAGTCCCGCCGCCACCGGTCCGATCGCCTGCACGAGCGTCGTCGAGACGCTGAACACGAGCATGTAGAGCTTCCACGCCGCCGAATAGTGGGTGACGGCCTCCACCGCGAGGAACAAGCCGATCACCAGACGGTCCGTCTGTTCGATGAGCGACGCACTGAGTGCGTTCACGAACATCCATCCGCCGAGGCCGAGCAGCCGCCGGGCCGACGCGGCCGACACCGCGGCCGGCGAGACCCGCAGCTGCGGCGCGGCCCCGAAGGCGAACACGCCGAGCAGCACTCCGGTGACGACGATGAGCGCGGTTTCGAGCCACATCACGGCGGCGAGACCGTAACCGAACATGAGCAGCGCGGCGATCCCGAGGAGCTTGCCGAGGAGCGACACCATCCAGACCTGCGTGCAGCGGTCCTGGCGCTGGCTCGCGCTGAGCACGGCGTTGAAGACGTGCCCCGGCATCTGCATCGGCACGCCGACGATGCCGAGCGTGAACGCGATGCGGGCGTCGCCGGCGAGGGCCGGCGGCACCGCGAAGACCTGCAGCAGCCACGGCACGGCCGGCAGCGCCAGCAGGGCGAGGCTGCCGAGGCCGACGACGAGCGCGAGCGCCGTCGACACAGTGTCTTCGAGCTCGCGGTCGTCGCGGCGGGCGATGTGGGCGGCGGCGAACTGCGCCATCGCGGGCGCCAGCCCCAGTTGCAGCAGGCCCATGTAGCCGCTGACGGATCCGATGAGCAGCCACACGCCGGTGGCCGCGTCACCCAGGCGGGCGACGACGGCGGGGAACAGCAGCAGGTTCACCGCGAGGTTCACGGCGAAGCCCGCATAGTTCCAGGCCGTGTTGCGCACGATGGATTGACGGATGCCCGACGGCGTCGCCACAGCTTCCTCAATGTACATCGCGCGCGCATCGCGCCGGTGTGCCGGTGACGGCACACGGCGCCCGACTGCGCGCCGTCGCGCTCGGCTCCATGCCGCTGCACGCGGTGGGGCGCTCGCGCCGGTCACGTCACGCCGCGCGCAGGGCGAATCGCTGTGGCCCCGGCCGCGGTCTGGGCT
Source organism: Acidobacteriota bacterium (assembly GCA_016789705.1). Lineage (GTDB taxonomy): Bacteria > Acidobacteriota > Vicinamibacteria > Vicinamibacterales > UBA2999 > CADEFD01. The sequence continues at coordinate 29,131 of JAEUQR010000040.1, forward strand.
ACAGTGTCGGTTCGCCTCCTCGAAGCATGGCCACGGGCCTTCCCCCAGCACCGCCGCCGCCCGGTTCGCCCGTGTCTCCACCGCGATCGCTGCACGTCGTCGTGGTGGCGCCGCATCTGCCGCCCCGGCACGTCGGCGGCGTCGAGGTCTACGCGCAGTCGCAGCTGGCGGCGCTCGCGAGCCTCGGGCACACGGTCCGGGGCGTCGCGGTCGAAGCGGTGCTGCGCGGCGAGGCCGGGGCGTGCACCGCGGACGACGATCATGCCGCCGGCTATCCGACCCATCGCCTGCAGCTGACGCTGCCGTCCACGCAGCCGTTTCCGATGCTCTGCGATCACGCCGCCGCCGAAGACTGGCTGTACGCGTTCTTCAACCGGACCCGGCCCGACGTCGTGCACCTGCACAGCGGATACCTGCTCGGCGCGCCCGTGCTGGCGGCGGCGCGGCGCGCCGCCACACCGGTGGTGCTGACGATCCACGACTACTGGTTCACCTGTCCGCGCATCACGCTCCTGCATCCGGACGGCCGGCTCTGCTCCGGGCCGGAACGGCCTGCCAAGTGTGCATGGTGTCTGACGGCGGACCAGCGCCGTCATCGCCTGCTCGACCGGGTCACCGGCGGCGCCGTGAGCCGTGGTCAGGATCGGTCGTGGCTCTGGCGGCTCCTCATGAGCGGGCCGGACTCCGCCGTGGCCGAGCGGAAGGCACGCCTGCTGGCCCTCGTCGAGACCGCGGCCGCGGTGCTGGCGCCGACACGTTTCGTGGCCGACAGGCTCGGCGCCCTGGGATACCCCGTCGAACGGATTCAGTTGAGCCGTTACGGCCTGCCGCCGCAGCCGCGCCCGGCACGCCGGCCCTCGGACACACTGCGCCTGGCGTTCATCGGCCAGCTGGCCCCGCACAAGGGCGTGCACCTGCTCATCGATGCCGTGCGCACGCTGGCCGGGCGTCCCGTGTCTCTCGCCGTGCACGGGCCGCTCACCCCGCATCCGTCCTATGTCGCGCAGTTGCAGGCCCGCGCGGCCGGCGATCCACGCATCACCTTCCACGGGCCCTACCGTCGCGGGGACCTGCCCGACCTGCTGGCCGCGAGCGACGTCGTCGTCGTGCCGTCGGTCTGGCACGAAGTGGCGGCGCTCGTCATCCAGGAAGCGCAGCTGGCGGCGTTGCCGGTGCTGTCGTCGAACCTCGGGGGCTCGCCGGAACTCGTCGCCGATGAGCAGGATGGCCTGCTCTTCGATCCGTGGCGCCCGGGGGATCTCGTCCGGCAGATCACACGGCTGCTCGACGAGCCCGGCCTCCTGCCGGCGCTGACGGCCGGCGCGTCGAGGCGGCGTCCGCTCCACAACGAACTCGAGACACTCGTTGGCCTGTATCGCGCCGTGGGCCGGCCGGCATGAACGTCTTCGCGCTCTCCACGTGGTCGCCGTACCCGCTCGTGAACGGGAGTACGCTGCGCGTCTACCACCTGCTGCGCGCGCTGGCGGCCCGCCACGCCGTCGATCTCGTGGCATTCAGCGCGCCCGGCGCGCCCACCGCCGCGGAGGTCGCGCATCTGCGTGAGTTCTGCCGTGCCGTCACGATCCTGCCGCGGAGTCCCTTCGAGCCGGTGGCCAGTACGGTGAACGGCCTGTTGACGATGACGCCGCGCTCGCTCGTCGCGACCGATGACCCGGAGGTCCGGGCGCTCGTGGCCTCGCGAGCGGCCACGGCGGACGTGGCCGTCGGCTTCGCGCTCAGCGCCGCACGGTATCTGACCGGCGTCGCATGCCCCGCGGTGTTCGAGGACGCCGAGCCGCGCCAGATCGAGGGACTGGCGGCGCAGGCCGGGTCGCGGTCACAGCGTCTGCGGCGGCGCCTGACCTGGTGGAAGCACGCGCGGTATCTTCGGCGCCTGGCGCACCAGATGGCGGCGGTCACCGTCGTCTCCGAACAGGAACGTGAGTCGATGGTGCGGCTCGGCGCCGACGCGTCGCGGCTCCATGTCGTGCCGAACGGCGCCGACGCCGCCGATCTCACGCATCCGCGTCCGGCCGCTGCGCCCGCACGCCTCGTCTACCCCGGCGCCGTGACGTATCGTCCGAACCTCGAAGCCGTCGCGTGGCTCCTGGCCGAGGTACTGCCGCACGTGCAGGCCGTGCGCCCGGACGTGGAACTCTGGGTCACCGGCGACACGGGCCGCGTGGACCTCGAACAGTGGGCCGGCCGTACCGGCGTGCGCTTCACGGGCCGGCTGCCGGATGTGCGTGATGCGGTCGGGGCGGCGGCGGTCGCGGTTGTGCCGCTGCGCACCGGGGGCGGCACGCGCCTGAAGATTCTCGAAGCGCTCGCGCTCGGCACCCCGGTCGTCTCGACACGCAAAGGCGCCGAGGGGCTGGCGGTATCGGATGGGGAACACGTGCTGCTTGGCGACGATCCGGCGGCATTCGCCGCCGCCGTTCTGCGCGTGCTCGCCGAGCCGGGCCTCGCCGCGCGCCTCTCGGCGGCCGGCCGCGCTCTGGTCGCGCGTCACTACACCTGGGACGCGATCGGCCGCCAGTTCCTCGACGTCCTCGAGGCGGCGGGCCGTTCGCCTGAGCGTCACTGATGCCAACGACCGTTGCTGCGCCTTCTCTCCGGACCGTGATGCTGCGAGGTCTCGCCGGCGCTTTCGTCTGCCTGCTCGTGACCTCGGTGCCGTATCTCTACGGCGCCGCGGCGGCGCCGGACGGGCGGGTGTATCTCGGACTGCTGTTCGACGTGCCGGACCACGCGCAGTACTGGTCGTGGGTCACGGCATCGCGCGAGGGCCTGTTCATCTCGAACACGATGACGCCCGAACCCAACGCCGCCACGTTCCTGAACCCGGCGATGTGGCTGCTGGCCCGGGCCCAGATGCTCTTCGGCCTGTCGTTCGCCGCGCTGTTCCAGTGGTGGCGCGTGGCCGCCGCCGCCGTCGTCGGTCCGGCGCTCGCGGTGACGGTCGTCCGTCTGGCGCGGACGCCCGCCCAGGCGCGTGTCGCCTTCTGGGTGTCGCTCGCCGGTGGCGGCCTCGGCTGGGTGCTGGTCGCCGCGAAGTATCTCCTCGGACTCGCCGACGCGCCGTTTCCCGAGGCCATCTACATCGTCGAACCCAATACGTGGTTCGGACTCCTGGCGTATCCGTATCTGCCGCTGGCCCAGGGCTTCATGCTCATCGCCCTCACCGGCGCCTTCCGGGTGCACGCCGGCGCCGGCGCGGGGGCGTGGGCCGCCTGTGCCGCCGGCGCGCTCGGCGTGGCGCTGCTGCATGCCTACGATCTGGTCGTGGTGTACGCCGTGCTCGGCGTGTTCTGGCTCGTCGAGACCGCGCGTGCACGCCGCATCCCGTGGCGTCTGTCGTGGGCCATCGTGCTCATCCTCGTGTGTTCAGCGCCGCTGGCCGGCTACTACCAGTACCTGACGTCGGCCGATCCGCTCTGGCGCGCCGTGCTCGCGCAGTACGTCAACGCCGGGGTCTGGACGCCGGTGCCGCCACTGCTCGTCGTGCTCCTCGGCGCGCCGCTCGTGCTCGCGGCCTGGCGCGTTCGCGGCCTGCCGTGGCGCCACGACGGCACGCGGTTCGTGGCCTGCTGGGCGCTGACGAGCGCAGCGCTCATCTACGTGCCGTCGGTGTTCCAGGTGAAGCTGCTGGCGGCCTTCCAGGTTCCCCTGGCCCTGCTGGCGGCCGACGTGTGGTGCACTACGCTTGCGCCGGCGCTGGCGGCGCTGGCGGCGCGATTCGGCGGGCGACTGGCGCGTCTCGTGCCGGTGCTGGTGCTGGCCGGGCTCGTGCTGCCCACCAACCTCTATCTGCTGGTCTGGCGTCTCGTCGAGCTGCGCCGCCCCGACGCGCCCTACTACGTGACGACCGACGAAGCGGCGGCGCTCGACGCGCTCGCCGCCGTGGCCTCTCCCTCCGACGTCGCCCTGGCGCTCGAGCCGGTTGGACGCTGGGTGCCGAACTACGGCCGCACGCGTGCCTATCTGGCGCACTGGGCGATGACCAATCGCTACTTCGAGCGGCGTGACACGGTGCACCAGTTCTTCTCGACCGACGTCGACGACGCGTGGCGTCGGCGCGTGCTGGCCGCCGATGGTGTCACCCTGGTCGTCTGGACCGATCGCGAGGCGCGCCTCGGACGCTCGTATTCACCGGCCGGCTCGGCGCTCTTCGAGCCGGTGTTCATCGCGCCGACGGCGGGCGTCTTCCGCGTCCGCGCCTACTGAGGTCTGCATGGTCCGCGAGCTTGGGTTCTACCTGCGGCAGCGAAGCCGCAGTCCGTATCACTACGTGGCGGGCGAACTGCTGCAGGCGCTGCTGGCCTGGGTGCCAAGCATCGTCGGCATCGCCCTGCGCGGCGTGGCCTACAAATGTTTCCTGCGCGCCCGCGGCCTGCCGGCGATCGAAGACCATGTGCGCCTGGTGCGTCCCGAGGATATGACGCTCGGCGCGCGCGTCTACCTCGATCACGGGGTCTACCTGCACGGGGGCGCCGGCGGCATCTCGATCGGCGACCACTCGTGGCTGATGAGCGGGTGCCGTCTGCATGTGTTCAACTTCCGCGGGATTCCGCATGCCGGCATCCGCATCGGCCAGCGAACGTTCCTCGGCGAGGAAACCCTGATGCGCGCCCAGGGCGGCATCACGATCGGCGACCGCGTGCTGTTCGGGCCGCGCGTCCAGCTGCTGGCGGTCAATCACGTGATGTCCGATCCGGACCGGCCGATCATGGACCAGGGCATCACGGCCGCCGGCATCCGCATCGAGGACGGCTGCTGGATCGGCGCCGGCGCCATCGTGCTCGACGGCGTGACGATCGGCCGGCACGCGTGTATCGGCGCCGGGGCGGTCGTGACCGGTGACATTCCGGCGCATGCTCTCGCCGTCGGGGCGCCGGCGCGTGTCGTCAGGGACATGCGCGCCTCGCCGCCGCTCCCGACCGATCCGGTGTACTTCGGAGGGATGGACGACCTCGGCACGCCGGCATAGGCAGGCCTAGGGACCCTGCTATCCTCACGACGCACCGATGCGGATTCTGTTCCTCACGGAGACCATCCCGTATCCCCTCGATTCGGGTGGCCGGATCAAGACCTACCACACGCTTCGCATGCTGGCCGCGGCGCACGAGGTGCGGGCGCATGCCTTCATTCGCGAGGCGGGGCAGCGGGCGCTTCTCGAGTCGCTCTCGTCGCTCGGCGTGGCGGTGGCGTTGCACCTCGTGCCCCGTTCGCTGTCGCGTGAGGCCTGGTTCGCGCTGCGCAGTCTCGCCGGGGCGCCGTACACCGTCGGCCGCCATTTCGCGCGCCGCGTCCTCGGCGAGATCCAGGCCGTCGTGCGCGACTGGCGGCCCGATCTCGTCTACTGCGATCACCTCAGCATGGCCGAGTACGCGCGGCCCCTCGGCGTGCCGATCGTCTACGACGCGCACAACGTCGAGCACGCCATCCTGCGGCGCTTCGCCGCGACGCAGGGCAACGTGCTGGCGCGCGCCGCCGGCGCCCTGGAGTGGCGGCGGGTCCGTGCCTACGAACGTGACGTCTGCCGCGCGAGCCGGCTGGTGCTCGCCGTCAGCGATGTCGACCGCCGCGCCCTGGCGGTGCTGGCCGGCCCGTCGGTGGCCTTCGCCACGGTGCCCATCGCCGTGGACGGCGCCGGGGGCGAGCCGATCCGCGAGGTGACGCCCGACGCCCGTGTGCTGTTCCTCGGCGGTCTGCACTGGCCGCCGAACGCCGACGGGCTCGCCACCTTCGTGCGCGACATCTGGCCGCTCGTGCGGGCGGCCAGACCCGACGCGACGCTGATGTCGGTGGGCCGCGACGACCATCCGGTGGCCCAGCTCTGCCGCCGGGCGCCCGGCGTGACGCTGACCGGGTGGGTGCCCGACATCGATCCGTTCGTGCGTCAGAGTCGCGTGCTGGTGGTGCCGCTGCGCGCGGGCAGCGGCATGCGGGTCAAGATACTCGAGGCCATGGCCCGCGGTCTGCCGGTGGTCTCGACGTCGGTGGGTTGCGAGGGCATCGAGATCGAGCCCGGGCGACACCTGCTCGTCGAAGACGACCCGGCGCGGTTCGCCGCGGCCGTCGCCCGCGTGCTGAACGACGACGTGCTGGCCAGCAGGCTGGCGGGAGAGTCGCGGGCCCTCGTCATGCGCTCCTACGACACAGGGGCCGTGGCTCGGACGCTGCTGGGGGCACTCGAAACCGTCACGCCCGCGGGGCGGTAGTTGTCTGGGCCCGGCTAGAATTATGTTCGTCTTCATCGCGGGTTCGACCCCACGCCGGGCGCGGCCCCACGAGCCTTTTCAGCGATTCAGCCTTGTTGTCCCGAGATCGGGCGTTCCAGGCGCCGCGGCGGCGGGGGGCATGGCCATTGCACGGGTGGCGACGTGATGATTGACCCAGGGACGACGGCAGCCGGCGGCGCGACGGCGCGACGCGGGCTCTCCATCTGCATCCCCGTTTACAACGAACGCGATGCTATCGGCGAGACGCTGCGGCGTTGTCTGGCACTGCAGGTCGAACTGCAGCAGGTGGGCGTGCAGGACCTCGAGGTGATCGCGGTCGACGACGGCTCGCGGGACGGGTCGGCGGCCGCCATCGCCGAGTACCCGCTGGTGCGCCTCATCCAGCATCCGGTCAACCGCGGATACGGCGCCGCCCTCAAGACGGGTTTCGCCGCCGCCTCGCACGACCTCATCGGCTTCCTCGACGGTGACGCCACATACCCGCCGGAACGGTTCCCGGATCTGTGCCGTGAGATCGTCGAAGACCGCGCCGACCTGGTCATCGGGTCGCGGCTGGCCGGTGCCCAGACGGAGATGCCGCTCATCCGGCGCATCGGTAATCTGTTCTTCGCCCGACTGCTCTCGGTGGTCGGTCGCGCCAGCGTGTCCGACTCCGCCAGCGGTATGCGGGTGTTCCGCAAGTCCACGCTCGCCGTGCTCTCGCCTCTGCCCGACGGGCTGAACCTCACGCCGGTCATGAGCACGCGCGCCGTCCACGAACGCATTCGGGTCGTCGAGCGTCCCATTCCCTACAACGATCGTGTCGGCGAATCCAAGCTGAGCGTCGCCGGTGACGGCTTCCGGTTTCTCAGCACCATCGTCTGGACGGCGCTCACTTACAATCCGGTGCGGATCCTCGGCCTCGCGGGGCTGGCTGGCGTCGCGGTGGCAGTGGCCGTGGCCGTCGGCCTGGTGGCGGCGCGCCTGAGCGGCGTCGAGTCGCTTGGTCCCGGCGGCGTGCTGGCGGTGTTCTGCGCGCTGGTCTTCGGCGTCGGCGGCGTGAGCGTGTTCGCGCTCGGCGCCGCGTTCAACTACCTGGTGTCGCTCTTCCACAAGCGGCCGATCCGGCAGGGCCTGTTCGCGCGGCCGTTGTTCTCGACGCCGCTCGAGCGGCATTTCCTGCCGGCCGGCATCGTCTGCGTGGTGGCGGGTGTCGGCGCGTCTGCAGTAAGCTTCGCCTTGTCCCTGCGCGGCTGGCCGATCGAACGGCTCTGGCTCTACCTGTCGGGCAGCGCGCTCGTGATCCTGGTAGGGCTCCAGCTGGCGTTCTGGTCACTCATCATGTCCGTGCTGGCGGAGTTGAGCGAACAGGCTGGCGGACCCGAGGTGCAGTGAGCATGAGCACGACCGACCCGGTGCCGTCGCCCCCCAAGGCGCGGCGGAACGTTGGTGAGAAGACGCGCACCATCGTGCTGCCGATGGTGCATCCCGATACCGACGAACTCGCCCGCCGGTCGGCGGCCTCGCGTGGCGAGAAGAGCAACGTCGACGTCCTGCTCGTGAATCCGCCGACACCCGACGGCGCCATCTGGATCCGGTCCCAGCATCGCGTCGGCCGACGCTCACGCGAGAACATGATCTGGCCGCAGGTCTCGCTGGCGCAGATGGCGGCTCTGCTGCAGCCCACCTACAGCGTGCGGGTGGTCGATGCCGTGGCCGAGGGCATGTCGTGGAAGGCGTTCGAGGACATCGTCCGCAGGGAACGTCCGCGGTACTACGTCACGCAGCTGACGGCGCCGACGCTGCAGAACGACCTCTACGGCACGTTCCTCGCGAAGACCGTCGGCGCGGTGACGATGGCGTTCGGCACGCACATCACGCCGATGCCGCGCGAGACGCTGCGGCCCTATCCCTCGCTCGACTTCGGTCTGCGCGGCGAGCCCGATCTCACGCTGCGCGATCTCATCGATCACCTGGAGGGCAACCAGTTCTCGCGGCCGGAGAACATCGCGCTGCTGTTCAGGAAGCACGATGCGGCCTACGAGCCGCGGAAATTCGGCGTCGGCGAGAAGGACTACAGCTTCATGAAGGGCCTGGTGTGGCGCCAGCGCGGCGAGGTGGTGGTCAACCCCGATCGGCCGTTCATCGCCGACCTCGACGACCTGCCGATGCCGCTGTATTCGCTGCTGCCGCTGACGAAGTACCGGATGCCCCTGCTCAAGGGGCCGTTCGCGTTCATCGTCACCAGCCGCGGCTGCCCGGCCGGCTGCACCTACTGCATCAAGCACGTGTCGTACGGCCCCAGCATGCGCATGCGGTCGGCCGGCAAGCTGATCGAGGAGATCAAGGAGCTCGGCCGGCTCGGCGTGCACAACATCCACATGTACGCCGACCTCTTCACCGTGAACCGCGCACAGGTCGTCGAGCTGTGCAACGCGATCATCGCGGAGGGTCTGAAGATCAAGTGGACGTGCAACAGCCGCGTCGACTTCGTCGACCTCGAGATGCTGCAGCTCATGGCCCGCTCGGGCTGCCACTTCATCTCGTGGGGCCTCGAGTCGGCCGACAAGGACATCCTGGCCCATGCCCGCAAGGGAGTCGACCCCGAGCGCGCGAAACAGTCGCTCGCGTGGGCGCGCCAGGCGGGCATCAAGAACTGGGGCTATTTCATCATCGGCCTGCCGGGTGAAACCGTCGCCACGATCAGGAGCACCATCGAATTCGCCAAGGCGCTTCCGCTCGACATCGCGTTGTTCCACATCGCCGCGCCGTATCCGGGTACGCCGTTCTTCAAGGAAGTGGCGAAGAACGGCTGGTTCCGCGAAGGCGCGCGCTGGGAGGAGGTCGACATGGACGAGTCCACCGTGCTCGACTATCCGAACCTGCGCGCCGAGGAGCTGGAGTACTGGCAGAAGCGCGCGTTCCGCGAGTGGGCGATGCGGCCCGGCCCGATGCTCACGTACCTGAAGATGCTCGCGTCCGACTGGTCGACCGTGAAGTCCGCGCTCAACGTCGGCCTGCAGCACTTTCGCTGGGCGCGGGGATAACGCGCCGGCCGACGGCCCACGCGGCCTCCGGTCTGGCGCTACGAGGACGGCGCGGCCGCGGCGCGGCGGGCCAGGTGCCGGCCCACCAGTGGTCCGAGCGTGACACTCACCGTGCACCAGGCGACGAGGATGGTCATGACCATACGCGTGCTCCGCCCTGTGCAACGGACGTGCCTGGCCGGCAGACCCCGGCCAGTCGGCGCGGCCTGACCGGCGCCGGGCTGCGTCAGATTCGGTGTCGGCGTCGCGCCGCCGTGTTCGTGCGGGAAATCCTGGCGCGTCGTGTGCGGTGCACCGGAGCCCTGCGCCGGAACCGCGAGCGCGCAGATTGCGCCGGCCCACATGGCGGACATGATGTCGCGACACCGTACGCGCAGCCGCGCTGACGATATCGTGGCCGGCCGGACGCTTCTCGTCAGCAACCGTGGCCGCGCGGGCGGCGGGCGAATGGTCGGGGCGACTGGATTCGTGCCAAGTCGCGGCCTCGAGCCGCGCGATGCCTGAGGCCGTCGGGCCGACCATCGCCGCCGCGGGCGGCGGGCGAATGGTCGGGGCGACTGGATTCGAACCAGCGACTTCTCGCTCCCAAAGCGAGCGCTCTACCAGGCTGAGCTACGCCCCGACGCCGTGGTGCTGCCCGCAGGCGTCCGGTCTCCGCATTGTACCCGCCTGCACGACTTCTGTGTGACGCGCTGCCGCGGCCGGGCGGCTGCGTTATCCTGACGCCCGTGTCTCGCTACTTCGTCACCGGCGCCACGGGATTCATCGGTGCCGAGGTGGCCAAGCAACTCCGCACACGGGGACACCAGGTGGTGGCGCTGGTGCGGTCGCCGGAGAAAGCGTCACTGCTCGCCAAGCTCGGCTGCGAGTTGCACGTGGGCGACATCACCGCGCCCGACACTCTGCGCACCGGCATGCGCGGCGCGGACGGCGTGTTCCACGTCGCCGCCTGGTACAAGATCGGCGCGCCGCGAGCGCGGGCGCTCGCCGAATCCGTCAATGTCCTCGGCACGCGGCACGTGCTGGAAGTGATGCGCGAACTAGGCATCCCGCGCGGCGTCCATACCAGCAGTCTCACGGTCTTCTCCGACACGCACGGCGTGCTCGTCGATGAAACCTACCGCTACGACGGCCCGCACCTGTCACTCTACGACGAGACCAAGTGGCGTGCGCACTACGAGGTGGCACTGCCGGCCATCGCCGCGGGGCTGCCGCTCATCATCGTGCAGCCCGGCGTGGTCTACGGTCCGGGGGATACGAGCGCGATGCGCGGCATCTTCGTGAACCATCTGCGGCGCCGCCTGCCCGTCGTGCCGGCGCGCACGGCCTATTGCTGGGGGCACGTGGACGACACCGCGCACGCCCACATCGAGGCGATGGAGCGCGGACGCGTCGGCGAGAGCTACATCATCGCCGGGCCGGCCCACTCGCTGCGTGCGGCGGTGGAGTCGGCGGCGCGGGCCAGCGGCCGGCCGGCGCCGATCGCCGGCATCCCGCCGCGCGTGCTGCGCGGCCTGGCGCGCGTGATGGACGGCGTGGGCGCGCTCGCGCCGCTGCCCGAGGCGCTGCGCGGCGAGACGCTGCGCGTCGTGGCCGGCGTGACCTATCTGGGCTCGAGCGCGAAAGCCGCGCGGGAACTGGGTTTCGCGCCACGGCCGCTCGACGAGGGCATGCGGCACCTCGTGGAACACGAGATGCGCGGGCTCGGCCTCGCGCCGCGTTAGGCCGTCGGCCTCGCGCTGCGTCAGGCCGTCGGCCTCGCGTCGCGTCAGGCCGTCGGCGTCGCGTCGCCCGGCACCGGCTTCAGCATGCCGCGCCGCATGATGCCGGAGATGAGGGCGATGGCGTCCGGCGTGGGCCGGCCCATCTGCCGTTCGACGCCGAAGATCGACTCGACCGAGAAGTAGTAGATGAAGGCGCGCGTGGCGAAGAGCAGCGCCGGGGCGAACGGAACGTCGTCGCGGAAGCGCGTGTCGAGGCCGAGGCTGGCACGATGCGTCTCGGCGAACGCCTCGAAGCGCGTGGCGAGGTCGGCGTAGAAGCGCTGGATGTGACGGCCGTCGAACTCCACCGCGTCCACGTAGTAGAGGGAGAGATACGGGCGCCATCGCGTCAGCACCTGCTGCGCGGCGTCGGCGAGGGCGGCGAAGTCGTCGAGGAAGTCGCCGCGTTCGAGCACGACGTTGATGGGGAAGTCGGGCCGCTTCGTAATCGCCTGGAACTGCTCGAGCAGCGCCTGGAAGATCGCCTCCTTGTCCTGGAAGTGGTGGTAGACCGAGCCGGTCGACACCCCGGCTTTGCCGGCGATGTCACGCATGCTCGTGGCGCCGTAGCCGCGATGCGAGAACAACTCGAGGGCGGCGTCGAGGATGGCGGTGCGGCTGCGCTCGGAACGTTCGACCTGAAGCATGGGGGCTGTCTGTTGAGGTTACTTCAGGTCCCGCACCCAGTGGAGGAGGGCGGCAACGGCCTGCGCGCGGTGGCTCACGGTGGCTTTGACGTCGCCCGCCTCGGCCAGGGTGCAGCCCAGGGCGGGGCTGAAGAAGATGGGGTCGTAGCCGAAGCCGCCATCGCCCGCCGGGGCGTAGGCGATGCGCCCCTCGACGACCCCGCGCGTCTCGAACAGCAACGCGCCGTCCTTCGCCACGGCCAGCGCGCAGACGAAGCGGGCGGTGCGCCCGGCCTCCGGCACGTCGCGCAGGCGTCGCAGGATCTCGTCGAAGCGCGCCGCGTAGGTGGCATCCGGGCCGAGAAACCGGGCCGACTGCACGCCGGGCGCGCCGCCGAGGGCGTCCACTTCGAGGCCGGAGTCCTCCGACACCACGTACTCACCCGGGTGCCGGGACGCGTAGTGCAGAGCTTTGATCCGCGCGTTGCCTTCGAAGGTGGCGGCCGTTTCCTCCGGCTCGGCGGCCGCGGGAACGTGGGCGAGCGTCTCGACCTGCACCGGCACGCTGTCCAGCAGGCCGCGCACCTCGCGGACCTTGTGGGGATTGGTCGTCGCGAAGCGCAGCACGCGCATCAGCGTCCCATGATCGGCCCGCAGATCTCGCGCTGGGCGGTGATCAGGCGGTCGATGCCGCTCGAGGCGAGGTCGAGCAGACCGCTCAGCGCCGCCTGATCGAACGGCTCACTTTCCGCCGTGCCCTGGATCTCCACGAAGCGCCCGTCGCCGGTCTTGACGATGTTCATGTCGACTTCGGCCTTCGAGTCCTCCTCGTAGGCCAGATCCAGCAGCGGCATGCCGGCGACGATGCCGACGCTCGTGGCGGCGACGTAGTCGTTCACCGGGATCGTCGTGAGACCGCCCGTCTCCCGCAGCTTCCCGAAGGCGAGCACCATCGCGACGAAGGCGCCGGTGATCGCGGCCGTCCGGGTACCGCCGTCGGCCTGGATGACGTCGCAGTCGAGCCACAGCGTCCGTTCCCCGAGCCGTTCGAGGCGCACGACCGAACGCATCGAGCGGCCGATGAGGCGCTGGATCTCCATCGTGCGCCCGCCGACCTTGCCCTGCGACGCCTCGCGGGTCGTGCGGGTGTTGGTGGCGCGGGGCAGCATGCCGTACTCCGCCGTCACCCAGCCCTTGCCGCTGCCGCGCAGGAACGGCGGCACGCGGTCTTCGACCGACGCCGCGCAGATCACTTTCGTGTGGCCCACCTCGATGAGCACCGAGCCTTCGGCGTGGGCGAGATAGCCGGGCGTGAGCGTGATGGGACGCAGGTCCCCGGGAGCGCGATCGAATTGTCTGGTCATGGGACGCGGATGAGCCCTTCATTCTTTCGCAAGGGCTCACGCAAGTCCACATGTCCGGTGAGTGTCTCGACCTCGCGGCCATCGATCAGGATCTGCACGCGCGTCACGGGCGTGAGGTTCGTCGTGAGGACCGAGACGATGGCGTAAGTGGCCATGAGCTCGTTGTGCGAGCCGCCCGGCAGCGCCGAGACGAAGGTGCCGTCGAGATCGACGTAGGCATCGTCGCGGCCGGTCAGGAACACGCCGCGCACCGCCACGCCTTCCGGCACGGCGCGGATGAGCGCGTCGGGCGGGGTGGCGGCCAGCTGCGCTTCGACGAGCGCGCGCGCCTGCGCGGCCGGAGAATCCCGCAGCGGCACGTCAACCGCGCGAGGCTCGAGCAGCGTGCCGTCCTCCGAGACGAAGTACAGGATGGCGGAAATGTGCGGGCCGACCGCCGCCGGCGTCTCGGCGGCCGGCGCGGCCGGCTCGGCATCCGGCGTCGGCGCCGACAGCCGCCGCTCGAGGAACGAGAACATCAGCCAGCCGAGGCCGACGACGAGGGCGCAGGTGGCCACGAGCGTGGCAACGCGGCGCGGCGTCATTGGGCCGGCTTCTCGAGGCGGCCGCGGAAGGCGCTGATGGCCTCGAACACGGCGAGGGCCACCTTGTCCTGGTGGGCGGCGCTCGTGAGCGTCTTCTCTTCCTCCGGATGCGAGAGGTAGCCGACTTCGACGAGCACGGCTGGCATGTTCGCGCCCACCAGCACGCGGAACGGCGCCTGCTGCACCGGCCGCGGGCTCATCTCGACCTTGCCGCGGAGCGCCGACTCGACGAGCGCCGCAAACGTTGCCGACTGTTCGAGGTGGCGCAGCTGCGCCGTCTCCCACAGGATGAGCTCGATGGCGCGCGTGCCACCGCCGAGTTGCGGCAGCGCGTCGGGTTGCTGAATCGCCCGGCGCGATTCGAGGCTGGCGCGGTCCACGCTCAGGTAATAGACCTCGGCACCCTTGACCGTGGGCCGCACGGCCGCATTGGCGTGGATGCTGACGAAGAGATCGGCGCGGTTGTTGTTGGCGATGGCGGCGCGTTCGTCCTGGTCGAGCGTGCGGTCGTCCTCGCGCGTGAGGATGACGCGCAGGCCGAGCCGCCCTTCGAGCAGGGTCTTCAGGCGCCGGCTGACTTGCAGCGTGACCGTCTTTTCGAGGGTGCCGCCCGGGCCTTCGGTGCCGTTGGCCTCGCCGCCGTGGCCGGGGTCGATGACGACCGTGCGGACGCCGCCGGGCGGCGGCAGTGACGGCGCCGGGCCGGGATCGGCACCCGCCGCCGGCGGCGGCGGCGGCGCCGGTGCGGCAGGCGCGCCGGGTGTGAGCGTGTCGGCGCCGGCGGCCACGAGGTCGATGACGAGCCGCGTCGTGCCGGCGTCGATCGGCTGCACGGACGCGCGATGCGACTGGAAGCGCGGGCCGGTCGCGAGCACGAGGCTCGCGCCCTCGCCCGGCCGGATGCTCTGCAGGAGCGGATTGGCCGGCACGGTGGGCACGGCGGCATCCACGGCATCGGCCGCGAAGGTGACGACGAGCTCGCTGCCCGCGCGGGTCACCGTGGGTTCGGCGGCCGGCGCAATGTCGAACGTGATCTGCGCGGCGCTTGCCGCGAACTCGCCGCGCACGACGACGCGCGGCACGCGCAGGTCGCCGATGACGAAGAGGCGGCCGGCGCGGCGGAAGTCCACGCGGCGCTCGAGCAGCACGCCGACGACACGCGTCACGAACTCGGGCGTGACCACGAGCCGGCCGTCCTGGCGGAGCGGCGGCGCGGCGAGCGAGACCAGCCGGCCCTGCGCCGAGACCACGTTGCGCTCCGGGGTGAGTACGGCCGTGCGGCCGCCGGCGGCCACCGTGGTCGTGCCGGTCACGCGGTCGTCACGCAGCGTCAGGCCGAGCGCCGCTGCCACGTCGTCGAGTGACAGGTAGTCGCCGCCGTTCACCGTCGTGACGGTGAGACTGCGGCGGCCCTGTGGACTCACGATCGTGATCGGCGCGGGCGATGGCCCCTGCGCGACGGGGACGCTGCTCGCGACGGCGAGTGTCAGAGCGACACACAGAAGAACGGCCAGACGACGCACGACGAGCCATTCTAGCGTGGGGCGGCGGGCCTCGCGGCACCGGCCGGCGCCGGACACGGCCGGCGCGGTATGATCGGCCGGGCTTTGACGGAGGCACGAGACGATGAGCAAGCGGCAAGTGATGGCGGCGGTGCTGGTGCTGGCGGGGCTGGCGGGTCCGGAGGCGGCTCTGGCGCAGACGGCGCGTCCGGCGACGTTCGACCTGTGGGCGGCCGGGAAGACCGCCTTCGGTGTGTTCGTGCCCGACGAGAACCCGGCGCCGCGCGGCCCGAACCGCGGCCCGGCGGTCTACACGGTGGCCGGCGGCCAGGCGCTGGCGAAGAACCCGCTCATCGACTTCGTGTTCCTGAATCTCGAGGGCCGCTACGACCGCAACGCCGTCATGGCGATCAGCGAAGGCCTCGGCAAGAAGGGCACCCCGGGCCGCAAGATGTTGCTCGTCCGTATCCCGTCACTCGCCGACGCCGGCCCGGCCGAGACGCTCGTGCGCATCAAGGAGATCCTGGCGATGGGCGCCGATGGCATCACGCTGCCGCACATCGAGAACCTCGACCAGGGGCGGCAGGCCATCAGCCTGTTTGCCGACGCCCGCGCCAACGTGTGGTCGGCCGCCAACCCCACGGGCAACGTGGTCGCGATGCTGATGCTCGAGGACCCGCTGGCCGCGGCCGCGGCGAAGGACATCGCCGACATCGGCGGCTACAGCGTGCTCGCCTGCGGCATCGGCAGCCTGACGGGGGCGCTCAAGGGCGACCGCGTCGCGGCGGAAAAGCTGAACCAGCAGATCATGGTGGAGACGAAGCGCACCAGGCTCGTCAACATGATCACGGCCAACGACAAGGACGTCGCGCAGCGCGTCACGGAAGGTTTCCTCGGGTTATTGGTGCCGAACGACGAGGTCATCAAGGCCGGTCGAGCGGCGGCAGGACGGTAAGACGCCCTGCTTCCGGGCCGTCGCCAGATACTTCACTATTGGCTCATCCATAGGCGTAGCATGCCCGATGGTCCCGCGACTGGGGCCGTCGTTCATTCGTTCATCCTGAGAGGCTGGCTTCCCGGCTTCTCCAGGAGGACAGCATGCAACGCGTCGCACTCGCCACTCTTCTCGTCGGACTCACCGCGCTCCAGGTCGCCGGACGGGCTCAGACCGGAGTTGCCGACGGTGCCTGGTACACCGCCACGACCTACTCCGTGAAGCCGGGCATGATGCCGGAGTTCCGGCAGTTGATCATCAAGGAACTGAACCCGGCCACGAAGAAGGGTGGACTCGCTGCCAGCCAGGTCTGGCGCTTCTCGACCGGCAACACCAATCGCGTGTTGCGCATCGTGCTGCACAACAGCCTGGCCGACCGGGATGGCCAGAGTGCCGCGCAGAAGGGCATGGGCGCGGGCTTTGCCGCCTACCAGAAGAAACTCGCCGCCCTGATTGACTCGTCCAACACCTACATCGGGCAACAGCGCCTCGACATGGGCTGGAACCCGGCCGGCAGCCCGGCGCCGAAGCTCGCTGAGCGCTACACGGTGCGCATCGCCCCAGGGCGCAACGCCGAGTACCTGAAGTACGTCCAGGCGTTCCTCGAGGCTGCGAAGAAGTCCGGTCATCGCCGCACGGCCGGTCAGGTCGTCTTCGGCGGCCCGGCCGGGACGTTCGTGTCGAACACCTTCTACGACAGCTGGGCGGACCTGGCGAAGGGGCGGCCGCCCAACCGGGTCATGTCGCCGGCCGAGCTTGCCGCCTTCAACGCGCTGAACCCGCCCGGATTGATCACGGTCGTCAGCCGCGACATCACCATCTACGACGCGGAGATGAGTGTGGTGGCCGACGCGACCACCTCGTCGAAGTAGGGCGCCAGCCCTCCCGGGGCTGCGCGATGGTTCCGTGCCGGCGCCTCGGTCTGCGACCGTGGCGCCGGTTCTTCGAATACTCCCGGAAACATGGCCCTCGCCCCCGGCACAACAGGCGCTGACGCTCAATGCGCCGAGAACCTGCGATCGTTCGGCTATTCCTGCAGCGGGTGTTCGGGCGGCGCGGACGCGGGTGGCGAGGCCGACGTCGGAGCTGCCTGGTCTTACTTGCGCACGAACTTCTGCACGCGCCGCCCCGTGCCCACTTCGGCCGTGTAGAGATCGCCGCGTGAGTCCACCGCGAGCGCATGCAGGAAGATGAACTGCCCGGCGTAGCGGCCGATGCGACCGAAGGCGCCGACCTCGGTGAGGGTGGCGCGGTCGTAGATGCGGACCTTGCCGCTGCCGGCATCCGCCAGGTACAGGAAACGCTGACCCG
>JAEUQR010000054.1 GCA_016789705.1 Acidobacteriota bacterium
CGGAGAGATGTCCGAGTGGTTGAAGGAGCACGCTTGGAAAGCGTGTGTACGGGAAACCGTACCGTGGGTTCGAATCCCACTCTCTCCGCCACACTCACCCGTGAGTGTGGCGGTTCGGCCGGCCGTCAGGCGTCGCGCTTCTACCCCAGCTTCGCAAGTTCGTCGTAGGCGAGCGTCAGCGCGATGCCGATGCGCGCCTTCGTGCCGCCGTGGTGCTCGAACTTCGGCAGCACCTCTACCTTCGCGAGTGCGTCCTTCGTGCGGCCCTCGCGGCGGGCCTGCCGCGCGTACTCGATGACCGCCGCGAAGTAGTCGCGCTGGTAGTGCAGGTCGCCGCGGGTGCCGATGAAGGGATGCCCGGCTTCGGCGTGCCCGAAGACGTAGAGCGCGTCGGCCGGATAGGCCGCCGCCATCTTCTCGAGCACCTGGATCCAGCCGTGCACCGACGCCCCGGCCGGGCCGTCGACGTTGGCGAAGCCGCGGTTGTTGAGCAGGTCGCCCAGATGCACCACGTTGGCCTGCTCGAAGTGGATCGAGACGTCACCGCCGGTGTGCGCCGGGCCCCAGTGCCGCGCGCGGATGGTCTCGTCGCCGAGCTTCACGCTCCACGTGTCGGGGAACGTCACGTCGGGCATCGTCGCCGTGGTCTTCGCACGCTCCGACTGCACCTTGAGATTCTCCGCGGCGCGTGTGTGCGCCACGATCTGTTTCGCCGCCGGACGCAGCACGCCGTTGCCGCCGGTATGGTCCGGATGGTGATGGCTGTTGATGAGCACGTCGATCTGCCGCGGGCTGCGCTCCTTGAGCCCGGCGAGCAGGTTCGGCGCGGTATCGGCGAACTGGCTGTCGACCACGAGCAGTCCGTCGGCGCTCACGAGCCAGCCGATCGTGCCGCCGCGCTGGTTGAAGATGCCGACGTTGCGACGCAGCGGCGTGAACACCGCGGGCGCCGGCGGCGCGGCGGCGGGCTGGGCCGCGGGCCGCGCGACCGGGATGGCGCCGGCCGCGCCGGCGAGCATGGACGTCCGCACGAAATTTCGACGATTCACCTTCATCGCGTCCCCCGAATCTGCTGCGGCCCGTGCCTGGACCGCCGAGCAGTATACGGCTCGGGCGCCGACATTCCACCGGGCCGCCCGGAAGATCCCCGCGCCCGTCAGACGGCGTCCGGCGAACGCCCAATACGTCACTGCGGGCAGCGGCGGCACGGCCTCTGCACAGGACCGGCGTCGGGGCCCGGCCGATGCTGCTCGACGACTTCCTGCCCGTCTACGACGTATCCGATTCGGTGGCCGTCGTCGTACACGCCGATGTCGGCGCCACATGGCGCGCCCTGATGACGGTCGATCTCATCGAGGTCGGCCGGCGGCGCCCTCTTGTCGGGGTGCTCGGCGCGCTGCGCGCCCTGCCCGACATCGCCACGCACCTCCTGCACGGTGAATCGCCGCCAGCCGCCCCGGCACACCTGCGACTGCGCGACCTGCCGGAACTGCCGGCATCGAGCGGCGGCTGGGTGCTGCTGGGGGAACGCTTCGAGCAGGAAATCGCGCTGGGCCTCGTCGGCAAGTTCTGGCGACCGATCATCGAGTACGCGGAGGTGCCGGCGGCAGACTTCCGCACCTTCTCCACACCGGGCTTCGCGCGCACCATCTACGCCTTGTCGGTCACGCGAATCGACGACGCCCACACGCTGCTCGCGGGCACGATGCGGACGGCGGCCACGAGTGACGACGCGCGTCGCTGGTTCCGCCGCTACTGGACGCTTGGCGTCGGCGCCGGCGCGCATGTGCTCGTGCAGGGTCTGCTGGACGTGACCCGCGAGATGGCGGAATCGCCGCCGGCGGCGGAGCCGCGCGCATGACGCTGCCCTTTTCGCGCGACGCGTTCCTGGACACGTTCGGCGCCTACAATCTCGCCCTGTGGGGCGTGGCCGCGGGCCTCTGGTTCGCCACGGCGGTAGTCGCCTGGGTGTGGTGGCGCGACAGCAGGCGTTCGCAGGCGCTCGTGCTCGCCCTGCTCGCCGTGCACTGGTGGTGGTCGGGGCTGGTGTATCACTGGGTCTACTTCCGTGCCATCAATCCGGCGGCGTCGGTCTTCGCCGCTGTGTTCGTCCTGCAGGGCCTCATCCTGGCCCGGGCGGCCGTGACCGGCCGCCAGCCACCCACGGACCTGGCCCGCTGGAGGCGGCTCGCAGCGTGCGGCTTCATCTCGTTCGGGCTGGCCTATCCGATCATCGGCGTCATCACGGGTCTCACGTGGCCGCGCCTGCCCCTCTTCGCCGTGCCGTGCCCGACGACGCTCGTCACTGCAGGCTGGCTGATTGGCAGCCGGGGCGTGCCGCGCGTGGCTTCCGTGATCCCGCTGCTCTGGGCCGCGATCGGCAGCACGGCGGCGGCGTCACTCGGCATACGTGCCGATCTGGCGCTCGTCGCCGCCGCGGTGGTGCTGGCCGTCAATCTGGCCAGGCCGGCGGCGTAGACTGTCGCGCTGATGGCAAAGACATCCTTCGCGACCGTGGACGGCTACCTGGCGGCGCAGCCGCCGGCCACGCGCGCCGTCCTCGGGCGCGTCGCGACATGAGCAAGGGCACGATTCGTTTCGCGCTGGACGAGAAGGTGCCGGTGGGCCTCATCGCCCGCATCGTGAAACTCCGCGCGAAGGAAGTGCGGCACCGTTGACGCGCCACTCAGGCCGGGCTAGCGTCTCCTCATGCGTCGCGTCGTCCTCGGCCTGCTGATCGTCATCGCCCTCGTACCCGTTGCGGCGCAGCGCCCCACGGGGCCGCCGACGTTCGAACCGGGCGACACCGAAGGCCTCGTCACGTCGCCCAATCCGCGCGTCCGTCATGCCTGGAAGCGCAAGGTGTTCTGGAAGTCGTTCTCCGAGCCCGGTCGCGGCACCTTCCGCCTGATTCCTGCCCAGACCGCCGCCGAGCGGGCACGGATGACGGCGACGCTCGACGCGCTGACCGCCCTGCTGAAGGCGACACCGAACGGGTCGAGCGGCGAAGGCTTCTGGGTGATGGACACCCGCACGCTCGACTACTTCGATCCGTTCGTCCTGCCAGACAAGACGCCGCTCGGCAAATATCCGCTGACGTTCGACACCGGCCTCTTCCCCTTCTACCACTCCGACGTCGAGACGAGCGGCAAATGGGCGATGAGCGTGAAGGGCGAAACCGAGTCGGCCTACTTCTTCTTCAACCGGCTGCCTGAGTCACTCGACACCCCGCCGCTGCTGACCGAGGCGCGCGCCGGCGATCGACCGCCCGAGCCCTTCTACCTGCGGCCCCGGCAGACCGCCTCCTGGCAGGGCCTGCCGGTGTACGAGGGCCAGTCGCTGGTCATTGCGCGCGAGGGCCGCGATCCGTGGGCGCCAGTGCCGGTCGCACGCGCGCTCAAGGCCGCCATGGGCGCATTCGAGAAAGATCGCAAGACCGCCGAGGATCGCCTCGCCGGCTACCAGCAGAAGCTGGCCGAGGTGATGGCGCCGGAATGGGAGGCGCAGAAGCGCGAGATGTTCGAAAAGCAGAACGGCGAGCTGCGGACGTCGCGTCCGTCGAACTACGCCGCGCGCCAGCGCTCGCTCGAGAACGAGATCACCGTGCTGCGTCAGGAGGCCCAGGCCAATGCCAACCCGCAGAAAGACGCAAAAGGCCAGTGGTACTGGAGCGCCATCGACGCCCACGCCGAGGCCGTGCAGCGTCTGGCAGCGCTCTCGCCCGAAGAGGCGGGCAGCCCCGCCTGCTTCGTGCCGGCGCCGTCCGGCCAGTCGGGCAACGGCCGCTACGCGATGACGGGATCGATCGTGTCCGAAGCGAGCGCTCCCGGGTGCCGCCAGATCGTGCACACCAACTGGGACTACTTCGACCTCACGCTGCCCCGCACCTCCCCGCAGATCTTGTTCGTGCGCGACTTCGGCCGCTGCGTGAAAGTGGCAGGCGACGGGCTCACCTCAGCGCCAATCACCCGCTGGGACTACCCGCCGCAGGGCTGCGTGCAGCACGCGCAAATGTGGCGCGAGGTGGACTGGACAAAGATCGCGGCGCTCGTGACGCCGTAGCCGCGCCGGGGCATACTGACGTCATGCAGTGGCTGGTCAAGGAAGAGCCCTCGAACTACAACTTCGCGCAGTTCGTCACGGACGGCCGCACCGTGTGGTCGGGCGTGAAGAATCCTGTGGCGCAGAAACACCTGCGGGCGATGCAGCCCGGCGACCGCGTGTTCTTCTATCACACGGGCGACGAGAAGCAGATCGTCGGCACGGCCCGCGTGGCCGGCACGCCGTACCGCGATCCGAAGAACCCCGGATTCTACGCCGTGGATCTCGAATCTGACGCGGCCCTTCCGGCACCCGTGACACTCAAGGCGGTGAAGGCCGACCCGCGTTTTGCCGACTTCGCGCTCGTGCGCGTGCCGCGCCTCTCGGTCATGCCCGTCACCGACGAGCAGTGGGCCGCGCTCAGCGCGATGGCCGGCGCCTAGACTCCTCCGTTTCAGGATTTCCACATGCAGTATCGGACGTTCGGACGCACGGGCTGGCAGGTCAGCGACATCGGCTACGGCATGTGGGGCATGGGCGGCTGGTCGGGGTCTGACGACGCCGAGTCGCTCGCCTCGCTGCACCGCGCCGTCGAAGGCGGCTGCACGTTCTTCGACACCGCGCTCGCGTATGGCGTCGGGCACAGCGAACGCCTGCTGGGGCAGGTCGTGCGCGCGCATCCCGGCCGCGGTCTCATCGTGGCCACGAAGGTGCCGCCGAAGAACCTGAAATGGCCGGGCAAGGCGGAGTATCCGGTGGCCGAGACCTTCCCCACCGATCACATCCACGAGTTCACGGCGAAGAGCCTCGAGAATCTCGGACTCGACCGCATCGACCTGCTGCAATTCCACGTGTGGGACGACGCCTGGGCCGGCGACGACGGCTGGAAACGCGCCATCGAGGATCTGAAACGGGCCGGCACGATCCGCGCCTTCGGCATCAGCGTGAACCGCTGGCAGCCCGAGAACGTGCTGCGGGCCCTCGACACCGGGCTCGTGGACGCCGTCCAGGTGGTCTACAACGCCTTCGACCAGGCACCGGAAGACCGCCTGTTTCCGGCCTGCCGCGCCGCGAACGTCGCCGTCATCGCGCGCGTGCCGTTCGACGAAGGCGCACTGACCGGCACGCTCACGCGCGACACGCGGTTTCCCGAGGGCGACTGGCGCGGCACCTATTTCACGCCGGCCCATCTCGACGCCACGCTCACGCGCGTCGAGCGCCTCATACCCCTCGTGCCCGCGGGGATGTCGCTGCCGGAGCTGGCGCTGCGCTTCATCCTGTCGTCGCCGGACGTGTCGACGGTGATTCCCGGCATGCGGAAGGCGCGTCATGTCGACGCGAACCTCGCGGCGAGCGATCGTGGGCCGCTGCCGGCAGAGCTGGTGCAGGCGCTCCGCGCCCACCGGTGGGACCGCGTGCCGAACCAGACGCCGTAGTCCGGTTCCTGCTACATTGGCCCTGGAGGGTCCCATGACCCGACAACTGCTCACCATCCTGCTGCCCGCGTTCCTGCTGGCAGGCTCTGCTCACTACACGTTTGCCCAGACGCCGGCCGCCACGATTGCCGTGGCGCCGGCAGACGTCACGCAGGAGATCCGCCTGCGTGATGGCACGAGCGCGTTCGGCCGCGTCGACGCCGTCGATGGCACGCGCGTCACGTTCCGCACACTCGCCGGCGCCACGCTCACAATCGACGCCGCCGACATCGTCAGCCTCGCCACGGTCGAGGGCCGTGCCTCCGCCACGGAGTTCTGGAAGGCCGACCCGAATCCCACGCGCCTCTTCTTCGGCCCGACGGGACGCCCGCTCAAACGTGGCGACGTCTACCTCGGCGTCTACGAAATCTTCATCCCGTTCGTACAGGTCGGCCTCACCGACCGCCTCTCGATTGGCGGCGGCACGCCACTCGTCTTCGGCGGAGGCGGCGACCGGCCGTTCTGGTTCACGCCGAAGTACACGGTCATCGCGCGGCCGACGACGCAGGTGGCCGTCGGCGCCATGCACATCATGAACATCGACGGCGACAGCCTCGGCGTGGCCTACGGCGCGATGACGCAGGGCACACGCGACACGGCGCTCACCGTCGGCGTCGGCTACGCCTATGAGCGGTTCGAAGACAACGGCGCCCCGGTCGTGATGCTCGGCGGCGAGCACCGCGTCCACCGGCACGTGAAGCTAGTGACGGAGAACTACGTGTTCAGGGAGGGCGGCATCGCCAGCGCCGGCGTGCGCTTCATGACCGGACGCCTCTCTGCCGACCTCGGGCTCGCCACGCCGCTCGGCGTGGACGACGTCTTCGTGTTTCCGGTGGTCAACTTCGTCTGGACGTTCCGGTGAACCCGTCGGCCTAGTCGCTGGCGTCAGCGGCGGCGTGCGCCGAGAGCCGCGTGACGAGCACCTTGTCGATACGGCGCCCGTCCATGTCCATCACCTCGAAACGCATGCCGCCCCACTCGCAGAGATCGGCGGTGCGCGGGACGTGCCCCAGGCGCGCCATCACGAAGCCACCAAGCGTGTGGTACGCGCCGGATTCGCCTTCGGGCAGCTCGTCGAGGCCAATCTCGTTGGCCACTTCATCGATCGGCGCCGAGCCGTCCACGAGCCAGCTGCCGTCGGCGCGGGCCACGATCGGGCGATCGGCGGCCGCATCGGTGGGCAGGCTGCCGACGAACGCTTCGAGCAGGTCGGTCACCGTGACCAGGCCTTCGACGGCGCCGAATTCGTCGAGCACGATCGCCAGGTGACGATGTGATCCCTTGAGCGCTTCGAGCAGCTTGAAGATGCCCATCGAGTCGGGCACGAACAGCGGCTCCTTGATGAGGCTGCGCAGCGTGATCGGCGAGTTCTTCATCGCGACCGACAGGAGGTCCGCCGCGCGCACCGTGCCGAGCACGTTGTCGAGCGAGCCCTGGCACACCACGAACTGGCCGTGGCTGTGGCCGCTCAGGAACGTGCGCAGGTCGTCGCCGGCGGCGTCCACGTCCACCCATTCGATGTCGAGGCGCGGCGTCATGATCGCGCCGACGCGCTGATCGCCGACGCGGAAGACGCGCTGCACGAGGCTCTCTTCGTTCTCCTCGAGCGCGCCGCTCTCGGCGCCCTGGCTGATCACGGCGCGGATCTCATCCTCGGTCAGGTGCGGCTCGACTTCGCCCTTGATGCCGAAGATCCTGAGCGCCAGGTTGGTCGACCCGGTGAGCAGCGCCACGATCGGGCCGCCGATGCGCGCCAGCAGCATCATTGGCGCCGCGACCCAGGAGGCAATGGTCTCGGGATGATTGAGGCCGATGCGCTTCGGCACGAGCTCGCCGATGATGAGCGAAAGATACGTGATGACCGCCACGACGAGGCCGAGCGAGAGGCCGCGGGCGTATGGCGCGACGACCGGGACCGTCTCGAAGGTCGCCTGCAGCGGCTCGGCGATCGTGGCGCCGCCGTAGGCGCCGGCGAGCACGCCCACGAGCGAAATGCCCACCTGCACCGTGGAGAGGAACTGACTGGGCGCGTTGGCGAGCGCGAGCGCCGTGGCGGCGCGGCGGTCTCCGTCGTCGGCCCGCTGCTGCAGGCGCACCTTGCGGGCCGCAACGATCGAGATCTCCGACATCGCGAAGACGCCGTTGGCCACGAGGAGGAGCAGGACCACGACGATTTCTGTGCCGACACCGAGCATGCGTGCCCTGATTGTAGGCCACTCCAGCACGTCCGCGGCCGGACGGCGGGCCGGCCCTGCACGGAACCAGCCAGCGGGGCGGGGCGCTGCACGCCGGGCCGCATATACTCGCGCCATGTTCGCTCCCCACGCCCGGGTCGGCGCCCTCGCCGGCCTGCTCGCTCTTGGTCTCACCGTCGAGGCGCAGTCGCCGCGCGGATTCACGCCACGCGACCTCTTCCAGCTCCAGTCGGTGGGCGACGTCGAGGTCTCACCGTCGGGCACGCACGTCGCCTACACCGTCATCCGCAACACCGAGCCCGGACGTCCGCAGGCCACCCTCGTCGTGCGCAACCTCACGACCGGCGCCACGCACGATCTGCCGCGCGGCTCGCACGACCCGCGCTGGGCGCCCGATGGCCGCCGGCTCGCCTTCATGGGCAGCGGTCCCGAGGGCAGCGGCCTCATGGTGAGCGAGGCCGACGGCAGCGGTGCGCGTCTCATCGCCCCGGTCACCGGCACCAACCATCCACTGCCGTCTGCCGGCGCGTCCGTGGCCTGGGCGCCGGACGGGCGCCGTATCGCGTTCGTCTCGGCCACGCCGGGTCCCGAGAACGCGGAGGCCAATGGCGACCCGATGGTCATCACGCGCTATCTGTACAAACCCACCGCCGGTGAAGGACTCACGCGATTCAACGACAACCGCCGCACGCACGTGTTCATGGCTGACATCGGCACGCGGCAGGTGACGCAGCTGACGGAGGGCGCCGCCTACGAACACTCGATCGACTGGGCGCCCGGCGGCGACACCATCGCCTTCGTCTCGAACCGGGAGGCCGACGCCGATCGCGTCTTCAACTACGACATCCTCACCGTGTCGGCGCGCACGAAGGAGGCCCGGCGGCTGACCACGACGAAGGCGGCGGAATACACGCCGGCGTGGTCGCCCGACGGCACGAAGATCGCGTTCCTCGGCACGCGCCGCGACCTGACGTCGTCGGAGACGACCATGGAAGACACCCACGTGTGGGTCATGAATGCCGACGGCACGAACCGTGTCGAGCTCGGTGCCGCCATCGACAACCGGCAGGGCACGCCGCAGTGGTCGGCCGACGGACGGTTCATCTATTTCACGGTGCAGGAACGCGGCACTGTGCGGCTGATGCGCCTGCCGGCCGCGGGCGGCGCGCCCGAGGTCGTCGTGGGCGAACGCGGCAGCGTGGGCGCCTGGGCGCTCGGCCGCGAGATGCTCGCGTATGCCTTCGCGGCGCCCGCGGCGCCGGCCGACCTCTACACGAAACGCGGCGAGGCCGCGGCGGAACGCCCGACCGACCTGAATCGCGCGTTGCTCGCCGAACGCGCCGTGGCGGAGGTCGAGGCGCTCACGTTCCGCAGTGCGGACGGTGTCGAGATCGAGGCGTTCCTCACGCTGCCGCTCGGGCGCACGTCGGGCAGCACCCATCCGCTCGTCGTGCTCATCCACGGCGGGCCGCACGGGCAGCAGGGCCCGGCCTTCAACCACAAAGCGCAGGTCTACGCGGCGCAGGGCTGGGCGTCGCTGATGGTGAACTACCGCGGATCGACCGGCTACGGACAGGCGCTGGCGGACAAAATCTTCGGCGATCAGAACGGCGCCGAGGCGCGCGACGTCGTCGCCGGAGTGGACGCGGCCCTCGCCCGCTACGCGTGGCTCGATCGCACGAAGCTCGGCATCGAAGGCGGCAGCTACGGCGGCCAGCTCACCAACTGGATCATCACCGAAACCGATCGCTTCACGGCGGCCATCCCGAGCGCCGGCATCAGCAACCTCGTGAGCTTCAACTACATGGCCTACTACCACGACTACCTCGCCGTGGAGTTCGGCCGCTATCCCCACCAGGACGGTCTGATGGACCTGCTGTGGCAGCGCTCGCCGCTGCGCCAGGTCCACAAGGTGAAGACGCCCACGCTCATCCTGCACGGCGAGAACGACAACGACGTCCCCATCGCCGAGGCCGAGCAGCTCTACGTGGCCCTGCACGACGTGGGCGTGCCCACCACGCTCGTGCGCTACCCGCGCGAGGGGCACGGTCTGCGCGAGACCGGCCACGTCGTGGACGCGCTCGAACGGTCGATCGCCTGGTACCGGAAGTACTTCGCCGCGAAGTAGCGCCGTGCTTTTTTGCCGGAACCCGGGCCCCGGGGCCCCGAGACCCGCTAAAGTAGAGGCGTGTTCAAGCGCCAGACCACGGGCTCCGTCATCTGCACGTCCTGCGGCACCCTCGTCGGCGTGAACGACGCGGTCTGCTACAGCTGCAACCGCCGCAATCCCGGTCTGTGGGGGTATGCCCCGGCCTTCCGCCGGCTCGGCCAGGACCTGGGCTTCGTGCCGCTCGTGATGGGCGGCACGATCGTGCTCTACGTGCTCTCGCTGCTCGTCGATGTGGCCGGCATGCGCCCCATCCTCGCGCCCAGTTCGATGGCGATTCGGCTGCTGGGTGCAAGCGGCTCCTACCCGGTCTTCGTCGAAGGCCGCTGGTGGACGGTGCTCACGGCGGGCTGGCTGCACGGCGGCCTGCTGCACATCGTGCTCAACATGCTGTGGATCCGGCAGCTGGCGCCGGCCGTGGCCGAGCTGTACGGGCCGGGGCGGATGGTGATCGTCTACACCCTCGCCGGTGTCGTGGGCTTCACGTTCACGTCGGTGGCCGGGCGCTACATCGGGTTCCTGCCGCTCATCGGCGGCGCACAGCTGTCGCTTGGCGCCTCGGCCCCGATCTTCGGCCTGCTCGGCGCGCTCGTCTACTACGGCAACCGCACCGGCAGCCGGCACGTCCGCGAGGCGGGGCTGCAGTACGCCCTGATGATGGGTATCTTCGGACTCATCATGCCGGGCATCGACAACCAGGCCCACCTCGGCGGTTTCGTCGGCGGCTACGTCGCCGGGCTGCTCCTCGACCCCCTCAAGCCCGAGCGTATCGACCACCTGGTGGGGGGCGCGGCCTGCCTCGTCGTCACGCTTGTGGCCGTGGTCGCCTCGTTCGTGACCGCCCTTCCGCTCCTCCTCAACTAGGGCGTCCGGGCCGATCACGGTTCGAGTTCTTGAATCGGCGCCGCCCAAAATCCCGAACGCCTGCCCCGAAGACGTCCGGTTGGCATGCCTCCCATGAGCCAAACGGCTGACGGATGGCACGCCGGCCGGCGGCGATTCCCCCGACCCGGGCCGATTCAGGGGCCGGAGTCCCCTCGGAATCCCTCCGAAACCGCCGTTCGTCCCTGTCTGTCTCCAGTCGTCACGCGGAACCAGGTGGCCGCCGGAACGATGCGCCGGAGTGGGACGTCTCATGAAAATCGGGCATCACCCTTGCTGTAGTTACGGCACGGACGTCCGCGCCGTGCAGTTGCGGAGCGGGTGTCCGTTTCCACGCTGGCAGCCCTCAGGCTCGCCGGCGTATTGCACGACACCCCACAGGAGGCTATTTCCATGGCACGTTCGAGCAGGATTCTGCTCGCGCTGGCAGCCGCAGTGCTGCTGGCCGTCCCGAGCGCATTCGCGCAGGGCGGCGGCGCGAGTTCGACCGGCAGTATCTCAGGTGAAGTCAAGGACGCGCAGGGCGGCGTACTGCCCGGCGTGACCGTCACGGCCACGAGCCCGGCGCAGATCGGCGCCCTCTCGGCAGTCACCAACGAAGCGGGCATCTACCGCTTCCCCGCCGTCCCCCCGGGCGAGTACTCGCTCAACTACGAGCTGGCGGGTTTCGGACAGGTCAAGCGTGACGGCGTCCGCATCACGCTCGGCTTCAACGCCCAGGTCAACGTGACGCTGGCGGTGGCCTCGCTGAACGAGACCCTCGTCGTCAGCGGCGAATCGCCGGTCATCGACACGAGCGCCACGCGTCTTCAGACCAACTACGACTCGCAGAACCTCGCGGCGCTGCCGAACGCCCGCGACATGTGGTCGCTCCTCGCCACGACGCCGTCGGTCACGCTCAACCGCGTGGACGTCGGCGGCGCCACGATGGGCACGCAGACCACCTACTTCGCCTACGGCTACTCCGGCCAGAACCGTCCGCTCGTCGAAGGCATCAACACCACCGAAGGCACGTCGGCGGCCGGCTTCTACCTCGACTATGGCTCCTTCGAAGAGGTGTTCATCGGCGCGGCGGCCAACTCGGCCGAGATGCCGAACTCGGGCGTGCTGACCCAGTTCGTCAGCAAGAGCGGCGGCAACAGCCCGAGCCTGAACTTCTACTACGACATGGAAGACGAGAGCGTCCAGAGCCGCAATCTGGCGGCCGACCAGGTCATCCCGACGCCCGGCGCCGTGATTCGTCCCGATGGCAACCGCCTCGCCAGCTACAAGAACACCAACATCGGCATCGGCGGCCCTGTGCTCAAGGACAAGATCTGGGGCTTCGGCGCGTTCCTCGACCAGCGCAACTCCGTCGCCGCGCCACCCTCAGGCAGCTTCCTCGACGGCACGCCGTTCGACACCAAGCTGCGTAACTACACCGGCAAGCTGACCTATCAGCTCAACCAGGCCAACAAGTTCGTGGCCTATCTGCAGCACGGCACCAAGACCCAGCCGAACCGCACCGACAGCAGCAACCGCCTCGGCGCGCCGATCCACATCACCGCCGATTCGACCACGCTGCAGGACTCGCCGAGCTGGGTCTACAAGGGTGAATGGAACGGCACGATCGGCCAGAACGTGTTCGTCGAGTTCCGTGCCGGCCAGTTCGGCTACAACTTCGGCCTCGACAGCAACACCGGCACGACGCGCTACGAGTCGCTCAACACCAACCAGGTGCTCGGCGGCGGCCGCGACTGGGAACTGCGCCGCCGGCGCAACCAGTACACGGGCGCGGTCAGCTACTTCAAGGACAACTTCCTCGGCGGGTCGCACAACCTGAAGGGTGGCGGCGAGTATCTGGATGAGTCCGGCCAGACGCTGTGGAATCAGGCCTACGCCGACAACGTCATCCATTTCGTGGACGGCGCCCTCACGGGTCCGCTCTCAGCGACGACGCCGCGGTCGGTGCGTCTGCAGAACAACGCGGACTCACTCAACGCGCTGGCGACCACGAGCGCGTTCGTGACCGACACCTGGACCGTCAAGCGCCTCACGATGAACATCGGCGCGCGCTTCGACCGCTACCGCGTGTGGCTGCCCGAGCAGTCGCTGGCGGCCGGCCGCTTCTCCGCGGCGCAGACGTTCGCCGAGCGCTCGAAGATCGTCGCCTTCAACCACATCGTGCCGCGTTTCGGCGCCAGCTACGACGTGACGGGCGACGGCAAGACGGTGGTGAAGGCCAACGTCGGCCGCTTCTACTTCAACACGGGCGTGAACCTCGCCGATGCGCTCAACCCGAACACGGCGAACCAGTACAGCGACTATGTGTGGAACGACCTGAACAACGACCGCGTGTTCCAGCAGGGCGAGCAGGGAGCCCTCGAACAGCGCTTCGGCGGCAGCTCGAACGTCTCGCTCGCCGGCGATCTGAGCAACGCCTACACCGATGAAGCGTCGGTGTTCGTCGAACGGTCGGTGCTCGCAGACCTCGGCGTGCGCGCCGGGTTCGTGTGGAAGAAGGACCAGAACGGCTGGCAGCAGGTGAACTCGCTGCGTCCGTTCGATGCCTACAACGTGCCGGTCACGGTGACCGACCCGGGCGCCGACGGCGTCGTTGGCACGAGTGACGACCGTCCGTTCTCGGCGCTCAACCTGAACCCGGCCCTGCTCGGGCAGTCGAACCAGTTGGTCACCAACATCGACGGCTACGAGGGCACCTACAAGACGCTCGAGTTCTCGGCCAACAAGCGCTACTCGCAGCGCTGGTCGGCGCTCGCCTCGTTCTCGTACACCTGGACGAACGAGTTCGGCAACCTCTACTTCAGCAACCGCTTCGCCACGGCCGTCTCGAACTTCTCGTTCTTCGGCAGCTTCCCGACCAACCCGAACGAGAAGACCGAAAACGAGTTTGGTAACTGGAACGGCAAGCTGAGCGGCACGGTTGACGCCGGCTGGGGCATCAACATCACCCCGGTGTGGAAGGTGCAGAGCGGTGCCCCGTACGGCCGCTTCTTCCAGGCCACGCTCAACTACGGCAACCAGCTGATCCTGGCTGAGCCGATTGGCGAGCGCCGTCAGGATGCCATCTCGGTGTTCGACATTCGCGCCGAGAAGCGTCTGCGCTTCGGCAGCAAGGCGCGCGCGGCGGTGTTCGTCGACGTGTTCAACCTGACCAACTCGAACACTGCCGTCAACATCAACTGGCGCGGCGGCACGGCGTTCGAGCGCGCCACCACGGTGCTCGGCCCCCGCATCGCCAAGGCCGGCGTGAAGTTCGACTGGTAACGGCGGCGCCCGGGCCACACCCCGGGCCCTGACAACACGAAGGGCCGGGCGGCTGTGCCGTCCGGCCCTTTGTCATGTACCGCCGGAGCTTGCGGCCGACGGGTGCGTCCGTACGCACGTGTCCGCCTGCGGAACACCTGGTGTCTCGCAGGCGGACAGTGGCCGGAGGCGATCAGAAGTTCTTGCCGAGCCGTTCCTGGAGCTTCTCGCGGTAACCGCGGCTCAGGGTGAGGCGCGTGCCGTTCTGCAGCACCACCACGTATTCCCCGTTGAACCAAGGCTGCAGTTCCTTGATGCGGTCGCTGTTGACGATGCGCGAACGGTGGATGCGCACGAAGCGGCGCGGATCGAGGCGGGCCTCGATGCCGTTCATCGTCTCGCGGAACAGGTGCGAGTCTTCGCCAAGGTGCAGCCGGACGTAGTTGCCGGCCGCCTCGATCCAGACGATGTCTTCGGTGCGGAGGAAGAACACGCGGCCGCCGGACTTCACGACCAGCCGGTCGAGCTTCTGCGGCTCGGGCTTGATGTCCTGCACGAGCGCCATCAGGCGCTTGCCGAGGTCGCCGGCGCGCCGGCGCTCGACGTGAGCGCGGGCATGCTGCAAGGTCTGCTGGAAGCGCTCCCTGCCGAACGGCTTCAGCAGATAGTCGATGGCGTGCACTTCGAAGGCGCGCAGCGCGTATTCGTCGTAGGCGGTCACGAAGACCACGGCCGGCATCTTGTCGGCGCCCACCTTCTCGATGACCCCGAAGGCGTCGCACGCCGGCATCTGCACGTCGAGGAACACCAGGTCGGGATGCTGCGCGTTGATCGCGTCCACCGCCTGCTGGCCGTCGCTGCACTCGCCGATGAGCTCGATGTCCTGCTCCAGCCGGAGCATGCCAACGACGCGCTCGCGCGCCATCGCCTCGTCGTCCACCACCATCGCCCGGATCTTCGTCACGCCGCCCCCTCCGCCATCAGCTCGGCCGCGCTGGCCTCCCTGGCTGGCTCGTCCACGGGAATTTCGATTGCTACCGACAGGCCGCCCTGCGGCGGACTCGTCACCACGAACCGGTGGCGGTCGCCGTAGAGATGCGCCAGCCGCGACCGTGTGTTCGAGAGCCCGACGCCGTGTTCGAGATCGGACAGCTTGGACGCATCCATCCCCACGCCGTCATCCCGCACCTCGAGCTGCAGGATGTCGCCCGCCCGGCTCGCCCGCACCAGCACGTGCCCCGGCCCCGGCCGCGGGCCGATGCCGTGACGGATGGAGTTTTCGACGAGCGGCTGCAGCAGAAAGTTGGGCACCGGACAGTCTTCCGTGTCGGGATCGATATCGAACGTCACAGTGAGACGATCCTGGAAGCGCGCGTGTTCGATATCGACGTACTTGCGCAGGAAGTCGAGCTCGTGGGCGAGCGCCACTTCCTGCACGTCCACGGTTTCGATCGACTGGCGGAGCAGGTCGCCGAGGCGGGCGATCATGGCGTCGGCCGCCTCGACGTCGCGGTGCATCAGCGCCGACACGGTATTGAGCGTGTTGAAGAGGAAATGCGGCTGAATCTGGCGCTGCAGCGTCTGGAGCTGGGCCTCGACGAGCCGGGTCTCGAGGCGCGAGGCGGTGAGCGCGCGCGCCTGGGCTTCGTAGTGGTAGCGCAGGGCGTGGCTCAGCCCGACGATGGCCCAGTAGGTGGCCATCTCGAAGTCGAAGTTGAGGAAGAACATCCGCTGGAACTCTTCGACCCAGCGCCCGGAGTTCATCCCAGCGGCGTAATACAGGCCCTCGCGCCCGAGGGTCACGAGCGACACGTGGATGAGCGTGGCCAGGAAGACGCCGACGAGGTGCGCCGGCACGCTGCCGAGCAGCGCGCCGCGCTCGAGCGGACACCGGCGCGACAACCAGAGGATGCCGGGCGTGACGACGGCCCAGGCGTACCAGTAATTCAGGTTGAGCCCGAGCAGCAGGCCAAACGAGTCGCTGCCGCGCGAGCCGAACGTCGTGACGTAGTAGTAGGCGAGCAGCGCCGAGTAGAACCCGAGTAGTGTCGCCGCCCCGAAGACGACCCGCAGACCGATGACGCCGGTGCGCGCGGACATGTGTGCACTATCGGCCGGCCTCGCGCCAAGGTCAATGAAGGAGTGACGCGCCGCGCGACGGGCATGACGCGACCGCCATTCGTCACGCAGGAGCCGCCACTGGTCCCTCGTGCGGCGTTCGGATGGGGGCCCGGGCGGCGACGTGAACACGCGCGCCCTTCCTGCACGCGGCGTGCCGTCCGGTCAACCCGCCGCTCGTCCCACCGACGCTACAGTGTGTCGGGTTCGAGCAGCAGGAATCCGAGCGGCGGCACGACGAGCGTGAGCGTGTGCGGATGGCCGTGTGAGGCGGAGCCATCGGCCACGACCGTGCCGGCGTTGCCCGCACCGCTCCCGCCGTAGCAGGTGGCGTCGCTGTTCAGGCGTTCGCGCCAGCGCCCGCCCACCGGCACGCCGATGCGATAGCCGTGGCGCGGCGTGGGCGTGAAGTTCACCACCGCCGCCACGATGCGCCCCGTCGCCGGCTCGTGCCGCAGCAGCGAGATCACGCTGTTGTCGGAGTCGTGGCAGTCGATCCACGAGAACCCCGCCGGGGAGTCGTCGTCGGCCCAGAGGGGCGCCGTCCCCTGGTAGGCCCGGTTCAGATCGCGCACCCACTGCTGCAGGCCGGCATGCCGCGGATCGCCGAGCACCGCCCAGTCGAGCTCCCAGTCGTGGTTCCACTCGCGCCACTGCCCGATCTCGGCGCCCATGAAGAGCAGCTTGCGCCCGGGATGCGCGAACATGTAGCCGAGCAGCGCGCGCAGGGTGGCATGCTGCTGCCAGGCGTCGCCGGGCATCTTCGAGAGCAGCGACTTCTTCCCGTGCACGACCTCGTCGTGCGAGAACGGCAGCAGGAACTTCTCGCTGTATGCGTAGAGCAGCGAGAAGGTGATCTTGTCGTGATGCCACTTGCGGAAGATCGGGTCCTGCGCGCAGTAGGCGAGCATGTCGTGCATCCACCCCATGTTCCATTTATGGGTGAAGCCGAGTCCGCCGAGGTGCACGTCGCGCGTCACGCCGGGCCACGACGTGGACTCTTCCGCCATCAGCGCCACGCCGGGCTGTTCGCCGCGCACGACGCTCGTGAGGTGCCGGAGGAAGTCCACGGCGTCGAGGTTCTCGCGGCCGCCGTACTTGTTCGGCACCCACTCCCCTGCCTGCCGCGAGTAGTCCAGGTAGAGCATCGACGCCACCGCGTCGACGCGCAGGCCGTCGAGGTGGAACTCACGCAGCCAGAAGAGCGCGCTGCTCACGAGGAACGCGCGCACCTCGTGGCGCCCGTAGTTGAAGATGAGCGTGCCCCAGTCCTGGTGCTCGCCCTGGCGCGGATCGGCATGTTCGAAGAGCGCGGTGCCGTCGAAACGCGCCAGGCCGTGGGCGTCCTTCGGGAAATGGCCGGGCACCCAGTCGAGCAGCACGCCGAGGCCGGCCTCGTGGCAGGCATCGACGAAGAACTTGAAGTCGTCGGGCGTGCCGAAGCGGCTCGTCGGCGCGAAGAAGCCGATGACCTGATAGCCCCAGGAGCCCGTGTAGGGGTGCTCCATCACCGGCAGCAGCTCGATGTGCGTGAAACCGAGGTCGCGCACGTAGGGCACGAGCGTCGCGGCCATCTCGCGGTAGGTCATGGTGCGGCCGCCGTTCCCGGCGCGTTTCCACGAGCCGAGATGCACCTCGTAGACCGACATCGGCGCCGCTGCGCCCGGCGTGGTCCGCGCCGCCATCCACGCCTCGTCGCGCCAGGTGTAGCTGCCCTGCCACACCACCGAGGCCGTGTCGGGCGGCGCTTCGAACCAGCGGCCGAACGGATCCGCCTTCTGGAAGATGCGCCCGCGCTGATCCCGGATTTCGAACTTGTAGCGGGGACCGGCGCCCAGCCCCGGCAGGAAGATCTCCCACACGCCGGCGTTGGCCACGAGCCGCATCGGATGCGTGCGGCCCTCCCAGGCGTTGAAGTCGCCCACCACGCTGACGCGCGCCGCATTCGGCGCCCACACCGCGAAGTGCACGCCGGGCGTGCCGCCGTGCGACACCACCCGCGCGCCGAGCGCGTCGTAGGCGCGGTAGTGCGTGCCCTCGGCGAAGAGGTGGGCGTCGAGCTCGCCGAAGATCGGCCCGTAGCGATAGGGATCGTCGACCTCGTGCACGACGCCGTGCGGTTCGGTCACGAGCAGGCGGTAGTCGGGCACCGGGCCCGGCGGCAGGGCCACCTCGAATACGCCGGCCGAGTGACGCTGGGTCATCGCGAACGCGGCGCCGTCGGGCCGCGTCACGAGCGCGATCGCGGCGGCGCCAGGGCGGAAAGCCCGCACCACGCGTCCCGCCGCGGTGGCCTGCGGACCGAGCACGCCGAACGGATCGCGATGGCGGCCCGCGACGAGTGCATCGAGGTCGGCGGCAGAGAGCATGGACGGCTCGGGCATGGGCGGACTCGGGCGATTGTACTGTTGGCGGAAGGCGGCGGGTCCCGCGATATCATCGGAAGATGACATCAGGACTGTATGCCCGCTTTGCGACGAGCGCCGGGACGTTCGTCGTCCGCCTCTTCGAGAAGGACACGCCGAAGACCGTCGCCAACTTCGTGGGCCTCGCCGAGGGCACGAAGGCCTGGAAGGATCCGGTCACGGGCGAGAGCCGCTCGACCCCCTTCTACAACGGCCTCGTCTTCCACCGCGTCATCGCCGACTTCATGATCCAGGGTGGCTGCCCGAACGGCAACGGCATGGGCGGCCCGGGCTACAAGTTCGAGGATGAGTTCGTGCCCACCCTCAAGCACTCGAAGGCCGGCATCCTGTCGATGGCCAACGCCGGTCCGAATACGAACGGCAGCCAGTTCTTCATCACGCTCGTGCCGACGCCGTGGCTCGACAACCGGCACTCGGTGTTCGGCGAGGTCGTGGAAGGCATGGACGTCATCGAGGCCATCGGCGCGACCAAGACGGGCCGGCAGGACAGACCGGTCACCGACATCACGATTGACGCGCTGACGATCGAGCGCGTGGCGTAGCGCGACGACGGCTACGGCCGGGGCGACGTGCCGTTTTCGCGGCGGGCCCGGTCATCGGCCTTCGTGCCGATACGCCGCACGGCAATCGACGCGCCGGCAAGCACGACCGACAGCAGGACCATCGACGCGAGATCGGGCACGTCCGAGGCGCGCGCGATCGGCTCTGCCGCTTCGGCAGCACTCGCGACCATCGTTGCGATGAAGAGCATGGCGGGAGTCGTCATTTTACTCGACATCTGCCTAAGCGCCAGTCTCCCGCGTCGCCCCTCACGTGCTTCGTTTCTCTGTTTTTTCAGATGATTCGGATGCAGCCGCCGAGTCGGGCCGGGACTTGTCTTTGGGCAGGGCCGAGCCAGACTACGCCACGGACGAATTACAGATTCGTCACTTCTTAGTGCGCTGATGGGCTGGCGGGAGGCGAACCCGGCGGTTCGCTGAGCGAGGCGAGGGGCGTCGTGCGGGGGCCGCGGGGGGCGGCCGGGGAGCGACCCCCCCGCCCGGGGGGGTTAAAGGCGGGACGGGTGGTGT
>JAEUQR010000060.1 GCA_016789705.1 Acidobacteriota bacterium
TGGCTGGGACGCAGGGATTCGAACCCCGATAACCACGTCCAGAGCGTGGTGTCCTACCGTTGAACGACGTCCCAGTAGGAAGGCCCGGTGGACTGCACTCACACCAGACGTGAGGCGTCACCGGAATTTCCGATTATAGAGACTGCGGCGCTTCGGGGCAACTCCTTGCACGAAGCGGGCATCCGGAGACCCCTGGGGCGCCTCCCGGGTGGCACCTGGGGGGATATCATGACTGCACACGCCTGATGCCCGCTGCCCCCTCCCCTCGAGGCCCTGCCGCCCCGGAGGTCACGAGCTACGCGCACCTCGATGCGCGCCAGCGTCTTGCGACCGTCGCAGGGCTGATGCTCACCCTGCTCCTCGCCGCGATGGACCAGACCATCGTGGGCACCGCCATGCCGCGCGTGGTCTCGAATCTCGACGGCTTCGACCGCTACCCCTGGGTCACGACGTCCTACCTCCTCACCTCCACCATCTCGGTGCCGGTGTTCGCCAAGCTCTCGGACCTGTACGGGCGCAAGTGGCTCTACATGACCGGGCTCGTCATCTTCGTGCTCTCGTCGTGGCTGTGCGGGGCGGCCGGCAATGTGCCCGTGCCGCTCGACGGCATGAGTCAGCTCATCTTTTTCCGCGGCCTGCAGGGCATCGGCGGCGGCGCGGTGATGGGGCTGACCTTCACGATCATCGGCGACCTCTTCGCCCCGGCGGAGCGCGGACGCTACCAGGGCATGTTCGGCGCGGTGTTCGGCCTGGCCTCGATCGTCGGGCCGCTCGCCGGCGGCTGGATCACCGATCACCTGTCGTGGCGCTGGGCGTTCTACGTGAATGCGCCGCTCGGCATCCTCGCCGCGGTGGTGCTCTACCGCACGTTCCCGTTCGTGAAGCCGCATGCGAGCAGCCGGCGGATCGACTGGCTGGGCCTCGTCTCGCTCTCGGGCTGGATCGTGCCGCTGCTCCTGGCACTCAGCCGCGTCACCGCCCTCGGCTGGAGCCATCCCACCGTGCGCACGCTGCTCGCCGTGGCGATCGTGTCGTTCGCCATCTTTGTCTGGGCCGAGATGCGCGCGCCCGAGCCGCTCATGCCGCCCGCGCTCTTCCGCATCCGCACCATCGCCCTCGCCTCGTGCGGCGTGTTCGTGCTCGGCATGTCGATGTTCGGGATGTTCGTCTACCTGCCGCTCTACCTGCAGGGCGTGCTCGGGATGACGGCGGCGGCCTCAGGCATGCTGTTCGTGCCCATGGTGTTCGCGATGATCTTCGCGAGCATGAGTTCCGGGCAGATCGTGTCGCGCACGGGCCGCTACAAGTTCCAGGCGGTGGCCGGGGCCGTGCTCGCCACGACCGGCATGGGCCTGCTCGCGCGGCTCGGCGCCGAGGCAGACGCCAACACGATCCTCTGGTGCCTGGTCGTCGCCGGCTTCGGGTTCGGCGCGGCGCAGCCGGTCTACGCGCTGGTCGTGCAGAACGCCGCCCCGCGCACGCAACTCGGCGCGGCCACGGCCACCAGCCAGTTCTTCCGCTCCATCGGCAGCACGATTGGCGTCGCG
The DNA here is from genome assembly GCA_016789705.1 of Acidobacteriota bacterium. Classification (GTDB taxonomy): domain Bacteria; phylum Acidobacteriota; class Vicinamibacteria; order Vicinamibacterales; family UBA2999; genus CADEFD01. Next base: position 1,548 of record JAEUQR010000060.1, read on the forward strand.
GTGTTCGGCACGCTGCTGCTCGGCATGTACCATGACGGGCTCGCGGCCGGGCTCCCTGCCGACACACCCGGGGACGTGCGGCTCGCGGTCGACAACCCGCTGCAGATGAATGGCGAGCACGGCCTCATCCTGCACGGACCGCCGCGTCCCGAGATTCCGCCCGCCGTGCAGGGCATCGTGCGGGCGAGCCTTGCCGCCGGGATGCAGCGTGTGTTCGTGCTGGCGTCGCTCGCGATGGCGCTGTCGATCGTGCTCAACCTGCTGCTGCCCGAACTGCCGCTGCGCGGCAAAGCCGAACACGCGCCGCCGCCCGAGCCGGTGTAGACCGCCGTACAGAGCACCGCCGCGTCGTATACCGACGCGGCGGCGGCGAACGCCGGGGGGAGCCCGGCTGTCAGTTCGAAGACGAGCGGCGCCTGACGACGTGCGCGAGGCCCGCCAGCACCGTGCCCCAGAGCAGCAGGGCGCCCGGCTCCGTCAGTCCGGACACCACCCGCAAGGCGGAGTCGCTGAACCCGGTCATGGCACGGGCAGAGAGCGGGCTCGAGGTCAACGCCACGCCCAGAACAACAACGGCCAGGCCTGCGGCGATTGGCAGAGTGCGCTTCATGCCCACACAGCTCAGCAAAACATGGGCCAACAGCGATCTATGAAAGAATTGGTGCATTCCAGCGTATTGACGCGAAAAACGTGAAGCGACTCGGCGATGGTAGGTTGCCAATCGCCGTCATGAAGTCTGGCTGGAGCCAGAGCGTTGACGGGGGTCAGCGGGTCTGAATGACGCGTGCCAGGCGTGCGACCACCTCGTCGCGGCCCAGCAGGCGCAGCAATTCGAACAAGCCTGGGCTCACCGTGCGTCCCGTCATCGCGAGTCGCGTGGCATGGATGAGCACGCCGGCCTTCAGGCCGCGCTGCTCGGCCACCGCCCGCAACGTCTGCTCGAGCGGACCTTCCGTGAAGGCCTCGAGACCGGCGAACGCCTCGCGGAGCGCGGTCAGGTGCGCGCCGATGCCTGGCGCTGACAGGTGCTTCGCGACGCCGTCCGCATCGTAGGAGTCGGGGGCGACCAGGAACGGCCGTGCGCCGTCCACGAATTCCCCGAGCCGCCTGGCGCGCGGACGCAGCAGCGTCAGCACCTCGACGAACCAGCCGCGGCGCGCGCCCGCCAGGTCTGCCTGCCACAACCCCGCCCGTTCGAACCACGGCGTGAGGAGCGTCACGAGGTCGTCGTCCGAGCGCTTCAGCAGGTGTTGATGGTTGAACCAGTCGAGCTTCTCCGTGTTGAACACGGCGTTGCCCGTGCTGATGCCTTCGAGCGTGAAGTGCGCGACGAGTTCGTCTTTCGTGAGCAGTTCCAGATCCTGGCCGGGCGACCAGCCGAGCAGCGCGAGGAAGTTCACCATCGCCTCGGGCACGTAGCCCTGCCGCTCGTATTCCATGACCGACGTGGCCCCGTGGCGCTTGCTGAGGCGCTTCTTGTCGGCGCCCATGATGAGCGGCACGTGCGCGAAGTGCGGCACGGGTTTCCCGAACGCCTGGTACAGCAGCACCTGCTTCGGCGTGTTGGAGATGTGGTCGTCGCCGCGCACGACGTGTGTCATCGCCATGGCGATGTCGTCCACCACCACCGACAGGTGGTAGGTGGGATACCCGTCGGATCGCAGGACCACGAAGTCTTCGATGTGCGCGTTGTCGAAGCGCACGTCGCCGTGCACGAGGTCCGCGAACACCGTCTCGCCCGGTGGCACGAGGAAGCGGATGGCGTACGGTTCACCGGCGGCCAGGCGGCGCGCCACTTCATCGGCCGACACCGCGAGACACGCATCGCGGTCGTAGCGGCGTTCGTAGGTGCCGTCGTCGTCCGCGGCCGCGTCGCCTCGTTTCGAAGGGCCGCCGAAGTCATAGTACGCGCGGCCGGCGGCCACGAGTTCCGCCGCGGCGGCGCGATACAGCTCGAGCCGCTCGCTCTGGAAATACGGCGCGTGCGGCCCTCCCACGCCCGGACCTTCGTCCCAGTCGAGCCCGAGCCAGCTGAGCCCGTCGAGGATGCCCGTGACCATGTCGGTCGACGAGCGCTCGACATCGGTGTCTTCGATGCGCAGCACGAACACGCCGCCCATGCGGCGGGCGAACAGCCAGTTGAAGAGCGCCGTGCGCGCGCCGCCCACGTGCAGGTAGCCGGTGGGAGAAGGCGCGAAGCGCACGCGGGGGATGGTCGAGCCGGTCAAGGTCATGCAGCGGGCCTTCTAGGATACCGCGCCCCGCCCGGACACCTCACCGTGCGCTTGACTTCCGGCGCAACCCCGCCAGAATCGCGTGACGAGGTGGGGATGCCAGGAACTGCCGCGCGTCGGATCGAAGACGCCACGCCGCAGCAGGCTGCCGTGGAATGGAAGGCGGGCGCGCTGTGCCTGGCCGGTGCGGTCGTGGCCGCGGGGATGTTCGGCCTGCCGCGCACGCTCGATTTCAATGTCGCCGGCTTCAATCCCCTTTCAGCCGTGCCGCTCGTGCTCGCCGGCTACGGCGCGGCCCAGCTCGGGCGCTGGGTGTTCTCGCGGCGCGGCGCGCGTCGCTTCGGCGCGTCGGCGTTCGACATGCAGCAGCACACGGTGCGCGCCGGGCAGCCGCTAGAGGGGCGCATCCTGACCGCCCGTGACTTCACCGCCGCCGATGGCTTCCGCCTGCGCCTGCGCTGTTTCGAGTACCGGCGCGTGGCCGATCCGGCCGGGCCGGGTTATCACGACGACGACCGCCTGCTGTGGCAGGCCGCGCACATCGTGCGGGCGCCGCGGTCGCATGCCGACGGCATTCCGGTGTCCTTCATAATCCCGGCTGACGCGGCCACCGGAGGCGCGGAGCATCCGCGGCGCTGGACGCTCGACGTGGAGGCGTCGGTGGATGGCGCGCGGTATGCCGCCAGCTTCGACGTGCCCGTGACGCGTGCCCGCGATGACGACGGCAGCGGCGACGAAGTGCCGATGGGCTAAGGCCTCGGCTTCTTCGTGTCTCCGCCGCCGAACAGCCGCTTGATGCCGCGACCGACGCTGCGCGCGCCTCGTGACACGACGTTGCCACCGGATCCACTGGGCGACGTCGTCAGCGCCCGGGCCACGGCCACGCCAGTGTTGCCGCCGATCTTCTGCCCGAGGCTGGCGCTGACGGCCGCCGTGACCTCCTCGGCCGTTGGCGCGCGGCCCTCGACGACGGACGCCTGGTCGTAGCTCGCCGCGCCTCGCACGATCGGCGGGGCGGTCTGCAGGGCGCCGGTGGTCACGATGGTCTGAAGCGTCTGTGATGCCCGCTGCACCCGTTCGCCGCCCACCACGGTGCAGTCGCGATCGACTACGTCATTGATCCGCAGCGGACTCAGTTGTGCATCGAGGGCGGAGCCGCTTGCCTGCGCGAACGGCGATCGCGGGTTCGCGCCGTAGGTGACGTCGCGCAACTGCACCTGCACGGTGCATGCGGTGAGCCGATTGCCCTCGCGGGCCAGCCGAATCTGTCCGTCCACCCGCCCCGCCGTGGGCAGAATCGACGCGTCTGGTGCGGCGAAGCGGCCGAACGTCGCGGCGCCCACGTTGACGAGCCGAAAAGTCAGGTCGTACGACGGCGCCCACCTTCCGGCGGCCCAGCGGCCCACGTTCACCTGGCCGGCCACCGAGACCGTGCCGTCGGCCGTCTGACCGTCGAAGGTGAACCGGGTGCCGTTCTCGCGTTCGTCCACCGGCACCTGCAACTGGGCCAGCGACAGCGAGACCTTCGTGAAATCCATCGACGAGAACCGCTGTTCGACCAGCCCGCCGCCGGATTCTCCGGGCAGGTGTTCGACCCACGACACGCTCACGTCCTCGCCTTCGATGGATGGGATGCGTACCCGCGCCATCGCGCGCGACAAGGTGTCGAGCGATTCGACCCGGAAGGCGTCCTCAGTGTTCCACGCGCCGGCGAGCGAACGCTCGAGGTGCAGCGTGGCCCCGTCGATCGTTACGCGGTGGAACACCTCCTCGGGCAGCGTGCATGCGCGGCCGATGACGGCCGTCCAGCAGGTCGTGAGCCGCGTGTAGGCGCCGGACAGCGCCCGCATCAGGCTCCAGTCGAACTCCACGGCATTCGCGCGGAAGAGCCGCTTCTCGCGATACGGACCGGCCGTCACGATCTCCACGTCGCGGCCCACGATCTTGATATCGGTGAACGACGTCTCCCAGTCGCGAACCGTCAGCCGCACGCCATACGCCTCGGCCATCGTCTCGACCGTGGTGGACAGCACCCGCGGGATGTACTCGTAGCGGATGAGCGGCAGCGTCACTGCGAGGGTCAGCATCGCCGCGCGGCGGCCGCCGAAGCGCTTCCAGAAGCTGACCGCACGCTCGATGGCGCTCGGGGCGACGCCGGCATCCTGCAGGTCCTGCAGCACGCGTTCAATGAACGCGGGCGGACCTCCGGCGGTGCCCGGCGCGCCGATGGGTGCCGGCGGGGGATCGGCGGACGGCGGGGGGGCGCCGGACTGCGACATGGGCGGACGGCTGATTATCCGCAGGCGCCAGGGCAGGCGCAACCGCCGGATCGTTCCATGCGGCGCGAGCAGGAAGCCGAACTACGACGAGTTCCTCATCGCCTACCGTCACCGCGACGCCGTCCTCGATCCGTCACGGGCCCGGAACTTCGGCGTGTTCACGTCCGCCGAGTACCCCCGCCAGATCGTGCTCCACGGCCGCATCGCCGGGAGCTGGCGCCGCGAGGTCTCGGCGAAAGAGGCGCGCCTCACGCTGCGCACCTACGCGGCGGCCACGAAGGCCGAGGCAAAGGCGCTCGCCGCCGAAGCGTCGCGCCTCGGCGCGTTCTTCGGCGTGCCGGCCGTCGTGAGAGACTGACGGCACGCGTATGGACGTCCGCATCTTCTCCAACTCCGGCCGCCCCGGCGTCGGGCAACGCCCGCGCCGCGAAGGCCAGCGCCCCCTCCTGCCACAGCACGCCCGTCACTGTCCCGTGCTCGAAGGTGGCAGCGCCCTCGGCTTCCTCGTCTTTCCGCCGCTCGAACCGAACGAAGCCGCGCACATCGCCTACGAAGGTGAAGGCCGGTATCTCGTGAGCTTCTTCCTGGCCGCGGCCGGCGCCAAGTGGGACAAGGTGTTCACGGTGGCCTTCCAGCTCGCCATGGGCGGTATCGGCGCCATCAGCGAGTTCGTCGAGTTCCGGAAGCCCGAGCTCACCGATCAGAACGCCATCAATATGGCCAAGGCGTTCATCGTGCCCGAAGACCTGGGCACGCCGCCCGGCGCCATCTCGCTCTGCGGCGCCACCAACTTCCAGACGCCGCCCGGGTGGGATTCGGTCTACACGCCGATCTTCAACATGATCGAGCGGCCGGTGGCGCCGATGCTCGTCGTGCGCGTCGAAACCGACTGGTTCGCGCATCAGACGGAGTTCCGCTACGTGCTGCAGCCTGGCGAGGGCATGAGCCTCAGCCACACGCTGCCGATCGGCCAGGTGGCCTTCGTGCCGCGCGAGGAGATCAATCTCGTGGACGGCACGGCCGAGGAAGAGAAGGCGTTCAAGGCGTCGATCGCGGAGTTCTTCCGCGAGAAGCCCGCGCACAAGGTGGCCTCCGCCTACGGGCTGCAGTTCAGTCCGCACTACCTGCGCAGGAGCCGCGCGGTGAAGGATGCGGAGAAGGCGGCGAAGGACGCGAAGGACGCGAAGGACTGAACGCTACTCACGTCGTGTTCGCGGCCGCTGTCTAGCCCGGCGGGTCCTGTCACCGGCGGTAGCCTTCCCAAGCCGTGCTCGCTGACGCTGCGCGCGGACTTGGGCCCTTTCCGCCGGCGCCACCCGCCGCCGGTCCGGCCGCGAGATCCTTCATGCGTCGACCGGTGTGACTGAATCCGCCACGCGGACTCGGCGCCGCCTCATCGTTGGCCGCCTCGGGTACGTGCGGCCTGCTCAGGAGGGCCCGCGCCGACGCCTGCCTGACGTGAGCAGCGGGGTGATGCCGATCCCCGCGGCGGCTACCTTGACGCGGGGTTCGGACGGCGAGCGACTATGAGTCGTCGTCGCCCGAGAATCCGACACTCGCGCCGTGAGGCGGGCGACACGCAGAGCAGGGGATGGGGGCCCCCAGAAGTGCTTCGGACGGCAGGACGCGTCGCCGGGAGGCGCGAGTGACCGACGCGACTCATCGGAGCCGACGGCCGAACCTCGCGTCAAGGTAGCCGCCGCGCTACGGCGCAGCTACTCGCCGCGATACGTCACGCGCCAGGTCTTTCCCTTCACGCTCTCCGTGATGTACAGCTCGCCCTTGGGGCCGATGGCGATGCCGTTGGCGCGCGACACGGCGTCGCTCGGGCTCATGAGCGGCGTCTTGCCGGCGAAGCCGTCGGCGAACACTTCGTATGGACCGCTCGGCTTACCGTTCGCCAGCGGCTGGTAGAGGATGTTGTAGCCCTGCATCGGCGCCGGCGCGCGGTTCCACGGGCCGTGCATCACCACGAACGCGCCGCCGAGGTACTTCGCGGGCAGGGCCGGGTGGTCGAAGAACTGCAGGTCCACCGGCGCGGAGTGAGCGGGGAAGCCGGCAATCGGCCGCTCGAACTGCGCGCAGCGGCCCACCGTCGTGCCGTCGCCGCCGTACTCGGGGGCGAGAATCATCTGGTTGGTCTTGCCGTCGAGGAAGCAGTAGGGCCAGCCGAACACCGAGCCTTCCTTGATTTCCATCAGCGGCTCGAGCGGGCGGTTCTGATTCTCGTCCGGCGTGAAGAGGTCGGGGTAGAGCGTATCGAGCGAGTCGCGGCTGTTCAGCGCGAGGTACAGCCGGCCGGCGTGCCACGCGAGCGCCACGCCCTGGCGCAGGCCGCTGGCGTAGCGCGCGGCGTCCGAGTACTTCTGGCCCACCGCGTCCGCCTTGAACTTCCACACGCCGCCGCCGTTCACGAGCTGCGGACACGGGTCCACGCCCTTCGCGCCTGGCTGGCGATCCGGCTGCGCGCAGGCATTCGACGGCAGGCCGATCGTGACGAAGAGATTGCCCTTGTCGTCGAAGGCCAGGTCCTTGTCGGCGTGGCCGCGCTGGTCGGGGAAGTCACCGACGACCACTTCGGCCGGGTCCGCCGGCACCAGTTCGCCGGGCGTGAGCTTGAAGCGCTCCAATATCGGTCGATGATACCGCCGCGCCCCCCGCGCGCTCACGCGCCCGTTCGCGCATAATCCATGCAGCGCTTTCCCACCGACATGGCTGAACGTATCGGACTCATGGTGCTCGCGGACCCCGGTCCCGGCGTGCTCTACCAGCTCACCGGCGTCATCGCGCGCTTCAACGGCGACATCACGTCGGTCGAGATCATCGGCGCCGGCCCCGACGGGGCGCGGCTGTCGTTCGAGATCGACCTGCCGGGGCCGCCCGATGCGCTGGTGCAGGAGATCCGCGCGCTCGCGATCGTGCGCGGCGCCGAGCTCGTCGGCACGCTGCAGACCATCTACGGCAAACGCATCATCATCATGGGCGGCGGCGCGCAGGTGGGGCAGGTGGCCATCGGCGCCATCTCCGAAGCCGATCGGCACAACATCCGCGGCGAGCGCATCTCGGTGGACACGATCCCGCTCGTCGGCGAGCAGCCACTGGCCGATGCGGTGCGCGCCGTGGCGCGGCTGCCGCGGGCGAAGGCGCTCGTGCTGGCCGGCTCGATCATGGGCGGTGAGATCGAGAAGGCCGTCCGCGAGGTGCGCGCGCAGGGGTTGCTCGTCGTCAGCCTCAACATGGCCGGCAGCGTGCCCGAGGCCGCGGACCTGGTGGTGACCGATCCCGTGCAGGCGGGTGTGATGACGGTGATGGCCATTGCCGACACGGCCAAGTTCACCGTGGACCGCCTGCAGCGCCGCGTGTTCTAGGTGCCTGCCGAGCCTGCCCGCGATTCGCGCCGCCTGTCGGCCGCGCTGCGCCTCGTGCTCGCCCGCTATGGCGCGCAGGTGCGGCGGCGGCCTGTCGTCTCGATCGCCGCGCTGCTGCTGCCCGGCCTCGGGAACCTGCTTATCTTCTACGGTCCGCCGGTGGTCGTCGCGCGGCTCGTGGCCGCCTTCGCCCGCGAGGGCGAACTGGCGCTCACCGAGGCGTGGCCGTACGTCGCGGCGATGGCGGCACTCTGGGCCAGCGGCGAAGTGATCTGGCGCCTGGCCGGCTTCACGCTGGCGCGCGCGGAAGTGCGCGGCATGGAAGCGTTGTACATCGAGGCGATGCGCGAGCTGCTGGCGCGCGACGTGGCGTTCTTCCACGACAACTTCGCCGGCTCGCTCACGAAGCGGGCGCTCGGCTACGCACGACAGTTCGAACAGGTCTTCGACGTGCTGGCCTTCTCGGTGGTCGCGAACCTGATGGCGCTCGTCCTCGTGGGCGTGGTGCTCTGGACCTACTCGCCGCTCCTCGTCGCGGTGCTACTCGCGATGCTCGTCACGACGTTCGTGCTGGTGCTGCCGCGCGTGCGCCGGCGCCAGCAGCTCGTGGACGCGCGCGAGGCCGCCTCCAACGCCATGGCCGGCCACCTGGCGGATTCGATCGCCAATGCCGAGGCCGTGCGCGCCTTCGCCCGCGAGCCCGAGGAAGCCGCCGTGCACGCCGGCAACGTCTACGACTACGGCGCCAAGACGCTGCGCTCGTGGGACTTCCAGAACCTGCGCATCGACATCATCACGGCGCCCATGTACGTGGCGACGAACGTGCTCGGGCTCGTGGTCGTGCTGTGGACGCGCGGCACGACCGGCGCCAGCCTCGAGGCCGTGCTCGTGACCTTCAGCTACTACGCGGCGAGCACGCGCGTGATGTGGGAGTTCAACCGCATCTACCGCACGCTCGAGAGCGCGCTCACGGATGCCGCGCAGTTCGCGGACCTGCTGCTCGACCCGCCGGTGGTCGTGGACACGCCCGCGCCGCGGCGCTTCGCACCGGCGGACTTCGGCCTCGAACTCGACCGGGTGACGTTCTCCTACGGGCCGTCGTCGCCGCGGCTCTTCGACCAGTTGTCGCTCTCGATTCCGGCCGGCCGCAAGGTGGGCTTCGTGGGCCGCTCGGGCGGCGGCAAGACCACGCTCACGCGGCTGCTGCTGCGCTTCATGGATCCGGACGCCGGCCAGATTCGTATCGGCGGCCTGGCCATCGACCAGGTGCCGCTCGCGGCGCTGCGGCAGGCGATTGCCTACGTGCCGCAGGACCCGTCGATGTTCCACCGGAGCATCGCTGACAACATCCGGTTCGGCCGTCCGGGCGCGACCGATGCCGAGGTACGCGAGGCGGCCCGGCTGGCGCACGCGGCGGAGTTCATCGAGGCGCTGCCCGATGGCTACGAGACGCTCGTTGGTGAACGCGGTGTAAAGCTCTCGGGCGGCCAGCGCCAGCGGGTGGCCATCGCCCGCGCGATTCTGAAGAACGCGCCGATTCTCGTGCTCGACGAGGCGACGAGCGCGCTCGACTCCGAGAGCGAAGCGCTCATCCAGGAGGCGCTCTGGACGCTGATGGAGGGCCGCACTGCCATCGTCATCGCGCATCGGCTCTCGACCGTGCGCCGCATGGACGAACTGGTGGTCCTCGATCGCGGCCGGGTCATCGAACGCGGCGCGCACGACGTGCTGCTCGCTGGCGACGGCGTCTACGCCGCGCTCTGGGCCCGGCAGTCGGGCGGATTCCTGGGCGTCGAGGCCGCCGCCACCGGCTGACGTGATCTATCCTTGCAGGTCCGGCCGGGCGTCCGGTCCGGCGTGTTGCCCAGGAGTTGTCCGATGTCGATTGCCCAGAGTCTGCTGCCCGAGTTCGATCACGAGTTCGCCACCCTCCGCAAGACACTCGAGCGCGTGCCGGACGGCAAGTGGGACTACACCCCGCACGCCAGGTCGATGACTATGGGCCGTCTTTCCGGGCACCTCGCCGAACTCGGCAGCTGGCTGAACGCCACGCTCGAAGCCGACGAGCTCGACTTCGCGAAGTCACCCTACAAGCCCTTCGTGCCGGCCAGCACCGCGGAACTCGTGGCCAAGCTGGATGACGTCGTTGGCAAGGCCCGTCCGGTGCTGGCGGCGGCGACCGACGCCGACATGATGAAGCCGTGGACGCTGCGCCAGGGCGACCACGTCATGTTCACGATGCCGAAGGTGGCCGTGCTCCGCAGCTTCGTGATGAATCACATGATTCACCACCGCGCGCAGCTCGGTGTCTACCTGCGCCTGAACGACGTGCCGGTGCCGGGCACCTACGGTCCGTCTGCCGACGAAGGAAACATGTAAGGTGGCGGCTGCCTTCCGTCGTGTCGTGTGCGCCGTGGCGGTGGCCCTCGTGGCCGCCGCCGGCGCGCCGTTCGCCGCCGCCCAGGGGCGTCCGCTGGTGGTGGGCTCGAGCGCCACCTACCCGCCCTTCGCCTACGAAAATCCGCAGAAGCAGATCGTGGGCTTCGACGTGGACGTCATCAAGGCGATCGCCGCGAAGACCGGCGTGCAGGTGCGCATCGTGAACACGCCGTTCGTCGGCATCTTCGCCTCGCTCGTGAACGGCGACATCGACCTCATCGTGTCGGGCGTGACGATCAACGAGCGGCGGAAGCAGTCGTACGACTTCACGGCGCCGTACTTCGAGGCGCGGCAGCTCATCGCCGTGCCGGCCGGAAGCGCCGTCAGGACGCTGCAGGACCTGAACGGGAAGAAAGTGGCCGTCGTCACCGGCAGCACCGCGGATGACATCGCCTCACGCGCCTTCGGCAAGACCAGCGCGAACATCCGCCGCTTCGACACCACGCCGCTCATCATGAGCGAGCTCGTGAGCGGCGGCGTGGACGCGGCCATCGGCGACAACGGCGTCATCGCCTACCGCGTGCAGGAGCACAAGGGGTTGAAGACGGTGAACGACGCGTCGCTCGCCAAGGACTACTTCGGCATCGCCGTGAAGAAGGGCAACACGGCCCTGCGCGACACGCTCAACAACGGCCTCGCGGCGATCATCGCCGACGGCACCTACGCGAAGCTCTATCGCACCTGGTTCAAGGCCGAACCGCCCGTGCTGCCGAAGCCGTAGCCGCGCCAGCCGCCGCGCATGGAGCAGGAAATCCTCTGGTTCGGCTGGTTCCGGGCCGACATCATCCAGGAGTACGAGGCGCTCTTCTGGACCGGCCTCCGGATGACGGTGGGCGTGACGGTCGTGTGCATCCTGCAGGGCACGCTGTTCGGCCTCGTCATCGGTCTGGCGCGCCTCGCCGATGCCCGCCATGCGGTGGCGAAAACGGCCTGCCGCGTGCTCCTGCGCTGGCCGGCCACGGTGTACGTGAGTTTCTTCCGCGGCACGCCGCTCTTCGTCCAGATCCTGCTGATGCACTTCGCCGTGGTGCCGCTGTTCCTCAATCCCGCGGATGGCTGGCTCATCAGCGGTGACACCGCGCGCGACCTGCGGCAGGACTACGGCGCGCTTATCACCGGCATTGTCTCGCTCACACTCAACTCGGCTGCCTACATCTCCGAGATCTTCCGCGCCGGCATCCAGTCCATCGACCGCGGGCAGATGGAAGCGGCGCGCTCGCTCGGCCTGTCGCATGCGCGGGCGATGTATCACGTGGTGCTGCCGCAGGCCTTCCGCCGTATGCTGCCGCCGCTCGGCAACAACGCCATCGCGCTGCTGAAGGACACGTCGCTCGTCTCGGCCGTGGGCCTGGCGGAACTGGCCTACGCGGCGCGCACCGTGGCCGGGGCCTATTCCCGCTACTGGGAGCCATATCTCACCATTTCGATCATGTACTGGCTGTTGACGCTCGGCCTCGCGTGGGGCGTGCGGCACCTGGAAGCACGGTATGGACGCGGCGATTCGCGTTGAACACCTGAGTAAGCGGTTCGGGCGCCTCGACGTGCTGCGCGACGTGTCGTGCGCGGTGGCCGAAGGCGAGGTCGTGTGCATCATCGGCCCGTCGGGGTCGGGGAAGAGCACGCTGCTGCGCTGCATGAACGGGCTCGAAGAGGCGTCCAGCGGGCAGGTCTTCGTGCATGGCGTGCCGGTGCACGATCGCGCCACCGATCTCGATGCCGTGCGGCGCGAGATCGGCATGGTGTTCCAGCGCTTCAATCTCTTCCCCCACAAGACCGTGCTCGAGAACATCACGCTGGCGCCCGGACTGCTGCGCGGCCTTTCCGCGCCGGAGGCCCGCGAGCGCGCCGAGGCACTGCTCGCCAAAGTGGGCGTGCTCGAGAAACGCGACGCCTGGCCGAATCAGCTGTCGGGCGGCCAGCAGCAGCGTGTGGCGATCGCGCGGGCGCTCGCCATGCAGCCGAAGATCATGCTCTTCGACGAACCCACGTCGTCGCTCGATCCCGAGATGGTGGGCGAGGTGCTGGCCGTGATGCAGGCGCTCGCCGAGGAAGGCATGACGATGGCGGTGGTGACGCACGAGATGGGCTTCGCCCGCCGCGTGGCCGACCGTGTGTTGTTCCTCGACGAGGGGCGGCTGCTCGAATCCGGGCCTCCGGACGACGTGTTCACGCAGCCGCGCGAGGAGCGGACCCGCCAGTTCCTGAGCAAAGTGCTCTAGTCACGCTGTCGATCTGCGGGTGTCCCGTTCGACGTGTTCACGAAGGCATGCGCTCGTGGCTCCGCTCCGGGGGCGACGCCGCGCGTGCAACGCATTGCAGATAAGTGAGATACGCAGATGAAGTTCATGGTGATCGTAAAGGCGAGCACGGACAGCGAAGCCGGGAAGATGCCCGACGCCGAGATGCTACGGTCGATGCACGCCTTCAACGAAGAGTTGTTCGCGGCCGGAGTCATGCAGGCGGGCGAGGGGTTGCACCCCTCGAGCCGCGGCGCGCGC
>JAEUQR010000091.1 GCA_016789705.1 Acidobacteriota bacterium
GAGCGGAAGCAGAAGCTGGCCATCGCGCTCGACGAGTTCCAGGCGCTCACGGCGTTCGACGGCGACACCGCGGAGCAGGCGCTCAGGGCGGCCGTGCAGGACCAGCGCGCCGTGGGCTACGTGTTCGCCGGGTCGGAGCCCTCGCTCATGGAGCGGATGATCAGCCCGAAGCGTCCGTTCTACAAGGCCGGGCCGGTCGTGCGCCTGCAGAAGATCGATCCGGACGTCTTCGGCGACTGGCTCGAGGCGCGCTTCAAGGCCAGCGGCATCAAGGCGGAAGCCGGCCTCGGCGCGGCGATCGTCGACCTGGCCGGCAACGTGCCGTACGACGTGCAGCGCCTGGCGCACGAAGCGTGGGACGACCTGCACGACGCCGGTCGCCGCACGGCGACGCTCGACGACCTGCACGTGACCCTGACGCGCCTGCTCGGCGAGCAGCACACGGTGTTCGAGGAATCGTGGCAGCGTCTGACGCTGGCGCAGCGGGCGGCGCTGCGCGCGATCGTGCTCGAAGACGGCCGCGAGATGCTCTCGGCCGACGTGCGCACGCGGCATCGCCTGTCGGGCGCCTCGAGCGTGCAGGCGGCGCTCACCGCGCTCGTGAAGCAGGACGTCGTGATGAAGGACGGCGCCAGCTACGTCGTGACCGACTCGCTCTACCGCGAGTGGGTGGCGCGCAAGACGTTCTGAGCGCGGGATCTATTTCAACTCGATCGCAATGACGCGGGGGCTGCCGCTGACGCCCTGCTCGGTCTGCACCGTGCCGCGGTTGATGTAGCGCGCCTGCTTCGGCGCGAGCGTGCGCGTCTCGGCCTTGCCGTCGGGGCCGGTGACCTTCACCGTGCCGCCCGTGACCACGACTTCCACGACGTCGTTCCGGTAGACACGCTTCACGGCGGGCCCGTTCGGCGTCCACGTGTAATCCCACATGCGGACGCGCGGGTTCTCGAGCACGTTCGTCGCGCCCTCGCGAGGATACGCCGACGGCTCCGGGTCGTCGATGTACATCATGTCGGTGGCCGCTTCCTTGAGGTCCACCATGATGGCGAGGCGTTCGGGCGCGCCGGGCGTCACGGCCTCTTCGCGGTGCGTGATGCCCTTCGGCTGGAAGTAGGGCCGCGGCACGGGGAACTCCGCGCCCTTGTTTTCCTTGCCGTCGAGGTCGGTCACCGTGATCGGGCCGTACCGCAGGTACACGCCCGCCATGTCGTACAGGTGGCGGTGCACTGGCTGCTTGTCGCCGTGGCGCCAGTTGACCTCCCACACCGTGACGCGCACGTTGTCGAGGATTTGCCTGACACCCGCGCGTGGAAACGCGTGCGGATACTGGCCGCCGGCCTGCGCCGCCAGCCGCTCAGTCGCGGGCGTCCACGCAATCAGCAGCCCGCACGCCGCCACGAATGTCGCGATGCTCCGCATGGCGGACTACTTCTTCGTGGCGGAGAACGCGCCGCCGGGGCCCGTGCCCTTCATCGACGTGCCGTCGACGCGGCCCGTGTAGCGCTGGCCGCTCACCGTGAAGGCGATCTCGGCGCCGTTCATCTTGGCCTCGCTGATGGCCGCGCCGCCGAGCGTGCCCTCGAGCATCTGGAACTTCTGCGTGAGGGTGAGCGTGTTCGAGCCGAGCTGCCAGCTGCCTTCCACCTTCGCTGGCACGATCCACAGGAGCGCCGTGCACCAGCTCACGCAGTCGCCGCTGACCGTTTCGGTCTGGTCGGCCTGCCAGTCTTCCATCGTGAAGGTATTGGCGACGATGCGCGTGCCGGGCGCCATCGCCAGGATCTTGTCGCGCAGCTTCATGTTGATCGACGGCAGCAGGAAGAGCGTGACCACGTTGGCCTTCGAGAAGTCGGTCTCGAAGAGGTCGGCCTGCACGAAGGTGGCGCGGTCGGGCGACACCTTGGCAGCGGCAGCGTTCCGGCGCGATAGCTCGACCATGTCGGGGTTGTATTCGATGCCGAACGACCGCGCGCCGCGCTTCGCGGCGGTGATGACGGTGCGGCCGTCGCCGGAGCCGAGGTCGTAGTGCAGGTCCTGCGGGCCGATCTTCGCCATGTCGAGCATCTTCTCGACGAGCGGCTGCGGCGTGGGCACCCACACCACGTCCTTGCCGGCCTGGCCCACGGTGGGTTCGAACGGCTTGGCCTGAGTGGCGGTCTGCGCGAACACGGGCGCGGCGGCAAGGGCGGCGACGACCAGGGCGGACAGGAGGTGACGGGCGGTGGCAAAGGTCATGACCGGGAATGATACGACGGGATCCCTTGATTCCTGCCGCGGTTCCCGACAGGATCGGCGGGTCTGCCGGCCGGCCCGGCGGCGGACGGAGAGCGAGCATCCATGGCAGCCACGCACGTGAAAGTCGGACGCAACGACCCCTGCGCCTGCGGCAGCGGTAAGAAGTTCAAGAACTGCTGCGAGGGTAAGAACCCCGCGGGACGCGCGAGCAACGTGCTGCTCATCGTGGTGGCGGCGGCCGTCATCGGCGGCATCGCCGCCGGCGTGCTCTCGTTCCGCGAGTCGGCCTCGGCGGGACCTGCGCCCGGCAAGGTGTGGTCGCCGGAACACGGCCACTTCCACTAGAGAACTGGGACCGGGGAAGAGGGACCCGGGCCGTCGGAGCCACGGGCTCACACCGCGGTTTCAGGCCCGATGCGGACAGGAACGTCATGACCATGCGACTCGCACGTACGCTCACGCTCGCGCTGGCGCTCACCTCGGCCGTGGCCGGCGCCCAGACGGTGGACCTCGACTCCGCCACCATCCAGCAGCTCGCGGCGGCGATGGACGCCGGCACGATGACGAGCGAGAAGCTCGTGCAGTTGAGCCTGGCCCGCATCGACGCCTACGACGACAGGGGCCCGCTGCTGAACGCCGTGCTGACGCGCAACCCGAAAGCGCTCGAGCAGGCGCGCGCGCTCGATGCCGAGCGCAAGGCGAAAGGGAAGCGGTCGCTCCTGCACGGTATTCCGGTGGTGCTCAAGGACAACTTCGACACGTTCGATCTGCCCACGACGGGCGGCTCGATCCTGCTCGAGGGCTCGGTGCCGCCCGACGATGCCTTCGTCGTGAAGAAGCTGCGTGATGCCGGCGCCATCATCCTGGCCAAGGTGAACCTGTCAGAGTTCGCCTCGGGTGGCGCGTTCAGCTCGCTCGGCGGACAGACGCGCAATCCGCACGATCCGCTGCGCACGCCGTCGGGCTCCTCTGGCGGCACCGGCGCGGCGATTGCCGCGGCCTACGCGACGCTCGGCCTCGGCACCGACACGGGCGGCTCCGTGCGCGGGCCATCCACCTCGAATGGCATCGTGGGCCTGAAGCCCACGCTCGGTCTGCTGAGCCGCGACGGCATCATCCCGCTGGCGCTCAGCTTCGACACCGGCGGGCCGATGGCGCGCAGCGTGAGCGATATCGCCGTGGCACTCGGCGTGATGACCGGTGTGGATCCGGCCGACGCCGCCACGAAGGCGAGCGACGGGAAGTTCGAAACCGATTACACGAAGCACCTGAACGCCGGTGCGCTCAAGGGCGCGCGGATCGGCGTGGCCCGCGACTTCCTCGGCCAGGACCAGGAGGTGGACTGGGTGGTCGAGGCCTCGCTCGCCGCCATGCGCGCGGCCGGCGCCACTCTTGTGGACGTGCGTTTTCCGAAGTGGCTGCTCGATGCAAAAGGCGAGTTCTACACCGCCGTCCGCTATCCGGAATTTCCTGTGCAGATCCAGCAGTACCTCGCCACGCTCAAGCCCGGGTTCCCGAAGACGCTGGCCGAGATGAGCGAACGCTCGGACAAGCTCGTGTCGACGCGTCCGGACGGCGCGGGACCGAACGCGCCGCGCTGGAACCTCTTCAAGCGCGAACTCGCGAGCGGCTCGATGACCGACCCGCGCTACACCTCGGTGCACGACTTCGGGCTGCCGCTCGTGCGGGCGATCCTCGACGGCGCGTTCACGGCGAACTCGCTCGACGCCATCGTCTATCCCACCGCGTCGCGGCGGCCGGAAGTCATCAACGCCCCGCCCGACGTGCCCGGCGGCGGCGCGGCCAGCGGCTCGAACCTGGCGAATCTCTCGGGCTTTCCGGATCTCATCGTGCCGGGCGGCTTCACGACCGACCGGCTGCCGGTGGGCATCTCGTTCGTGGGTCGCGCGTTCACGGAAGGGAAGCTGCTGGGCCTCGGCTACGCTTTCGAGCAGGCGACGAAGGCGCGTCGCCTGCCGGCGCACACGCCGCCGCTGGCGGGTGAGAAGCTGCCGGTGAAGTAGCCGCGGACGCCGCGCCGTCAGAGCAGGCGCAACCCGGCGATGTCGTCGAAGTCTTTGCGGTTCAGCGTCCAGAGCGTCGCCTGCTGCACCATCGCGCAGGCGGCAATCGCCAGATCCAGATCACGGCTGCGCGGCCGCCGCAGCGACTGATACAGGCGTGCGGCGAGCGCGGCTTCGTCGACACCGAACGGGCACACCTGCTCCGGCGGCATGAGCCCGTTCTGCACGTCGAGTTCAGCGGCGCTGCGCGGACCACGCACCCATTCGTAGAGCGCGACGGTGGAGAGGGTGAGGCGATGCCCATCCGCCAGCAGGCCGGCCAGCCGCCCGAATTCCGGGCGGGAGCCGGCCAACGCCCCGACGAGCGCCGACGTGTCGAGGTGCACGATCACCGTGGGTTCCGCTTCAGGCTGGAGGCCCGCCGCGACCGGCGAATCTCGGCGATCTCCCGGTCCACGTCGGCCTGAGTTCCGGTGATGGGCATCTGCCTGAAGCGCTCGAGCACCTCGAGCATCCGGGCCTTCTCCTCCGGCGAGAGCATGTCGCTCTTCGCGGCGTAGTCGGCCACGGCCTCACGCACGACCCAGCTCTGCGGCTTCTTGTGTCTGGCGGCGGCGCGCTTGAGCTTCGCGACGGTGTCGTCGTCGAGCGTGAAGGTCATCTTCACCATACCGCCATACTACCAGACCGCCATACATACCCGCCGTGGCTCGGCCGACGTGCGCCTCAGCGCATCCGCAGCGTAATCCCGGCCAGCATGCGCAATTCCTTGTAGTCGTTGCCGGTGGTGCGTTCCACCGATACGAGCAGCGACGTGGAGCGCCACAGCAGGATCGAGCCGTTGATGCCGGCCCGTTTCGTCTCGGGCCGCGACTCGATGAGAAGGCCGTCGCCACGCGCGAAGCGCACCTGCGACAGGGCGGTCGAGTACTCGGCCGTGGCGTAGATGCGCGGGCCGAGCTCGCGGCCTACGGACGCGTAGGTCGAGTGATAGCTGCCATCGGGCCGCACAGAGCGATTGTCCGACACGGTGAGATCGAGCCCGGTGTCGAAGGCGTTGGCGGCAAACCCGCCGAACTGCCAGCGGCCCGTCGGCGCGTCGTCGCGGTTGTTCTTGTCGCGCGAGTACCCGGCATGCACGCGCACGCGCGGCAGCACCTCCACGGCGGCACGCCCGCCCATCGACTCGTAGCGCAGGCCATCGAGCGACTGCTGCGACACGGGACGCCCGGCCTGGATGTCGTCGCTCAAGCCGCGCGTGTCCACCGAGCGTCCGCGACTGACGGTGCCGAGGAGTTCGAGGCGCCGCGATACGTTCACGCGAGCGTTGCTGAAGAAGTAGGTGAGGCCGTCGTGGCCGCGTCCGCCCGCGATCGGCGAGAGGTCGTACTCCGCGGCCTGATAGATCGACACCGCTCCGACCGGCAGGAAGTTCGTTACCGAGAGCACCGACCGTTCGGTGATCGCGCCGTTGTGGATGTTGACGTAGCCGGCGACATGGCGGCGCCCACGCCCGCCTTCGAGCACACCGTACGCGCCGGCCTTTCGCACCGAGGGTCCGTAGCCGAGCGTGTAGACGCTGGGTTCCAGCCCACCGAAGACACCGGCACGCCAGCGGCCAAGACCGCTCGTGGGGACCGTGGCCTGTGTCCGTCCCTCGACGTGTGCGCCCGCCACGGCGCCGAGGCCACCGAGGTCGTCGAGCCACAGATGGCCGACCCTCGCCTTGAGCGCACCACCGGCGAGGCGTGTGCCCACGAAGCCCGTGTAGATCGACACGCGCGGCGCGCGGCCCTGCACGGTGTAGGCGGCGTGCCGCATGTCGAGGCCGTACTCGACGCCGTCGGTTTCGCGGTCCGAGAGCTCGTAGCTCACGGCCGTCATCACGTCTCCGTAGTTGTAGCCGGGCCCATCGGTCTGCGAGGTCTTCGCCCCACTCACGTAGACCGACACACGCCCGTTTGGCCGGATGGCGCGGGGTGCGCCGAAACCACCCATCGACGCGGTGGGCGCTTGTGCGGGAGGCGGCACGGGGGCTGCCGTGGCGGCGGTCGTCGCGGGGAGCGCCGCTGACGGCGCGGCTGATGATGCGGCTGGCGCCGCGGCGACGGTGACAACAGGCGGCGCAGACGGCGGGCGCGGTACCGGCACCGGCTGCGCCCTGACCGGCGTCTCGCCGGCGGTGGCGGCCACCGCGGCTGGCCGCGACGTCGGAGGCGGCTGCGCCGGAGCCGACGACACACGCGCGGCGGCCTGCGGCCCGCCTGACGCTGGAGCCGCCGTGACACCTTCAGCGGGCGCCACCACAATCGTGAGCTCCGCGCCACCGGGCACCATCGCCGTCGTGACCGCGCCGGCCAGATCGAGCACCAGCCGCGTGACCGGTGGATCGGCGGAGTTGAGCGCCACACGCACCCGCCGCACGATGGCGCGCCCGGTCAGTGACGCGGGCACGGCACCTGGCGACACGCCCGGCAAATCGACGAACACGCGTGGTGGTCCCTCGGTGGTCGACGTGGCAGTGGCGGCCGGCAACGCGCCGCTGCCACGCACGGTGATCCGCACGAACGGACCATCGAGCCCCACCGTGACGGCGCTGAGTTGCACCGGCGCCACCGGCTGGCGGGCGCGACCGCCGGCCGCCCATGCGGGAGGGGCCCATGGGATGCCTGCGGCGCAGAGCGTCCAGGCCAGAAGCAGGTGTTTCGCCACGGTCATCCCCTCCCGTTCGGATGGCACGAGTAGCAGGCCGCCGAGTCGTAGCGGTAGCCACTGCGGCCGCGGTGTTCACTGTCGGTCTCGCCGCGTGTGTGGCACACGAGACAGTTGAACGCGGGGGGCGCGTTGGTGGTGTGGCACTGCACGCAGGCCACGTTGTGCCGGCCGCTCAGCGGGAACCGCGTGTGCGAGAAGCGGCCCTGGGTCCAGCTCGTGTCCCCGGCGCGGTGACAGTTCTCGCACGTCGTCGGGAAGCCCGACTGCACGTGGTTCGGACTGCGCGTCGCGTCGTACCGGGACTTGTGGCAGCCGACGCAGTCGCGCGCCGTGCCCTTGTAGACGTTGTTCTTGTGACAGGTCGCGCATGACTGCAGCGCGTGAATGCCCTGCAGCGGGAAGAAGCTGTTGTGATTGAACGTGACCCCTCGCCACGTCTGATCGGACGCGCGATGACACGTCTCGCAGGTGGTCGAGAAGCCGGCGGACGCATGATTGGGCGTCGTCGTGCGGTCGTACTCCGTGCGGTGACACCCGACACAGTCGCGCGCCGTGCCCTTGAACACGCCGCCCACGTGGCAGACCGCGCAGGCCGCCGTCGCATGTTTGCCTGCCAGCGGGAAGACCTGGTTGTGGTTGAAGTTGCCGTTGCCCCACGTCGGATCGGTGGGCCGATGGCAGTTCTCACACGTGGTCGGGAAACCCGCCTGGGCATGGTTCGGCGTGCTGGTGCGTTCGTAGTTCGTGCGATGACAGCCGACGCAGTCACGGGCGGTGCCCTTGAACACGTTGTTCTTGTGGCAGCTCACACACGTCTGCGCGGTGTGCTGCCCGACGAGCGGAAAGAACTGGTTGTGGTTGAAGCCGCCCGAGTTGCGCCAGCCGGGATCGCTCGGCCGATGGCAGCTCTCGCAGGTGGTCGGGAAGCCGGCGGAGGCGTGGTTGGGTGTCGTGGTGCGTTCGTAGGCCGGGCGATGGCATCCCACGCAGTCGCGCGGGGTGCCGGCGAACTGGCTGTTCTTGTGGCAGCTCGTGCAGGTCTGCTGCGTGTGCAGACCCACGAGTGGGAACGTCGCATGCGTGAACGAGGTGCTTCCGGGCGCGCGCCACGTCGGTGCATTCGGCCGATGACACTGCTCGCAGGTCGTCGGGAATCCGGCCGCCGCGTGATTGGGCTCCTGCGCCCGCGCGTAATCGGCCTGGTGACAGCTCGCGCACTGGCTCGACGTGCCCTTGAACACGTTGTTCTTGTGACAGCTGGCGCACTGGGTGGTCTGATGCGGACCCGTGAGCGGGAACGACGCGTTGTGGTCGAAGCGCGCCTGACTGAAACCCACGTCCGACGGCTTGTGGCACGCCTCGCAGGCCGTGGGGAAGCCGGCCGCCGCATGGTTCGGGGCGGTGGTCGCGGCGTAGTCCTTCTGGTGGCAGTTCACGCACGACACGGCGACGCCTGTGAACCGTCCGTTCGTGTGGCATGACTCACACCCGATAGTCCGGTGTGCGCCGTTGAGCGGCATGCTGGTCAGGGCGCCGTGATCCCAGCGCACGGCTGTCCACGCCGTGGTGCGATGACAGGTCTCGCACTGCGTGCCAAGCTGCGTCTTGAACTTGTCGTCCTGCCGGCGCACCCAGTGGCAGTCATAACAGGTGCGCGGTGTGCCCTTGAAGACGCCCTTCAGGTGGCATGACTCGCACGCCACGACCTGATGCCGCCCGGTGAGCGGGAACGTCGTGTTGCTGTGAAAGGCGCGGTTCGGCGTCTCGAACTGGGCCCGCGTCGCAATGGAGCCGACGAGCAGCGCCAGGCCGAGTGCCAGCAGCAGCGTGAAACGAGTCATCGGGCGCCTCCTCCGAGGGCCAGGGCGGACGGCAGCACCTGACGGGCCGCGATCCGATCGAGTCGATGGCAGTCCGCACACTTCGGCCCAAGGGCGCCGTTGTGGACGTCGCGGTGGCAACTGGTGCAGGCCGTGTCGATGGCATACCGCACGGCCGTGCCGCGACCGCCGGCGAACTGACCCGTTGCCGGCGTATGGCACGCACTGCAAGCGGCCTTGGTGTGCGCGCCAACGAAGAACGTCGCCTGCGCCCGGTTCCGGTGCGTGTAGGTGGTGAGCTTGAATGCCTGGTCGGTGTGGCAGGTCTCACAGCGCTGGCCGGTCGGGCCGAACTGTCCGAGGTGCACATCCTGGTGACAGCTGACGCACGTCGTGGCGAGGCCCGTGAGCCGTGTGGCAGTGCCGGGCCCGGCCGGGAACGCCTGGGCCTGCCTCTCGTGGCATTTCACGCAGGCCACCGGCCCGTGTTTACCGCCGAGAGGGAACGTCGTGCGCGCGTGGTCGAAGGTGGGCGCCACGGCGAACTTGGCGAGCGCCACGCTGTGGCAGCTCTCGCAGGTCTGCGCCACCTGGCCGAGATGCACGTCGGCATGGCAGGTCACACAGGTCCGCGGCGTGGCGGTGAAGTGCGCATTGGCCAGGGGCCCTGGCGGCACGGCGGGCGCACGGCCGGCCGGCGCCGGCGGCGCCGCGATGCGTGCGAGCACCGGCACTCTTGCCGTGCCAGACGGCGCGTGGCACTTCGCGCACGCGACCGGCATGTGGGCGCCCTCGAAGAAGGCCCCGGGCGTGCGGTGCGCGTAGGTGGTCACCGCGAACCGCTCCGTCGAGTGACAGGTCTCACAGGTGGCGCCGAGGTCACCCTGATGGGTGTCGGCATGGCACGAGACGCAGTCCTTCTTCAGGGCGCCGAAGTCCACGGTCGGGGCGGGCCCGGGGCGGCCTGTGCGCACGGCCACACGGGTGAGGTTCGTATGGCAGGCCACACATGTCGCCGGTCCGTGCTTGCCGGTGAGCGGAAACGGCGTCGTGGCGTGGTCGAACGGCGCCTTGGCGAAGCTCTGCTCGTTGTGGCAGGAGGCGCAGTCCTGTTTGAAGCGGCCACGGTGCGGATCGGTGTGGCAGGCGGCGCAGGTGTCGTACTTCGGCGTCACCTGCAACGCGGGACGCACGTGGCAGGCGACGCACGCCGTGGTCTGGTGCTCACCTTTCAGCGCGAACTTCGTGCGGGCGTGGTCGAAGCGGCGCGTACGCCAGGTGGCCACGGTGTGGCAGGTGGCGCATGACTCCGTCTGTTTCGGTGCGTGCGGATCACGGTGACAGCTCGCGCAGGTGGCGAAGGCCACACCCTTGAACTGCTGGTTCTTGTGGCACGACTCGCAGGCGACTTTCTGGTGGGCACCCGCGAGCGGAAACGCCGCGCGGGAGTGATCGAAACCCTGGCTGACCTGCTTGAACGGCGTCTTCGTCGTGTGGCACGTCTCGCACCTGTTGCCGAGCGCGCCCTTGTGCGTGTCTGTGTGGCACGACGCGCACGACGTCGACACACCGAGGTACGACCGTGTCTTGTGACACGACGCACATTTCGCCGCGAGCGGCGCATGCAGGCCGTCGAGCGGGTAGCCCGCCTCCCGCGCGTGATCGAACCCCGCCGTCGTGAACGGCCGCAGCTCGCCGGCCGTGCCCTGATGTTCGGCGTGACAGGTCACACAGTCGCCCTGCACGGCGCGATGCACGCCGCGCTTCGCGCGGAGGCGATCGGCAATCGGCGTGTGGCACGACAGACACTTCGCCGCCGTGACACGTTGACCCGCCTCGTGGCACTTGTCACAGCTCCGGATCCCTTCCAGGGTGGCGTGCGGCTGGCTCAGACGGCCAGGGGACACGAGCGCACCGAGCTGGCGCGCCTCGACCGACGACGGCCCGCCGAAGAAGGCGAATGTCATCAGCCCGACCAGGAGGGCCGTCTGCCGGGCCGCGGTGCGCCAACACCCACTCACCATCGGAACGGGACGTATCCCAGGTAGAGCGCCACGCCGACGTGCAGCGTGACGATGGCGAACATGATCCAGACGAGCGGCAGGTGGAAGACGTGCCACAGGTCGAAGACACGCTTCGTGACGCCGAGCGCATGGCGGCGGTGCTGCAGATCGGCGCGTTCGGCGAGCAGGGACTGGAGGCGCGCCGACACGCCGGCGTCGGCCAGCGTGAGACCCGACAAGGCCGCGTCGACCGAGGCCACGAGCGCGCGACGGCCGCCGAACTGCCACCAGCGCGGCGGGCTGGCCGCAATCTGCGCGTCGAGCCGTTCGATGGCCTCGAGCACACCGGGCCCGGCCGTCCACTGCAGGTCGTCGAGCAGCGCCGACATCCGCTCATCGAGCTCGCTCTGGGAGAGCTCGACGCCGCGAATCGTGCGGGGAATCCGCACGTAGAGGTAGCGGCCCACGAAACCCGAGAGCGCAACCAGCACCATCGACCAGTAGGCGGCCGAGACGATGCCGTTGAACTTGAAGGCGGTATGGAAGGTCACGACCACCGGGCCGACGATGCCGCAGAAGATGTGCACCTCGAGCCAGCGCTTCAGGTTGGCGGCGCCTTTCCCGCGCGACAGGCGCTTGCGCGCCATGTAGATGAAGGGGACGAGCATGAGCGCCGCGCCGAGGACGCCGAGCGTCTGGCCCACCGGCCCCGACGGCCGCAGCAGTGGATGCGCCGGGCTGTAGCCGCGCACGTTGAGCGGCGTCGCGTAGTAGGTCCAGCCGTCGAGACCCACGAGCACCCAGAGCGTGATGCCCACGGCCACGGCCAGACTGATGCTCATCACACCAACCAGCGCCCCGAGCGGCATCAGCATCTGACGCGCGCGTGAGGGTGGCGCGGTCGCCTGCGCGGCGGCACGGGGAAGTGCGGCAGTGGAAGACGGGGTCATGGGTTACGCCACCTCGATCACGCAGTGGCTGCGCGGCGATGCCACGCAGGCCAGCACGTAGCCGGACTCGCGATCGGCGTCGTCGAGCACACCGCCATCGCAGCGCACGTCGCCCTCGATCACTCTGGTGCGGCAGGTGCCGCAGACGCCGGCGCGGCAAAGCGACGGAATCTCGAGGCCGTGGGCGTCCGCGGCGTCGAGCAGCGTCTGCCCGCGGGTCACCGGCACCGTGCGGGCGGAGCGGCGCTCCTGCATCTGGAAGGCGCCGCCACTCACGGCGGCCACCGGTTCGGCGGCCGTGGACGGCCGACCCGCCGAGGCCGCCACGGCCGCCTCGAAACGTTCGGATCGCACCTGATCGGGCGGCACACTGAGCTGGTGCAGCGTGGCCGTGAGGTCGTCGATCATCGCCTGCGGGCCGCAGATCATCGAGATCGCGTGCTGCAGATCCGGCACGGTGGCCGCAAGCAGCGTGGCATCGATGCGGCCGCGGTGCACGTCGGGCGGCGCCTCGCCTCGGGTGACCGCGAACACGAGCCGCAGGTCCTCGTGGCGACGCGTGAGTGTCAGCAGCTCGTCGCGGAAGGCGAATTCGCCCAGCTCACGCGCTGAGTAGAGCAGCGTGACCGGACGAGTCGGCTCAGTCATGAGCGCGTGGCGCACCATGCTGATGAGCGGCGTGATGCCGATGCCGCCGGCCAGCAGCACGATCGGCCGGTCGTCACCGCCGGGATAGACGAAGGCGCCGGCGGGTGCGCGCACGCTCAGCATCGAGCCCGGACGCGCCATCGCATGGAGCGCGTTCGACACGAGCCCCTGCCGGCGGACGGAGATCTCGAGATAGCCGCGGGCAGCGGGTGGCGAGCTGATCGAGTAGCACCGCACCACGTCCTTCCCGTCGGCGCGCACGCGCAGCGTCAGGAATTGACCGGGCGTGAAGTCGAAACCTTCAGGGCGGGCCAGACGGAACGTCTTGATGTCGGTGCTTTCCTGCAGCACCGCCAGAATTGGTGCCTGCACGAAGCCCTTGGGCTTTGCGTCGGCCGCGCGACGGGCGGGCGGCGTGGCCACGCGCGGAGCGGACGCAGCCGCCACGGGGCTGCTCGCGGTGGCGGTGGGCGTGAGCCGGACGCAGAGCGCGAACCACGCGGCGTGCACGGCGAGGCCGCCGAGCACACCACCGAGCGTGGGGAACGCCCATGGGGCTCCTGCGAGGAGAACAGAGACGAGCGCCAGCGGGCTCGTCCAGCGACGGGCGGGCTGGCGATGGCTGCAGAGCGCAGCCAACGCGAGGTGGACGGTGGTCGCAGCAGACAGCCACGACGCCTCCACGGGCACGAGGAACATATGGGTCTCGGGTCAGTCGATAGGCATCTGCTCCTTCACGGGCACTCGCCCGGAATGGCGCACTGGTTTGGATAGCAAGCCGCGATCCAACCAGCTCGACTGTGAAGTTTTCCGAGTGTTTTCGTGCAGAAGGTCAGAGCGGAGAGGTTTCTCGCCCGGCAGGAGCGTATCGATTCCCGTCGTACTTCTTACATAACGGGCGTTAGACAATGAAGAAATGCCCCCGTTTTTATTGGGGATTTCTCATCATTCTCTCATCTTCGCGCCGCCTGTGGTGGAGGGGTTGGAGGGCTACGCGGGCGCCATCGCTTTCGCGACGGCCAGTGCGATGAGCTCGTCCGCCGGCAGTTCCGACGCCAGCACGCACACGAGCTCGCCTTCCTGCCAGAACACGACCGTCACGCGACCGCGCGTGTAGATCTGGAAGTGGAAGCCGTTCTGGTCGCGCGCGCGCTCGGGCGGAGGCAGATCGGACAGGCGTCCTTCGTACATCTGGCAGACCAGCCGCGCGCCCGAGGGCGTCTGGTAGCTGTAGAGGCCGCTCGGACGGCCCGCCAGCGTGTGGCGCGTGGCGCCTTCGAGCGCGATCTGCATCATCGCGAGATCGATCACACGAACGCGTGGGCCGGCGGAGTTGGCGAAGTAGCGCTCGAGCGTGGCGGCGTCGCGGGCCTGCACGGCCAAGGGCAGCGTTCGCGAGCCGACGGCCGCGAGGTCGCGCGCCACGAGCGTTGGCAGGTCGGATGCCGGCCGAGGCGCGCCCACCTGCAGGTACAACAGCACGAGCGCGGCGATGGCCGCCGCAGACACGAGCGCTCGGATCACCGGATGGATCCGGGCCACCGGGGCCGGCACAGCCGCGCGGACGGACTCGGCATCGAGCGCACGCGAGACCGACGCCAGCAGGTCAGCCGGCATCTCGATCGCATCGTCCCTCAACGCCACGCTGGCCGAGACCGCGGCCCGCAGGTCCATCTCGACGGCCCGGCAGTCTGCGCAGACGGCAAGGTGGGCGCGGACCGCGTCGGCACTCGCGGGGTCGAGGCGGCCGTCGACGAAGTCGACCAGACGATCGCCGGGATGCGCGGCGGGATTCATGGCGCCTCCTTCGTTGTTGCCGGAAGGCGGCCGTGCGCCGCGGCGTACGCGCGCAACGATGCCGCCAGGAGCCGCCGCGCGCGGAACAGTCGCGAGCGCACGGTGCCGACCGCACAGTCGAGCACTCCGGCGGCTTCCTCGTAACTCAACTCTTCCACGTCCACGAGCAACACGGTGGCACGGAACTCCTCCGGCAGGGCCTCGAGCGCCTCGCGCACGACGGGTTCACTCCAGCCCTCGGGTTGCCAGGGATCGGGCATCGGCGTGGCCGGCGACACTGGTTCGAATCCGTGTTGCATCTCGAGCGCCTCGATCGAGTGCGTGGCCGGTGTGCGCCGGTGGTGATGGTACTGGTTGATGAAGACGCTGTACACGATCTTCAACAGCCAGGCCCTTGCGTTCGTTCCCGGTGTGAAGGTGTCGAAGGCACGGAAGGCCCGCAGCATCGCGTCCTGCGTGAGATCGCGCGCCCGATCGACGTCGCGTGTGAGGCGATACGCGGCGTTGTACACCGCCCGCAGATGCACGACGGCCTCCGCGTCGAACCTGGCGCGCCGCTCGTCGGTCACGGCCGCATCATACCGGGAACTTTCCGCCGCCGTGCGTTGTTCATGATGACGGCCCGCCGCTTCAGGCCGGCCGTTGAGGAGGACAACTCATGAAGACCGTCATCAGCGCCACTCTCGTGGCGTTCCTGGGATTCGTGTCGCCTGTTGCGGCGCAGCAGGCATCAAGAGAGGCGCCGCCGGCACCCCAGTACAAGCTGTCGGTGGTCGCCAGCGGCCTGCAGAAGCCGACCGGCCTCGCCATTCGCGGCAGCGACGAACTCTACTTCACCGAACTGCCGACGCCTGGCGTGGCTGGGCCTGCCGGCGGCCAGAACCGCGTCTCGCGGCTCGACCTCGAGAGCGGCGACATCGAGAACATCACGACCGGCGAGCCCGAACCCACCAATCTCGCCATCGGTTCCGGCGGCGACGTCTACTGGACGTGCAAGTCGGCCGGGGTCATCCTGCGCCTCATGGAAGAGGGCGGCGTGTCGCTCTTTGCCTCGAACCTCGAACGCCCGTCGGGCATCACGGTGTTCCGGCGAGACACGGTCGTCTACACGCAGGTGCCGACGCCCGGTGTGCCCGGCACCGAAGGCGGCCGCAACAACGTGTCGGTGATTCACGGCTTCGGCAAGTTCGTCATCAACGCCGGCGAACCCGAGCCGGTGGACGTCGTGGTGTCGCGCCGCGGCGACCTCTACTGGACGTGCCGGACGGCCGGCGTCATCCTGAAGCGCTCGATCGACACCGGCGTCGTGGCACCCCTGCTCACCGGGCTCGCCTCGCCCACCGGCATCGCGCTCGATCACAAGGGCGAGACGCTGGTCTTCACCGAGGTGCCCACGCCGGGCGTCGCCGGGTCGCAGGGCGGAAAGAACCGCGTGCGCGCGATGAACCTGCGCACGGGTGCCGTCCGCTCGATCAACGAAGGCGACCCCGAGCCCACCGACGTGGCCGTCGCCCGCAACGGCAACATCTACTGGACCTGCACGAGCGCCGGCGTCATCGTCGAGGCGAGGCGCGTCGGCCGGCGAGACCGCTGAGCCTCGCCGCCGCGCGCGGGAGGGGCGCGCCCGTGGGCGCGCCTACTTCCGCAGCTTCGCGCCGGTGAGCTGCGCGATGCCCGAGAGCGTGGTCTGCGCGGCGTTCAGTCCGAGCATGAAGTCCTTGTCGGAGAACGTCGCATAGAGATCCGTGGGCTGGTGCCAGTGCGGATCCCAGCCGCTGCCCACGTGCACGCCGCGTTCGTTCTCGCGCAGGCTCACCGCCGCGATGTCGTCCATGAACGGCGTCGAGTCGGTGTTGGTCATGTGCGGGCCCACCTGGGCCGGGTAGTCGGTGGCGTATTCGGCGTTGGCGGCGTGCAGGAACCAGGCGAGCTTCTGCGAGTCGGCGGCCATGCGCGAGGCGCTCTGGAACTCGATGTTCACGTCGGCTTCGGGGCGCTGGTCGGGGCTCACCGTGCCGTCGGCGCGCGGCGCGCCGTGATCGAAGAGCATCATGTCGTGCTGGATCATGCCGAGCCAGCGCGGCTCGGGGTACTTGCCCGATCCCGGCGGATCTTCCTTGCCCTGCAGCCCCTTGCGCTGCTCCACGTAGGCGCGCGCGCCGTTCAGTCCCGTTTCTTCGTTGTTCCAGAGCGCGAAACGGATCGTGCGCTCGGTCGTGACGTCGGGCATCGAGAAGATGCGCGCCAGTTCCATCACGAGGGCCGTGCCGGAGCCGTCGTCGTTGGCGGCTTCGCCCCAGCCGTGGCCGTCCATGTGCGCGCCGATGATGTACATCTCGTCTGGCCGCGACGTGCCGACCTTGGTGCAGTAGACGAGCTCGCGCGGACCGTTCGTCGCCGGCTCGCTGTTGAGCGCACGCAGCCGTTCGTCGGGCTGCCGCATCGGGTCGTTGTTCACGCCGGTGCGGGCGCGGTTGCCGCGCGGACGTCCGCCGCCCACCGCGCGGGCGTTGGGGTTGGGCGCCGGGCGCGGGCCGGCCGCGGCGGTCGAGGGCGCCGGCGGCGGGTTGAACTCGTACTTCAGGCGTTCGGTGGGGCAGCCGTAACTCTTGAGCTGGGCTTCGATCCAGTCCACCGCCTTGCGGTTGCGTTCGGTGCCCTGGCGGCGATCGCCGAACTGCGTGAGCCCCTTGATGGTGGCCTTGTAGCGCTCGAGTTCGAGGCGCGAGACGAGCGTGCGCACCGGGTCGGGCGCCGCGGCCACCGGCGCCGGCGCCTGCGCGCGCGCGCCGGCCGTGACGCCGAGCACCATCGTGAGTCCGCACAGCCACGTCATCGTCCGCATCGGTCTGTCCTCCCGGGATCGCACGGCAGTCTATCCGATTCGTCCTTCACTCCAGGGTGGCCCTGACCACGCGCACGAAACGAGCTCTCGGCCGCATCTGGCGGCCTGCAGAGTGACTTCGCTTCCGGGCTTGTGTCTATAATGGGAACAGCGGCCGTGTCCCCAGCATGGCCGCCAACCCGTATTCGACAGCGAGGTGTCATGACCATTCATGTCCATGCTCGCGTGCACGCCGTCTGTCTCGCCGCCCTGCTGGGGTTCGTGACCTTCGGTCTGCCCGCGGACACATTTGCCCAGGCGTCCACCGACAAGGTCCACGTCGCCCGCAGGCTCGGTGGTGCGTCGCGGTTCACGCCGGCCGTACGCAACGTCCAGAACCTTCAGAAGACGTTCGCCAGGCCGCGCACCCAGCGCGACCTCACGACGGTCCTCAAGATTGCCGAACTTTCGCACCTCGAAGCCGAGGTCAAGAAGGCCATCGCCGACGGCGCCGTCCGTGAAGTGACCTTCGCGCCCGGCTCGACGCTGCAGTGGATGGCGCTGCGCCGCGGCGGCACGCGCGCCGACATCCTGCGCCTCGTGCGTTGGGAAGGCGCCAAGCCGTTTGCCGGCTTCGAGTTCGTCATCGACGACCTCAAGGAAACCTACACCTTCGTCATCCCGCAGGACTGCGGCAACATCTCGCTCGTCTCGCGTGAGCCGAGCCGCGAACAGGCCCGCCGCGATGCCGAAGCCGCCGCCGCCCGCCGCGCCGAGGAAGAGCGCGCCGCCGCGGCCCGCAAGGCCGAGGAAGCGCGCAAGGCCGAGGAAGCGCGCAAGGCTGAAGAAGCCCGCAAGGCCGAAGAAGCGCGTCGCGCCGAAGAAGCCCGCCGCGCCGAAGAAGCCCGCAAGGCCGAGGAAGCGCGCAAGGCCGAAGAGGCCCGCAAGGCCGAAGAAGCGCGTCTCGCCGAAGAGCGCGAACTCTCCATCCGTCCGTTCGTGGCGGCCTTCGGCGGCAAGCAGCGCCGGCAGTACGACGAGAACGACCCGGCCGGTCTCGGCACGGCGTTCCTGCCCGGCTTCTGCGATCCGCTGTTCGGCGGCAAGGTGGGTATCGAGAAGGCGCTCAAGAACAACTGGGTGTTCGCGCCGGCCGTGGGTTACGCGTTCAACACCGACGAGAGCGACCGCTCGAGCCTGTTCGTGGATGCGGAGATCAACAAGCGCTTTGGCAACCGCGCCTACATCGGCACGGGCCTCGGCCTGTGGGACATCACCCACAGCGACTTCATCACCCCCACCGCGCTCCTGCATTTCGGACTGCCGCTGTGGAAGGGCGACGACCAGCGCACGCTGTTCTTCGTGACCGAAGGCCGCGTGCTGCTCCGCAAGGCGAGCGACATCGACAGCAACTACCAGTTCTGGGGCGGCCTCCGCTACCTGTTCCGGTAACGTCCACGTCGCACACGCACGACACACCGCCGCCGGTCGGGCTCGAGGCCCGGCCGGCGGTTTTTCTTTGAGGGACGCGGCCCGATTCCTGCGCTAGTCGAACTGGGGCCCGATACGCCCCGCGGAGGCGCGCATGCACACGACGGCACGGCTGACCACGGCGGCAGTTCTTCTCGCGGCAACCACCACGGCCACGGCGGCGCCGGGCAAGGCGAGCGGCTACTTCCGGCTCGACAAGACACGCAGCGAGTTCACGAACGGGTGCGCGTTCAGGTTGCCCGATCCGTCGGGCGCCACGGCCGGGGTGACGCACGTGATCCTGTCCGACAAGCCGCTCGACTGCGACGCCGCCGACCAGACGTTCGATCCGGTGGAAGCCGCCAAGGCGCAGGTCAAGGCGCAGAAGCCGGCGTTCGTCACCTTCACGCTGCCCGCGGGTTCGACGGTTGACCGTATCGACGGCGGGTGGGAATCGACGGCGCCGGAAGACGGCTTCAGCTTCGGCGGCCAGGGCAAAGTGGCCATCAAGGTCAACACCGCCGATCGGGTCACCGGCCGCTACTTCCTCGACAAACCCTCCGACTTCTTCGACAAGACCTTCCAGTTCGACTTCACGTGGGACGCCCCGGTGCTCGCCGGCTCGATGTCTGGCACGGCACTTCCCGCCGGTGGCGGCGACGTCGGCGCGGCGTATCAGAAATACGTCGCGGCGATTGGCAAGGGCGACCTGGCCGCGATTCGCACGACCGTCACCGCGGCCAAGGCGGCCGACGTGCCCGCCCTGCGCGGCGCCGAGGCGAAGAAGCTCGTCGAGCTCATGCAGCTCTTCGAGTTGAAGACGGCCACGGTGACGAGTGGCGTGCAGCGCGGCGACCAGGCGGCCCTGCTCGTGAAGGGCGTCGGCTTCGACAAGGCGCCGGGTGAGGGCCGCGTCATAATGCAGCGCGAGGGCGGCGCGTGGAAGGTGGCCAGGGTCATCATGAAGTCGCCCTTCTGACGACGCGGCCGCATGCGGCTGCCAGGGAGACGACCGACATGACGCGACGCCTGATGAGCCGATTCACCTGCACGGTCACCCTGTGTGCCCTTGGCGCGGGCGCGGCGGATGCCCAGCCGGCGGCGCCCCCGGCGCCCACAGACACGGTCGCCACGGCGATCCCCGGCGTCGTGACGGCGGGCACGAAGGTGGAGTTCATCAAGGCGGGATTCACCGGCACCGAAGGTCCGGTGGGGCTGCCCGACGGCAGCCTCATCTTCACCGAGACCCAGGCCAACCGCATCACGCGCATCGACAAGGACACGAACGCCACGTCCGTGTTCCTGGAGAACACCAACGGATCCAACGGCCTCGGCTTCGATGCGAAGGGCCGCCTCATCTCGGTGCAGACCACGCCCGGCCAGGCGCGCATCGGCGTCATCCATCCGAAGGAGGCCGTCGCCACGATCACCGACAACTTCGACGGCAAGCCGTACGGCCGCCCCAACGACCTCGTGGTGGCGAAGAACGGCGGCATCTACTTCTCCGAGCCCGGCCCCAACGCCACCCCGGGCCAGCCGCCGCCCGTGCCCGCACTCACGCCGGCGGTGTATTACGTGTCGCCGGCCGGCAAGGTGGCGCGGGTGGCCGAAGGCATCGAACGGCCGAACGGCATCATGCTGAGCGCCGACGAAAAGACGCTCTACGTGAACAACACCGCCGGCGAGTACCTGCTCGCCTACGACGTCAGGGGCGACGGCACGCTTGGCCCGCGCCGCAACTTCGCGAAGTACGGCAAGGTCACGAAGACACCGGCCGGCGCGTTCAACAGCGGCGCCGACGGCCTCGCGATCGACGCGCAGGGCCGCGTGTACGCCGCGACCGCAGCGGGCATCGAGGTGTTCAGTGCCACGGGCGAGACGCTCGGCGCCATTCCCGTGTCGCTGGCCCCGCAGAACATCGCGTTCGCGGGCACCGACAAGAAGACGCTCTACATCGTGGGCCGTGGCGCCGCCTTCAAGGTGCGCCTGCTGACCGAAGGCTACAAAGGCCGCGCGAAGTAGGGACGCGGGCGGGCGAGGCGCCGTCTACCGCAGCCGCTCGACGGCCGCCGCCAGGGTGAGCACGGCCTCTTCATCCTGCGGGCGGCCGACGATCTGCAGACCTACGGGCAGGCCGCGCGCATCGACACCGCACGGCACCGAGGCGATCGGCAGCCCCGTGAGACTCAGCAGGAAGGTGGGCGCGAACCAGTCCACGTACGTGCGCATCGGTCTGCCGGCCACTTCCGTGGGGTAGTTCTGCTCGACGGGAAAGGGCGGTACCGCCGTGGTCGGCGTGACCAGGTAGTCGATGCGCGAGAACAGCTCGCGCATCGTCTCCCAGAGCTGACCGCGCGCGTGATGCGCGGCGCCGAGCGCGCGCGGATCGAGTGCGAGCCCGGCCTCGATGTTGGCGCGCACGTTCACGCCGAAGTCGTCGATGCGCTCCATGCGGCCGGCCATGCCGGCCAGGAACCACTCGGCGCGCAGTGTCAGGAAGGTGTCGCGCCACCCGCTCAGATCGCAGGCGACCTCGCGCACATCGGCGCCGTCGGTCGCCAGCGCGAACGCCGCCTGGCGGCACGTCGCTTCGATCGACGGGTCCACGCCGATGCGCGCCACATCCGCGCAGTACCCCACGCGCACGCCCGGGGCGACGGCGCGGGTCGCGGCGGCCACGAAGTCGCGCCCGCGCAGGCTCTGGCCGAGCGGCGCGAACGGCGAGGCGCCGGCGATCACCTGGAGCATCCGCGCCACGTCCTCCACCGTGCGCCCCATCGGGCCAGCCACCGAAATCGTGTCCCACACCCAGTCCACCGGATGTTGCGGCACGAGCCCGGGCGACGGCCTGAGGCCGACGATGCCGCAGAAGGCCGCCGGAATGCGCAACGATCCGCCGAGGTCGGTGCCATCGGCCAGCGCGATCATGCCGGTGGCGAGGGCGGCCGCGCCGCCGCCGGTCGAGCCGCCGGAGGTCAGCGCGGGATTCCACGGATTGCGCGTGGCGCCGAAGACCGTGTTCCACGTGTTGGCGCCGGCGGCGAATTCGGGCGTATTGGTCTTGCCGACGACGATCGCGCCGGCGCGGCGCAGGCGCTCGACCACGACCGCGTCCGCGTCGGGCACATGGTCCGCATAGATGGGCGAGCCGTACGTCGTGCGCAGGCCCGCCACCGGCGTGATGTCCTTGATCCCCACGGGCACGCCGGCAAGCGGCCCCACCGTGTCGCCAGCGGCGAGCCTGGCGTCGATGGCGCGAGCCTCGTCGAGCGCGTGCGGATTGAGCGTCACGATCGCGTTCAGCATGCCGTTGCGATCGGCCACCCGCGCGAGGGCGTCTTCCGTCACGTCCGCCGCGCTGCGCGCGCGCGAGGCCACGTCCCGCGCGAGGGCCGACGCGCTCGGCAGCTCGCGCGTCACCTGAGCACCACTCCGACGAGCGCGGCCACGCGCAGGTGCGGCTCCCAGCCGAGCCGCGCGTCGGTGGCCACGTAGACCCGCTCGCTCACGAACGTCCGCAGCCCCACGCCCAGGGTGAACGCCCCTTCGGTCGAGGTGGACGTGCCGGTCAGGAAGCGCTCGGTGTGCCGGAAGAGGCCGCCGCCGAGCACGACATACGGCGTGGTCGGCCGTGGCCGATCGGCGGTGCGTGCGAGAAGGTCCACCATGACATTTCCCGTGAGGATGAGGTCGCGGTCGGATCCCGGCCCCGACATGAACTGCACCTCGGGCCCGAGGCTGATGCGGCGCGTCACATAGCCGCGCCAGGCGGCACCGACGAGCGTGTGGTGAATGATACCTTCGTCGCCGAAACCGGCCCATCCGGCGGCGCCCTCGAGCACCATACCCGGCGGCGTGGCAGGAGTCGCGACCTGCGCGGGCTGATGAGTGCTCGGACCGCTCGATGGGGCCGGCTGCGCCGCCGCGGGCGCGGCAAGCGCCCAGGCCAGGCCGAGCGCCGGCACGACCGTGTGCGTGATTCGCATGATTCGTCTCTCCACGGCGTACTGCGCAGACAGGCCGCGAGATGGCTCACGAGAGCGGCCGGCCGAGCCGGCGCTGAACCTTTCGGACCGCGTGTCCGTCTCTAGCCGCATCGGCTATATCCAACATGGATACATTTGTTCCCGACGACTCCACGACGGCCTCGCTGCTGCCCCTGCCTCCGGCCACCTTCCACATCCTGCTGGCAGTCGCGGATCAGGACCGGCACGGCTACGCCATCATCCACGAGGTCGCGGCCCGCACGGACGGCGCGATGACGCTCTCGGCCGGCACGCTGTACCGCTCGATCCAGCGAATGGTAGAGCTGGATCTCATCGAAGAAACGGCCGAGCGGCCGGCGCCCGACCTCGACGACGAACGGCGCCGCTATTACCGCATCACGGCCTTCGGCCGTGAGGTGGCGCGCGCCGAGGCTCAGCGCCTGCAGACGCTCGTGCGGATCGCGCGCACCTGCGGTCTGGCCCCGAGGACGGCATGATCGGTCTCTGGCGCCTGCTGCTGCACCTGCTGCCGGCATCACTGCGGGAAGCGCACGGCGCCGAGATGACGGCGATGCTGCGGCACGACCTGGGCCGCGCACGCGGCGCCGGCGCGCTCGTGGTGTTCGTCACCGCCAGCGTCGATCTGGTGTGGAACGCCGCCGTCGCGCACGTCGAAGCGACGGCGCTCGACCTCCGGGACGTCTGGCGCAGCGCCCGCCGCGCACCCGGCTTTGCGACGAGTGTCGTCGTCGTGACCGCGATCGGCGTGGGCGCGGCCACGGCCGCCTTCTCGCTCGCGGACCACGTGCTGCTGCGCCCGCTGCCGTTTGCGGCGCCCGAGGCCCTCGTGAAGCTGTGGCAGGACCAGACCTCGCGCGGTTACTCACGCATGGAGCTCTCGCCCGGGAACTTCGAGGACTGGCGCGCGCAGTCGTCGGCGTTCCAGTCGATGAGCGCCTACGCGGCGGGATCGGCCAACGCCATGACCCCGGCCGGGCCGCTGCGCCTGGACACCGCACAGGTGAGCACGACGCTCTTCGACACGCTCGGTGTGCGCGCCGCGCTCGGCCGCACGCTGCTTGCGGCCGACGACGCAGCCGTGGCGACGCCGCCCGTGGTGCTGAGCGATCACGTGTGGCGCTCGACGTTCGCGGCCTCGCCCGGCGTGCTCGGCACGACCGTCAGCCTGAACGGCACCGCGCACGTCGTCGTGGGCGTGATGCCGGCGTGGTTCGAGTTCCCGACGCGCGACGTCGATCTCTGGCTGCCGCTGCGCTTCGTGCCCGACGACCTGACGGACCGCGCGAACGTGTATCTGCGGGTGGTGGCGCGGCTGCGTCCGGGCGTCACGATCGCGCAGGCCCGCGCGGATCTGAACGTGGTGGCGGCGGGTCTTGCGCGGACGTTTCCGGAGGCGAACGCCCAGACCGGCGCCACCGTGGTGGCCCTGCGCGACGAAGTGCCGCGGCAGTCGCGCACGATGCTGCTCGCGCTCGCGGGCGCCTCGGTGGCGGTGCTGCTCATCGCCTGCGCCAACCTCGCCAGCCTGTTCCTGGCCCGTTCGGTGGCGCGGCAGCGTGAGCTTGCGGTACGCCTCGCGATGGGGGCGCGGCCGCGGCGGCTGGCCCGCCAGGTGCTCACCGAAAGCCTGGCGCTGGCGGCAGCCGGCGGCGGCCTCGGCGCCGTGCTGGCGATCGCCATCGTGCCGGCGGCGGCCGCCCTCGTGCCGACCGCGCTCCCGGTCGCCGAGGCGCCCGAGGCCGACCTGCGCATGCTGGGCCTGGCGGCCCTCGCCACACTCGCCACCGGTTTCGGCTTCGGACTCGTGCCGGCGTGGCGCATCGCGCGCGCGGCGGGCGGCGCGCTGCGGCACGGCGCGCGCGTGTTCGGCACGCGCGGCACCGAACGGCTGCGGGGACTCTTCGTCGCAAGTGAGGTCGCCGCCACGGTCGTGCTGCTCGTCACGGTGGGGCTCTTTCTGAAGGCCCTCTGGCAGGTGCAGGAGATCGACCCGGGATTCGACCCGCGCGGCGTCGTCACCGCGCGCACCACGCTGCCGCTGCCGACGTACGAGGCGGTGGCCGCGCGCGGGCGCTTCTATCAGCAGGTGCTCGACGAGGTGCGCGCGACGCCCGGTGTCGAGAGCGCCGCCTATACGAGCTTCCTGCCGATGGTGATGGGCGGCGGCATCTGGCCGGTGCTGCTGCCCGGCACGACGGTGCCCGAAGACGCGCGCGCGGCGAGCGTGCGCTTCGTCACACCCGGCTACTTCGCCACCATGCGCGTGCCGCTCCTGCGCGGTCGCGACGTCGCCGACACCGACCGGCAGGACGCGCAGTACGTGGCAATCGTGAGCCGGTCGTTCGCCGAGCTCTACTGGCCGGGACAGGATCCCCTGGGCCGGCACTTTTCGACCGCGCTCCAGGAACGCATGGTCGTGGGGGTGGTCGGGGACGTGCGCGTCCGCGGACTCGAGCGCGAGAGTGAGCCGCAGGTCTATCTGCCGGCGCCGCAGGTGCCTGACGGCGGGCTCGCGTTCTACATGCCGAAGGATCTGGTGGTGCGTGTGTCGACGTCGCCGGCCTCCATCGTGCCGGCCGTGCGGGCGGCGGTCATGCGCGCGGACCCGCAGCAACCGCTCTCGGACGTGCAGCTGATGACGGACGTCGTCGAACGCCAGATGGCATCGCGCTCGACGCAGCTGTCGGTACTGGCCGCCTTTGCCGGCGTGGCGCTGCTGCTCGCGCTCGTCGGCATCCACAGCCTGCTCGCCTACGTGGTGGCCGCGCGCACGCAGGAGATCGGCGTGCGCATGGCGCTCGGCGCCACGCGTGGGCAGGTGCTCGGGCTCGTGGCCCGGCGCGCCGCATGGCTCGCCGCCTTCGGCGTGGCCGCGGGTGTCGTCGTGGCCTACGCGACGAGCCGGTCGGTGCAGGCGCTGCTCGTGGGCATCAGCGCCGCCGACGCCGGTACCTATCTGGCGGCCGTGACAGCGGCAGTGGTCACGACGCTGCTCGGCAGCGCGTGGCCGGCCTGGCGGGCCACGCAGGTGGACCCGGTCGCGGCGATGCGCGCCGAATGACAGGCGCGCCCGCTATGATGGGCGCGTGCACATCGTGCTCCTCATCTTCGGCGTGCTCGTGACGGTGCTCGGCATCGGGCTGCTCGCCATCCCGGCCGTGCCGGCCATCGGCATCATCTTCTCGGGCGTGGCCCTCGTGGCCTGGGCCGACGGCTTCGCCCGCATCGGCTGGATGTCCCTCGGCAGCCTGCTCGCGCTCACGGTGGTGGGCTCGCTGGCCGACAACGTCGCCACGCTGCTTGGCGCCCGCCAGGCCGGCGCCTCCGCGTGGGGCGTGGCCGGGGCCGCCGTGGGCATGCTGGCGGGTATTCCGTTCGGGCTGCCTGGCATCATCCTGGGACCGGCCGTCGGCGCGTTCGCGCTCGAGTTCGTCCGCAACCCCGACGCCCGGAAGGCCGGGATGGCGGGCCTCGGGGGCCTGGCCGGCTTCGTGCTCGGCATCGTGGCCAAGTCGTTCTTCGGCCTGCTCATCGTGGGCCTGGCCGTGCTCGCGTACTTCTTCTAGCCGATTCCGCTAGTCGTGGTGATGCCCACTCCGCGCCGATGTTCGGGATGCGGGGCCGCCCTCGGCGACCCGACCGACGACGACCTCACCATCGTCTGCAGGTTCTGCGGCCTGCGACACGACATCAACGACCTGGCCGGCGAGGCCACGCCTGTCGTCGTGCAGGTTGGCGGGCCGCGCCGTGGTGCCGGCAAAGCCCTCATCGCGGTCGTGCTCGCCGTGGTGCTCGTGCCGACGGCGGTGGGGATCTATGTGGCCTACCGCGCCACGAGCGAGGTGACGACACGGGTGCGCGAGACGTCGGACGCCGTGCGCCAGCGGGTGGCCGACCGGAACCGCCCGCTCGCGCTGACCGAGCTCGGCACCGTCACCGAGTACGCGTGGAAGGTGGTGGACACGGCGCCGCCGCCGGGCGGCTTCGCCAGCTTCGATCCGGTGGCCGCCCTGCCGTGGGCGATGTCGATCGCGCATGCCTGGGCGCCAGACGCGGTCCTGACACGCATCGACGTCGGCCGGGTGTCGTCCACCGGCGTCGTCGACCTCGCGGGCGACACGCCAAGCGGCTACCGCTTCCACTCACCGGCGCGGCTGCTGCGCTGGAAGCAGGAAACCGATGGCGGCACGAAAAGCACGACCGCAAGCGGGATGATGCTGCAGGTGCAGGGCACGGCCGTGCGTGTGCTGATGGAGACGAACGCCCGTGAGGAGCCCGCCACGCCGGCACCCGCGAGTCTGCGCCTGCCGGACCTGCTGACGAAAGCGCGCACGGGGCGGGGGTTCAGCGATCGGCCGTTCTACGCGGCCTACCTGATCTTCCTGCCGCGTGAGGGCTGGGCGTGGTATTTCCGGGCGCCGTCGGGCGACAGCTTCCCGCGCGTGCGCGCGCGTGACGGCCGCGTCTACCCGTACTAGCGGTCGATCTGCTTCACGCGTCCTTCGCCGACGGCTTCGAGCGCCGCGGTGACATCGACCAACGGCTGTCCGCTGGGGCGCTGCACCCCCACCAGGATGTAGCCGTTCGACACGTCCGTGTCGTACAGCGGCGGCAACCGCCGCGGCAACTTCGCGCTGACGAAGAGGGTCAGCACCGTTGCCAGGATGGCGCCGAGCATCGTCAGTTCGAACATCACGATGAGGTTCGGCCACGGCGCCACGATCGGCATCCCGCTCGTCCTGAGCGGCCACGACTGCTGGGTGACGGTCGTGAGGAAGTACGCACTCGCCAGGCCGACGATGCCGCCCACGCCCGCGATCCAGTGAATCCAGCTGGCGCTGTCCTTGTGGCCGAACTCGTACTCTTCGAACGGCTCCGACGACATGACCTGGATGTCGGCATCGGTCACGCCAGCCGCGCGCAGGCCATCCACGGCGCGCTGCACGGCGGCGGGATTGTCGTAGAGGGCGTAGACGGCGTTCATGGACGCGCTCTCCACAGGCTCTGCTGTTCTTCTGCTTCGTCCGCGGGCAGCGGGGGGTGCGGCTGGTTGCCGACCTTCATCTCCCAGATCGAGATGATGGGCACGAACTTCGAGAACAGCGTGTAGAGCAGGGCCATCGCCGCGAAGGTGGCCACCATGATGACGATTTCCGGGGGCTGCGGCGTATACGTGCCCCAGCTATACGGCAACTGCTTGGTCGACAACCCGGGCACGATGATGAGGAAACGTTCGAACCACATGCCGACGAGCACGCCGCACGACACCAGCACGATGCCGGGAAGCGTGCGCAGACGGCGGAACGACAGGACGCTGACCGGGACGATGAAGTTGCAGAACACCATCGTCCAGTAGAACGGCGCAAACGCCCCGCGCTGGGTGGCCCAGAACACCGCCATCTCCGACGGCTGGTTGCCGTACCACACGGTGAGACGCTCGGAGAACACGAAGTAGCCCCACAGCAGGCTCATGAGCAGCAGCAGCTTGGCGAGGTTGTCGAAGTGCAGCGGGTGCAGATAGGCGTGCAGGTTCAGCATGCGCCGCAGAGCGGCCATGGCGATGATGAGGGCGGCGATGCCGCTGAAGATGGCGCCGGCCACGAAGTAGGGCCCGAAGATCGTCGAGTGCCACATCGGCACGTGCGCCATCGAGAAGTCGAACGACACGATGGTGTGCACCGACACGGCCACCGGGATGATGGCCACGGCCATGATCTGCATCGCCGCTTCGAGGCGGTGCCACTGCGTGGTGGTGCCCTGCCAGCCGAGTGCGAGCGTGCCGTAGATGCGCTGGCGCAGGCCGGTCGTGCGGTCACGGATGAGCGCGAAGTCGGGAATCATCGGCAGGATGAGGAACAGCAGGCTGCCGATGAGATACGTGTTGATGGCGAAGAAGTCCCACACGAGCGGCGAGCGGAAGTTCGGCCACAACTCGCGCGCGCTCGGGTACGGCGCCACCCAGAAGAACAGCCAGGGCTTGCCCAGGTGGATGATCGGGAAGATGGCGCCGATCATCAGCGCGAAGGCCGTGATGACCTCGGCGCACCGGGTCACCGGCCGGCGCCAGCGCGCGTTCACGAGGCGCAGGATCGCGGAAATCAGCGTGCCGGCGTGGCTGATGCCGATCCAGAACACGAAGTTGGTCTCGTAGAAGCCCCAGAACACGGGCCAGTTCACCCCGGCCACGCCCATGCCGTACCACAGCTGATAGCCCCACGCCGCGGCGCCGCACGCCACGATCGAGGCCAGTACCAGCACGGCGCCGTAGAACCACACCGAGGTGTGGAGCAGCGGACGGACGAGGTCGTCGGCGAGTGGGTTATTGCGTGTCCGGTTCATTCCACGACTGCCGCTGCAGGTAGGTGACCTTGGGTTCGGTGCCCTCGTCCTCGAGCAGCTTCGTGCCCCGGGGAGAGTGCGTGAGCCGCGCCGCGCGGCTTTCGGGGTCGTTCAGATCGCCGAAGATGATGGCGCCGGCCGGGCACGACTGCACACACGCCGGCTGGATGTCGCCGTCCTGCAGCTCGCGGCCGTCGGCTTTGGCGGCGGTCTTGCCGGACTTGATACGCTGCACGCAGAACGTGCATTTCTCCATCACGCCGACTTCGCGGACCGAGACGTCCGGGTTCAGCTGCAGGTGCAGCGGCTTCTCCCACTGCGGGTTGAAGAAGTTGAAGAAGCGGACGTTGTAGGAACACGCGTTGGCGCAGTACCGGGTGCCGATGCAGCGGTTGTAGACCTGCGCGTTCAGGCCTTCGTCGGTCTGATGGCTGGCGTAGGTCGGGCACACCGCCTCGCACGGCGCGTTGTCGCAGTGCTGGCACATGACCGGTTTGAACTTCACCTTCACGTCGGGGAAGTCGCCTTCCCAGTACCGTTCGACGCGCAGCCAGTGCATGGCGCGGCCACGGCCGGCTTCCACGGCCCCTGCGGTTGGAATGTTGTTCTCGGCGTGACAGGCGGTCACACAGGCTTCGCAGCCCGTGCACTTGTCCAGGTCCACGACCATGCCCCAGCGATGCGCCATCAGCCTCGTCCCCTTGCATGCTCAGGCCGCTCGCGCGTTGCGCCGGCAAACAGAATCAGGCTGCCATCGGCGCCCGAGATCTTCGTGATCTTGACGCGCGTGGCCGCCCACGCCAGCTGACCGGTGGACGGTTCCGCGACCGGCGCCAGAATGGCGAGCGGGTTGGCGCCGCGGCCGCTGGCGTAGCGGGTGAAGGTCTCGTGGCCCTGGCCGACGGGCATCGCGGCCGCGTCGGGCCCGATGCCCGGCGAGATGACCACCGGCGCGCGCAGGGATCCATGCGCCGAGGCCACTTCCACGACATCGCCGTCGGCGATACCGAGCGTCTCGGCGGTCTTCACGTTCAGCTCGACCCAGCTGCTCCACATCGCCGTCGTCAGCGGATCGGGCAGCTCCTGCAGCCACGGCAAGTGGGCGAGGGAGCCGTCGAAGAGCGCCTGCGACGGGTAGGGCATGAACTGGAACGGATACTCGCCGGCACTGCCGTCGAGCTGGGGCGCCTGCCAGGCTGTGGGCGCCGAGGCGTCAGCGCTGCGCGCTGGAGGTGCCGCTCCCGGTGGCGGCTCGGCGACGGGCGCCTGCAGCATCTCTTCGAAGGTCTGCCACGGCAGCGCCGGAGCCAGAGGCGTCTTCAGACGCCGCCCGGCGTCGAGCAGCACGTCGGGCATCGAGCGCGTGTCGTAGAGCGGACGCATCGCCGGTCCGGCCACCGTGACCACCGCCGTCGCCGCGCCCGACTCGGGCGCCGACTCCACCCACGATTCGAGGAACGAGTGGTCGGGCAGGATGAGGTCGGCCAGCGCGCTGGTCTCGTCGATGAACGACCCGAAGCTGGCGATGAAGGGCACCTGCCGGAGCCAGTCGCGGACCTTCCACGCTGCGGGCGCCGCGAACACGGGATTGGCATCGTCGAGGAGCAGGACCTGTGGCGGTGCTGCGGCCAGGACGTCGCGCAGCGTGCGCACCGTCGCCACCGGCGACGGGCCCTGGGGCATGAACGAGACGCCGCCCTCGACACCGACGCTGCCCACGAGCGCGTTCAGGGCATTCACGGCGAGCGCCTGCGCGAGCCCGTTGGTCTGCGCCAGCGGCGCACCGCCGATGACAGCCACGGCTGGACCGTACGAGGCGAACTCCCGGGCCAGGCGT
This sequence comes from Acidobacteriota bacterium, assembly GCA_016789705.1. Classification (GTDB taxonomy): domain Bacteria; phylum Acidobacteriota; class Vicinamibacteria; order Vicinamibacterales; family UBA2999; genus CADEFD01. Next base: position 30,670 of record JAEUQR010000091.1, read on the forward strand.
TCGATCCGCGCGGCCGAGACACCCGTCTCTTTCTCCACCGCCTCAGGCGTGAACGCGGGCAGCCCGGCCGACCAGCCCTCGACCTGCACACCGGCGCGACCGCCGCCATCTGCGGGCCGCAGGCCGGCCTTCATGACCACGTGCGCCAGGCCCAGAGCCAGCGCGCCTTCGGTGCCCGGCCGCACCGCCAGCCACTCGTCGGCGCTGGCGCCAGTCTGCGACATGCGCGGCTCGACCTGCACGACCTTCGGCTTGCTGCCGCCGCGTCCGTGGCGCATGGCACCGTAGGCCACGCTGTGCGCCAGCGGCGAGTTCCAGGTGCCCAGCAGATCGGCGCCGAAGTTGAGCAGGTAGTTCGTGCGCGTCAGGTCGAAGGTGGGCAGCTGATGCCGGCCGAAGCTGAGCTCGTTGGCGCGGCGCAGCACTGCGTCGTCGAAGATCTCGAAGCTGACCGGCGCCGGCGCGCCGAACCGGCGCAGGAACTCGGCGACGAGTTCGTGTCGGCGGCCGCGACGGGGTCGCGAGAGGAACGCCAGTTGCGCGGGGGCCGCCGCCGTGGCATCGAGCCGCTCGACGAGCAGGTTCAGCGCCTCGTCCCACGAGATCTCGGTGAACTGGCTGCTGCCGCGATCGCCGCTGCGCCGCTGGGGCGCCACGAGACGATCCGGGTGGTAGGTCACCTGCACGGCCGCCTGGCCGCGCGCGCACAACCGGCCCTGGCTGATCGGATGGGCCGGATCACCTTCGAGTTTCCGCACGAGCCCCATGCGGGTCACGCCCGGCTGGCCATTGCGGAAGACCTCGGCATCGCCGTCCATCACGCGCGCGGTCACACCACATCCAGCCGCACAGAGCGGACAGACGCTGGGCTTCCAGACGGCGACCCCGGGTGTCAGCTCGTCGTCCGGGATGAACCGCACGATCTGGTTCTCCGGATTGCCGCAGCTCGCCAGCGCAGCCGTGGTTCCCGTGATGGCCGTGATCTTGAAGAAGCGCCGGCGGTCCATGGGCGTCATCGTGGGCTCGCCAACGTCAGTAGTGGCAGGTCAGGCAGTCGTTCGATGCCTGCTGCTGTTTGTGGCAATTCACACAGAACGCCATGTCCATGTCGACGACGCGACGGGCCACGTCCTGCTGCCGCATGTCGCCGTGACAGGTCGAACACTCGACCTTGGCGCGGATGTGCGGCGCGTGTTCGAAGCGCACGTGCGCCTCGCGCGGGTAGTCATAGACGCGCGCCCAGGCGAAGTCGCGCCCCTCGGCCTGCATCTTCGTCATCGCCTGTACGAGCGGCTTCTCGGTGGCAATCGCCGCGTGGCAGGTCATGCAGGTGTTCATCCCCGGCAGGCCGGCGCGCGGTCCGCTCTCCACGCCCTGATGGCAGTCGGTGCACGCCATCTCCTGGGCCAGGTGCACGCGATGACTGTAGGCGAACGGCTGGACCGGTTCGGCGCGCAGGCCGAAATGGGTCCTGGCCGCGTCGGCCAGGCCGGTACGCGCCGGCGTGTACACGGAGGAAGTACCCCACCGCGATCGCTGGAGCACGCGCTCGGCCTGCTGACGTTCGGAGAACGGGGCGTCAACGCAGGCCGTCGCGCCGAGCGCCAGCAGCGTCAGAACGAGCCACGCGGGCACGCGCCGCCTACTTCTTCGCCGCGGCGAGGCTGCGGATGTAGTTCACGAGATGCCAGGTGTCCTGTTCGGCCACCTTACCCTTGAACGCGGTCATCTTGGAACCGGCTCCGGCACCATCCTGGATGACGGCGAAGATCTCACCATCCGTCGCACCGAAAGCCCAGGTGGCATCGGTGAGATCCGAGGCGTTCATCTTCTTGGCCATCGGTGTCTCGGCGGCGCCGGCGGCGCCGTGACACATCCGGCACTGCTTCTGATACACCTGTTGACCGGCGGTCACAGACGCCGCACTCGTGGCGACGGGGTTCTTCATCTTGGCGGCGGCCGCGCGGGAGGTGCCTTGTCCGGCCTCCGCAGCTGCTCCAAGCGCAAACACAAGACACCATCCGGCGACTGCACCAGTCGTCACAATCCGCTGACCCATCCCCGTTGTGCTCCTTCGTGTGGCGTGCACGATGCGCCGCGAGACAGTTTCCCATCGCCTCCGCGCATGGGTCAATTCGCTGCGAATCGCATGGTCACATACGCCCATGACGAATTGCAACCGAATGTCACGTCTTGATCGGTTGAGCCCGCCTCGGCATCAGCGTTCGAGCACCCACGTGGTCATGCAACGCTGGTCCTGCACGATCGTGGTCTTCAGGGGATCGAGCTGGCGGCCGCCCAGCCGCCGCGTCGTGGCCATCAGCGTCGTTTCGTCCACGAGATACCGCTCGGAGCCGTCGGGCATGAGGTAGCGGCTGTTGCCGAGCGGCTGCATGCGGTCGGCCATGCCGATCGACGACGCCAGCCGCGCGAAGAAGAGTCCGCCAGGCCGGAGCACGCGCCACATCTCCTTCACCATCGCCTCGAAGTGGGCGTCGTCGCGCGCGAAGTGCAGCACGGCGTTGCTGATGACGACGTCGAAGGTCGCGTCGGCGAACGAGGATTGCTCCACGGGCTCGACACGGAAGTGGTCTGCCCCGAGCGCGGGTGCAAGCCCGCGGGCAAGCGCGCGCACCGCGTCGACCGCCTCGGGTTCACGATCCGTGGCGTAGACGTCGTAGCCGTCACGCAGCAGGTGAACGAGATTGCGGCCCGTGCCACAGCCCATGTCCACGACACGCATGCCGGGCACAATCCGGCCGCGCAGGAACTGGTCGAACAGGTAGATGTCGATGTGGCCGAATCGGTCGTAGAGGAGCCCGCTGCTCATCGTTTTCGCCTCACACGTGGCACAACCGACGACAGGCGACCGGCGGCGGCGATGAACGCGGCGTCGCGCTCGCAGTACCACCAGCCGTCCCGGTAGGTGAGGGGATGGTCGAAGTGGTGCGGACACCGCGGCCACTGCGCATCTCCCGACGCGTGCACGGCGCGCTGCGCCGCCGTGACCTGTGCCGCCAGTGCTTCGGCCGGCGTGCCGGCCTGACCAGCCGGCGGCGACGTCGGCACGACATCGGCCCAGGCGTGCCCCGACGTCCGCTCGATGTCGCGCCGCACGGCCTTCAGCGTCTTCGCGACGTCCCGTGGCGTGAGCCGCCGGCTGTTGGCGCACTCGATCGTGAGGTCTTTGCCAACGCGCGGCTCACGGCACGGCGCCAGTTCGACATCGGCGTTGCTGCCGCGGCCCGACACCGTGTGCACAGCGCTGACGGCACTGGCGCCGAGGCCGTCGAACAGGATGCCGTCGACGTCTGGCACCTGCCAGATCGCCCACGCGGCCTGCCCGCGGCGCTGGGCCGCGAGCACGCAGCGCAGCGCCCCGCTGATTTCGCGGCGGCCGACCGGCAGGGGACCATCGACGCGGCGCAGCGTGTAGATGCCGCAGTTGCGGCCGGCCGGGCCGGTGAGCTTCTCGATCTCGCCCGTGACGATGGTGGCCACGTGCTGCTGGCGTTCATCGAGGGCAGTCTGCGCCGTCGCCGGCGGCCCGGGCCACAGCGTGATGCCCACGGCGGCCGCCGCGCCCGCTGCCAACCGTCGTCGTGACATCGGCGCCTACTTCCCGGGGTTGTAGGTCCTCTCGGTGTGCCCTTCGAGCTGCTTCGGGTAGAAGTAGACCTCGCGCAGGTTACCGGTGGCGTAGCGTTCGGCCTGGTCGTTGAAGTGCTTCGACGTGATGTCGCTGCTCAGGCCGCCGGCCGTGATGGCGCGGGCGCGCACGCCGTCCTTGCCGAACTCGACGGCGGCGACGAAGCTGTTGCCGCTCGACCCGTAGATGCGCTTGCTGCCGTTGTACGAGCGGGCGCCGAAGGACGCGAGCGAGCCCCACCGCGCGGAGGCGAAGCCCACCGGGGTGCTCGGCTTGTCGTCGGTGTAGGGATGCACGATCTCGGGCGAGATGCGCTGGAAGCGGTTGATCTCGCCCCACGGCGTCTGCCACTTGCCGAAGTCGGCCGTCAGCTTGTCGACCACGGCGGCGAGCGCCTCGAGGCGCTGCTGCGGGGTGGCCTTCGTGCGCATCTGCTCGTAGACGCTGATGCCGGCCTTGCGGGCGGCGTCGCTGCTCTTCGACCAGAGTTCCTCGCCCCAGAAGATGGCGAGCGACTGCGGCACCGAATCCACCGCCCAGCGGCGATCCCAGGCCTTGAGCGCCGCGATCGGCTCGGCGAGCTTCGCCTTGAGCGGGTTCGACGCCGGCGCCTGATCCCACGCCTTCAGCAGCAGCGGAATCTGCACGTCGAATTCGGGCTGCGCGGTGTCGAAGCCGGCGGCGATGAGCGCGTCGATCGAGAAGTCCTTCCTGCCGTCGAGCACGCGGATGGCGTGGATGCCGCGCGGGTTCTCGCCGGCGGTGTCGAAATAGGCGGGAAAGTCGCTCTTCTTCTTGCTGTACTTGCCGGCGGCCATGAACGGCCAGTCGTTGGTGTTGTAGACCCAGCCGTTCGGCGGGTTCTCCACGCTGGGGCTGTCGTCCACGGCGTGCACGCCCTGCCAGTCGTTGGCCGGCACGCTGCCGTCGACCGGCGCCTCCCAATCGAGCTTCGGGTTGCGCTTCGGCACGAAGTTCGAGTGGAAGTAGGCGATGTTGCCGTCGGCATCGGCGTAGAGCGTGTCGTTCGACGAGTTGGTGTGGAGCTCCATCACCTGCTTGTACTCGGCGATGTTCTTCGTCTTCGTGCGGCCGTAGGACTGCTGCAGTGCTTTGAGCGGCTGCTCCATCAGGCTCACCGCCACCCACTTGCCGTCCTGCTCGCGCACGATCGGTCCGTGATGCGTGCGCCAGGTGGTGAACTCCTTCGTCGCCATCCCGCTGGCCGTCTTGTAGGGGACGGTGATCTTCTTCATCGTCGCTTCGCGTTCCTCGGTGCCGTGCTTGTAGAAGACCTTGCCGTCTTTCTGGACGATGGTCTCGAGGAACTCGTCGATGTTGTCGACGCCGCTCGAGGTGTGCATCCAGCCGGCCTTCTCGTTGAAGCCCTGGTAGATGAAGAACTGGCCCCAGGTGAGCGCGCCGTAGGCGTTCAGCCCCTCGCTGCTCGTCATCTGCGCTTCTTCGCGGAACGAGAACGAGGTGTGCGGGTTGATCCAGAGCAGCGCCTTGCCATTCGTGGTGTTGGCCGGCGCCACCGCGAAGCCGTTCGAGCCGGTGGGTTCGGGCGGCACGGCCATGTAGCGCGGGTCGGGCTCGACGCGGGCGAGCGCCGCCGGGTTCTTGCCGTAAAAGGCCTCGAGGCGCGCGATCGACACGCTTTCGATGTCGCCACCGATGCTGCCTTCGCTGAAGCTGAGGGCCATCCACGGCTCGAACTTCGTGATGACGCGCGGCTTCACCTGCGGATGGGTGGCGAGATAGTAGTTCAGGCCGTCGGCCCAGCCCGTCATGAGCGCCTTGAGCCAGTCGGGCGCCTTCTCGTACTCGGCCTTGAGTTCGACCGGGTCGATGAAGAGCTTCATGCGGAGGTCGCGGTAGATCTCCTTTTCACCTTCGGCTTCGGCCAGGCGGCCCATGGCGTTGATGAAGTTCGTCTCCACCCGGTTGAAGTCGTCTTCTGCCTGGGCGTACATCAGGCCGAAGACGGCGTCGGCGTCGGTCTTGCCCGTGATGTGCGGGATACCCCAGTCGTCGCGCACGATGGTGATCCCGGCGGCCCGCGCCTGCCAGGCGGCCGTTTCCGGCGACACCGCCGGGGCCGGCGGCGCGGCTTTGCACGAGACGAGCGCGACAAGGGCGAGAAGGGCGATCGAGCGCTTCATGGGACAAACTCCAGCGGCCTGAGCGGCACGTCGTGGTCGACGGCGGCGCGTGGATTGTGGCACATCCGGGCAGGCCGGAGCGCGGAACGACGATGTTGCAGGGGAGACGAGGGGGGATGCCGTGGCGGCACGAGCGGTCGGATCCACTCGTGCCGGCAGGGGTCGTTCGGGAGCACCAGGCGTTTCCGCCGGGCGGTGAGAGCGGGCCGCGCCTCGCGGCGCCGCTGGTGCGGGTCGTCGGGGCTACTGCCCCATCGGGGTGTAGTTCAGCCAGCCGCGCGTCGCGTAGTCCATGAGCGTTTCGGCGAACAGGATCGCGACGAAGAACAGGCTCAACACGACGGTGAGCTTGGTGAGCCGGCTGCTGTACTTCACGTGCATGAAGAACAGGATGACGAGCGTGGCTTTCACGCCGGCGATGGCCAGGGCGACGATCGGGTTGAACGCGCCGAGGTTGACGAACGCGGCACCGACGGTGATGGCCGAGAGCACCATCAGCGCGGCGAAGATCGACAGGTAGGTGCTGAGGGGCGAGACGTGAACGCCAGAGTGTCCGGATGACATTGATACCGCCCTAGTGCCGCTCGACCAGATACAGGAGCGGGAACAGGAAGATCCACACGATGTCGACGAAGTGCCAGTAGAGCCCGGTCATCTCGACCGGCGCGTGGTACTCGCTGTCGAACCGGCCCTTGTGCGCCATCCACGCGATGATGAACAGGATCACGATGCCCACGATCATGTGGAGCGCGTGCAGCCCGGTCATCACGAAGTAGAGGCTGAAGAAGATCTGCGTGGTCCGCTGGATCTGGTCGCGGCCCATGGTGACGCCTTCGGCCGGCGCCTCATGGCCTTCGCCGCTCGCTTCGGCGTGGCCGAAGAAGTCGAACGTGGCGCCCGGCACGTGGTGGTGCTCGAACTTGAGCGCGTACTCGTAGACCTTGATTCCGAGGAACACCGAGCCGAGGATGATGGTGGCGATGAGCCAGTTCACCGTGGCCTTGCGCTGGTTGGTCTGCGCCGACCGCACCGACAGGGCCATCGTCAGCGAGCTGCCGATGAGCACGACGGTGTTGATGAGACCGGGGACGATTTCAATCGATTTGCTCGCCAGGGCGAACGCCTCGTAGTACCACATCCGGTAGAGCGTGTAGGTGATGAACAGCCCGCCGAAGAAGAGCACTTCGGTGAGCAGGAACACCCACATGCCGAGCACCCCAGCTTCGCGCTGCTGGGACATCGTGCTGAAGTGGTGCTGCAGCGCGGGATGATGCGCGTGATCGTGGCCGTGCATTGACGGGGCCCCTTCGGCGTGAGCGTAGCCGTTAGACAAGCTTGGCCTCCCGTACGACCTTGGGCGTGTATTCGTACGCTTCAGGAATGTCCGTAGGCACTTCGAGGAAGTTCTCGGTCAGCGGCGGCGACTGCGTGCGCCACTCGAGACCGGAGGCTCCCCACGGGTTGTTGCCGGCCACCTCGCCATACTTCAGCGAGTAGAGGAGGTAGATGACGGGCAGGAGGTAGCCGAGGCCGAGCACGGCGGCGCCGCCCGACGACAGCACGTTCAGCACCTGGAACTCGTCCGGATACATGTGGTAGCGGCGGGGCATGCCCATGTAGCCGAGGACGAACTGCGGGAAGAACGTCAGGTTGAAGCCGACGAACACCAGGATGGCGCTGATGCGCGACCAGAACTCCGAGTACATCCGGCCGATCATCTTCGGCCACCAGAAGTGGACACCGCCGAGGTAGCCCATGATGGCGCCGCCGACCATGATGTAGTGGAAGTGCGCGACGACGAAGTAGGTGTCGTGCAGGTGGATGTCGGTGCCGAGCGTGGCCAGGAAGAGGCCGGTCAGGCCGCCGATGAGGAACAGCCCGAAGAAGCCGTAGACATAGAGCATCGGCGCTTCGAAGCTGAGCGACCCGCGGTGCAGCGTGGCCGACCAGTTGAAGACCTTGACGGCGGAGGGAATGGCCACCGAGAAGCTCAGGAACGAGAACACCATCGCGGCGTAGACCGTGATGCCGGCGACGAACATGTGATGCGCCCACACGATGAAGCCGAACACCGCGATGGCGAGCGACGAGAACGCCACGAAGCTGTAGCCGAAGATGCGCTTGCGCGAGAAGGTCGACACGATCTCGCTGATGACGCCCAGGGCCGGCAGAATCATGATGTAGACGGCCGGGTGCGAGTAGAACCAGAACAGGTGCTGGAAGAGCACCGGGTCGCCGCCGCGCTGCGGGTCGAAGATGCCGAAGCCGAAGGCGCGTTCCGCGAACACCATCACGATCGTGATGGCGACGACCGGCGTGCCGAGCACCTGGATGAGGCTGGTGGCGTAGTGCGCCCACACGAAGAGCGGCAGCTTGAACCAGTGCAGGCCGGGCGCCCGCATGCGGTGGATGGTGACGATGAAGTTGAGGCCCGTCAGAATCGACGAGAAGCCGGAGATGAACACGCCGAGCGCGGTGGGCACGACGTTGGTGCTCGACGAGGCGGCGCTGTAGGGCGTGTAGAACGTCCAGCCGGTGTCGACGCCGCCGGCCACGATGGCGAAGAGCGTGAAGATGCCGCCGACGACGTAGATGTACCAGCTGAGCAGGTTGATGCGCGGGAACGCCAGGTCCTTCGCGCCGATCATCGGCGGAATGAGGAAGTTGCCGAGCACCGCCGGCACCGACGGGATCAGGAAGAAGAACACCATGATCACGCCGTGCAGCGTGAAGAACTTGTTGTAGGTGTCAGGCTGGAACAGGTCGCCCTGCGGCGTCGTAAGTTCGAGCCGGATGCCCACGGCGAAGAGGCCGCCGAGGAAGAAGAACGCCGAGATCGAGATCAGGTAGAGGATCGCGATCCGCTTGTGGTCCTTCGTGAGCAGCCACGACTTGAGGCCGTGACCGTTCGTCAGGTAGTTGTGCGCTGGGTAGACGGGCGTTTCCATGGCTTACCTTCGCGCGCCCTGCGCCGGCGCGGCTGGCGTGCTGGTTGAGGGGGCCGCCGCCGGCACGGGCGCCGGCGCGCTTGCGGCCGCCTGGGGCGACAGCGACTTGATGTGTTCGATGAGCGCCGCGAGACCCTCTTCGCTGACGAGACCCTGGAAGGTCGGCATCAGGGGCGTGAAGCCCTTCACGATCTTGGCCTGCGAGTTCAGAATCGACTCACGCAGGTAGCCTTCATCGACGATGGCCGTCTGGCCGCCGGCCAGTTCCACCTGCTTGCCGACGATGTCCTTGAGCGACGGACCGCGGCCCTGGCCGCTGTCGAGATGGCAGGTGTTGCACGCCAGGTCGTTGAAGAGCTTGGCGCCGCGCTCGGCCATGGTGCCTTCGCTGCCGCCGCCGGCCAGCCAGTCCTGGTACTGCTGCGGCTCCATCACGATGACGGTGCCGATCATCCCCGAGTGCTTCGTGCCGCAGTATTCGGCGCAGAAGATGTGGTACCGGCCGGGCTTCGTGGCTTCGAACCACAGCGGCTGGTAGCGGCCGGGAATGGCGTCGATCTTGGTGCGGAACGACGGAAAGTAGAGGTCGTGCAGCACGTCTTCCGAGGTGACGAGCACCTTGATCGGACGTCCCACCGGCACGTGCAGCTCATTGATCTCGCGCTGGCCGCCGGTGTGCTGGAACTTCCACATCCACTGCTTGCCGACCGCGTAGATCTGCAGGCTCTCCGCCGGGGCGCGGCGCATCTCGTAGTAGAGCTTGGCGCCCCACGCGAACATCACCATCGCGATGATGGTCGGGATGATCGACCACAGCAGCTCGAGGGGCAGCGACCCCTCGATATGCGCGCCGATCTCCTCCGGATGTCTGCGACGATACCGGAAGGCGAAGAACACGACAGCCGCCGAGATGGCCACCGTGAAGAACGCCGAGACGGCAACGATGAAGAGATAGAGCGCGTCGACCTCCGAAGCGAAGGACGATGCGGCCTCTGGAAACAGCGGAATACCACCCATAAGGACCTAGTGCCCAGCCTGGGCGCGGTTATCGCGCCTGAGCGAAATCGCGACGAACCCGAGCAGCGCCACCATGGTGACGACGCCGCCCATCCTGACGGCGTTCATGGCCACGAGGCTGTAAGACCCCGTGGCGGGTTCGTAGTGATAGCAGTAGAGCAACACCTGATCGACCACCGATCCGATCTTGCCCGCCGACGACTCCATCAGCGCGAACTTCAGATCGCGCGGCGGATACTCGATCCCGAAGAGGTAGCGTGACAGCTTCCCTTCGGGCGTTGTGACGATGATGCCGCTCGCGTGCGCGAACTGCTGCGAGGCGGCGTCCCAGGCGAACTGGAAGCCGGCCGTGCCTGTGACGCGCTTGATCGTCGCTTCGTCACCGGTGAGGAAGTGCCAGCCGCGTTCGCTGCCCGGACGCTGGTAGCGGTCGAGGTATGTGGCCTTCTTCGCGGCCGCCTGGGTGGGCGTTTCGCGGGCGTCGAAACTGATGGCGACGACGTCGAAATCCGTGCCCACCGTCTGGTCGAGCACACCGACGCCGCTCACCAGTCCGTTCAGGATCTGATTACAGAGCATCGGGCACTCGTAGTACACGAACGCCAGCACGACCGGCCGTTCGCCGAAGTAGTCGCCGAGGCGCACCGTCTTGCCGGTGTCGTCCTTGAAGACGGCGTCCACCGGCAATTGCGCGTCGAGCTTCTGGTCGAACTTCACCTGCTGCAGCGCCGACGGCATCGCGTTCGACGGCGGCCCGGCTTCGGGCCTGAGCCCGGGCGCGTTGGCCTGGGCGTGCACGGACACGTGTGCCAGCACGGCGAGAGCCGCGGTCGCGAGCACGTGCCGGGTGAAGGTCTTCATGATCGTGAGTTACCGGGGCGCCGCGGTGCGGCCGGCCGACGAATCCTGCACGACCATCGTCGGCGCCGACGACCCGCCCGGGCGGGCCGGGAGCCCGCGCTCGAGCGTGAGCGCCATGGCGCGATCGATCGGAATGTGCACGACGCCGTTGGCCTTGTCGACCCAGCCGTAGCTCGTGAGCTGCGCGCGCTGTTCCGCCTTGAGCTGCATGACGTCCTTGAAGGGCTGCGTCTGCAGACGGGGCGCCGGCGGATCCTGCGACACGCCCTGCGCGAGCGGGAAGCGGCGCGCCGCGGCGTCGGCCGCGTCACCGCGGCGTTCGAGGAACGTGTAGGTGCCGTAGACGATGGCGGCGCCAATCACCATGGACACGGCGAGCCAGATCCCGAACCGGTAGCCGATACCGGGATCGATATCCGTATGCTCGTACTCTGCCCCCGGGGGCGTTGGTCCGTATTCGAGATCCGCGTCGTTCGACATGTCGTTGTCCCGGCAAGGTCGAGGGTCGTCCGAGTCCCTGTTCCCTGGTCCCTGTCCTAGTGCGTGTGGTGCGTGAGCGCCTTCGCCAGTCCCTCGTCCTGCAGGGGGAGCAGCGGGCGGCCCTTGAGCTGCATGGCGAACAGCATCACGAAGATGCCGCCGAGCGCGATCGGCAGCGCGACGTCGATGAGGCCCAGCGAGAGGCCGTCGTTGTGGAATTCAGGCGCCACGTGCCAGTAGTAGTCGACCACGCGGATGCCGACGATCCAGAGCGCGATCTTGCTGACGCGGCTCCAGTCGCGCTTGATGTCGCGGGCGAGCAGGAGCACGTAGGGCAGGATGAAGTGGAAGATCACGAGCGTCCAGCCGATCCACTGCCAGCCGTGCTGCGACCGCACCCAGTAGTGGGGGATCTCTTCCTGTGTGTTCGCCGAGTAGATGATGATGAACTGCGAGAACGACAGGTACGCCCACAGCATGATGAAGGCGAACAGGAACTTGCCGAGGTCGTGGAAGTGCGACGGGTTCACCACGTGGTTCATCGGGCCTTCCTTCGAGAGGCGGGCCAGGATGAAGATGGCGAAGGCGAGCGCGGAGAGGCCCCAGCCGACGACGTAGAGCAGGCCCCACATGGTCGAGAACCAGTGCGGGTTGACCGACATCGTCCAGTCGACGACCGCGAAGGTCACGGTGAGACCGAACACGAGCAGGCCGCCGGCCGAGAGCGCCGTCATCTTGCCGGCGAGGGCCGGGTCGCCGGTGCGATCCTGCTCCGCCGACCACGCGCTCAGACGCAGCGCCATGAAGCACCACACGGCGAAGTAGAAGACGTAGCGGCCGATGAAGAACGGCACGTTCAGGTAGGCCGCCTTGTCGAGGATGACCGGGTCGGTCGTCTCGTGCGTCCAGTGGTAGAGGTGACCCATGCCGGCCAGGATCGGCAGGCCGAGAATCGCCATCACGGGCAGCGTGCGGGTGGCCGCTTCGAGGATGCGCCGGATGACGACGCCCCAGGCGCCGCCGCTCAGGTGATGCACCATCAGCAGCGCGAGGCTGCCAAGGCCCACGCCGGTCCAGTAGACCCAGGCCACCAGATACGCTTCGTAGAAGCGATCCGCGCCCGCCATCGTGAAGCCGACGCCGGTGAGCACGGCGCCGATGACGGCGGCGATCATGCCCTTCGACTGCAGGCCCGAGAGGCTCTCGGGCGGGGTGTAGGTTTCCGAAGCCATGTCTAGTGTTCCGCCTTCTTCGCCGGTTCCGCGGCGGCCATCGCGGCCGCGGCGGGCGCCGCATCGAGGCGGCCGCGGTCCGCGGCCGGGACGTCGTCGACGGTCGCGTTCTGACTGAGCTGCAGCGCGCGCACGTAGCCGGCGATGAGCCAGCGGTCGCGCGGCGGGATCTGCTCGGCGTAACCCTGCATCGCGCCGAAGCCGTTGCTGATGACGTCGTAGAAATAGCCGGGAGCGGCGGTGCGCAGGCGGTCCTGGTGGTAGGTGGCCGCCTGGCGCAGGCCACGCTGCACCACCATGCCCTTGCCGTCGCCGGTCTGGCCGTGGCACGGCGTGCAGTAGGCGGTGTAGCGCTCCTGGCCGCGCTGCATGTCGGCGGCGTTCAGCGCGAAGGGAAACTCGGCCGCGAAGAAGCCGTCCACCTTGCCGGTGTAGAAGTGGTCGTCGTCGCGCAGCTGGCCGCGGGCGACGGTGCCCGTCGGCAGGTTGCGCGAGGCGCGGCCATCCGGATAGTTCTTGTTGGCCTCGAACACTTCATAGCGCGGGGTGTCGTGCATGTCCTGGCGGCAGCCGGCCGCGAGGGCCGACGACGCCATAACGAGCGCACACGCGAGGAGACGTCCATTACTCCGCAACGTCGTAGACTCCCTTTGCGCCAAGGCTCTGCAGGAACGAGCTCGTCTGGTCCTTGGCGAAGTGCGCGTCTTCGGCCTCGATGACGAGGAAGAACTTGTCCGACGACGCCAGTGAGAAACGGTCGACGTTGAACACCGGATGATAGGGCTGCGGCAGCCCGTTCAGCGCCAGCATGCCGATGGCCGCGGTGAGGGCCGAGAACAGAATCGTGAGCTCGTAGGAGGGCACGATGAAGGCCGGCCAGGTGGCCGGCGGGCGGCCGCCGATGTTCATCGGGTACTCGATGACCGACGCCCAGTACTGCAGCGTGAAGCCGGTCATCATGCCGCAGAAGGCCATGAAGAGCACCAGCTTCGGCAGGTTCGTCCGCTTCTTGTGGATGATGTCGTTCAGCTCCTCGATGGGGAACGGCGTGTAGGCCTCCATCTTCGAGTAGCCGGCCGCCACCGCCTTCATCGAGGCGTCGACGATGCCCTGCGCCGAGTCGAACTCGGCCATCAGCCCGTAAAGCCCGGTTTTGTCTTTGCTGACGTGCATGACGTGGAATCCCGCCTAGTGGCCCGAGCCGTGGGTGTCGTGCCCGTGCGGCACGTGCACCTTGGCTTCCGGCAGCAGCGTGCGCACTTCGAAGATCGAAATCATGGGCACGAACTTCATGAACAGGAAGAACAGCGTGATGAAGAGGCCCATCGTGCCGCCGAACATCATGAAGTCCCACGCGGTGGGCGAATACATGTCCCACGACGAGACCACGAAGTCGCGATGCAGCGAGGTCACGATGATGACGAAGCGTTCGAGCCACATCGCCAGGTTGACGATGAGCGACAGCACGAACATGTACTTCAGGTTGTAGCGGACGCTCTTGAACCACAGCACGTGGATGAGCACGGCGTTGATGAAGATGAGCAGCCAGTAGCTCCACGCGTAGGGGCCGGTCATGCGGTTCCACAGCATGAAGCGCTCGTACTGATTGGCGCTGTACCAGCCGAAGAACGCCTCCATGCCGTAGCCGTAGGCCACGATGAGTCCGGTCGCCAGCATGACCTTGGCCATGTTGTCGATGTGCTTCATCGTGATGAGGTGCTCGAGCTTGTAGAAGGCGCGAATCGGAATCGCCAGCGTGAGCACCATGCCGAAGCCCGAGTAGATGGCGCCGGCGACGAAGTAGGGCGGAAAGATGGCGGCGTGCCAGCCCGGGATGACCGAGACCGCGAAGTCGAAGCTCACGACGCTGTGCACCGAAAGCACGAGCGGCGTCGAGAGACCGGCCAGGATGAGGCTGGCCACTTCATAGCGGTGCCAGTGGCGGGCCGAGCCGCGCCAGCCGAGCGAGAGCGCGCCGAACACCACGCGCTTCACGTTCGAGGTGGCGCGGTCGCGCATCGTCGCGAGGTCGGGGATGAGGCCGACGATCCAGAAGACGACCGACACGGTGGCGTAGGTCGAAACCGCGAACACGTCCCAGATGAGCGGGCTGCGGAACTGGGGCCAGAGGCCCATCGTGTTCGGGTAGGGGAACAGCCAGTAGGCGGCCAGCCACGGACGGCCGGTATGGAGCAGCGGGAAGAGCGCCGCGCAGGCCACCGCGAAGATCGTCATCGCTTCGGCGAAGCGCGCAATCGACATGCGCCACTGCTGCTTGAACAGCATCAGAATCGCCGAGATAAGGGTGCCGGCGTGGCCGATACCGATCCACCAGACGAAGTTGATGATGTCGAAGGCCCAGCCCACCGGGACGTTGTTGCCCCAGATGTAGATGCCCTTCAGCAGCAGGTAGCCGATGGCGAGCTGCAGCGCGCCGAGGCCGGCCAGGCCGATGAGCAGGCCGATGATCCAGCCGAACGGGTAACGTTTCCCGAGCGGAATCTCGGAGACGACCTCGGTGATCGACTCGTAGTCCTGCCCGGCCCCGATGACGGGGTGCTCCAGGGTCGTGGCGGACTGCTGTGCGTGGACGTGCTGCGCCATCTCAGTGCTCGCTCTCGGTCGAGGCCGCTTCGTGGGACTCGGTGTGGTGGCCGCCCACGGTCGGGTTCGACGGCAGCGCGGGGTTCGGATTGCGCACCGCCGCGAGATAGGTCGTGCGCGGCCGCGTGTTGAGTTCGGCCAGCATCGAGTAGTTGCGCGGGTCGGCCTTCAGCTTCGCCACGCGGCTGTTGGGGTCGTTCAGGTTGCCGAACGTGATGGCCTGCGACGGGCAGGCCGCCTCGCACGCGGTCACGACTTCGCCGTCGCGGATTTCGCGGTCTTCACGCTTGGCCTGGATGCGCGCCGAGTTGATGCGCTGCACGCAGTAGGTGCACTTCTCCATGACGCCGCGGCTGCGCACCGTGACGTCGGGGTTGCGCTGCATCTTGAGCGACTCGGTTTCCCAGTCCTGATACAGCGTGAAGTTGAAGCGGCGCACCTTCCAGGGGCAGTTGTTCGAGCAGTAGCGGGTGCCGACGCAGCGGTTGTAGACCATGTCGTTCAGGCCTTCCGCCGAGTGCACCGTGGCCGACACCGGGCACACGACCTCGCAGGGCGCGTTCTCGCACTGCTGGCAGGGCATGGGCTGGTAGTAGGTGTCGGGATTGTCGATGTCGCCCGCGTAGTAGCGGTCGATGCGCAGCCACTGCATTTCGCGGCCGTTGGCGACCTGGTCCTTGCCGACGACCGGGATGTTGTTCTCCGACTGGCAGGCCACCACACAGGCGTTGCAGCCGGTGCAGGTGTTGAGGTCGATGGCCATGCCCCACGAGTAGCCCGAGTACTCCCACTTCGGATAGAGCGTGAGCCCGTCCGAGAGCTTCATGTGCTCCATCTCGTGGGCGAACTTCGGATTGGCCTTGTATTCCTCGAGCTTGGCCGAGCGCACCAGGTTCCGGCCTTCGATCGACCAGTGGTCCTGCGTGCTCACGAGCTGATAGGTGCCGCCGGCCTTCGCCACTTCGGCGCCGGCGAACCACACCGAGCCGCTGCCGCGCAGCGCGTAGGCATTGAAGCCCACTCCGGTGCCGACGCGACCGGCCCGGCGGCGTCCGTAGCCGAGCGAGATGGTGACGGCGTCCTGCGCGTGACCCGGGTCGATCCAGGCGGGCACTTCGAGGGTGCGGCCTTCGAGCTTCACGCTCAGCAGGTCGCCGTTTGCGACGCCGAGCTTCTCGGCCGTGCGCGGACCGACGAGCGCCGCGTTGTCCCAGGTGAGCTTGGTGACCGGCTTCGGCAGTTCCTGCAGCCAGCCGTTGTTCGCGAAGCGGCCGTCGTAGATCGAGGCGTCGCGCTTGAAGTTCACTTCCACGCCGGAGGCGGGCGCCGCCGAGGGCGGCACGGCGCTCCAGCCGGCGGCCAGCGCCACCGTCTTCGCCGCCGCGGCCGTGCCGGCGACGTAGCCGTCGTGCAGCCACTTGCGCCACTGCTTCTCGAAGGTGACGGGCGAGGCGACCGGCGCGGGCTCGGTGGCCGCAGCCACAGCCGCGGTGACAGGTGCGGCCGCGGGCGTCGCCACGGGCGCTCCGGCGTCAGCCGGCGCGGCCGCGGGCGCCGGCGTGGCGCCGGCCGTCATCCAGTACTCGCGCACGATGTCGTAGCCGCTCTGTTCGGCGCGTTCGCCGAGCGTGGCCACCACTTCGTGCGGCGACTTGCCGCCGTACATCGGCTGGATGAGCGGCTGCACGATCGACACGGTGCCGTCGATCGAGCGGGCGTCGCTCCACATCTCGAGGTAATGCGTGGAGGGCACGTGCCACTGGCAGAGCTCGGCGGTCTCGTCGTAGAAGAGGCCCGAGTGCGCGCGCCAGGCCACCTTCTGCAGGGCGTCGGCGAACTTCCAGTCGGCCGGCGCGGTGAACACGGGGTTCGCCTCGCCGATGATGAGGAGCGCCTGCACGCGGCCGGCGTCCATGTCGACGACCAGCTGCCGCATGGCGGCGTGCTGTTCCGAGGGCACGATTTCCGGCGTCGCCATGTACGACACGGTCTGGCCGGCGTTGCCGAGCAGGTCGTTCATCGCATGGGCCAGCGCGTGCACGGCCGCGGGCTGGGCTTCACCGGCCACGACGAGCGAGGTGCCGCGATGCGCGGCGAGGTCGGCGGCAATCGCGTCGACATGGGCGTCGGTGCCGGCCGGCGCACCGCCGGTGATGCCCGCCACGCCGAGCTTGGCGGCAATCGCGCGGGCGAAGGCTTCGACCTGGCTCGCCTTCATCGCCAGGCGATGATCGGCGCGGCCACCGGTGACCGACGGCGTCGCTTCGGCGACGTAGAGACGGCTCATGCGCTCGGGCGCGGTATCGAGGCGGCGGCGCGACGCGAAGGCGCGCGCGTACTTCACGCCGAAGGCGTTCTCGGCGGCGAGGAAGTCGCCGTCGAGCGAGAGCACCACGTCGGCCTTCGTGAAGTCGTAGACGGGCTCGACGTATTCGCCGAAGGCGGCGCGGGCGCCGGCACGCACGTTGTCGCGCGTGGTCGGTTCCCACTGAATCCACTTCGCCTGCGGATGCGCGGCGAGAATCTGCTGGATCTGCGCGGCGAGCGACGGCGAGTTCACCGTCTCGGTCAGGATGCGGAGCCCGGCGCCGCCGGTGGTCGCCTGGGCCGAGAGCGCGCCGCGGATGGCGCCGACGAAACCGCTCCAGGGGCGCACCTGGCCGACTTCGGTGATGGTGTTCGAGCGATCGGGGTCGTAGAGCGACAGAATCGACGCCTGGGCGAAGAGGTCGGTGCCGCCCTGGCTGGCCGGATGATCGGGGTTGCCTTCGATCTTCGTCGGCCGGCCTTCGTGGCTCTCGACGAGCAGCCCCGTGGCCACGCCGCCGAGCGACGCCGCGGTCGCGAAGAAGAGCGGCTTGCCGGGCACGATCTCTTCGGGCTGCCGCACGTACGGCACGATGAGTTCGTCGGGCTGCACCGTGCAGGCGGTGACGCCGGCCAGTGCAAGCGACGCGCTCATCAGCTTCAGGAAGCCGCGGCGGCCCACCGGATCGTTCCATTCCGACGCGTTGGCCGGGAACTCACGGTGGAGGAATTCCTTGAACTCCGGCGTTTCCGCGACGGCTTCAAGGCTGCGCCAGTACTGCGGGCCACTGGTGCCCGCGAGCCTGGCGCGAATGGCGTTGAGATCGAGCTGCTCTGCACTCATCGTTCTTGTCACCGTCCGCCTTCGCGCGGCATCACCCGCGCGCTTCGGCGAGACTTCGGCGTTTGTCGTCCCGGTCAGTCGCGTCGTTGCGAACGGCTCAGCGGTGGCACACCGAGCAGTTGGTCAGGCTCTGAATCTTGTATTCGGCGACCAGCTGCGGGCCGAGCTCGCGCTGGTCCACGGCGGGCACGTAGCCCATGGTGAAGACTTCCGACCGCGGCCGCACGAACTGCGCGGGGTTGCGGTGGCAGTTGAGGCACCACTCCATCTGGAGCGAGTTCTGCTGGCGCATGAGCGGCATCTTGTCGACGCGCCCGTGGCACGTCTCGCAGCCCATGCCCTTCTTCACGTGGATGCTGTGGTTGAAGTAGACGAAGTCGGGCGTGTCGTGCACGCGCAGCCACTTGAGCGGCTTGTCGTCGCGGAAGCTCGAACGCACCGGTTCGAGATAGGGGCTCGTCGACCAGATCTGCGAGTGGCAGTTGATGCAGGTCTTGGTCGGCGGAATGCCGGCCGTGGACGACACCTCCACCGACGTGTGGCAGTAGCGGCAGTCGATGCCGATCCCGCCCACGTGGTGCTGGTGACTGAACTGCACCGGCTGGTCCTTGAACTGATTGGCCGAAGTGACGAAGTCGGACCGCTGGAGCACGCCAACGGCGCCACCGATCGTCGCCAGAAGTCCCAGCACCGCGAAGATGCTGGCCTTCGACCAGGCGTTTGCGCTCTTCGAAAAAATCTGCGACATGAGCCGTCGTTTCAGCAGTCGCCGGACTGCTACTTCCCCGCGGGGCGCGGGCAAACTCTACACGCAATCACACCCATCCCCAACACTCCGCGGCGCTCGGTGCGGGTGTACGAGGTGGGTGCGTGTTGTTTGTGAAAACTTTCGCAAGGAGTTTTACCAGAATCGACCGGGTTAGACAAGGAACCGAAATGGTCGTATTTCCTTGCGTGTTTTGAAATCTTTGGTCAATCAGCAAAAACATCACCGGTCCGTCGGCCGTGGCAGAGCCGGTGGATCGCCAGGCGCCACTTCCCAGACGTAGTCGCCAGACGATAACCACTTCTGGAACCACTCCAGCTCGATTTGCACACGAAACAGCACGTGGCGGAGCTCCGACCAGCCATGGCCTTCGCGGGGCGCCACCCAGAGCCGGGTCGGCACGCCGTTGTATTTGAGCGCTCGGAACATCTCCACCGACTGCGGCATGGGCACGCGCGGGTCTTCCTGGCCGACGAGGAACAGGGTGGGCGTGCGCACGCTGGCCACGTGGCGGAGCGGGGAGTGTTCCCAGTACAGGTCGATGGGGGCATTGGCCTGCCAGGGGGTGCCGCCGAACCACGGGGTGCGGAAGGCCCGGTGGTCGCTCTGGGCGTACATCGAAATCCAGTTGGCAGCGCCGGCGCCGCTCGACGCCGCCTTGAAGCGGGTGGTGAAGGTAATCAGCTTATTGGTCATATGCCCGCCGGCGCTCCATCCCTTCTTGAGGAGCCGGTCAGGGTCTGCCACACCCATGGCGATGACGGCGTCGGCCCCGGCCAGCACGTCGAGATGGGCCTGCTTGAAGTAGCCGTTGCGCATCTCGCGCAGGAACGCGTCGCCGTAGCCCGTGCTGCCCCGGTAATTGGGGCGCAGCACCGCGTAACCCTTGCCGGCGTAGACCTGCGCCTCGGGCGAGAAGCCGAAGGTGTCGGAGGCAGCCGGCCCGCCGTGCGTGAAGACGAGCAGCGGATACCGCTGCCCGGCCCGGTAGTTCACCGGGTAGTAGAGCAGGCCTTCCACGGTCTGGCCGTCCTGCCCCTGCCATGTCGTGCGTTCCTGCCGCGCCACGGCGAACGTCTCGTCGACGTAGTCGAAGACATGCGTCACGCGGCGCAGGGCCGCGCCCGGCGCCATCACGTGGATCTCGCCGGGCCGCGCCGGCGTGTTGAGCGTGAACACGTGTGTGCCGGTGCGCGCGTGGACCCGCCAGTTGCCCACCGTGTGGTCGCCGTTCGTGAGCGCGGTGACACGGCGCGATGCCACGTCCACCTGCATCAGCTCGGTGTGCACGCCGTGGTTGGCCACGAACACGATGGCGCGGCCATCGGGCGTCCACTGCGCGCTCGTCACCTGATACGGCGCGTCGGGCAGGAGCACGCGCGCGGCGCCGCCGGCGCGCGGCGCGATGAAGAGTTTGTCGTTGAAATACGGCTCGAATCGTTCGTTCGCGTCGGCCGTGAAGAGCACCTCGGTGCCGTCCGGCGAGACGAGCGGCTCGCTTTCCACCACCTCGTTCGTCGTGATCCGCCGCGCATTGCCGCCATTGGCGTCCATCACCCACACCTCGGAATGCCGCCTGTGTTCGAGCAGCGGCGATGGCGCGCGTGTCATCGCCACGGTGCTGCCCGAGGGTGAGAGCGTGTAGTCGGTCACGGAGTAATCGCCGAACGTGATCTGCGTGGTCGTGCCGTCGAGATCGGTCACCCACAGATGTTCGTGCTCGAAGTTGGTCTCCTCGAACGCGTAGACGTCATCCTGCAGGCGCTGCTTCTCTTTTTTCGCGGCGCTCGGCGCATTGGCGGCGGTGAAGAACAACAGCCGGCTGTCGGGCGCCCACGTCAGATCGCCCGGCGCCGTCGGATGTGTCGTGACACGACGCGCTTCGCCGCCATCGGCGTCGAGCACGTAGATCTGCGTGGTGACGTCGTCGCCGCGCCGCGCGAGGAACGCGATGCGGCGGCCATCGGGCGACCAGCGCGGGCTCGACTCGCCGCGCTCGCCGAAGGTCAGCTGCACCTGGCCACGGCCATCGACGCCGATGCGATGGAGGTGCCCGACGCGGCGGTTCGCCTTCCAGTCCGGACCATCGAGCACGAAGAGGATCTGCGTGCCATCGGGCGAGAGCTGCGGATCCTGGATGGACGGCAGCTGGATCATGTCGACGACACCGAGCGGCCGTTTCTCCTGCGCGAGGGCGAGCGTGGACACGGCGGCGACGAGGGCAAAGGCGAGGACGGGTGCGCGCATGGGCGGATACTATCCGCCAATTCGTCCTTGACAGGGTGCAGCCGGGCGGCGCATAACTCGCCGTGAGGCGTCGGCCGCAGGCGGACGCCGGAATGGCCACGGGGCGGCATCCCGCCCCGGCGCATGCACTCCAGGCTCCTTCGCCCCTTCGCTACGCTGTCCCTTGCTGGCTTCGCGCTGTCGGCCGTCGTGTCGGCGCAGCCTGCCGCCGCGATCCGTGTCGTGTCCGACCGCGACCCGGCGGTGCTCTCACGGCTCGCCGACGACTGGCGCGCGGGGGTGAACGTGCCCGGGCTCTCGGCGGCGGTCGTGCAGGGCGATCACGTCGTATGGGCGCAGGGCTTCGGCCTCGCCGATGTCGAGCAGGGCGTGATGGTGCGGCCCGAATCGGTGTTCCGCATCGCGTCGATTTCGAAGCCGATCACCGCCGTGGCCGTGATGCAGCTCGTCGAACGCGGCCTCGTGTCGCTCGAAGACCCGATTCAGAAATACGTGCCGTCGTACCCGCGCAAGCCGCAGGGCGAGATACGCATCCGGCACCTGCTCACGCATACCTCGGGCATCCGGCACTACAAGGGCAACGAGTTCTCCCTCGCCGAATCCTTCCCCTCTCTCGACCGCGCCATCGCCGTCTTCCGCAACGACCCCCTCGAATCCGCGCCCGGCGAGCGGTATCTCTACTCGACCTACGGCTACAACCTGCTGCAGGGCGTGGTCGAGCAGGTCACGAGCCGCACGTTCGACGAGTATCTGCGCTCGGCGATCTTCGGCCCGGCGGGCATGACCACGACGTATCTGGAGCGGCCGCAGGAGATCGTGCGGCACCGGGTGCGCCAGTACGTGCGCGGCGCGACGCCCTTCTCGTGGCTGAACGCGCCGTACGTGGACTTGAGCGTGAAGTGGGCCGGCGGCGGCCTCATCGCCACGGCCGGCGACATCGCGCGCTTCGACATCGCGCTCAACCAGGGCAAGCTGCTGCGGGCCGACACACTCGAGCGCATGTACACCTCGGCGCGGCTCACGAACGGCAACATCACCGGCTACGGCCTGGGCTGGATGGTGAACCAGCAGGGCGCGCGGCAGTTCGTCGCGCACAGCGGCGGCGCCATGGGCGGCACCACGTATCTGCTGCGCGAGCCGAAGGCGCGCACGGCCGCTGTCATCTTCGCCAATCTCGACAACGTTCCCCGGCTGCGCGAACTTGCCGAGCAGCTCATGACGCTCGCTCCCCGCCCTCTCCCTGTGTCGACTCGATGAATCCGCGCGCCGCTGACGGCGCGCCTTAGGCAGGCACATGTCCGACCGCAAGTACCGGCAGCACGGCTATCAGGACGACGACCGCGACAGACGCCCGCGCGAGGGCGGCCCCGGCGGCGGTGATCGCCGCCCCGAACGTGAACCCGGCGCGCCCGCCGGCACGCGGCGCATGTCGTCGGAGGGCGCGAAGAACCCGCGCATGATGGGCTACCGCGCGGTGGCCAAGTGCGCGCGCTGCGGCACGCCCTTCGATGCCGAGGTGCTGTCGCTCAGCAAGTGCGAGAAGTGCCAGACGGCGCTGCACGCCTGCATCCAGTGCGTGCACTTCGATCCGAGCGCCCGCTTCGAATGCAGCGAGACCATCCCCGCGCGCGTCTCGCCGAAGGATGGCGCCAACGAATGCGGCCTCTTCGCCGCGCGCGCGAGCTGGGAACGCGAGACCAGCTCCACGCCGGCGCCGGCCTCGGCCACGAGCGGCGCGCCTGAAACGGCGTCGGGCGCCAAGAAGGCCTTCGACGACCTCTTCAACTTCTAGCGAGCCCCGGGCCCCAGGCCCCGGGACCCGCTGTAAGATCGTCCCATGGCCCTTCTGTCGCCGCAAGACCGTCAGACCCTGACCGCGCACCTTGCGCCCATCAGCAGGAAGGTCGACCTGCTGCTCTTCACGCAGACCATCGGCGGCAGCGAGAGCGGCCTCATCGCGAAACAGGTCGCCGACGAAGTCGCCTCGCTGCACGAAAAGATCAGCGTCGTCGACAAGAACTTCGTGCTCGATACCGACGACCGCGCGAAGTACGGCGTAGACAAGGCGCCCGCGCTCGTCGTGCTCGGCGACGGTGCCGATACGCGCATCCGCTTCTACGGCGCGAACACCGGCTACGAGTTCGTGTCGCTCGTCGAAGCGGTGCTGCTCGCCGGCACCGGCAACCTGGAGCTCGAGCCGGAAACGGTGACGGCGGTGGCCGCGGTCGACACGCCGATGCACATCCAGGTGTTCTCGACCCCCACTTGACCGCACTGCCCCAGGGCGGTCGTCCTGGCTCACAAGCTCGCCTACGCCAATCCCCACATCACGGCCGATGCCGTCGACGCGCAGGAATTCATGGATCTCTCGCGCCGCTACCGCATCACCGGCGTGCCGAAGACCATCGTGAACGACACGGTGGAGATCCTCGGCGGCCTGCCGGAAGCCGACTTCGTCGATGCGGTGCTGCAGCGCGCCGACGGCGCGTCCCAGTCGTAATTCGTTCGTTCGGAGGCTCTCCATGCGCGTTGTCGCCACGCTCGTCCTGCTGCTCGCCCTCGCGTTTGCCATCGGTCCGTTCGCGCAGAGCGGCCGCAAGGTCTACATCTCGGTGGACATGGAAGGCATCAGCGGCATCAACGGCGACGACCAGACGTCGGCCGGCCAGGCCGAGTACGCGCGCGGCCGCAAGCTGATGGTCGAGGACGCGAATGCGGCCATCCGCGGCGCCTTCGCCGGCGGCGCCACCGAGGTCGTGGTGAACGACTCGCACGGCGGTCAGCGCAACCTGCTGCCCGAGGATCTCGATCCGCGGGCGCGGCTCATCAGCCACAGCTTCAAGCGCCACGGCATGGTGGAGGGGCTGGACGAGACGTTCGACAGCATCCTCTTCATCGGCTATCACGCGCGCGCGAGCGCGCCGCGTGGCCTCTTCGCGCACACCGGGTCGGGCATCGTCCGCGACCTGCAGCTGAACGGCGTGGCCGTGGGCGAAGGCGGCATCAACGCGGCGATGGCGGCGTGGTACGGCGTGGCCGTCGCGCTCGTGACCGGCGACGACACGGCCGTCGACGAAGTGAAGGCGATTGCGCCCGGCGTGAAGGGCGTGACCGTGAAGCGCGCGATCAACACCCGCGCCGTCGAGATGCTGCCGCTGGCCGAAGCGCGGCGCCTCATCGAGGCCGGCGCGAAGGAGGCCGTGGCGGCGGCGAAGAAGCCCGCGCCGGTGCGCAAGGGACCCTACCGCGTCACGATGCAGTTCCGCGACGTGACGATTCCCGAAGTGATGAGCGCGTTCAAGGAGATGGCACGCCCGGCGCCCGACACACTCGCCTTCGAGCGCGACGCCATGCCCGACGCCTACCGCCTGATTCGTGTGCTCTACCGCTACGTGAACACGAACTGATTTGTAACGGGGTCTGTCACCGAAGACATTCGGTGACCGTGACAGACCCGGTTACAAGTGCGGCAGTTCCTGCGACCGGCTAGCGATCGCCGAGGGCGGCGCGGGCGCGTTCTTCGGCGCCGGGGTGGGTCGAGATCCAGCCGGGGAGTTCGCTCTTGCCGCCGTGTTTCTCTTCGAGCCGGGTGAGGAACCGCGCGAAGTGGCCGCGGTCGATGCCGGCCTTGTCGAGCAGCGCGAATCCGAAGACGTCGGCTTCCACTTCGAAGGCGCGCGAGTAGCGGGCGTTCAGCAGGAAGGTCGGCACCGCGGCCACGGCGTACGACGTGGCCGACACCACGTCGCCGAGCACGGCCGCCACGAGCACGCCGGCCGCGGACGTCTGCAGCACGTGCCGCAGGGTGTGGCGCTCCTGCACGTGGCCGATCTCGTGCGCCAGCACCGAGAGGATCTCGTCGTCGTGCTGCGCTTCGGCGACCAGTTCGTCGATGAGCACGATGGTGCCGCCGGGCAGTGCGAAGGCGTTCGGACCCACGGCCGGGCTCGCGCGGAAGAGCAGCACCGCGGGGGCCGCCGGGTCTGCGAGGGTGGCGAGCGCGGTGAAGCGCTGGCTCAGGTGCCGCTGCCGATCGGCGCTCAGCTTCGACGGCTCGAGCGCCACGCGGTCGAGCGAGGAGAGCGCCTGATCGCCCATGCCGCGTTCGACGGACGGACTGATGCGCCGCGCCACGACATTGGCCACCGCCGGCACGCCGTAGACGATGCCGGTATACAGCCCGGCCACGATGAGCACGGTCGCGACCACGGCCGGCATCCAGCGGATCTCGGCCTCGTTGACCCAGCGCTCCATCCGCGCCGGCGCATCACCGGGCGTGGGCAGCTCGAAGTCCGCCGGCACCTGACAGCTCGCGCCGTTCGGCAGGTCGAGCCGACGCGCCAGGCCGCCGAGGCGCGGTTCGAGCGCGACGGCCGCGAGCGGAAACGCCGTCGAGATCTCGTCGCCGTCGATGTGCACGAGACCGTCGGCCACGCGCACCCGCACGGCGCGCGCCGCGGACGTCCGCCCATCGTGATACGTGCCGGCTGCCTCGGTCATAGCCCGAAATCGAGATCCATCGCGTCGGTCAGTTCCGCGCCCGTGGCTTCCGCTTCGAGACCGCCAGCCAGCGTGGCGCTCTCGAGCGGACCACCCGGCAGCAGCGTGAGCGACTCGGCACGGTACTGCGCCATCCGCACGCGCGCCCACGGTACGAAGAGGCCGAGCGTGAGCACGAGCATCACGACGTTCGAGGCGTAGAGCCACAACATCCGCCCGGCGCGCAGCCGGCTGTCGAAGCGGTGCTGATCGAGCAGCGTGTGGTTCCAGACCATGTTCTCGAACGCCGTGCGCACGACGACCACAACCGCCCCGACGCCCACATACAGCAGCCCGATGCCGGCGAACACGCTGAGCCCGGGCACGACGTCGGCGTCTTCGGCGGTGGCGAGCTGGGCGATGGCGCTCATGAAGGTGGCGCCCACGAGGGCGAACCACGCGAGCAGCGCCACCCCCGCCAGGACGTAGAGCTTGTAGACGCGGCCCGTGGGCAACTCGAGCCCGAAGAGCGAGCGGCCGTAGCGGCTGTCGCCCACGAAGAACTCGCGCTGCCGCTTGGTCACGTACGGGTACGTGAGGCCGAGTGTGAACGGCACGCTCAGCGGCCAGAACAGGAACACCGTGTAGGCGTCGCTGTCGAGGCCGTCGAACCCGAAACGGATGCCGCGATACGACGAGTTAGCGGCCCGGAAGCGGAACGAGCGCACGATGATGATGGGTGCGAGCACCACGATGGGCAGGTAGAGCACGCTGGCCACGAGCGGCGCCACTTCCGAGAGCAGGGCGAGCAGACCGACGACCGCGTAGGCGATGAGGCGGCCCTTCAGGATCGCGATCGGCGAGGCGTGATACCCGAACGACGCGCCGTCGAGCGACGTGTGCCCGTAGAAGTAGCGCAGGCGCCGCACCTTCGCCCACGCCGAGTAGATGCCGAGCGTCACGATGCTCAGCAGCAGGTTCACGATCCAGATCCGGAAGTACTCGCCGCCGTTGCCGGTGAAGTGGAACGGCCGGGGACTCAGGTCCGCTTGCGGTGGCAGTGCGGGTGGCACCGGCGGAACGTCGTCCGGCGGCTGGTTCATCGTGGAGGTAGTGTACGCGAGAGCGTCGACCGGCCGAACGTCCGCCACGTGCCGTCCTTGCCCCGCACGCGGTCCACGACCTCGAGTGCATGGTCCGACACGAGCCGGTAAGTGGTCTCACCCAGTTCGGTCTCGGGCGTGCCCCAGGCGGCCACCAGCGAAGACGCGTCCACGGTGGCGTCGATGGGGCGCGTCAGGCCCGAGGAATCGAACCATGTGGCGCGCACGCGGCCGTCGGGACGCACGTCGTAGTACGCGTGGCCTTCGAAGTGCTGGGTCTTCGGCGCCGGACCGATGTGGCTCGTGAACGTCAGGCGCACGAACCGGCCGTCGAGCACGGGCGTCCACTGCATTTCGACCGTCGAGGCCTGGCCAAGGATGGTGCCGGAGCCCGTCCAGGCGCCCGCGAGGCGTTCGAGGATGGCAGTCGCGGCGGCGCGGTCGGATGGTGCGGGTGGCTGGGGTGCGGCTGTCGCGGCAAGCAGCAGGGCGGCGGCGAGGTGGCGCATCAACGGGTCCTCCGCGAGGTGGTCGTTCGTGCGTGGTCGATTTCGACAGCCATCCGCGGTCAGGACCGCGCGGGCTGCCAGGCGCCGTCCACCAGTTCGAACCGCCGCTGCTCGAACAGGTCACCACCGGCCGGGGGCCCGGGGAACGCCGGATCGCCGGGCAGGGTGAAGATGGTGGCGTCGCCCTGGCGGTGGAAACCCGGCTGGATGCGCGGGATGGGCGTGGCGGCCGCCCACGCCCATGCGGCGTCGATGCTCGCGAACGTGTCGAGGCGCGTGAGGGTGGTCCAGGTGGGCGGCGGCAGGTTGATGGCGCGCGAAGCCGCGCGGGCGAGCGCGTCGGCCGGCGCCATCCACTCGAGGTCCGTCATCTCGCCGTCGTCGTGTGACGCATCTTGATCGGCGGGCACGCGCGCCAGCAGGAAGCGCGTGTCGAAGCGCCGGATCTCGATTTCGGGCGTGACCCAGTGCGCGAAGGGCATCACGGCATCGAGCGCCACGGTGAGCCCCTGCGCCGCCAGCTGCGCCACGAACGACACGTGTGGCTGCAGCGACGCGCGCACGGCGGCGGCCGTGTCCGCGTCCACCATCTCGCCATTCCGGCGCGCCAGCAGCACGCCGGCTTCTTCGATGAGCTCGCGGATGGCGGCCACGCGATAGCGCGCTTCATCCGCCGCGGTGAGGTCCGTGCAGCGGCCGAGCGTCGCGAACCCCTCGCAGGCCTCGGCCGGGGCGGCATCGTCGGTCGGGTCCACGCGTCCGCCTGGAAACACATGCGCGCCGGCCATGAACGCCACCTTGTCGCTGCGCCGCACGAGCAGCACCTCGAAGGGATGCGGCGCCGATGGCCGGAGCACGATCACGGTGGCGGCGGGACGAAGCGGTGCAATTTCTGCCATAGATGTGAGGGGGACTGTCCCCATTCTGGCCCGGCCCAGATTAGGGACTGTCCCCTGTCCTGCGATCGAACACGGCGACGGCTTCAACGTGTGGGGTGTGGGGGAACATGTCCACCGGCTGCACGGATGTCACCCGGTAGCCGGCGGCGACGATCGCCGGCAGCTCCCCGGCCAGCGCCGCCGGGTTGCACGAGACGTAGACGACCCGCGGCGGCGCGAGGCGCGAGAACACCGCGTCGATGACCGCCGGCGCGCAGCCCTGGCGCGGGGGATCCAGCACCACGGCGTCCACCGCCTGACGTTCCAGATCGCGGATCGCGTGTTCCGTGCGCGCGGTGATGAGCCGCACGCGGCGCGGGTCGAGGCGGTTCACGTCGAGGTTGCGCGCGGCATCGGCCACGGCGCGCGCGTTCTCTTCCACCGCCGTGACGCGGTGGCCGCGGGCGGCGAGCGGCAGCGTGAAGAGTCCGCCGCCGGCGTAGAGATCCAGCACGTGGCCGGCGCGCGGGTCGATCGCTTCGAGCACGAGGTCGACGAGCGCCGCGGCCGCCGTGGGGTTGGTCTGGAAGAACGCGGTGGGCGAGACGAGGAAGGTGGGGCCGAGGCTCTTCTCGCGCACGTGCGCGTGGCCGTCGAGGCGGATCGTCTCGCGGCCCACCATGTAGGGCGACGGCGCCTCGTGGATGTTCAGGAAGAATCCGTCGGGCCGATCCTCGCTCGCGAGCAGCGCCCGCACCGGCTTCTTGAGCTCGCCCGCGTTGCGCGTGACGACCAGCATCGCCACGGCGTCGCGTTCGTCGGCACTCGTCCGCACGAGCACGTGGCGCACGACGCCGCTCAGGTCGGGACCTGCCGCCGTGACCCGCGCCTTCACGAGTTCGTCACGCAGGCGGAAGGCGATGCGGTTGGCGCGCGCGCCGTGCACCGGACATTCTTCGACGGGCACGATCTCGCGGCCGCCGGCAGCGAAGTGGCCCATCACGAGCCCGCGGCCGTCGCGGCCCGCCCGGCCGAAGACGAACGCTGCCTTGTGCCGGAAGTGCCACGGCATGCCGTCATCGCCCACCGGCATCGGCACCACGGGCAACACGGCCGGCAGCGCGCGCAGGTGCTGGCGCAGCAGCCGGTCCACGTCCTCGCGCTTCCGCGCGAGCTGGTCGGGATACGCGACGTGTTGCCACGGGCATCCGCCGCAGCGGCCGGCGTGCCGGCAGCGGGGCGTGACCGCCGTGGCCGTCACGCGCCTACTTGACGCCGAGGAGCTCGACTTCGAAGACGAGCGCCGCGTTCGGCGGGATGTCGGCGCCGGCGCCGCGGGCGCCGTACCCCATGTTCGAGGGAATCGTGAGCACGCGCGTGCCGCCGATCTTCATGCCGGCGACGCCTTCGTCCCAGCCGGCGATGACATCACCCTTGCCGAGCTGGAACTCGAACGGCTCGCCGCGATCCTTCGAGCTGTCGAACTTGCTGCCGCGTTTGTCGGCGGCGGCCGGGTTGTAGAGCCAGCCCGTGTAGTGCACCGACACCATCATGCCGGGCCGCGCCTCGGCCCCGGTGCCCACGGTGCGGTCGTCCTTCACGAGCGCGGTCACATCGGCCGCGGCGCCAGGTGTGCCCGACGCGGTGGACGCCGCCGGCGCGCCACCTCCACACGCCGCGGTGAACAGGGACGACGAGAGCAGGATCAGGGCGGCGATTCGACGCATGCCCTGCATCTTCGCCGGTTCGCCGCCCGTGGTCAACGCGCCGTCTCGCGCAGCGCGCGCCGCATCTCGTTTGCGACCCACGGCGCTTCCTCGGCCGAGAGCATCGGCGAGGCCGACGCGTTGATGATGGCGAAGCCGTCGCTCTTGCCCACGTAGACGCCCTTGTCCATGCGCACGACCTTGCCGTAGAGCGGACGGGCGTACGTGCGCGGAAACGGCCGGAGCCCGCGCCAGATCCGCACCGCGTCTGGCGCGATCTCGACCTTGCGCACGCGCACCGCCCACATCAGGAACGCGAAGAAGCCGACGATGCCGCCACCGATGAACCACGCGAGCGGGAACGTGGCGGCGGCCGGCGCCGCATAGGGGATCTCCGGAATCCACGCCACGTACGACTCGAGCTCGTGCATGCCCGTGGCCGCGGGGAGCTGGCGCGCCGCCGCCAGCATCAGCGCCGTGCTCGCCACCCACACGATGAACGCGAGGAAGAACCCGAGGCCCAGGCCGTAGTTGATGACCACGCCGCTGCCCGAGCGGTCGATGGCGATGGACGTCTCGGCCGGCGCCACCGCGCCGGC
>JAEUQR010000111.1 GCA_016789705.1 Acidobacteriota bacterium
TCTGGCCACGCTCTTCGCGCTCAGCCGCGAAGTGACCGGCGTGCTCGATCTGGATGAGCTGCTCACCCGCATTCCGCGTCTCATCGCCCGGCTCACGCCGTTCGGCGTCTTCTCGGTGTATCTGCTCGACGACGCCGGCGAGACCCTGCGCATCGCCTATGCGGAGGGCTACCCCGAGGAAGCGGCGAAGCAGGTGCGGCTGGCCCTTGGCCAGGGCACCGTGGGCACGGCCGTGAAGGAACAGCGCTCGATCCTGCTGAACGACGTGGCGTCCGACCCCCGCTATATCTCGGTCGTGCCGGGCGTGCAGTCCACGCTGGTCGTGCCGCTGCGCAACAAGGGCGCCGTCATCGGCGCCCTCAACCTGCTCAGCAGCGATCGCGACGCCTTCGACGACACCGACGAAGCGATGCTCCGGGCGTTCGCGGCGCCGATCGCCCAGGCGATCGTGAACGCGCGACTCTTCGAGTCAGAACGCGAGTACTCCGACACGATGGAGACGCTCGCCGAAGTGGGCCGCGAGATGAGCGGCATCCTCGACCTCGACGAGCTGCTCACGCGCGTGGCGCACCTCGTGAAGCGTGTCATCGCCTACCGCACCTTCGGCATCGCGCTCGTGAACGACGACACGGGCATGATCGAGTTCAAGGTGGCGATCAGCTACGGTGAGGCGTCGGCGAGCGCCGCGATGAAGGTGGGCGAGGGCCTGCTCGGCTACGCGGTGCAGCACAAGCAAGTGGTGCTCGTGCCCGACGTCTCGAAGGATCCTCGCTACATCAACGCCGTACCCGACGCGAAGTCAGAGCTCGTCGTGCCGCTGCTCGTGAAAGACCGCTGCATCGGCGCCTTCGACCTCGAGAGCCCCGAGCTGAACGCCTTCTCGAAGCGGCACGTGGAGCTGCTCACGCTGCTCGCCTCCGAAGCGGCCGTCGCGATCGAGAACGCGCGTCTCTGGGAAGCGCTGCGCGCCAACGAGCTGCGCCTCGAAAAGGAACTGCGCTTCGCGCAGCGGGTGCAGATGGCGCTCCTGCCGCGCGAGCTGCCGAAGCGCATCCGCGCGGTGGATGTGTCGTGGCGTTTCGAGCCGGCCCGCGAACTCGGGGGCGATCTCTACGAGTTCCTCGCGCCGGAGCCGAATCAGCTCATCGTGGCCGTGGGCGACGTCTCGGGCAAGGGCGTGCCGGCGGCGCTCTACAGCGTGTTCGCGAGCGAGGTCGTGCGCAGCCGCACGTTCCGCAGACGCGCCACCCACGACCGCGTGGGGCCCGGGCCCACGCTCACCTCCATCAACCGCATCCTCCACGAGCGCCAGCTCGAGGAGTATTACTGCACGCTCTGCTACGCGATCTTCGACCTGCGCCGCCACACGGTGACGATGGCCAACTCGGGCCTGCCGTTCCCGATCCGCTGCACGGCGGATGGCTCGTCGAGCGCGCAGATCGAATTGCCCGGCGTGCCGCTCGGGTCGTTCGGCACGACCAGCTACGACGAGATCGTGGTGCCGGCGAACATCGGCGACGTGTTCGCATTCTGCTCGGACGGCATCTCCGAGACGTTCAGCGAGTCGGGCGCGGAGTTCGGTTCGGCGCGCATCGCCGACGTGGTGCGCGCGCACCGCGACAAGCCGGCGGCCGAGATCGTGGAGCGGATCTTCGAGGCGATGTCGGCCTTCCGCGGCAACGCCGAGCAGACCGACGACCAGACGGCCGTGGTCGTGCGGATCGTCGGCTAGCGGCGCGTCAGCACGCGTTCGATGCGTTCGAGCCGCTCGACGATCCCCATGATCTCGACGTGTGCCTTCACGTTGACCTGATAGTCGAGGTCCGTGCGGATGCGATCGCGTTCCGACTGCCGGTTCTGACTGACCAGCACGAAGATCGAGAGGAAGATCGCCTCGAGGCTCACGATGAGGGTGAGCAGCCCGAAGGGGAACGGGTCGAACGCGAGCACGCGCGGCAGCCAGCCGGCGCTCGCGAACGTGTTGATGAGGATCCAGCCGCCGAACCAACACAGGTGCGCGATCGTGAAGACGTGGCTCGCGGCCACGGTGGCCACGACGTCGCTCACCCGCTGCCAGCGCGTGGTGGCCTCGGCGATGGCGGCGTTCGGGTTCTTCAGGCCGCGGATGGTGGCCGTGCTCGAGCGCTGGCGCGCGCCGAGCACCTGCAGGATGTCGATGGCGGCGTCCGGCCGCTCGCGCAGGAAGGCGTGAAACGCCTCGCGGTTGAGCGCGAGCAGCGAGCATTCGGAGATCGCGCGCACGGTGGCACTGCGCGGACCGCCGTCGAGCAGCGACAACTCGCCGAACATGCCGCCGGGTCCGAGCGTGTCGAGCAGCACGTGGTTGCCGTCGGCGTCTGGCGCCGTCACGGCCACGCGGCCCGTGTCGATGATGTAGAGCGTGTCGCCGCTGTCGCCGAACCAGAAGACGGGCTCGTTTTCCTTGACGGTCTTTCGCGTGAGGCGGCGCAGCAGCGCGTCGTCGCCGGCGGCGTCGAGGCGCGCGAAGAGCGGGATGTGACTCAGGGTGGCGCCGGTGGGCGCGGTCGTCGGGGTGTCGCTCATTGTTGCGTCTTCAGCGTATTCGGGGCGCGATGTTCGAGCACGAGACCCACGGCGGTACCGCGCTTGAAGCCCTTCCAGTAGGTGTGCGTGGGGGCCGGCGCGCCGGTGCGGTCCAGCGCGAAGACGGCGTCTTTGCCCTGCGGCACCACGTCGAGATACGCGCGCTTCGATTGATCGCCCTTGAGGTGCAGGTCCACGTAGGCGGTCACGAAATGGGCGAGGATGTTGTTCATCCGCACCGTGTCCCACACCGCGTCGGCGTAGTGTGTGTAGGGGTACGACCTGGCTGCCTCGGAGAACTGATACGCCTCGGCCGGCGCGGGGATCGGCGCGGCGGCGTTGTGGTTGGCGTTCACGAAGGTCAGCAGGTGGCGATCGCTGTTCACGGCGCCCTCGAAGATGGCGCGCGTGCCCTTCTCGTAGCCAGAGACGTCGTCGGCGCTGCCGGCCACGAAGAGCATCGGCGTGCGGATACCGGCCAGGCCCGCCGCATCCCAGTAACCCACGTGCATGCCCCACGGGCCAATCGCGATGGCCGCCTTGATGCGCGGATCGCGCGTCTTCTCGAACGCCTGCGACCCGGCGGCGCGTTCGAGCAGCAGCTTGTTGGGCGGGCCGTTCGGGAAGGCCGCGGCTTCGGGGCGGTAGCCGCCGCCCACGACGTTCACCACGCCGTAGCCGCCCATCGAGTAGCCCAGGATGGCCGTGCGCGAGACGTCCACGCGGCCGGCGAGCACACTGCCGGATCCGGCGGCAGCGAGACGCGCCATCTCGTTCACCACGAACAGCTGATCGAAGGCGCGGTTGTAGAGCGTGCTGGCGAACGCCTTCTGCGCGTCGTAGGTGCTGTCGGTGTGGTCGATCGCAACGGCCACGTAGCCCTTGCTCGCGAGGTTCTCGCCAAGGTGGCTCATCAGGAACCGGTTTCCCGGATACCCGTGCGAGATGACCACGAGCGGGAACGCCGCCGTGCCCGTGAGCGGCGCGGTGTCGCGTACGGCGCGGCCGCGCAGTGTCGTGGGCGTCACGCCGTCGCGCAGCACCGTGCGGTATTCACCACCGCCGCCGTTCGTGCCGGCGCCCGCCGCCGCGGGGTACCAGACTTCGAGCGTCAGCGGACGGTCGTAGCGCACCGTGGGGCCGCCGTCTTTCGTGTTGAGGATGTCGACGCGCCCGCGGTCCACCGCCTGGAGCGTCCGCACGCCGACGGCGTAGGTGCCGTGGGCGGCCAGTTCCGGCGCCATCGGCGACACGTGGTCGATGTGGTTGTCCTGCCGTGCGGCCAGCGGCGCGATGAGCAGCGCACAGACTGCCACCTCGCTTAAGAGCGTCGTCAGAGTGGGTCGCATGGTCGATAAGCATAGCCGCGTCCCGCCCGCCGCCGTCGGGCGTGAGCCCGGTAGCCGGGCGCTTCCGTTCGTAGGGATGAGCCCATCGAAAGGACGCTCCCGCAATGACCCAGCGACGCTCTCCCCTGACCGCCCTTGTCTTCCTGGCCGTGCTCCTCGGCCTGTTCGCCCGCCCCGTCATGGCCCAGCCGGCCATCCCCGGAACGCCGACCAACCTGCAGGCCGCGGTCAGCGGTAATGCCCTCAGCCTCTCGTGGGGCGCCCCGTCGACCGGCGGCGCGCCCACCGGCTATACCCTGGTGGCGCGCACGGCCGTCGGCGGGCCCGTGCTCGTGGCGATTCCGCTCGGGAACGTGACGTCGTTTTCGGCCGCTGGCCCGAACGGCGTGTTCGTGCTGAGCGTGCAGGCGTCGAATGCCAGCGGCGCCGGACCGGAATCGTCGCCGGTCAACGTCACGTTGCCGACGGTGCCGACGCCTCCGGGCGCACCCTCCGGGTTGGTGGCCAATGCGGCCGGGAACACGGCCACGTTCACGTGGAATCCGCCCTCCACCGGTGGTGTGGTGGCGAACTACGTGCTCACGGCTGGGCTCACGCCGGGTTTCGCGGTGCCGCTCGCATCGCTTCCGCTGCCAGGCTCGTCGACCGGCACGGTCGTGCCGGGCGTGCCGGCCGGCACCTACTACATCCGCGTCGTGGCCCAGAACGCCGGCGGCACGAGCGCGCCCACCAATGAAGCCGTCCTCACGGTGGCCGGACCGGCGGCGCCTGGCGCGCCCACGATGAACCAACCGACGGGCAGCGGCAACACGCTGAACCTGTCGTGGACGCCGGGCGGAGGAGGCGTGCCGACGTCGTACGTGCTCTCCGCGCTCACCACCGGCGGCGCCGTGATCGCCAGCCTGCCGCTTGCCGGCACCGCGGCGTCGTTTGCGAACGTGCCAAATGGCACCTACGTACTGCAGATCGTGGCCATCAATGGCGTGGGTGCCAGCCCGGCGTCGAATCAGGTCACGGTGACGCTGCCCATCATCGGGCCGCCGCCGCCCATCGTGCAGATTGGCAATGACATCACGAGCTCAGACTCGAATTTCGGCCGCCGCATCGCGCTTTCGGCGAATGGGCAACGGATCGTCGTCGGTGCTTACACGACCACCAACGGTACAACGCGCGTCTACGAGCGCACCGGGTCGACGTGGACACAGGTGGGCACGGATATCCAGGGTGAGGCGTCTGGCGACCGCGCCGGCAGCGCCGTGGCCATCAACGCGGCCGGAACCCGTATCGCCATCGGTGCCTACCTGAACGACGGCGCCGCTCCGGCCGCGGGACATGTCCGTGTCTACGACCTGGTCGGCTCGACGTGGACCCAGGTCGGCGCCGACCTCGACGGCGACGGCAACAGCTGGGGCCTGGGGTGGAGCGTGGCCCTGTCGGCCGACGGCAATCGTCTGGTCGCCGGGGCGCCGGGCGTGAACATCGTGGCCGGGCGCACGAAGATCTACGAGTACGCGAGCGGCACGTGGACACAGCTCGGCGCCACGCTGTCCGGCAGCGACGAATTCGGGACCGCAGTCGATATCTCCGCCGACGGATCGACCATCGCGGTGTCGTCGCCGTCGGCGGCCGGGTTGTCGCGGGCCGGCACAGTCGGCATCTACCGCCTCAGCGCCGGCAACTGGACGTCGCTGGGCACTGGGCTGGTGGGCGAAGAGATCGCCGACAACTTCGGCGATGCGCTCTCGCTTTCGGCCACCGGGGCGCGTATCGCCGTCGCTGCGCCATCCGACGGCGAAGGCGGCCTGAGCGGCGGCGGGGTCGCCGCGGGCAAGGTACGGGTCTTCGACCTCGTGAGCGGAACCTGGAACCAGGTGGGGAACGACATCCTCGGCGCGCCCGGGCAGCAGCTGGGACTGGGACAGGCCCTGGCCCTGTCGGACGACGGCCAGCGACTCATCGTCAACGCCGCCGGCTTCAGTCTGGCCAAGGTCTACCGGCTGTCGGGCAGCAGCTGGGCCCAGATCGGCACCGACGTCACCACGTCCGGTGGAAGCCGCAGTGAAGGCATCGCCATGTCCGCCGACGGCGGCAGTGTGGCGCTGGGCTTCGTGTACGGTTCGCCGAGGCGGGTGAGCGTGTTCAGCGTCACGCCGTAACGCGGCGGTCAGCCTCGAAGCGCTCGACGGCCCCGGCGCACACCCGCCGGGGCCGTTTTGCGTTGTCCGGCCGACGGTGCGGCCTGCATGAGTCGTCGTACCATGTCCACGACGGCATGAGCGACGTTCCCCCACCCCCAGGCCACCTCACCCAGCTGCTGCACCAATGGCACGCGGGCGACGCGACTTCGCTCGACCAGCTCGTGTCGGATGTCTATCCCGAGCTGCGCGCGATGGCCTCGCGCTACATGCGCGGCGGGCGCGGCAGCACCATTCAGGCGACGATGCTGGTGCACGACCTGTACGTGCGCCTGCTGCGCCAGGAACGTGCGAACTTTCCGAATCGGCGCGCCTTTTTCGGATTTGCGTCGAGCGTGATGCGGCATGTCCTCATCGACCACATCCGCGAGAGCCAGGCCGAGAAGCGCGGCGCCGATCGCGTGCGCGTGCCGCTCACCGAAGACCTCCAGCTCGTGGACGCCAGCCCGGCGCTCATGATCGATCTCGATGCGGCACTGACCGAGCTGGCCGCGTTCGACCCGCGCAAGGCCGAGCTCGTCCAGCTATGCTTGTTCCTCGGGTGCGGACGCGCGGAGGCGGCCGAGTTGCTTGACATCTCGCTCGCCACCGCCAAGCGCGACTTCCGCCTGGCCCGCGTGTGGTTGTCGCAGCGGCTGCGGCTCGACATCGACGAGCCCACCTGATAGTGAGGCGTGGCCCGTCCCGTCAGTTCAAGGCGCCGTTGACGCGCGCCAGTGCCTCGACAGTGAAGGGGTGCGACTCGCCCAGCAGATCGCGATAGATTGCCAGACTCTCCGCCAGCAGCGCCGTGCTCTCGGCGGTCCGGCCCCGGGCGCGCAGCGTCAACCCGAGCTGGCCGAGCAGGTGCGCGCGCGTGTGCCTGATGTCCGGGTACCGCGCCAGGATGGTCAGCCCTTCGCGCAGCACCGTCTCGGCGCGGCCGAGGGCGCCCTGGCGACGCAGCACCGTGCCGATCCCCAGTTTGATGGCGGCGAAGTCGGAGTGCCCGGGCGCGCGGATCCGTCGAGCTCGCGCCTCCGCATCGTGCAGCACGGCGGTCGCGCGATCGAGATCGTCACCAAGGGCAAGAGCCCGGCCCCAGGTGAGCAGGAACGACCACTGGAACGGGTAATCCGGCGGCCAGGCACGGGCGGCACCCTCGGCGGCCTCCTGGCCGGCACGGGCCGCCTCGGCGTGCTCGCCGCGCGTGCGCAACAGTTCCGACAGGCTGCGGAGCACGTAGAGGCGAGTGGGGTGATCTGGCGCCAGTCTGCCGGCGCGCCGAAGGGCGTCGCGCAGCACCGTCTCGCTCTCGTCGAGGGCGCCGGCAATCATCAACTGGTTGCCGAGCGCCTGCGTCATCGCGACCACGTTGGCCGTCTCCAGCCCATGAACGTCGGCCAGCTGGACGGACTCGCGCAGCAGGGCGATGGCCTCGGGATCACCCGGGCGGCCCGGCGTGATCGTGAGGGCGAGGTTGTTGAGCGCGTCGGTCAGCACGGCGGGGTCGAGGTCGTTGCCGCGCGCCCGCTCGATCGTGATCGCCTCGCGCAGCAGCGGCGCGGCCGCCGCCCATTCCCCCCGGAGCACGCCGCTTCGACCGAGGTGGGCGAGGATCCTGGCCCTGCCGGCCTCGTCGCCGAGCTGGCGGTACAGCGTCAGCGCGCGCTCGAACTCCGCCTCGGCGCGATCGAGCACCCCGATGCCGAGGTAGGTGCGACCGAGCGTCTGCCGCATCTCGGCTTCGACGGCCGGTGAGCGGGCGAGGGTCGCCGTCACGTTCGGACTGGCCGCGTCGACCAGCTCGCGCACGGTCAGCGAGGCGCTGCGCCCGGCGGTCGGGGCGTCGCCAATCGGACTGGCCGAGGCCAGCATCTCCGTGAGGAAGCGGTTCAGCTGGCTGGCCCGTTCCGACTCGCTGCGGGCGCGAGCCGCTTCCGATCGGGCCCGGGCTTCCTGGGCGCGAGCCTCGGCGGTGGCGCGAACCGACACGACGGTGGCCGCCGCGAGGCCCACCGAGAGGGTGGCCGCGACGAGTGACGCCGCCCAGTGGCGCTGCACGAAGCGCGTCGTGCGATAGGCCAGCGACGGCGGACGTCCTTCGATGGCGTCGCCTCGCGACCAGCGGGTGAGATCGTCGGCAAAGTGCTGGACGCTGGCGTAGCGGGCACGTGGATCGGCCGACAGGGCTTTGGTGACGATCGCGCCGAGATCCTGGGCCAGCATGTGGCGCAGCCTGGCCAGCGACGACTGCCGCTTCAGCGCGGCCGACTCGGTCACGGCGGCCTGGGGCACCGTCATCGTCGTGCCCGCCATCGCCCGTTCGATGGCGGCGAGGAGCGACGGACGGTCCCCGAACGCGGGCGCGCCGGTGAGCAGTTCATACAGCACGAGTCCCAGGCTGTACTGGTCGCTCGCGGTGCCCACCGGCTGGCCCGTGAGCTGCTCCGGGCTGGCGTAGGCCGGCGTCAGCGGCGCGACCGACGTCGTGGCCAGCCGCTCTGGTTGCAGCAGCGCCGCCGTGCCGAAGTCCACGACCTTGACGTGGCCGTCGGCGGTGACCAGGATGTTCGACGGCTTCAGGTCGCGGTGGAGCACGAGCGCGCGATGAGCGGCAGAGACGCCGTCGCACACCGCCCGGAACAGGGCGACACGCTGGGCCAGGTCCAGTCGACGGTCGTCGCAGTGCCGGTCAATCGGCTGCCCGTCGACGAACTCCATCACCAGATACGGCTCACCGAGCGCTGTCATGCCGCCGTCGAAGAGCCGCGTCAGCGCCGGATGGTCGAGCGTGGCGAGCACTTGGCGC
This sequence comes from Acidobacteriota bacterium, assembly GCA_016789705.1. GTDB lineage: Bacteria > Acidobacteriota > Vicinamibacteria > Vicinamibacterales > UBA2999 > CADEFD01. The sequence continues at coordinate 8,901 of JAEUQR010000111.1, forward strand.
TCGGCCTTGAACTGGGCGAGGAGGGCGGCGTCGTGCAGTCGCACGTCCATGACCTTGATTGCGACGCGCTGATCGAACGTCTCGTCGGTACGGCGGCCTTCGTACACGGCCGCCATGCCGCCGCGCGCCACGAGCCGCACGACGCTGAACGGGCCAAGCTGCAATCCCAGATGCGGGTCGCTGGCCGCGTCCGCCTCGACCAGCCGGGATTCTTCGGCCAACAGCGCCTCGACGTCGCCGGCGAGCGCGGCGTCACCATCGCACTGCGCCAGGATCGTGGCGTGGCGGTCCGCACCTGGTGGCAAGTCGGCCACGGCGTCGAAGATGGCTTCGAGGCGTTGCCAGCGCGAGGTGTCCATGGGGGCGGTGGGTCGCATCCTAGCGTTCGTGACGCGCCGTCGTCGAGACACGTCACCAGATTAAACGGAGACGGGAGGCGTCAGGGCTCACGGCCGTCCCCGTACAGAGCAACGCCGCCAGGGACCGTGTCCGTGGCGGCGTGTTGCGATGGTGCTGGAGCCGTTCCCGGCTTAGTGGTGTTCGTCGACGGCCGTGGCCGAGGCCAGGTAGATCGCCGTGAGCGTCATGAAGATGAACGCCTGCAGCGGGCCCACGATGAGGCCGAGCATCTGAATCGGCAGCGGCGCGAGGAACGGCACGATGCTGCCGATGATGAGCACCACGAGGTGTTCACCGAAGATGTTGCCGAAGAGACGCAGCGTGAGCGACATCACGCGCGAGCTGTGGCTGATGAGCTCGATCGGCAGCATCAGCGGCGCCATCGCCTTGGGCACGCCCGGGGGGAAGGCGAAGTGCAGCAGGTAGCTGGCGATGCCCTGCGCCTTGATGCCTTCGATGTGGTAGTAGAGCCACACCACGATGGCGAGCGCGAACGGCACGTTCACGTTGCTCGTGGGCGAACCGAGGCCGGGGATCTGGCCCATCAGGTTGCCGAGCAGGATGAACACGAAGACCGTGCCGACGAGCGGCAGGAACTTCTTGCCCTTGTGCGGCATCATGTTCTCGAGGTTGTCCACGATGAACGTGACGATGTCCTCGAGCACGATCTGCAGCTTGCCGGGGTTGTCGACGCTGAGCCGCGACTTGATGTAGAGGCCGATGCCCGCCAGGAAGAGCACGATGAGCGCGCAGAAGACCAGGTAGTCCGGTACGTGCACGCCGAGCGGGCCCATCAGGGCGTTCACCAGATCGACGAGTGGTGACGGGTGTTCGAGAGCTTCCACAGCCTTGAGATTGTACCTGATTTCACAAAGGCCGGGGCGCGCGACACACGGATCGGCCGGGACGGCCTGACGGCGAAGGGGACCCCGGAAAGAAAAAAACCGGGCCGGCCTGGGATGGTGGCCGACCCGGCACCTGCGGCTCGGGTCAGGACTGGCGTCAGGCACCCTTTGCCGTCGGCCAAGTCCTTCAATATGTGTTGCTTACGAGAACTTCAGTCGCGATAACGAATCCGCTGTTCTCTGAGGTGAAGGCCCAGCGCGCGGCCGCCCAGCGTCGCGATGTCTTCGACCTTGCCCTTGACCTCGACGCGGGCGCCGCGCCCCGGCACCCTGCGGTCGTTCGAGACCACGGTGATTTCTCCCGTGCCGTCGTCGATCTTGAAGACGTTGAAGCCGGCAAAGGGCACGCCCCACGACGAGGTGACGGTGCCGGTCACGGTCACCGAGTGATCCACGAAGCGCCCGGGCTGGTTCTGCACCTGGCGGATGGCCGGGCGTCCCGGCACCGAGGCGCACGCGGTTGTCAGCGAGGCGGCCAGCGTGACGGCTGCCAGGGTCGTCCACACGATGTTGCGTGAGGTGAACACGATCGGACCTCCAGTCCGCCCATGGTGCCACGCGGCGCGGGCGTCACGAGCAGTGAGCGCGACGGAATCGTGGAACTGCGTCCGGGATGCGGCGATGCCAGCGCCTGCCTGATTGAACGCACCCCGGTGATCCGCCGCGCTCGCCCTGCACTCAATCAAGACGCGTGCCGATCTCCACTGCATCGACAGATGCGCCTGAATCTCCGTGTTTTCAGCGAATTTCCGCACGACCCACCGTGCGCGTTGCCCGCGAGTGTCACTCGCTGGCGTCCTGGCGCAGGGACGCGGTGACCTCCGAGGGAGCCAGGCCGGGCGCTCTTTGCGACGGGCGCGGCTCAATAGACCGACAGGTACCGGTCGCGCTCCCAGGGGGAGACGTGGCGGCTGTAGTCGTCCCACTCGCCGCGCTTGGCGGCCAGGAAATGCTCGAAGATGTGCTCGCCGAGGGCGTCGCGCACGAGGTCGCTCTTCTCCAGCTCGTCGAGCGCCTCGCTCAGGTTCGTCGGCAGGTCGTCGATGCGCAGGTGGCGGCGCTCGCGGTGGCTCATCTTGAAGATGTTCTTGTTCACCGGCGGACCGGGGTCGAGCTCCTGCACGACGCCGTCGAGCCCGGCGCGCAGCATCACGGTGAGCGCGAGGTACGGGTTGCAGGAGGGGTCCGGCAGGCGCAGTTCCACGCGGGTGCCGTCGCCACGGGCCGCCGGCACACGCACGAGCGGGCTGCGGTTCTTCTCCGACCACGCAATCGCCGTCGGCGCTTCATGTCCCGGCACGAGGCGCTTGTACGAGTTCACGAGCGGGTTCGTGATCGCGCAGTAACCGCGCGCGTGGCGCAGCAGGCCGCCGATGTAGTGCAGGCACGTCGCGCTCAACTGCCACTCGCGCGAGGCATCGAAGAAGGCGTTCTTCCCGTGCTTCAGCAGCGTCTGGTGCGTGTGCATGCCCGAGCCGTTCACGCCGAAGATCGGCTTCGGCATGAAGGTGGCGTGCAGGCCGTTCCTGAGCGCGACGTTCTTCACGATGAAGCGGAACGTGCTGATGTTGTCGGCCGTGGCGAGCACGTCGTCGTAGCGGAAGTCCACTTCGTGCTGACCGGGCGCCACTTCGTGATGCGCGGCTTCCACGAGGAAGCCCATCTGCTCGAGCGCGAGTACGATCTCGCGCCGCACGTCCTCTCCCTGATCGACCGGCGCCAGATCGAAGTAGCCAGCCGTGTCGTGCGTGGTGGTCGTGGGGCTGCCGTCGCGCCGCTGGAAGAGGAAGAACTCGGCCTCGGGGCCGGCCACCATCCGGAAGTCCATCGCCCTGGCGCGCGCGATGGCGCGCTTCAGCGCCGAGCGCGGGCAGCCCTCGAAGGGCGTGCCGTCGGGGTTCATGATGTCGCAGGTGACGCCGCCCACCTTGGCGCCGCTCGCATCCGGCCACGGCAGCACCTGGAAGGTGCCGAGGTCGGGCTTCAAGTACATGTCCGACTCTTCGATGCGCACGAAGCCTTCAATCGACGAGCCGTCGAAGAGCACCTGGCCGTCGAGCGCGTCGGCGAACTGGCGGTCGGGCACCTCGACGTTCTTGATGACGCCGAGAATGTCGGTGAACTGCAGGCGCAGGAACTTCACGCCCTCGCGTTCGGCCCGTTCGAGGATGGCGGCTTTCGTGTCCATGGGAATCACCGGCCAGTATATCGGTCGCTCCCGCCCGGGACGTTTCCCGGGACGAACCACCCAACCATCCGGCAGACCGCATCGTCAGACCCGTTGGAAGCCGGCGTCAGGCACGAGCCCGCCGGCCGGCCGTCCGGCACCGGACGGCCTTCTCACAAGGAGCATCGACATGAAGGGGCAGCGGATGGCCGTGTACGCCGGCCTGCTCACGACCGCCGTCGTCACCGCGGTGGCGGGGCTGGCGGCAGGCGGCGGCGACGCGCAGACGAGCGGCGAGACGCGTCGCGCCGATCGCGAGCGGCAGGTGGAACGCCAGGTCTACGTCGCGCCGGGCGACCGGCGCGTGATTCAGCTCGACGGCCGGGGCAGTCAACTCGGTGTCATGGTGAGCGACGTGGACGACGCGGCGGGTGTGCGCGTTGACACGGTGGAAGAAGGCAGCGCGGCCGCGAAGGGCGGCGTGAAGGCCGGCGACATCGTGGTCGAGTTCGACGGCGAGCGCGTACGCAGCGCGCGTCAGCTCACCCGCCTCGTGCAGGAAACACCGGCCGGCCGGGCCGTGAAGATGACGGTGCGGCGCGGCGGCGATCGGCAGACGCTCGATGTCGCCCCGGAAGCGCGCGAGTCGTTCGCCTGGAACGGCCGCCTCGGGCCTGAGATCGAGCGCGAGATCGAACGTGGCGTCGAACAAGGGCTGCGCGATCTGCCCGAGCGGATCGAGCCGTTCCTGAACTTCCGCTTCGATGGCGGGTTTCCGGCGATGGGCGCGCGCGGCCGGCTTGGCGTGCAGGTGGAAGGCCTGAGCGACCAGCTCGCCACCTACTTCGGCGTGCCGGATGGCGGCGTGCTCGTGGCCGGCGTCACTGCCGATTCCCCGGCGGCGAAGGCCGGCGTGAAGGCCGGTGACGTCATCACGAAGGTGAACGGCGAGGCCGTGAAGGATCCGCGCGATCTCGTGCGGGCGCTCGGCGATGTGAAGGACGATGGCACCGTGGCCCTCGACGTCGTGCGCGACCGGAAGGCCACGAGCCTCAAGGCCACCATCGAACCGCGCCGGCCGAGCCGTCCGGCGCGCGGCGCGCGCCCGGCGTAAACGCGCCTAGCCGAGTTCGGCGCGGGCCGGCGGCAGCTCCGCCGGTTCCGCGTCGGCCTTCGGCAAGGGTTCGAGCAGCGTCGCCAGCTGCGACGCCACGATGCTGGCTGCGGCCACCACGTCGGCGCCAGCTTCGCGTGTGCCGAGCATCTCGAGCGAGAGCACGCCGGTCGTGCCGCGCGCGCCGGCAATCGGCAGGGCGACGGCGGCGGGCTGACCACCCTGGGGGGCGAGCGTCATCGGGCGCACGCGCGCGAAGGCCTTCGCCGTCGGGTTGTCGTCGCTCACCGCGATCACGGGAAAACGTTCGACGAGGCGGCGGTCGTAGCCCGACGACGCCACGACCTGCAGCGTCTTCTGGTCCGCGCCGGCGAGCCACACGGCGATGCCGCGCGCGCCGAGGGCCGGACGCACCGTGTCGAGCACGGCCGGCAGCGTGTCGCCATCGGCCAGACGCGCCAGCGCGTCGCAGGCGGCCGCGAGCGGTGCAAGTTCCACGCGCGGCGTTGCGAGGGCGGCCGGCGCTTCCGTGGGGGCCGCGGACACCGGCGTTGCCACCACGGGCGGTGCCGCGAGCGAGAGTCCATCGGCCTCGGGCGTCGCGGCCTCGTCGGTCGCCGCGGCTTGCGATTCTGCTTCACGGCGGCGCGGCGTTGGCGTGAGCAGCACGGCCGCGACCCCGAGTATGCCGAGGGCACCGGCGAGGGCGAGGATCTGCTGGTCGCGCGTCGCGGCCAGGTCGCGGTCTGCCGTGTCGATCATCGCGCCGATGGTTTCGGCCACCTGGTGATCGAGTGCGTCCACGTGCGGCAACGCCTCGCCGAAGGCGACGTCGCTTGCCATGAGCGCGCGTCCGCTCACCGCGTTGTCGTGCAGCCGCGCTTCCGCCTCGGCGAGTTTGTCGAGCCGTTCGGCGTGCGGCCGCAGGCCGGCGCCGCCTTCCGTGGTCATGAGGGCGGCGAGTCTGGCGCGCGCAATGTCGATCGACGCCGTGGCCTGACGGCTCCAGCTCACCGCCGCCTGGCCGGGCGAGGCCATGGCGCTCAATGCGCGGCGTGTATCCGCAAGCGCCTTCTGCAGGCCGCGGGCGTCGTTCGTGGCCGCGGCGAGCGTGCGCCGCTCGTCGAGCGCGCGCTGCTCGAGCGTGGCGGCCCAGTAACAGCAACCCGCCGCCGTCACCACGGCGATGGCGAGCACGGACCAGCGGACGGCGGGATGTCGCATGCGGAACGGATGGCGTCGCGCGTCAGTCGGACGCGCGCCCCAGTTCGTCGGTGACGAGGCGCAGCGGAATCACCGACGGCTTGGCGGCGTGTTCCATCTGCACGTTGTGGCCCTTCACCGGCGGCAGGTCCTGATACATCACGTCCCACTTCCAGCGTTCGGACGGATTCGACGCCTGCAGCCAGGTGGCCGCGCTCACCGGACGTTGGAACGTCTGCGCGCCGAGCGTTTCGTACACCGGCTGGCCGGCCAGCGCCTGCGCGAGATCGACGCGCACCGCGGCCGACGACTCGTAGGTGAAGGGCAGGCCGAGGGCCGCCGCCACGCTCGTGAGGATCTGCCAGTCTTCCACCGCTTCGCCGGGCGTGACGATCGCCTTCGACGCGGCCTGCAGCATGCCCTGATCGTTCGTGAAGCAGCCGTCTTTCTCGACCCACGCGGCGCCGGGCAGCACGACATCCGCCGCGCTGGCCATCGCGCCCGTGAGCACGCCCTGATAGACGAGCGCCTTGATCTTGCCGGCCGCCCTGGCTTCGAGCACCCAGGCCACGTCGCCGAGGGATTCGGCCGGGCCGGGATCCACCACGTAGAGCACCTCGACGAGGCCGGAGTCGACCGCCGCGCGCAGGCCCGAAAGATCCGGCGCGCCGTCGAGCCCCGCGCCCACGGCGAGGCCGAGGTCGCGCGCGCCCGTGACGTTCGGCGCATCGGTGGCGGGCACGACGAACTTCGTGTTGGCCGGCTGCGCCTTGGCCGAACGGCGCCACGTGATGGCGACGTGCGCGGCGCTGGCGTCGCCCTTGAGTTCGGTGGCCACGCGCTTCACGAGGAAGAGTTCTTCGAGGCTGGCGTGCGCCGAGACGAGGAAACGCACCGAGGCGGGATCACGGCGGCCGGCGGCGTTCAGCAGGTCGCGCACCTTGGTGAGCGCGTCCTTCCACGTGGCCGTCTGCGGCGCGCCGTCCTTCGTGCGGAGCTGCGGCTTGCGCAGGCGATCGTTGCCTTCCACCCAGCCGTACTGGAAGCGGCCGATGTCGCACATCCAGTAGCCGTTCACCGCGGGATTGAAACGCGGCGTCACGCGCACGAGCTGCGAGCCCTTCGCCCATTCGGGCTTGGCGCGCAGCCACGCGGTGGTGCTGCAGCCTTTCGAGCAGCCCGTGCAGATCGTGTCGATCGCGTTCGGGTTGTCCCACGGCCGCGAGCGGAAGCGGTACTGCTTGGTGGTGATGGCGCCCACCGGGCAGACGTCCATCAGGTTGCCCGAGAGGAGCGAGTGCACGCCCTGTTCGTTGAACGTGCCGATTTCACTGCCGTTGCCGCGGTTGATGACGCCGATCTGCGCGTCGCCGTCCACTTCGTCCATGAAGCGCGCGCACCGCGTGCACATGATGCAGCGGTTGCGATTGAGCATCAGCGTGGGCCCGAAGTCGATGTCGGCCTTCACGCCTTCGCCGTCGAACGTGCGCCGCGGGAAGTCCATGCGGCTCTCGACGTTGCCGAACTCGTACGAGAAGTCCTGCAGCGGGCACTCACCGCCCTTGTCGCACACCGGGCAGTCGAGGGGATGGTTGATGAGCAGGAACTCGAAGACGCCGGCGCGGGCTTCGGTGCTCTCCGCGTCCTTCGTGTGCACCACCATGCCTTCGGCTACCGGCGTCGAGCACGATGTCTGCAGCTTCGGCATCTTCTCGATCTTGACGAGGCAGACGCGGCACGAGGCGTCGATGCCGAGCCCCGGGTGGTAGCAGTAGTAGGGCACCTGGATGCCGGCCGCGATGGCCGCCTGCAGCACCGAGGTTCCCTTGGGCACCGTCACCTGGGCGCCATCAATCGTGAGCGTCACCTGTTCCATGGCGGTCGGAATCATATCACGCGCCCGCCCCTGATCCGGCCCTCTCTACCGCGTGGAAGTCACGACTGGTCAACGAGATGGAGCGGACCGGCTGCTCCAGGCCGCCGCCGCCCCACCCTGCAGACCCGGCGCGTCCGCGCCGAGATACTGAGCGTGATGCCTGAGTGCGCGCAACGAGCCGGACGCCTGCTGGCGCTGGCGCTGGCCCTGCTCCTGACCGTGGGCGGGGCGGTGCCCCTGTGGGCCCAGTCGGAGGCCGTGCGCACCGAAGCCCGGTCGGCCGCCATCAGCGGCAAACGCGACGACGCCGTCAGGATGCTGACGGCGCACCTCGAGACCTTCCCCCGGGACGCGGATGCCCGGCTGCTGCTGGGCGTGGTGCTGTCGTGGGACGGCAAGTACGACGAGGCGGAACGGGAACTTCGCCGGGTGCTGGAGCAGGCGCCCACCTATAACGACGCCCGTGTGGCCCTCGCCAACGTGGCTTGGTGGACTGGCCGTTACGACGTGCTCCAGGAGCTGGCCGCCACGGGCCGGTCGCAGCGGCCCTACGACGTCGAGTGGATCATGCTCGATGCCCGCGCCCTCGACGGGCTTGGCCGGCGCCGCGAGGCCCGCCAGGCCGTGATGAGCCTGCTCGCCCGTCAGCCCGGCCACGTACAGGCCCGCAACCTCAAGAACCGCCTCGATACCGAGCTCCGGCCGTGGACGCTCACCATGGGCTACGGCGGCGACCGGTTCTCGGACCAGCGCATTCCCTGGAACGAATATTCGACTTCGCTCAGCCGCCAGACCCCGGTGGGCAGCGTCATCGGACGGGTCAGCCACGCCGAGCGCTTCGGATTCACCGACCGCCTCTTCGAGGTCGAGTTCTACCCGACCTTCCGTCCGGGCACGTACGGGTTCGTCTCCTACGGACGCGCGAAGGACGACACGCTCTTCCCGAACTACCGCATGGCGGCGGACCTCTACCAGGCGCTCGGCCGCGGCTTCGAGGCCTCGGTCGGCATGCGCCGGCTGTCGTTCAGCACCAATACCGACATCTACCTGGCGACGCTGACGAAGTACACCGGCAACTGGATGATCACCGGCAAGGTGTTCTCGGTGCCCGATTACGCGGGGCCGGAAGACTCGCTGTCGTATCACGGCCTCGTGCGCCGTTACATCCGCGGCGACGGCGAGAGTTTCCTCTCGGCCGGGTACAGCCGTGGCGCGAGCCGCGAGGAACTGACAGACAGCGCCGAGCTGCTGCAGCTCGACGCCGACACGTTCCGCGCCGGCGCGGACGTGCTGGTGGGGCGCATGTTCCTCTCCATCTCCGGCAGCACGAGCCGCCAGGAACGCGCGCGGAACGGCACCCTCTGGCAGCATTCTTTCGGGGCATCCGTCTCGGTCTTCTTCTGATGCGCGTCGTGGCCCTCCTCCTGACGCCGCTGCTGGCCGCGCCTGCCGTCGCCCATGCGCAGCCCACCGCCGGCACCGCGCCGCTTGCCGCACCGGCCGACGCTCCGCGATCGCCCGACGACGAGCGGGCCCGCGACGCCGCCTCCCTGCAGGCGGTGAAGACGGAGGCGTGGGACGACGCGCTGGCGCTCACGCTGGACCTGCTCGATCGCTACGGCGAACGCCCCGACGTCATCGCGCGGCTGGCCGGGATCTACAACCGCATGCACCGCGCCAATGACGAGACGGCGGCGTGGGAGCGTTTCATGCGCGTCTCGCCGCATCCCGACCGCGCCTGTCCGATGGTGGGTCGCGCCTATCGCGGGCTCAGCCAGTACGACGCCGCCATCGATGCTTTCCTGCGTTGCCTGGCGGCCGATCCCTCGAGCGTGAAGCTCGTCTACTTCGCGGGACTCGGCTACGAATGGGCCGGGCATTTGCCGGCCGCCCGCCAGTACTACAAGCGCGCCGTGGCCATGGCGCCGCCCGCCTACGACTACGAGGTCTCACTCGCCAGGCTCGACCTGCACGAAGGCAATCTGAAGGAAGCGCGCGATCGCGCCGCCGCCGTGCTGGCGCAGGTGCCCACCCACACCGAAGGCGCACTCGTGGCCGGTCTGGCCGAACAGCGCGCCGGCCACAAGGCCGGCGCCCGCAAGTACCTCGAGCTGGCCGCGCAACTCGCGCCCGAATACTTCGACGTGCGGCTCGCGCTCGGCATCCTCGACTACAGCGACTCGCGGGTGGCTCAGGCGCGGGCGCATTTCGAAGCCGCGTTC
>JAEUQR010000122.1 GCA_016789705.1 Acidobacteriota bacterium
CGGGCTGCAGCTCGTGGCATCGCCGTACGCGGAAGCGCGATTGCTGGCGGCCGGCACGCTGGTGACCGGCCTGGTGAACGGCCCGGGGGCCGGTCGCCGGGCGTGAACCGCCTGCCGGCAGCGTCGCCGCCGGACGAGGCAACCCGTGACGTGCGCGGCGGCCGTTTCTGAGACACTAGATGCGCTCGTTTTCAAGGGATCCCAGATGCGCACCGTCCTCCGTCGCTCCATCCTCTCCGGCGCCAGCGCCGTGCTGGCCGTGGCCATGGCCGTCTCGCTCTTCGCGCAACCAGCGCGCGTGGCCGCGCCACGGCTGACCTCTCCCGAAAAGTTCTTCGGACATCAGATCGGCGCTGACTACGTGTTGCCGAACTACACGAAGTTCACCGAGTACGTCCGGCTGCTCGACAAGGAGTCCGACCGCATGGTCGTGCAGTCGATCGGCAGGACTGCCGAAGGCCGCGAACAGCTGATGGCGATCATCACGGCGCCCGAGAACTTCGCGAAGCTCGAACGCTACAAGGAGATCGCGCGGCGGCTCGCGAAGGCCGAGGGGCTCACCGACGAGACGGCCCGCGCGCTGGCGAAGGAAGGCAAGGCCGTCATCTGGATCGACGGCGGCCTGCACGCCACCGAGGTGCTCGGCGCGCAGCAGCTCCTCGAGACGATCTGGCAGTTCGCCAGCAAGACCGACGAAGAGACGCTGCGCATCCTGCGCGACACCATCATCCTCGCCGCGCACGCCAATCCCGACGGCATGGAGCTCGTGAGCGACTGGTACATGCGCAAGCCGACGCCGACCGAGCGCAGCACCGGCCAGTTGCCGCGGCTGTACCAGAAGTACGTCGGCCACGACAACAACCGCGACTTCTACTCGATGAACCAGCCCGAGAGCACGAACATCAACCGCGTGCTCTACCGCGAGTGGTATCCGCAGATCGTCTACAACCACCACCAGACGGGCCCGACCGGCACGGTGATGTTCTCGCCGCCCTTCCGCGATCCGTTCAACTACGTCTACGACCCGCTGGTCGTGAACACGCTCGATCAAGTGGGCGCGGCGATGCACGCGCGCTTCGATGCCGAAGGCAAGCCGGGCGTGACGACGCGCTCGGGCTCGAACTACTCCACGTGGTGGAACGGCGGCCTGCGCACGATGGTCTACTTCCACAACCAGGTGGGGCTGCTCACCGAGAGCATCGGGAACCCGACGCCCGAGCAGATCGGCTTCGTGCCGGATCGCCTGATCCCGCGCGGCGACTACGCGGCGCCGATCGCGCCGCAGACGTGGCACTTTCGCCAGTCGGTCGATTACTCGATCACAGCGAACTACGCCGTGCTCGACTTCGCGCAGCGTTACCGCGAGACGCTGCTCTACAACATCTACCTGATGGGCCGGAACGCCATCCGCCGCGGCTCGACCGATACGTGGACCGACTATCCGCGCCGCGTGGCCGAGGTGAAGGCCGCGATCAACCGGGAGATGAAGGTCGAGGCCGGCGACCCGCGCATGGTGGCCGGCGGACGCGCCCAGGTCGTGCCGTCGAAGTACTTCCAGTTGCTGCGCAAGCCCGAATGGCGTGACGCGCGCGCCTACGTGCTGCCCGCCGACAAGGGCGACTTCCTGACGTCCACCAAGTTCGTGAACGCGCTCATCAAGGCCGGCGTGGTCGTGCACCGCGCCACGGCGCCCTTCAGTGCTGACGGGAAGCAGTATCCCGCCGGCTCGTACGTCGTGAAGGCGGCGCAGGCGTTCCGTCCGCACGTGCTCGACATGTTCGAGCCGCAGGATCATCCGAACGACTTCCAGTACCCGGGCGGTCCGCCGATTCCGCCCTACGACAACGCCGGCTGGACGCTCGCGTTCCAGATGGGTGTCGTGTTCGATCGGCACCTGAACGACGTGACCGGCCCGTTCGAGGCGCTCACCGATCTCGCGAGGCCCGCGCCGGGCGCCGTGTCGTCGCCGGCCGGGACGACCGGCTACGCGATCGCGCACAAGCACAACGACGCCTTCATCGTGGTGAACCGGCTGCTCAAGGCCGGCGAAGAGGCGTACTTCGTCGCCAACCGCCGCTGGCAGAGCGCGGATGGCACGGGCGCGATCTACGTGCCGGCGAAGGCGTCGACGGCGGCGGTGCTGCAGAAGGCGGCGACGGAGCTCGGCGTGAGCGCGGTGGGCGTCACGGAGCGTCCGGCGGGCGCGCTCATGAAGCTGCGCAAGCCGCGGATCGGGCTGTGGGATCAGTACGGCGGCTCGATGCCGTCGGGACACGTCCGCTGGCTGCTCGAACAGTTCGAGTTCGACTTCGAGGTCGTGTTCCCGCAGACGCTCGACACCGGGAATCTCAAGGCGAAGTACGACGTGCTGCTCTTCCCGGATGGCGGCATCCCCGAGAACGCGGGTGGCGGTGGTGGCGGCTTCTTCGGGCGTCAACCGGCGGCGGCGGACATCCCCGAGCAGTACCGCGCGCACCTTGGCTCGGTGACGATCGAGAAGACCGTGCCGCAGCTCAAGCAGTTCGCGGAGGCGGGCGGCGTGCTCGTGGCATTCGGCGGCTCGGCGGTGCTCGGCCATCACCTGGGCCTGCCCGTGAGCGACCATCTCGTGGAAGTGACACCGGCGGGCGTCGAACGCGCGCTGCCGCGCGACAAGTACTACGTGCCGGGGTCGATCCTGCGCATCGCCGTGGACAACACGTCGCCGCTCGCGTTCGGCTTCGGCACTGACGTCGACGTGTTCTTCGAGAACAGCCCGGTACTGGAACTCGCGCCGAACGCCTCACTCAAGGGCGTGCGTCCCGTGGCGTGGTTCGACGACAAGGCGCCGCTGCGGTCAGGCTGGGCGTGGGGCCAGCACTATCTCGAGGGCGGCACCGCGGCCGTCGAGGCGTCCGTGGGCAAGGGCAAGGTGTTCCTCTTCGGACCGGAGATCACCTTCCGCGCCCAGCCGCACGGCACGTTCAAGTTCCTGTTCAACGGCATCTACTACGGCACCGCCGAGTAGTTGTAGTTGTAACGGGGTCTGTCACCAACACCACTTGTAACGGGGTCTGTCACGGTCACCGATCGTGGCAGATCCTGCAACGTTGCGATTGGCATCGCGGTTGCCTGCGATCAGGCATGCCTCGCCTGCCTCGCACCGCCGTCAGCCGCTCGATCGTGCACGTCGTCAACCGCGGCAACGACCGCCGCCGCCTCTTTGCCTTCCGTGGCGATTACGAGGCGTTCCTCGGAATTCTTTCGTCCACGCAGCGCCGCGAGGGGCTGCAGCTCCTCGGCTACGTGGTCATGCCCAATCATTGGCACCTCGTGGCCTGGCCCGAGTCGGTGCCGCAACTGTCACGATTCATGCAACGCGTGACCTCCGCACACGCGGCAATTGTTCGCACGCACAGTCATTCGATTGGCCAGGGCCACGTCTATCAGGGCCGCTACCACGCCACCGTCGTCAGCGACGACGAGCAGTTGCGCCGTACGTTGCGGTATGTGGAGGCCAATCCCGTGCGGGCCGGACTGGTGGGACGCGCCGAGTTCTGGCGCTGGTCGAGCCTCGACGAGCGCCTCGGTTCGCCGCGCCTGATCGTCGATCCGCCCGTTCCGCTGCCGCCGGTGGCCACGTGGCTCGACCTCGTCAACGCACCCACGAGCGAGCAGGCCCTCCCGGGCAGACCACGGCGACCACGGCTTGGCATGGCCGTCGCGCTCGACCCTGCCGCCAGCGACGGCGATCCCCGTGACGGTGACAGACCCCGTTACAAATGATGTCCGTGACAGACCCCGTTACAATTGGGGCATGACTTACTACTCAGGCAAAGAGCTCGCCAGCGCGTTCCGCACGGTACGCCAGAACACCATCCAGGTCGCGCAGGACATCCCGGAAGCGCAGTACGGGTTTGCAGCGGCGGACGGCTGCATGACGGTCGGACAGGTGCTCGCGCACCTGGCGGCCAGCACGAACTTCCACTACAAGCTGCACGGTGTGGACAAGAAGTCGGACCTCTCGATGGCGGACTTCGGCGGCTACATGGCCGAAGCGCAGCAGATCCAGTCGTCGCTCACGACCAAAGACGCGATCATCGCGGCGCTCACCGCGCGCGGCGAGGAGTTCGCCAGCTTCCTCGAAGCCCTCACCGACGCCCAGCTCGGCGAGTTCGTCACCTTCCCCGCCGGCCTGCAGCCGCCGAGCAAGAGCCGCTTCGAGATGCTGCTCGGCGCGAAGGAACACGAGATGCACCACCGCGGTCAGCTGATGGTCATCCAGCGGCTGCTCGGCATCACGCCGCACCTCACGCGCAACCGTCAGGCCGCCCAGGCCGCCCGCGCCGCCGCGGCAGCGCAGGCGAGCGCCTCGGCGAACTAACCGTCCGCCTCACGCCCCCCGGACGCCGTGGCCTGCTGGCCACGCGCCCGCGCCCGCCACACCGCCGCCTGTTCGCGATGGTCCGCCATCACGGCAGGCGGCAACTTCCTGAGCGCCGCGAGCGGCACAGCCATGCGGACGTTCGTCGCGAAGCGCCCTCGATGGCGCTCCAGGAAGTCCCAGTAGAGATGGTTGAGCGGACACGCCTCCGTCCCACGCGTCACGCCCGGGTCGTAGCGACACCCCGCGCACAGGCTCGGCCCCATCCGCTGGATGTACTTCCCCGACGAGATGTAGGGCTTGCTGCCGACGATGCCGCCGTCGGCCCACGTCGCCATCCCCACCACGTTCGGCGTCACCACCCATTCGTAGGCATCCACGTACGCTTCCCAGAACCAGCCGTTGAGCGCGTGCGGGTCGACGCCGAGCAGCGTGGCGATGTTCGAGAGCACCATCAGCCGCGTGATGTGATGGCTGTAGCCGCGCGCGAGCACGTCCGCGACCGTCGTGTCGAGACAGTGCATGCCCGACGGCGCGCCCCAGTACCACGCTGGCAGCGGCACGTCCGCCTCGAGCGCGTTCGTGGCGGCATAGTGCGCGCGATGCTCCTCGTAGACATGCCGCACGAACTCGCGCCAGCCGAGCACCTGGCGGACGAACCCCTCGGCGGATGCGAGCGGCACGCCGCCGGCGCGATACGCCGCCTCCACCCGCCGGCAGAGCGCGAGCGGATCGAGCAGCCCGAGGTTGAGCGGCGCCGAGAGCAGCGAGTGGAAGAGTTCAGGTGCCCCGACGGCCATCGCGTCTTCGAAGGGCCCGAACGACGCCAGCCGCTCCGCGATGAAGACGTCCACGGCACGGGTGGCGTCGGCCGCGGTGACCGGCCACGCGAAGCCGTCGACCGATCCGAGTGACGCCGGATAACGTGTGGCCACGAGCGCCATCACCTCTCGCGTGATGGCGTCCGGCGTGAACGCGATCGGCCGCGGCGCCGGCGGATCGCCCTTCCAGGCGCGACGATTCTCCGCGTCGTAGTTCCACGCCCCGCCCACGGGCGTCGTGCCGTCCATCAGCAGCCCGGTGGCCGCGCGCGCCGCGCGATAGAACGTCTCGAGCCGGCGTCCGCCGCGTCTCGGGAACACGCGTCGATAGAAAGCGTCGTCCGTGGCCCAGAGCGTGTTGGGATGGAGCGTGAGCCACGGCAGGGCACGCAGTGGCTCGCGGACCTCCGCCTCGGCGGGTTCGAGGGCGTGCACGCCGTCGAGCCCGTAGCGCTCGCGGGCTTCGGCGAGCGCGCCGTCGTACCACTGGTCCGACACGTGATAGCGCACGGGATGCCCGGCCCGTCCGCGCGCCTCGGCATCGTGCCGCATCGCGCTCAGCAGCAGCACGAGCTTCTGCGCGTGGTAGCGGCGCCGCGCCGGCTTCGCCGTGGTCTCGATGTAAAGCACGCCCGTGTCCGCGGGATCGCCCGTGAGCAGCGGATGCGCCGGCCGCAACTGGTCGTAGAACACCACGACCCAGCGGCGCGGCGCGCGGCCCGGCGCCGGCGAGAAGCGTCGAATCGCGCGCAGGAAGGGCGTGGAGGTCTCGCTCACGACGCGGGGGTCAGACTCATGAGGACCCACGCGGCAAGACCGGCGCGCGCCGTCCACGCGATCGTACGGAACCAGTTGGTGGCGACGAGGCTGTCGATCGTCGCGGCATCGAACCCGGCCGCGAGCAGGTTGTGGCGCGGCACCGCTAGGAAGAACGTCGTGCCCCACACCACCGCGAGGAGCCCCACGCCAAGCCAGCCGGCAGACGACGGGCGCTCGAGCGCGATCCACACGGCGCAGGCCGCCTCCACGAGCATCAGCGGACCGACGACGAGCGTCGTCAGGCGCGAGTGCGCGGCGTGGTAGGCCGCGAACCCCGCGGGGCCCACCGCCGCGAAGAGCGGATAGTGCACCACCTGCACGAACCAGATGAGGCCCGTCATTGCCCACGTGGCGGCGGCGTGTGCGATGAGCACGAGGGGGACAAGCGCGGACGCCACGCTGGTTGGACGCGCAGGGCGGGGCCGACGATCCGCAGGCGCGCGAGCGCGCGCAGCCCTGCGTGCGCGGTGCAGAACCGTCTGCCCGCGCCGACGGCGCACGGGCCACTCTTGCGCGACGTCCGTTTCCGGGACGCGCCGTCCGCTTCGGGGACGCGGCCTCGGGCGCAGCTCCTGCCTCGGGCGCGCAAATCCTGCGTGGGGGACTGTCCCCATTCTGGGTGGCGGGGGATTTGTGGCGGATTCTGCATCGCGCGCATGCAGCCTCTGCGGATACGCTCGTGCGGCACACGCCTTGCTCATCCGCACGCCATGACCGACCTCTCCGCGGACCTCCGCCTCGCGCTTCGTCAGTGGCTCCGCCGGCCGCTGCTGCCGGCGGCCGTGGTGCTCACCCTCACGGCCGGTCTCGGCGCGGCCATCGCCGTGTTCGCGGTGGCGTGGGCCGTGGTGTGGCGGCCGCTGGACGTCCCCGCCCCCGAGCGGCTCGTGTGGATTGCGTCCGTCTCGGCCGGTCAGGCCGACGGCTCGTCGCCCGGCGCGGCACTCACGTGGCAGGCCGACGCGCGCACGCTCGATGCGCTCGCCGCCGTGCGGCACGTGGCCGGCGCCTATGCCGACGGCGGCGGCACGGACCGCCTGCCCGGCGCACTCGTGACCGCGTCGCTCTTCGACGTGCTGACGCTCGCACCCGCGCAGGGACGCGCCTTCACCGCGGCGGACGACGCCCCCGGCGCCGCCCGCGTCGTGCTGCTCGCCCATCGCGTGTGGCACACGCGCTACGCCGGCGCCGCAGACACGATCGGCCGCGTGGTCACGCTCGACGGCCGCCCCGCCACCATCATCGGCGTGCTGCCCACGCATGCCGAGACGCTCGTGCCGGACGCGGACTGGTGGGCGCCGCTCGCGCTCGCCCCGGCCGAACGCGCGAACATCGGCCCGCGGTACCTCGACCTCGTCGGGCGGCTCGCCGCCACGGCGTCGCCCGCCGCGGCCATGCAGGAACTCGCGGCCATCGGCGCGCGCCTGTCGCTCAAAGCCGACGATGGCAGCCCGCTCGGTGTGCGCGTGACGCCACTCGCGGACCATCTCACCGCGCGCTACCGTCCGGGCCTCGTGCTGCTGCTCGCCGGCGTGGCCGCGCTCGTGCTCATCGCGTGCGCCAACGTGGCCACGCTGCTGCTGACGCGCGCCCAGGACCGCCAGGCGGAACTGGCGCTTCGCGCCTCGCTCGGCGCCACGCCCGCGCGTCTCGCGCGCCAGCTCCTCGTGGAGGCGGCGCTGCTGGCCAGCGTCGCCTCTACCGGCGGACTTCTCGCCGCGCTGTGGCTCGTGGACGTGCTGCGCGTCGTGCTCCCCGCGGACGTCCCGCGTCTGGCCGACGCGCGCGTGGACGGCGTGGTGGCCGCCTTCGCCCTCGGCGCGGGCGTCGTCGTGACGCTCCTGGCCGGCCTCTCGCCGGCGCTGCGTGGCGCGCGCGTGGATCTGCAGTCCGTGCTCCGCATCGCCGCGAGCGGTGGCGCGGGCCACGAGCGGCTGCGTCGGACCTTCGTCGTCGCGCAGGTGGCCGTGGCGGTCGTGCTCGCCTGTGCCGGCGTGCTGCTGACGCGCAGCGCCTCGGCGCTTGCGGCCGCGCCGCGTGGCTACGAAGCGGCCGGGGTGGTCACGGCGAGCCTCACACTGCCGGCCGCGACCTACGGCGACGCGCCGTCGATTGCCGCCGCCATTGACCGCATCGTCGCCGGCGCCACTGCGGTGCCCGGCGTGCGTGCCGCGGCCGCGGCCTCGCAACTGCCGTTTGCCGGCGGCAGCGCGGGATCGGACGTCATCCTCGCCGGCGAGCCGATGTCACCGGGCGTGGATCGACAGGCGCGCGTGCGCCTCGTGAGTCCGGCGTATCTGAGCACCCTCGGCGTGACGATGGTCGAGGGCCGCGAGATCGGCCGCGAGGATGGCGCAACGAGCCGTCCCGTAGTGGTCGTGAACCAGACGCTGGCGCGGCGGCTCTCGCCCGGACGTTCACCGGTGGGGCACGACGTCACGTTCGGCGTGCCGGTCTTTGGCGGCCCCGATGGCACGCGCGTGTGGCACGTGGTCGGCGTCGCGGCCGACACG
>JAEUQR010000173.1 GCA_016789705.1 Acidobacteriota bacterium
CAGGGCGGGAGCCACGGTGAGCAGCACCCACACGCCCTGCAGCGTCCAGGTCAGCAGAAAGCGCAGCGGGTTGGGCTTCAGCGCGTCGAAGCGTCCGTCGCGTCCGTCACGCCGGATGCGCGCGAACAGGAAGCTGCCCAGGCGCCCGGCCCAGACGACGACGAGCGCGGCCAGCAGCAGGGCCCGAGCATCCACCGCACCGCTCAGCACCAGCGCCGTCACCACCACGGTGACGTAGGTGAGGCTGCCGGTGAGATCGAAGTAGTGCTCGGTCTGCCGGATGAACGACGGCACGTACACCAGCCAGTTGATCGCGAACGACAGCGCCGCACACACGGCGAAGACGGGCCAGCCGGCCACCGTGACGCCATGCTGACTGCCAGCGGCAGCCACGGCAACGCCGATGGCCACGCCCACCAGGAGGCCCACGACCGATCGCCGTTCAGCGGGTGTCATGGCGATTACGGGCGAAGGGCCCTTTCGACATCGGCGAGCAACACCATCATCGTCATCGGGTCGACCGGAGATTCCGCGAAGCCGTGGTGGAGGTAGAAGCGCTTCGCCTCGTCCGACATCGCCTGCAGCAGCACCGCGCGGATACCCACGGCTTCCGCAACCGCAAGTGTGCGCAGCAGCGCGTCGCGGAGCAGGGCCGAACCGAGGCCCGTCCCCTGACATGCGCGGTCAACGGCCAGCCGGGCAATCACCATGACCGGAATCGGCTCCGGCATGTTGCGCCGGACCCTGCCCGTGGCGACGGCGTGAGCGATCGCGCCGGTGGCCAGTGCGTAGTACCCCACTACTCGGCCATCGCTCGTGACCACGAAGGTTCTCGACGCGCGCGCGGCGTCGTTCTGCAGCGCCCGGCGCATGAGCCAGTCGTTCAGCGCGGGAACGTTGCCGTCGAAAGCAGATACGTCGTGCGCGCTGGTGAGGGGCTGTGGCGCACTGACCGGCCGGCTCATCGCTCCCAGGGTGCTCGTGTGGCGAGCAACTTGCGCAGCCGGGGATTGGCCGTGGGCGGCGCATCGAGCGCCTTCAAGAATCGGCGGAACGCCGCGCCGTCGAGATGGAACAACCGGCGCTCCAGCAGCACCGACTGGGCCTCACGGGTGGCGGCTTCGAGCATGAACTCCGTCCGATCCTTCCCCAGGGCCTCAGCCGCGCGGTCAATCAGCGCACGGCGTGCCTCGTCAGTGCGCAGATTGATGACCCGTGTGCGTGCTGCTGCAGTTGCCATCGGAGCCCCCCGGGTTCGGGGACCGAACCATGCTCGTTTTGACGGTAGCGCGATGTGTATACGTTGTCAACACGAATAAGGTGTTGCCGCGTGCCACGACGCGTGAGCGCACGCGCCGGTCTCAGCGCTTCGCCAGAGGCGGCTTCACGGGGTCTCGCAGGTCGAATTCCGGGGGCAGGCCCTGCGGATATCGGGCGAACGGGCGCAGCAGATCCTTCTGACCGGGATCGAAGGCACGAAACGCCGTGCGCTCGGTCGACAGCGCCGACAGGCCGCCGAAGAGGAGCCAGGGCACGGCGCCTGCGGCCGCGTCGCCGCCGCAGCCGTCCGTGCCCTCGACGCTGCTGCACGCAACCGCCAGGCCGATGCCGCTCACGAGCGCGCCCACGAGCGTCCAGGTCCACGCCTTCTTGCCGTCGAACCCGTGACGCCGGACCCGGACCTCGCGGATCTGCGGAATCGCCACCTCGTGGACCCCGTCCCTGGCCAGGACCACGATGCGGTCGGCGTCCACCACCAGCAGTTCACCCCGCACTCTGGGCCCGTCGGCGCGCGGCACCACCTTGACGTCACGGCCGAGCACCGACGGCGTCATGCGGCCCATCGCGCAGGCCTGGAGCAACATGGCCACGGTCAGGAGGCACGCCACTTTCGCCAGGTGCGGTCTCATCGCGCCCCTCCCTTCCTGAACCGGCTCGCCCAGAAGGCGGCTTCGAGTCCAGCCTCCCGCTCCTTGAACGGCCCGGCGAGCAGGCGCAGCGCCCGTTCGGGCGAACCCAGCGCGAGCGCCGCCATCAGCGGGTTCTCCTCGGGGAGCCACTCCGTGCGCATCCACTCGTAGTAATAGCCTTCCGTTTCCAGGAACAGCTCGAGTTCCGGGCCGGACCGCGGCAGGTCGAAGCTGATGCGATAGGCGTCGCCCGGCATCGTGGCGAGATGTCCGTCGAGTCCGCGCACACGTGCGAGTGCGACCGGGTCGGGCCGGCCCTCACGCGTCACCGCGGCCGCCTCGATCACCTGCGGCGCGACGGGCTCGCCCACCTGTGCCAGCGCGACCCAGCCGAGCCGCCAGTGGCCCTTGGCCTGGCGCAGGCGGACGCGAATCGGCGCCCGTCCGCCTGACTCGAACGGCAGGATTCGCACATCGCCGGCAATGGGTCCGGCTTCGTTGAAGCTGCCGATCGACGTCCACGGTCCGTCGCCTTCGGCCACGGACGCCTCGATGCCGCCCAGCACGCGAGCCATGCCCATGACCTGCGGGGCGTCCTGCGTTCCCCCACGCTCCAGCGCGGCCAGGAAGTCGCCGCCACTGCGACCGAGGTAGGCCATCGTCTGGTAGAAGAGGAACGTTGTGAGCAGTGTCTGACGCGCCGAGATCACCAGGCCCACCCGCCCCCGCGTTGGTGGGAACACCAGATCCACGTCTTCGCGGGTCGCGAGATCGCCGGCATCGGCCAGCGATCGACGCTCGTGGCCATCGTGCTTGGTGACCGCCGCGAGGCAGTCTCCCTCGGCCGCCACGCAGCTGTCGGGACGCGCGAACCCGGTGGCCGGATGGTAGCGGCCGTCGGCGCCGGCGATCACCCGCCCGCCCGGGGGCCGCGCGACCGTCAGCAGCCGCACGCGCCGCACCGCATGGGTCTCCTGCGCTTCGTTCCGCATGGTGAGCGCGAACTGCCGGCCGGTGGGCCGAGCCGTGGTCAGGGCGTCGACGTCGCGGGCCTCGAGCACCCGGGCGATCGATTCGGAGAAGCCCTCGGCTTCGGGACGCCCCGTGCTGTCCTCGTCGATGTAGAAGGTGGGACACGAGCCGAAGCAGGACTTGGGATCGGCCAGGCAGGCGCCGGTAATGGTGCCCATCACGACGGTCAACCCGGTGAGCACGCCGGCAGCCAGTGAGGTGACACGGTCTGGCGCGTTGGTCTCGACCAGCGCGATCGAGTCGACGGGAATCGACTGCGGCCCCGTTCCCGCCGGTGCCCGAAGCATCGTGAAGTGCGATCCGGTGCCCTCGAGGCGGGAGCCGTCGGGCGCCATGCGCCACGCGTCGAGCACGTACACCTCACCGTTCTTCAGGTGGGCCTTGAGGTAGGGGCTCTCCTTGGACTGGGCAGGCGCCTGAGCCGGGGCAAGCCGCGCCGGCCGCTGGGTTCTGATGCCACAGCTCTGAGCGCCCAGGGCCAGAACGCAAGCGAGGGCCACGGTGGAAGACCGGAAGGGCGTGCGCCCCGCGGGCACTCGAATCGAGGAAAAGCACATGACCCAGCCCTCCCGGAGACAAGCTCAGCAGGTCGCGTACCAATCCCTGTTGGCCCGTGGGCGTGGTGCCGCTGCGCTGGTGGCGCGACTGTCCCTGTGAGCTTTCCTCGCGGTAAAGGCGTTTTCCCGAGTCAGAAGGCCCCGAGTCCGAGCACCAAGTGACACGACACCTCGCCGTCGCCGAAGCGCGACGGCTGGTGCTGGATCTCGGCGCGCTGCCGTTCCGACAGGCCGAGGCGCTGCCCGGCGCTCATCTGAACACCGCTGCTGATCTCGTGGTGCGCCACGCTCGCCAGCAGGTTCAGCAGGTCCGGCGGACTCCACTGTGTGTCGTGCACCTCGAGATTCAACAGGTCGAACACGTCCATGCCGGTCGAATAGGCGGAGAGGCCGACGCTGTCGCGCACGAGGTGCAGGCCGAGCCACAGCAGGATCGGTAGCGCCTCGCGCGAGGCATTGCGCGCCTCGGCGGCATACCGGGCCGGCTCGACGACGATCGACGCGTGCGGGTTGAAGACCGCGACGGCGTCGGGCCGGGTCGCAATCACGCTGGCCGCGCCGCCGACGACCTGCAGGTTGATCTCGACGGCGGCGAGGGTGTCTGATTCGGCGAACACCACGACGTGCGACTGGTGCGCCCGCAGTTCGGCCGCGGCCGCCGGCCACTGCCATGCGGCTTTCACCGGCCATTCCAGGTCCTCCCACGGTATGGGGGCAGCCGTGAACATGAACCCCAGCACGCCACCGGGAATCGGCAGCGTGGCCGCCGCGGGTGGCGCGTGGTCGGGGTCGAGGGCCAGGGCGTCGGAGCCCACGCCGAAGGCGGCCGCGATCCGCGGCCAGTCGAGCGGGTCGGTGGCTCGAAGCGCCACCATCGCGAGGATGCGCGTCATCAGTGTTCCGTTGAGTCCGGAGCGTCGAGTATCGCACGCGCCCGCGCGGTCGTTCCGCACACGGCATGCGCCGGGATCAGGCGGCTCGACGCTGGAAACTCCGCTGCTATACTCCCCGGCACCATGCCGAAGGTTGCGTCGCTTGCCGCCCTGCTCGTGCTCCTGGCTCTTCCGCGCGTGGTCCACGCCCAGTCCAGCTCGGTGTTCATCGAGGACCTGACCTGGGAAGAGGTGGCCGCAGCGCTGAAGGCCGGCAGAACCACCGCCATCATCTACACCGGTGGCGCGGAACAGAACGGCCCCCATCTGGCGTTTGGCAAACACAACGCCGTGGCGCGCGCGCTCTCGGAACGCATTGCGAAGGAACTTGGCAATGCGCTGGTCTATCCGGTGCTGCCCTATTCACCTACGGGCGATCCATCGAAGAAGGAAGGCCAGTTTGCGTTCCCCGGCACCAGCGGCCTCACCGACGACACCTACGGCATGGTCGTACGAGACCTCGTCCTGGGCGCCGCGACGTCCGGCTTCCGCGACATCATCCTGATTGGTGACCATGGCGGCGGGCAGGACGTGCTGAAACGGACCGCGGCCACGCTCGATGCGAAGTTGGCCGCTTCCGGCGCGCGGGTGTTCTACTGCGACGACCTGTATTACAGGTCCCGCGACGAGTTTTCCCAGTACCTGAAGGACCACAACGTGACCGGGGAAGGCCACGCGGGCGTGGAGGATACCTCGGCAATCCTGTACGTGAAGCCCGAATGGGTCCGCAAGGACAAGATTGCCGCGAAGGATCCCGCGAAGGGCGTCGAGGGCGACCCGCGCAACGGCAGAGCGGAGCTGGGCAAGGTGCAGCAGGATCTGAAGGTCAAGGTGGCCGTGGCCCAGATCCGGGCGCAGGTTGCCAGCCACCACGGCAAGTAACACGACGCCCGCCACGGGCTGATCGATCCGGACTTCGTCGTGGGAACAGCCCTTCGGTAGTGCTGCGGTTCACCCGGCGATCGCATCAGCCACGCGCTCGCCGCTTTCCATCGCGCCCTGAATCGACGCCGTCGCCTGGAAGTCACCGGCCACCCACACGCCCGGACTGACGGCGAGCGGCGCGCCCACCTCGAGCGGCCAGCGCACGGGCAACGCGCGATCGACGCGATAGGTGCGCAGCCACCGCCATGCCCGCACGCCCGGCCCGAACCAGCCCTCGAGTTCGGCCTGCACCTGCGCGGCCAGAGCGCCGTCGGTGGCGTCCGACTGCTTCAACACCGACACCGAGACGAGCGACTGCTGCGCCGGCGCGTAGCCCGGCGCCACGTCGCTCATCACCGCCACGTTGTTGACCACGCCCGTGCCCGATCCGTTCAGGGCGAGCACAGTCGCCGCAAGCGGACTCGCCGGCGCGGCGAAATACAGGCAGGTCACCGGACGCCAGGACGGCGCCGCCATCGTGGGCAGGAGCTCCGCCGCGGCCGCGCCGTCAGTCGCGACGACGACCGCATCCGCCGCGATCCGTTCGCCGCTCTGCAGCGTGACGGCGCCGTTGCCCACCGCAGCCACGGGCGCGTTCACGCGCACCGTGCCGGGTGCGAGAGCCGCGGCCAGCTGCTCGGGAATGGCCTGCATGCCGGCCGCGGGCACCGCCGCGTCACCTTCGGCGAACATCCGCATCACGAACATCAGCATGCGGCTCGAGGCGCTGAGCGCGTCGTCCAGGAAGATGCCGCCAAGCCACGGGCGCAGGAACCGCTCGGTCATGACGTCACTGAAACCGTGCGCGTGCAGCGCCTCGAGCGCCGTGGTCTCCGGCCGCGTGAACACGTCCTCGAGCGCGCCGCGACGCGCCTCGGCACGCAGTGTGGCGATCTTCATCTTGTCGCCGAGCGAGCCCACGGGGGCCTGCAGCGTGGCAACGAGGCCGGCCGGGTCGCGGTTCGGGTCGCTGACCGTGTGCAGCGCGCCGTCGCACCACACGCGCGCCCCCGGCGAGAACCGGCGGAGCGCCAACGCGTCGTAGTCGAGCCAGCGCCTGGCGGCGGGATACGCGGTGAGCAGCACCTGGAAGCCGCGGTCGAGCAGGAAGCCCTCGACGCGGTCCGTGCGCACGCGTCCGCCGACGGCGTCCGTCGCTTCGAGCACGCGGCACGCGTGTCCGCGCGCCTGCAACCGGCGGGCGCACGTCAGCCCGGCCAATCCCCCGCCGACAATCACTACTTCGGACATCGTCTGCTGTGGCTCCGTTTCCGCGCGCCGCTCGGCGCCGGCGTCTCAGTAGGACGTTCCCGACGACGGGCAGGGTCCGCAGGCCACGGGAGCGCGCGCAGCCGGGCGAGAGGGTAGAATCGAGCGGTTTCGCAGTCAGCCGGAGACACGATGACACGTCCTCAAACCAGAACCGCGCTTCTCGCCACGGCCACGATCCTCGCGGCCACGATTGCCGGTGGCGCGGCACAGCAGGAAGCCCCGTCCTCCCCCGGCGGCACGCCCGCGAAGATTCCCGCGTCGGTCGTGACGGCCGCGGAGAAGATCGCGCGCGACCCGCAGGTGCAGGCGCTCGTGAAGGACCAGAGCACGGACGCCGCCGCCAAGGCGCGCTGGAATCAGTTCCTGGAACTGGTGCGCATCCCCTCGCCGCCGCGGCAGGAACACCTGAAGGCGGCCGAGATTCACCGCCGCCTCGTGAACGAATGGGGCTTCTCGCCGGATGAAGTCGTGACGCGCGCCGACGGCGTCATTCCGGCGAGTGACACCAACATCGTGGACGGCCTGCCGGTCTACAACGCGTGCGTCGTCATCAAGGGCTCGTATGCAAGCCGCCCCGACGCCGAGCACTACAAGGGGCAGTTCCCGAAGGTGCTCGTCGAAGGGCACATCGACGTCGTCAACCCGGAAGAACTGCCGAAGTCGGGCGACCCGTCCATCCGCATCAAGCTCCAGCCGTACGCGCAGCCGGTGGTCGCGACGCCCGAGGAGCTGGCCGCGATCCCGGACGAGCTGTCGTTCGATGCCCGAGGTCGCGTGGTCGAGAACGACAAGTACGCGCTCGCGAGCAAGGTCTTCGCCAATGCGAAGGACGCCGAAGCCGGCGGCGGCGTGCGCATCTACGTGCCGGGCTACGGCGACATGATGCCCAGCACCTCGAACGCCTTCGTGCTCGCGGCGGCGATGAAGAAGCACAACATCAAGCCGGTCTACGACATCCTCATCTGCGGCACGGCGGGCGAAGAGGGCAAAGGCAACCTGGCGGGTATGAAACAGCTCTACGGCTTCGACCAGAAGGCCGGCAACGGCTCGAACCCGCTCAACATCGTGGCCAACTTCGGGCTCGAGGGCGGCGGCATCGTGAACTTCGTCGGCAGCTACCGCTTCGAGATGAAGTTCAAGGCGCCGTTCGCGCGCGCCAACGGACCCAGCGCCCCGGCGGCCATGGCGGCGGCGATCGCGAAGATCGCCGAGGTGAAGACGCCCACGGATCTCAATGGCCCCGACGCGCCGAAGACCACCTATACCGTCGGCCGCGCCAGTTGCGAGGCGCCGCCGAAGCCCGGACTCGGCGTGCCGAGCTGCACGCTCGAAGTGGACATGCGTTCCACGCGCAAGGAAACGCTGGATGACATCCGCAAGGCCATCGAGCCGGCGTTCCAGGCCGGTGCGTCGGCCGAGAACGCGCGGCATGGCCGCAAGGACGGCAGCGCCGAAGGCATCACGCTCGAGCTGATGTGGTACGGCCTGCGGCCGGCCTACGTGGCCGAGAGCGTCGACAACGTCGCCGTGCACGCGGGCCTGCAGTCGGGCCTCCAGCTCGGCGTGCTGAACTCGCCGATGGTCGGCACCGGTTCGGGCAGCCTGAACGACAACGTGCCGGCGCACACCGGCGTGCCGACATATCAGTTCACGCTCGCGTCCTCGGCCGCCGGCGCCGGCGGCCACGCGTTCTGGGAATGGGGCACGCGCGGCGCACCCGCCAGGGAAGTGGAGCGCATGCACCGTGTGCTCACCGCGGCGCTCATCGTGTCGGGGTTCCACGCCGCCGATGGCACCATCGTGCTGCCGGCCGTCGGCCCGACTGGCAAGCGGACGCGCGACGTCGTCCGCTGATTCGGAGATTGCGACCATGACACGCCTGATTTCCGCGATCGCGCTCGCCCTCGTCGTTGGTCTCACCGCCGCCACGCCCGTCCACGCCCAGTCTTCGGTGAACGTGCGCGTCGAGTTCCAGGGCCCCGGGGGCCACAGCTTCGGCGCCTATGGACGCGTGAGCGCCGTGCATGCCGCCGCCCGCACCGTGATCCTGCTGCAGAAGGCCCTGCCGGCCGGCAGCTACCAGATCACGAACCTGACGGGTGGCAACTCGGTGAACGCCATCGCGTCTGACGGCCTCATCGAACTGAAGCTGACCGCCCGTAACGCGAAGGCCTATGACGCACTCGTGGCGGCGGTGACGAAGGCCGCCGAAGAAGGCGCCGCCGCCGAGAACGCCTTCCGCGGCGTGAAGGCGGGCGACCTGACGGCCGGCGCCCCGGCCACGGTCAGGACCAGCGTGAAGCGCTTCTGAAGAAGGCCCGTGCTCGCCCCCGGTCGCCGGGCATAGCCGGCTACGCGGGCTCGATCGGCAGATAGTCCGGATACCAGCTCGCCGCCGCGACCATGGCCTCGGCCTGGTCGTCCGCGATGGGCCGGCCCACGCCCCGCGCACTCGCGTCACGCAGCACCGCCGCGGCGACGCGCGTGCTGACGGCGCGCAACTCCGCGACGTCCGGCACGAGCGCTCCGCAGGCAAGACGCGCCTCGCTCACGCAGCCGGCCAGCGTGCGGGCGGCCACGAGGAAGACGGCATCGTCGACCTCGCGCATCCCGGCCAGGATGGCGCCCATGCCGATGCCGGGAAACACGAAGACGTTGTTCGCCTGGCCGATCACGTGCCGCACGCCCTCGTGCATGACGTCGGCGAACGGACTGCCGGCCGCCACGAGCGCGCGTCCATCGCTCCAGGCAATGGCCTCCTGCGCGGAACACTCGGCGCGGCTCGTCGGGTTCGAGAGCGGCATCACGATCGGCCGCTCCACGTGGCGCGCCATCGCCTCGATCATCGAGCGCCGGAAGGTGCCGGGGGTGGCCGTGGCGCCGATGAGGATGGTGGGCTTCACGTGGTGAATGACGTCGTCCGGCGTGGGGGCGTCGAGCGCGTCCAGCCCATAGTGCGCCAGCACGTCGCGGGGCACCGCCAGCGCGCGTTTGTGCGGGTCGTCGATGTCGTCGCCCTCCCGCAGCAACCCGCGGCTGTCGAAGACGACACGCGAGGCGCGAATCGCCTCGGCCGAGGCGCCGTCTGCTGCCATGGCCAGGGCCAGCAGTTGTGCGATGCCGGTGCAGGCTTCGCCGGCGCCCATGAAGACCACACGCTGTTCGCCAATCGGACGCTGCGTGATGCGGAGCGCGGCCAGCACGGTGGACACGGCGACGGCTGCCGTGCCCTGGATGTCGTCGTTGAACGACGGCAGGCGCCGCGCGTACGTGTCGAGGAGGCGGAAGGCGTTGCGCTTGTGGAAATCCTCCCACTGCACGACCGCCTGAGGAAAGACGGCACTCACGCCGGCCACGAACCGCTCGATGAACGTGTCGTAGGCCGCGCCGGTGAGCCGCGGCGCGCGGTACCCGATATAGAGCGGATCGTCGAGCAGGGCCTGGTTGTTCGTGCCGACATCGAGGCTGATCGGCAGCACCCTGGATGGATGAATGCCGGCGCCCGCGACGTACAGCGAGAGCTTGCCGACGGGAATCCCCATGCCCCCGGCGCCCTGGTCTCCGAGGCCCAGGATGCGCTCGTTGTCGGTGACGACAATCAGCCGGATGTCGTGGTACGGATAGTTGCGCAGGCGCTCGGGGATGCGATCGACGTCGTCGGGCGTGAGCCAGAGCCCCCGCATGTCGCGCACGATGTGACTGTAGCGCTGGCACGCCTCGCCCACCGTCGGTGTGTAGACGATCGGCATCAGCTCCAGCAGGTTCTCCACGAGCACGCGGTAGAACAGCACCTCGTTGCGGTGCAGCAGCCCGGCCAGGCCGATGTACTTCTCGAGGTTCGCCGACTTGGCGCGCACGTGCTCGAGTTCGAGCGCGACCTGCTGCTCGATCGACTGCGTGACCGGCGGCAGCAGGCCGTGCAGGCCGAGGCGGTCGCGTTCGGCGGGTGTGAACGCGAGGCCCTTGTTCGTGGCCGGATTCTTGAGCAGCCAGATGCCGCGCTTGCGCGTGCGGATGACGCCGGGCCAGCGAAGGCCAGGGGCGAGCAGTTCTTCAGTCATGGACCAGAGTGACCGTGGCCGCAGGCTACCGGCTGCTCGTGCCCGACTTGGGCGTCACCTTCAACAGCTTGCCGCCGGCGCCTTCGGTCAGGATGTAGACCGCGCCGTCCGGAAACACCTGCACGTCGCGAACGCGCGCGCCAAGGTCCATCAGCAGCGGCTCTTCGTGGACGACCTTATCGTCTTTGCCGAGCTCGAGCCGGAAGAGCGCCTGCCCCGCCAGCGCGCCCACGAGCGCGCTCGACTTCCACTGCGGGAAGAGCGTGCCCTTGTAGAACGCCAGGGCGCCGGGCGCGATCACCGGATCCCAGTAGTAGCGCGGCTGTTCCATGCCGGCTTTCTCCACGATGGCCTCGCCGATCTTGGTGCCGGGATAGTTGATGCCGTGCACGATCACCGGCCAGCCGTAGTTCTTGCCCTTCTCGATGAGGTTCAGCTCGTCGCCGCCGCGCGGGCCATGCTCCACTTCCCACAGCCGGCCGTCTGGCGCGAAGGTCAGGCCCTGGGGCGTGCGGTGGCCCATGCTCCACGTACCCGGCAGACCGAGCGACGGATTGCCGGGCGCGGGCTTGCCCTCCGGCGTGATGTGAATCACCTTGCCCAGATAGGTGTCGAGGTGCTGCGCCTGGAGCGGCAGCGGATCGCCCGTCGAGCGGTCGCCCACGGCGACGAAGAGGTTGCCGTCCTTCGGATCGACGGCGATGCGCGAACCCGACTGCGACACCGCGCGATTGGTGAAAGGCGCCGCCTGGAAGATGGTGGTGACGTTCGAGATCGTGCCCGCGGCTTCATCCAGGATGGCGCTGTCGACTGCGTGGGCGCAGGTGTCGGCGTCGATGGTCCGCAGGTAGACGTAGAAGATGCGGTGGTTGGTGGCGAAGTTCCGGTCGAGCGCCACGTCGAGCAGACCGGCCTGGCCACGGTAGTAGACCGGCGGCATGTTCGCGGTGATGGTGTGCAGCGGCGATCCGTCCTTGTTCAGGATGCGCAGCCGTCCGGCCTTCTCGGTGATGAGGAATCGGCCGCTCGGCAGCAGCTCCACGGCCCACGGCACATCGAGACCGCTGGCAATCGTCGTGACCTCGAGGTCCACGGTCTTGTGGTACGGCGCGCGCGTCTGCCCGGGGAACACCGGGTGATCGGTGTCGAGTTCGGGCTTGCGCCGGTCCACCGGCTCCCCTTCCACGGTGAACTTCTCGAACGTGGGCCGCACGCGCGCCGGCGCCGGCGTGGGGGTCTGGGACAGCGCGGTCACGGGCAGCACCACGAGTCCGGCAGCGGCACAGACGAGGGCAAGTCGTGTCATGACAACCTCCATGCCCGAAGCCGGGCGATCCGATCGGGTGGTGCGCTCCGAGTATAGTGGCCCGGCGCAGGCCCTGATAGATTAGCTGCGTGCGGACGACCCGGCGATATCTCGACGCGTGGCGTGCCGACGGCCGCCTGTCGCCCGCGCAGCACGACGCCCTCGACGCTCTCGTGTCGCGGCGGCGTCTCTCCCTCTTCGTCGAGCTGAATGCCTTGTTGTACGTGGGTGTGCTCGCCTTCGCCGGCGGGCTGGCCTGGACGGCGCGGGCGTATTCCGACCAGTGGGGTGACCTGGCCATCCTCCTGCCCGCCACGGCCCTGGTGCTCGGCTGCTTCGCCTGGGCGTTTGCGAAGGCGCAGCCCTACTCACCTGCCCGTGTGGAGTCGCCGTCGCTCGTCTTCGACTATGTGCTCTACCTGGGCTGTCTGGTGCTCGGCGTGGTGTTCGGCTACGCGGAGTACCGCTTCGAGGTCCTGCGTGATCAGTGGGACTACTACCTGCTCGCGTCGGCCGTCGTCTATTTCGCCGCGGCCTACCGGTTCGACAACCGGTTCGTGCTCTCGCTCGGCATCGCGACGCTGGGCGGCTGGTTCGGCGTGCGCTTCACGCGCCTCACCTGGTTCGGCGACGAGCCGGCGCGCCTCCTGGCGCTGACGTACAGCGTGGTGGTGGCCGGCATGGCGCTTGCGACCTGGCAGTTGCGCATCAAACGGCATTTCCTCGACGCCTACCTGCAGGTGGCGGCGATCGTGGTGCTGACGACGTTGACATGGAGCGTGCTCGAGAGTGACGGCCTCTCACCGTGGCTGCTCGCGTCGATGGCTGCGGCCGGGAGCACTCTGGCCGGCGGCGTGCACTTCCGCCGCTTCAGCTTCGTCGTGTACGGGGCGTTTGCCGGCTACGTCAGCCTCAGCCGCGAACTGCTGCGGTATTCGGCGGGGGTCGAGGTCGCGTTTCTCTACATGGTCGTCTCGGCGGGATTGATGGTGCTGGGACTCGTCACGCTGTCGCGCCGGATGGAGCCGCGGCCATGAAGCTCTACGGCGTCGAGGATGAAGTGCGCCTTGGTCTCGCGCGCGATCTGCGCGACTGGCGCAAGGCCGGACTGCTCACCGCCGACGAGGAAGTGCAGCTACAGGCGGACGTCACGACAGACCTGCGACGCGCGAAAATCATGCTGCGCCTGGGCCTGGCCGCGTTCGCGCTGATCGCGGGTGCCGCGGCGATCGGCCTGGTGTTCCTCGTGACGAGTCTGGATTCCGAAGTGGCGGTGTCGATCACGGCCTTCGGGCTCGGGGCCGTCGCCTTCGGCGCGGCCACGGCGATCGTCACACGCTTCAGGATGTACCGCTACGGCGTGGAAGAGGCACTGGCGCTCGGCGCCGTGGGGTTGTGGGGCGTCGGCGCCGGGCTGCTCGCCTCCGGGATCTTCAGGACGAACTCGGGCGCGGACGCCTGGTTCTTCGCGATGGCCGCGGTGACGGCCGGGTGTGCGGTGGCGTATCGCCGGTTCGGATTCCAGTACGCCGCGGTGGGCGCGATCGTCGCCGCGGCCCTGCTGCCGATGGCCTCGAACGCGGTCGATGTCGAGTTCAAGCGCCTCTTCGCAGTGCTGGTCTGCACCGCGGCGTTCGTCTACGCCAGCCGCGTGCGACAGGAGGCCGACGACGACGTGACGCGCGCCGATGCGGAAGTGATCCGGGCCGCGGCGGCGGCGGGCGCATATCTGGCGTTGAACAGCGTGCTCCTCGCCGAGCCCTTCGGACGGCAGGTGGACAGCTGGTACCGCTGGAGCAGCTGGCTCGTGACCTGGCTGCTGCCCTTCCTCCTCGGACGCACGGCCGTCATCGAACGCGATCCGCTGCTGTTGCGCGTGGCCATCGCCACCGGACTCGCGTCGCTCGTCAGCAACAAGGCCTACCTGGGATGGCCGCGTCAGCCGTGGGACCCGATGCTGCTCGGCGTGCTGCTCGTGGCGGGCGCGCTCGTACTGCGCCGATGGCTCTCGAGCGGCGAGGGCGGCGAGCGCAATGGCTTCACCGCCCGGCAGCTCGTGGAGAGCGAGGGCGCCACGATTCGGTTGGCCAGTGTCGCGTCGGTCGGGGTGCAGCCTGCGCCCACACGCGCCGTGGCGACGCCCGACGACACGACGTTCTCCGGCGGACGCTCCGGCGGAGCCGGCGCGGGCACGTCGTTTTGAGCCTCAGGCCGGCGGCGTCTCGGTCAGCAGGAACACGGCGAACGACGCCAGCCAGTGTTCGCCTTCGTAGTGGCCGGTGGCGACGTGCTGCAGCGCGTCCACGGCATGCGTGTGCGCCGCGGCGGCGAGGAACGCGCGGGCGCGCGAGTCGGCCGGCAGCGCCGCGGCGATGTGGCGCATGGCCCACGCGCGGCTCAGGTTCAGGCCGTCGAGATGGCCAAGCTGCGGGTCGGAGCGGTCGGTGACGACCGCAATCGTCATCAGGTTCGCGGGCTGGCCGTGCTGCATGGCCGGCAAGTACGCATCGAACCAGCGCGCGTACTCTGCCGGCGGGAGTACACGCCGCATCAGGTCGGCCTCGGCCAGCGCGGGCGAGAGGAAGTCCGAGCCGTTGGGTTCGAGTGTGGCGGGATAGTCGGTGTCGCCGAGGAAGTAGTCGCGGCTCCGCGCCACGACCAGCTCCTGCAGCGGTGCATCACCGACGGCCCGCGCGTAGTCGAGTGCGAAGCCGAGCGCGAAGGCCGTGTTCGGATGCACACCGGTGCGGATGGGATACGTCTGCTTCGGCAGGAAATCGCGGTGGCGCGCGACGAGCACGTCGGTGAGCGGCTGCAGATGCTGCGCCCAGCGCTTCACGTCCGCCGAAGTCGAGCGAAGCAGTTCCTCGGCGAGCTTGAGCACCCACGCCCAGCCGTACATCCGCTCGAAGGCGGCGGTGCCGGGTTTCGTGAAGTACGCCGCTTCCACCGCGAGGTTCTTCGCCGTGAGGTTGCGATCGAGCGCGGCCACGATCGCCTTCGCTTCAGGCAGATCGGGGAACAACCGCAGGATCCGCGCCAGCATCCAGTGCCCGTGCACCGAGGAGTGCCAGTCGTAGCAGCCGTAGAACGCGGGGTGCACGACGTTCGGCAACTGCACGTCGGCGGCGGAGTTCAGCACATAGCCGGGCTGGCTCGGGTACGCCTTCGCTACGCAGCGCAGCGTGATCCGCACGAAGTTCGAGGCGCTCTCCGCCGTGAGTGACGGCAACGCCGGTGGCGCGGGCGGCAGCGGTGGAGTCGCGGGCGCAGGCGCGGGAGCTGGCGGCGGCGCCTGGCAGCCGGCGAGCAGAGCGACACAGAGCACGACCAGGGCGGACTTCAGCACGGGGCGATATTACTCGGACGAGGTGTTCTTCGCGGCGGATTGCGGCACTGACGCCGCGATCAGCGCGCCGGTGACGAGCGGGCGAGGAAGCCGACCATGCCGCCGGCGGTGAGCGGCGCACCGCGGTCCACGATCGCACCGGCGCTGTCGAGCACCAGCACGGCCGGAATCCCCTCGATGCCGTAGCGGGCCGTCGTGGCGCCGTCGCGATCGGTATCGATGAGCACCGGCACGAACCGCTCGGCCACGGCGCGGGCCACGCGCGCATCGGGCCACACATCGTGTTTCATCGCCAGGCACGGCGGGCACCAGTCAGCCGTGAAGTCCACCACCACGAGCTTGCCGTCGCGGCGCGCTTCGGCCAGCGCGGCATCGACGTCGGTGCGCCAGGCAATCGCGCTCGGTGGCGCGAGCGCGTCGGTGGCCTTGTAGTAGTAGCCCTTGATGACCGGCCAGCGGAACACCAGCAGGAGCACCATCGCACCGATCCAGATCGGCGTCTCGTAGCGCGCCAGCCACACGCGCCAGCGTGGCCGCTCAGGCGACGGTGGAACGGATGTCTCCGTGGGGTCGGGTATGGGCGCGGTGGACATGAGCGGACGTCGTCTGCCTGAAGTATAGGCGGCCCACCCGTATGATGGGGGCGTGCCGACACCCGGCCGGACTCGTTTCATCTCGCGCGCGCTGACCACGGGCGCGCTCCTCGCCCTGGCGGTGTGGACCGCGGCCTGTGGCGGCGATGCCCCCGCCGCCGTCGCGGCGCCCACGGCGGCCGACATCGAGTGGCGCGAAATCGGGTCGTGGTCGGGCAGCGCCGGCCGTCAGACCGAGTCGTTCGAGGTGTCGATGACGGCGATGCGGCTGCGCTGGAAGACCATGCGCGAGAAGGCACCGGGCACCGGCCGGTTCACCGTGACGCTGCACAGCGCAGTGTCGGGGCGGCCCATCCAGACGCTCGTCGAGGCGCGCGGCGAAGGCGCCGACACGGTCACGGTCGCCGAGGAGCCGCGCTGGTCACACTTCGTCGTGGACGCGACCGATGTGGACTGGGAGATGACGCTCGAGCAGGGCTACCTGCGCACGCGCTGATCGCTGGCGGCGTGGTGCCCTCTGAGATGTGATGACACGGGGGCGAGGCGCCCGCCCTGCCCCCGCGCGTGTGCTAGCGGAAGAGACGCCAGGCCTTGCCGAGGCGCGTGAAGATGGTCTCGCCCGACGATCCGTCCACGCCGTCGTTGTCGGTCACGACGAACACGGTGCCGTCGGGCCTGACGCCCACACCTTCAGGTTTGTCCGTGATCCAGCCGTTGGTTGCGACGAGCGCCGGGCGCAGGTCGACGATCTGTTTCTCGTCGCGCGTGTAGGCGTTGTCACCGCCGGGCTCGAGCGGCACGCGCACGAGCGTCTTGTAGCCGTTGGGTGTCTCGGCCCCATCCGGCGAATCGAAGCTGCCGGTCAGGTTGTCGCGTTCGATGAGCATCCAGCCACCCGGCGTGTAGGTGATCTCCGACAGACCGATCCAGGCTGCGTCAACGGGTTTCTCCTGGAACGTATACGTCACCGACGACCACGCCGCATCGTTGTCGGCCACCGACGGATCGAACACCCAGAGACGCGTCTGTCCGGGTTCGGCGATGTTGCCGCCATCGAGCGGGTCATCGTCGAGGAGGTCGCAGGCGGGCGTGGTCGCGTAGTTCCACCCGCGCTGCTGAGCGGCCACGATGAGATACCCGCCGCCCTCATTCACCACGATGTCGAGCCCCTCGAAGCCGGAGCCGTGGCTGCCGGTCGCGCGCGTGGAGGCCGGCGTCTTGGCGCGTTCAGCCGCGCGGCACGCGAGCACCGCCGACGGGAGGCCGACCGTGCGCAGAACCGCGCCGGTGGCCGGATCGACCTGGATCAGCCGGTTGGGACGGGTGTCGTCGGCGTTGCCCTCGCTGGCAATCCACAGGTCGCCATTGGGCGCGTAAGCGAGACCCTCGGGATCGAGGCAGCCCGCCGCGGTCGTGCACGGCGTGCCGACGGTCAGGGCGCGCGTCAGCACGGCCGGCTTCACCGTCGTGTCGATGTTGAAGATGCTGGTGGGCGTGTAGAACGAGTCGGAGACGGCCTGCAGGCGTCCGGGCTGCCCGGGCACCTCGGTCAGGCCCGAGAGCGCGCCCCACGGGATGGGTGTCGGGGCTGCACCGCCGATCTCCTCGTTGGCGGAGTAGATCGACGGATAGAACGGACCGTCGTCATCGAGCTTGTAGATCTGCACGGTGGAGCGCGCGCCATAGGGCGGCGTGTCGTTCTCGCCGGAGGCCACGAACAGGTTGCGGTTGCTCACGGCCAGCAGGCCTTCGGGCGCGAGTGGCCCGGGCAGCAGCTGCGAGAACTGCGGCACACCGTCGCGGTCGACGAGATACACCGCCACGAAGCTGCCACGTTCGGAGCCGACGAAGAGGACGTCGTTGCGTCCGTACTTCGCGTAGAGAATCGCCTCGGGCTCGGTGCCCTTGGCGTTCGAGCGCCGGTCGGGATAGTGCCCGAAGCGTACGCCGAGGTGCTCGAACTGGTTGCCGCTGTCGTAGAACACCGACCCGTCGCGGTCGAAGATCGTGAAGCCGCGGCTGCCGCCGTCGTAGTCGCCTTCGTTGGCGGTGGCGATGCGATCGCCCACCCACGCCACCGCGTCCGGCTCACGAAGCCGGCCGGCCTGTGTGTTGACGAGCGCAATCGTGTTGGGCACGCCGCTGCCGGCGCGCACCGTGTCGATCTGGCTCAGGTCCACCGCGCCAGCGGTGAAGTGACTCACGACGCTCTTGTGCCGCAGGTCGACGATCACGACGTGGTTGTTCTCCTGCAGCGTCACGACCGCCTCATTCTTCCGGTTGATGTCGACGAACTCCGGCTCGGGGTCGTTCGGGAAGCGCGCGGCGTAGCCGACGAGCGACACGTCGCTGCGAGTCCACGCGGCCGGTGCGCCGGTGGTCTCGATGACGGCGAGATACCCGGCCGGATTCCCGAGCTGACTCTGCGGCATGCCGCCCAGACGGCCGCCGCCGGCCGTGCAGGCCGACTCGCTGACGGACTGGTCGTTGACCGTGCCGCCCACGCAGAGCGTCTCGTCGCGCTCGTTCTCGACGACCACGGCGACGTAACGGTGGTCGGGGCTGACCTTGACCGAGTCGGGCTGGCCGCCCAGGTCGATCGTGGCCACGCGGGCGCGTGTCTGGAGGTCGATGACCTGCAGTTCGCCGCTTGGCTGCTTCTTCGAGACGCTGGCGTCGACCGCCACGAGGACGTAGCGGTTCTGCCAGACGGTCACCGAGGTGGGCGAGTAGGCCGGCGGGGTGGCCGGATCCGGGTCAACCGCCACGGTGCCGGTGGCCACGGGCTCGGCCGGATTCGTGATGTCGATGAACCCGATGGCGCCTTCGGCATCGGTGTAGATGAGCGTCTTGCCGTCGGGCGTGGCGGTGATGATCTCGGACACCGTTGTGCGGTCGAGGCCGGCGTTGCGGAAGTTGGCGAAGGTGCCGACGCGCTTGAAGCGCCACTCGGAGCGGCGCGGCCGGCCCTCGCGGTCGTCGTCGTCCCGATCGTCGCCGTCGTGTTCACGCTCCTCGGCACGCTGAGGTGCGCGGTCGCTGGCGTGCGACACAGGCATCAGGGCAGCCGCCAGCACGGCGGCGCAGCTGATTCCGAGCAAGGTTCTTTTCATCGTGGTCGAATCCTCCAGGCAGGATTGCCACGCTACAGGGGGCGTGTATCGGCCATGTCGCGTCCGTGTATCCATTTCGTGCCCACTTCTGCACCCGGCCTGCCGCCGCCCCTTCCGGTTGTGGATAATCGCCTGTGCCGATGAGTCATCCGCACATCTCGCGCGTCGCCGTGGCGGCCGTTCTGGCGGCCACCCTGCTGGTTCTGCCGGCCACCGTCACGGCGCAGATCTGGGGCACCTATCAGGGCGATACGAGTCACACGGGTTTCGTGCCCATCACGATCCACCCTCGTGGCATCCAGCACGTGTGGTCGCGGACGTTCGCGGGCCCGCTGAATCCGGTGGCCATCGGCAGCGGCCGCATCTACGCCTCGGAGAGCGGATACTTCACCGCCGGCCGCGGTCTCTGGGCCATGAGCGCGCACAGCGGCAGCACGGTGTGGAGTTATCCGGACTTCGGCGCCGTGTTCTCCGTGAACGCGCCGGCCTTCGGGAACGGCACGGTCTATATCCAGACAGGCCGCGGCAGCTCACCGGTCGAGCCGTATGTCTATGCGTTCGACGCGGCGGACGGCACGCCGAAGTTCCGCGTGCCATATGCGGCGCAGTGGGAACGGCACTTCGCGCCCACCGTGTATCTCGGCGACGTCTACGTCAACGGCGGCTACTACGGCGGCGCCTATCGGTTCGACGGCCTCGACGGCACCGAGCGTTGGGCCGCGGGCCTGCCGCAGTACGACGGCTGGACGCCCGCCGTGGACGACGCCTACGTCTATGCGTACGTGGGCAACTCCGCGCCCGGCTTGTACGTGCTGGACCGCCAGACCGGCGTGCAGGCGTTCATGATTCCCGACCCGAACTTCCAGTGGAACGGCTGGACGATGAGCGTGGCGCCGGTACTGACCACCGATGGCGACGTCATCGCGACGCACGACGGACGCCTCATCCGCTTCGATGTGCAGGGCCAGCGCATCGAGTGGGAACGCAAGCGCGCCTTCAATGGACAGGTGACCCTCGCGGGCAATGTCATCTACGCCAACGACGGCGGCACGCTCACGGCCTGGGATGCCGTGCAGGGCACGCTGCTGTGGTCGTGGTTCGGATCGGGCGGTGAGACCATCACCGGCAACCTCGTCGCGACCACCACGCACGTGTTCGTGCAGTCGGCGACGACGACCTACGCGGTCAACCTCACGACGCGGCAGGCGGACTGGTCGTATGCGGCGGCCGGCAGTCTGGCCCTCGGCGAGGGCAGGCTCGCCATCACCGACGACACCGTCCTCCACGTTTTTTCGGTCACCGTCGATCCGACGATCCCGCAGCCGCCATCCGGCCTCACGGCCACCGCGATCGCGGGCAATCAGGTCACGGTGCGCTTCACGCCGCCCACCGCCGGTGCGGTGCCCGAGCGCTACGTGCTCGAAGGCGGCGTCGTACCCGGACAGACGCTGGCGGCGCTGCCACTCGGCCTCGTGCCGGAGCACACGGTCGGCGCGCCGGACGGCGTCTTCTACGTGCGCGTGCGGTCGGTGGCCGGCGGCGTCCAGAGCGCGCCCTCGAACGAAATCCGAATCGTCGTCAATCGGCCGGAGGCGCCCTCGGCGCCCGTGAGCCTCACCGGCCTCGGATCGGGCACGAACCTGCGCCTCACGTGGAGGAACACGTTCGCGGGCGGGGCCGTGGACGGCATCGTGCTCGATGTCACCGGCACCATCGCCACCTCGCTCGTGCTCGGCGCCACCGAGACGTTCACCTTCGACCAGGTGCCGCCCGGCACGTACACGTTCGCCGTGCGGGCGAGAAACGCCGTCGGCACGAGTGGGCCATCGGGGAGCGTGTCGCTCACGTTCCCGGCGTTCTGCAGCGGTCCGCCCGACACCCCGGCGGCATTCATCGCGTACCGTGTGGGGAACGTCGTGCGCCTGTCGTGGGATCCACCGGCCACGGGCACGGCCCCGGCCACGTACCTCATCACCGTCACGGGCGACTTCTCGGGCAGCTTCTCCACGACAGCACGGACGATCGGCGGGCCGCTCGGAACGGGCAGCTACGGGCTCTCGGTTGCCGCCGTGAACCCGTGCGGCACGAGTGCGGCGACGGCCGTGCAGACGGTGGTCGTACCCTAGCCGCGTGTCAGGACGGGCCGAGCGCCCAGGCGACGAGGCCGGCGTTCACGCCGCCACCGGCGGCGACCACCACGTACTGCCGGCCCTGATGCACGTAGGTCATCGGCGAGGCCATGGCGCCGGAAATCGGCGGTTCCGCGGCCCAGAGCTCGCGGCCGTCCTGCTTGTCGAACGCGCGGATCTTGCGTGTCTCGGGCGGCGCCGCGGTGGCGGCGCTTCCAGGTGGCGGCGCACCGAGCGGACCGCCCCCCTGCGCGATGAAGAGCAGCGTCTTCGTCACGAGCGGATTACCGCGCGTCTGCATGCCGAGCGGCGGCAGGTTCAGCGCCGCCAGCCGCGGATGCCGGCGCGGCCCCTCGCCCACCGGCACCATCCACGCCTCGGTGCCCTGATGCAGGTCGAGCGCTGTCACGCGGCCGTACGGCGGCTTCGTCAGCGGTAAGCCATCGATCGTCGGCGCGTTCATCTGCCCGCCGCGCAGCAGCTGGAAGTTGCTCTTCTCGCCATCGGGCCGCACGAGCTGCACGACGATCGGGCTCGTCATCGATGGCACGAACAGCCGGCCAGACTCCGGATCGAAGGCCGCGCCGCCCCAGTTCGCGCCGCCCACCCAGCCGGGCAGCACGACCGTGCCTTTCTCCGACGGCGGCGTGAAGAGCGGCCCGCGTTCGAAGGGCGCGAGCAGTTCCACGGCCCGGGCCCGCAGCTCCGGCGTGAAGTCGATGAGGTTGTCGTCGGTCATCCCCTGCCGTTCGAAGGCCGGCGGCTTCGAGGGAAACGGCTGCGTGGGCGACGTGCGCTCGCCCGGCGCGTTCGATGGCGGCACGGCGCGTTCCTCGATCGGCCACACGGGTTCGCCCGTCCGTCGGTCCAGCACGTACGTGAAGCCCTGCTTGCTCACCTGCGCCAGCGCCTTCACGGCGCGGCCATTCACCGTGATGTCCACGAGCGTGGGCGCGGCCGGCAGGTCGTAGTCCCAGAGTCCGTGATGCACGGCCTGGTAGTGCCAGCGGCGCGCGCCGGTGGTCACGTCCACCGCCACGATCGACTCGGCGAAGAGATTGGCGCCGGGGCGATGGCCGCCGTAGAAGTCGT
Source organism: Acidobacteriota bacterium (assembly GCA_016789705.1). GTDB lineage: Bacteria > Acidobacteriota > Vicinamibacteria > Vicinamibacterales > UBA2999 > CADEFD01. The sequence goes on from JAEUQR010000173.1 coordinate 22,271, forward strand.
TGGTTGGCGTGCCGAAGGGCAGATAAACCAGGCCCAGCTCGTCATCCGCCGACATCGTCGTCCACACGTTGGTGCTGCCCGTGTACTCGGCGGCATCACCGCTCCACGTGTCGTGGCCGAAGGCGCCTTTCTCGGGAATCGAGCGGAACGTCCACAACTTGCGGCCCGTGCGCACGTCGTAGCCGGTGACATCGCCGCGCGGCCATTCCTTGGTGGTGGGCCCGTCGTGCACGCTCGCGCCCACGACGACCACGCCGCGGCTCACAATCGGCGCCGAGCTGTTGCTGAAGGTGGCGCCGCGCATGGCGCGCGCGACGCCGGCCATGAGGTCCACCTTCCCACCGTCGCCGAAGTCGGCGTCGAGGGCGCCGGTGGCCGCGTCCACCGCGATGAGGTAGGCATCGCCGGTCGCCAGCAGCAGGCGCGCACGCGGTCCGTCGCTCCAGTAGGCAAGGCCACGATGCACGAACCCGAGGTTGCCTGGACGTCCGGTCTTCCAGGAGCCCGGATCGAACGTCCAGCGGGCGCGGCCGGTGGCCGGATCGAGCGCGGCGATCTGACCGAGCGACGTCACCGTATAGAGCATGCCGTTCGCCATGAGCGGCGTGTCCTGATACGCGCCGGGCCGGGCCGTGGGGTTGGCGTCCACGACAGCGTTGTCGATCGACGGCCATTGCCAGGCCACCGCGAGGCGCGACACGTTGCCGGCGGCGATCTCGGCGGCCGCGGAGTACTTGCGGCTGCCGGCATCGCCGCCGTAGTACCGCCAATCGATCGCTGATGGCGTCTGCGCGGCCACGACCGCGCCGCACATTACGCCCGCCGCCACCGCCAGACGCCAGGGGCGCATGGTCACTCCATCACGGCCTGATAGGCCAGGTTGCGCGCGTAGCCGTGAACCTGGGTCGCCGCCGTGAGGCCGCGGCCCTGGTATTGAATCATCCCGACGAACACGAGCTCCTTCACGGGATCGACCCAGAACCACGTGCCGCCGATGCCCCACCAGTGGAACGAGCCATCGGAATACGGCTCGCCCGACGCCGCCGCATCGAGGATCACCTGCGGGCCGAGGCCCCAGCCCTGCCCCTGCCGCATCGTCTTCAGCGGCTCGGCCAGCACGTGGTTGGCGCGGAACATCTCCACGGTGCGCGGCGCGAGGATGCGCACGCCGCCGAATTCACCGCCATCGAGCAGCATCTGCGCGAAGCGCGCATAGTCGCTGGCGGTCGAGAAGAGGCCGTGGCCGCCGAAGGCTGCCTTCGGCACCACCGTGGGATCGCCTTCACGGTCGCTCGCCACGAGCGCGCCACTCTCGTCTTCGCGGTGCATGCGCGCCAGGCGTGACACCTTCGCGGCCGGCACGTGGAAGGCCGTGTCCTTCATGCCGAGCGGCGCGAAGAGGCGCGTCTCGAGGAACTGCGCGAACGACATGCCCGAGAGCTTCTCGACGAGATATCCCTGCACGTCCACGGCGGCGCTGTAGCTCCAGCGGGTGCCGGGCTGCGCCAGCAGCGGCAGGCCGGCCATCTTCTCGATCATGGCCTGCAGCGGCGCGGCACTGTCGAGCACGTTGGCCTTCAGGAACAGCTTGTCCACGGGGTGCGCACCCACGAGCCCGTAGCCGAGGCCCGCCGTGTGCGTCATGAGCTCGCGCATCGTCATCGAACGGCGCGCCGGTTCGGTCTTCGGCGTGCCATCGGGGTTCTCGCCGGTATAGACGACGAGCTTCGCGAACTCGGGAATGTAGCGCGACACCGGATCGTCGAGCCGCCACTTCCCTTCCTCGAAGAGCATCAGCATGGCCACACCGGTGACGGGCTTGGTCATCGAGTAGATGCGAAAGATCGAGTCCTTCGCGATGGGCTCCGGCTGGCGCAGGTCTTTCTTCCCGTGCGCGGCGAAGTGCACCACCTTGCCCTTGCGCGCCATGAGCGTGACCACGCCGGCCAGGCGGCCCTCGTCGACCAGCCCCTTCATGCCGGCGTCGAGGCGCTTCAGACGGTCGGACGACACGCCCACCGATTCAGGCGGCGCCACGGCGAGATCGCGCCCCGGACGCGCGTCGAGCACGGCGCGCGACGGCAGCGCCAGGAGCACCGCGGCGAGCGCGGCAACCGAGGCCACGCGACGGCGGCCGGAAATGGAGGTCACGCCCGACTCCTTTCGCGCCACGGGGATGGCGCGGAACGGGATTCTACTGCCCCGGGCGCCCCGGCGCGTCCCTTCTTGACACGCGTCCGCCCCGGTGCGAGCATCGCCGCCTTGGAGGCCGCGTGACCCGTGGACGTTTGAAGCTCTGGGCGGTAGGTGTCGCCTCGGCGGCCACCGGCGCCGTCCTGGCGCTGACGGCGCTGCCGCTCGCCGGCCAGGCCCCGCGCCCGGCGTCCCCCGCCACGCGCAATGCCCTGCCGCGCACCGCGGCCGGCAAACCCGACCTGAACGGGCTGTGGCAGGCCCTCAACACCGCCAACTGGGACATCGAGGCGCACACGGCGCGGCCGGCGCTGGCGATGCGGCCCGGCCCGGTCGTGCCCGTGCCCGCCAAAGAGGTGCTCGCGCTGGGCGCTGTCGGCGCCGTGCCCTCGGGCGTGGGCGTGGTGGAGGGCGGCGAGATTCCGTATCTGCCCGAAGCGCGGAAGAAAAAGGACGAGAACCAGACGAACTGGCTCACGCGCGATCCCGAGATCAAGTGTTACCTCCCCGGCGTGCCGCGCGCGACCTACCTGCCGTTCCCGTTCCAGATCGTGCAGAGCCAGTCGGCGTTCTTCCTCGCCTACGAGTACGCCGGCGCCGTGCGCA
>JAEUQR010000195.1 GCA_016789705.1 Acidobacteriota bacterium
GCCGGCGAGCGCCACCAGTCCGTGGACGTGGCCATCGAGCTCTTCGAGCGCGAGCGCCCCTTCCCCCTTCGGCGACCGTAGCTTCATCGTCGTGATGAGGCGGCAGAGGTTGCGGTACCCCTCGGGAGAGGAGACGAGGACCGGCAACACGAATGGGGCTGGAGGCTGGGAGCCGGGGGCTGGGGGTCGCGCTGTCTCACTGCGACGTGACGAGTGCCTGCCACGCCCCGGGCCTGCGCCATCCGTGCCCTGCACGGACGTGACTGTCAATTCCGCGCCGATGATCGGACGCAGGCCGGCGGCCTTCGCGGCCTTGTGGAACCGCGGCGCCCCGTAGACGCCGTCGCGGTCGAGCAGCGCCACGGCCGGATAGCCGAGCAGCGCCGCGCGCTCGATGAGCGGTTCTGGCAGTGAGGCCGCGCGCAGGAAACTGAAAGCGGACGAGGTATGGAGTTCGACGTACACAGCGTGTCTTGAGGCTGGGGACTAGGGGCTGGGGGCTGGGGCGTGCGAGTTACGACTCGCTGCGCTCAAGCGATACGACAAGCGCGTGTAGACGCTTGCCGACGAGAGCGAGCTGGGTGGCTGGGTCAGACCAAATTGCCCACGTCGAGGAAGGGCGTCCGTACTCCGGTACGTGATCTCGACCAATCGCATGGCGTCTTTCCATACGTCGAGATCGCGATGTGATCGTATCGCCATGACACGCCCCAGCCCCCAGCACCCAGCCTCCAGCCCCTAGTCGAACGTCCCCTCCACGAACCACTGCCCGACGTCGCGTTCGAGGAAGACGCGGCACGCCACGCCGTCGGCCAGCAGGACATCCCACTCGTCGCGGTCCCACGCCGCCTGGCGCGAGGCCGCGGCCGGTGACTCGCCGGCTGGTTGATCCCACCAGTGACCGGAGGTGCGCCACGGGCCGGCGCTGGTGAGGATCTCGCCGCCGCTGATGCCGCGCCGATCGGGCATGAGCCGCACGGGACGGCCGTCTTTCACCGTGACGCGGGCCGGCACGGGCAGGCGGAAACGCCGGAACGCCACGGAACAGGGCGTGGACGCGCCTTCAGACGGCGGAACCTCGTCATGCTGCACGTGCTCGTGCCCCGCGCTGAACGCGCGCATGGCGAATGCGCCCGGGCGCCAGGAATCGACGAGCGCGGGAGAGCCCACGTGTGACTCGCCCATGAGCGCGCCGAGGCGCGCGAGCAGCGTCGAGACCTGCTCGGGCGACGGCTGGGCCCGTTCGATGAGCGACCACTGCACGATGCGGCCGGGTGTGGGCTCTACGCGCACCACCACCCGATCGATGGCGGCGGCCGGCGGATGGGACTCGAGATCCAGCAGGATGAGCGTGCGTAACGTTTTCGCGTCGCGCATCGGCGCCGGTAGCTGCAGGGTGCGCGTGTGGAGATCCCGCGTCGTCAGATGCAGCTCGGTCGTGAGCACGGCCGCGCCGCGGTCGGCCCGTTCGAGACGTTCGGCCAGGGGCTCGAGCACGCGGCCGAGCACGAACGACAACGGTTCGAGGCCTTCGACCGGCCACTCGAGCTCGAGCGAGGCGTCGAAGGGCTCGTCATCGACGAGCGGCACGAGCGGCGCCAGATCGTCGCCGCGGGCGGCGTGCTGCCAGCGCGGGCCGAGCGTGCCGAGCCGCGCCGCGAGTTCGTCGGCCGCGAGCGCTGCCAGCTGCGCCAGCGTGCGGATGCCCCAGCGGCGCAATACGTCGAGCGCGCGCTGGGCGTCCTGCCGCGCGGCATCGATGGCACGCCGGCTGCCCGTGCCCGTCTGGACGCGGCCGCGCATGTGGCGGCGCGTGAGCGGCCCCTGATGGGTGTCGCGCGGATGCCGCCAGCCCGAGGGCACATCACCTGCCGGCGTCGTGGCAGGCGCCTCGTACCCGCCGCTTTCCCATGCGGCCAGCGTCGCCACGGGCACCGGCTCGAGGGCCACGCGCGCCTCGGTGGGGGTGGCCGCGACGGTGACACCCGGCCGCCCGAGCGCCAGCAGCGACGCTGCCGTGTGTGTGGGCGCGAGCGCCAGACGCACCGCGCCGGCATCCACGAGGGCGCGGCGCATGTGGTCGGCCACGTCGTGCGGCCCGCCGAACAGACGCTCCACGCCGTGCAGGTCGCACATCACGAGACGGCCCGACACTTCGACACGCGGCGAAAACGACTGCGCCACGCGCACCAGGGTCTCGACCGGCGCGGTCACCGAATAGAGCGCGGCGAACATGGCAGCCCCCTAACGCTCGGCCCAGAGCCGATCGGCCCGTGGTGCAGACGACAACGTCACACGCCCCGCCATCGGCCGCCGCGAGGACGCCACGCGGGCCTCGAATCGCAGGCCATCGAAACGGCGGGCCCGCGGCGCACTGCCCTTCCACGCCACCCGTGTCGTGACCGTATCCACCGGCGGCGCGGCGCTCGCGCGCGGCGCGACCGGGGCCAGCGCGGACACCGGCGCGGGCGCGGCCGACACCCCCTCCGGCGTCTGCAGCGTGATGGTGACGCCGCCGGCGCTGCGGGCGAGCGGCTCGGGCGCGACCAGCACGCAGGTGGTGTCGCTGCCCTCGATGACCCGCTGCACCCGCAGCCAGGTCGTATACGGAATGCGCCGGAGCGCCGCCGTGGGCACATCCGCCATGTCGAGCACCACCGCCGGACACACGCCCGACTGCAGCACGAGGTTGAGCGCCTTGAGCGCGCGATCGAGCACGCGTTCCACCATCGTGCCCGGCCCTTCGACCGTGCGCACCCCCGGCAGCCACACCGGGTCGACCGCGCCGGCCGTGCGCGAGATGGCCTGGCCACGCACCCAGAGCACCCGCTCGAGCACGATGCCGCAGGCCACGGCCGACGCCGGGTCGAAGCGATCGAACGTGTCGATGAGGGCGACGGTGTCACCGCGCCGGGTGGCGGCGGCCATCCACTGCCAGACGAGCGAGGTGCGGCCCGACGAGGCCGGCCCCACCACTTCCGACAACTGCCCCGCCGGCAACCCGCCGTGGAGATAGCTGTCGAGCGTCTGCACCTGGAACGGCACGCCCGGGGCCTGCGCCTCGAGCGGACGAGCGGTCGAGAGCGTGCGGTCGAGCTTGCGGTCCCGCAGCAGGGATTCCACCGCGGCACGGGTGGTGGCGGGCGAATCGGCGCGAAGGGAAGCGGCGGCTGGGCTCATAATGTTTCGCCTTTTGTTTGCGTGCGGCCATCATAGCGAATCAAAAGCGAAAGTCAAGCGGCCCTCATTTTGTGGCACTCTTCCCCGTCATGACGCACAAACTCGCTGCCGCTCTCCTCCTGCTGACGGGTTTCGCCGCCGGCGCCGTCACCCAGGGCACGCTCGCCGCGCAGCCGCCGGCGCGCGTCTTCGAACTGCGCACCTACACCGCGCCGGCCGGCAAACTCGGCGAGCTGCACGCGCGCTTCCGCAATCACACGCTGCGGATCTTCGAGAAACACGGCATGACCAACGTCGTGTATCTCGCACCGATGGACGCGCCGGCCGCGGAGAATCAGCTCGTCTACCTGCTGGCACACAAGAGCCGGGAGGCGGCCAAGGCCAGCTGGAGCGCGTTTGCCAACGACCCCGAGTGGAAGAAGGTGGCGTCGGAATCACAGGTCAACGGCCGCATCGTCGAGAAGGTCGACTCGGTGTTCCTCACGGCCACCGACTACTCGCCACTCAAATAGCCCGCGCGCGCCGCGCCACGGCGCGCACTCACTGCTAAGATCACGGCGGTTTGCAAGCGCACCTCTTCGCGGCCGGACGGCGTCTCGCCTCGGCCCTCACACATCGCGACTTCCGCCTGCTCTGGGGCGGCGCGCTCGGCTCGACCATCGGCACCTGGATGCAGAAGGTGGCGCAGGCGTGGCTCATCACCACGCTCGCCGGCGCCAACTCGGCGTTCTTCCTCGGCCTCGACTCGCTCATGGGCGAGCTGCCGATCCTGCTGCTCACGCTCGTCGGCGGCGTCATCGCCGACCGCAAGGATCGCCGCCAGCTGCTGCTGCTCTCGCAGTACACGCAGATGGCGTCGGCCTTCATCCTGGCCGCGCTCGTCTACTTCGACGTCGTGCGTCTCTGGCACATCCTCGCGCTCTCGGCCATGACCGGCGTGGCGCAGGCCTTCGGCGGTCCGGCCTACCAGTCGCTCATCCCGCAGCTCGTGAGCAAGGAGAACCTGCCGAACGCCATCGCCCTCAACTCGATCCAGTTCAACCTGTCGCGCATCATCGGGCCGCTCATCGCCGGCGCCGCCCTCACCACCTTCGGCATGGTGGCGTGTTTCGGGCTGAACGGCCTGTCGTTCCTCTTCGTCATCGCCGCGCTCTTCGCCCTGCACGTGCAGCACACGCCGCCGGCGGTCAGCCGCTCGATCATCGACGAGATGAAGGG
>JAEUQR010000023.1 GCA_016789705.1 Acidobacteriota bacterium
CGCGGCGAGTTCCTCGAGCTGCTGCGGTCGGCCGGCATCACCGCGCGCGGCGTCGACCTCAACCACGAGATGGTCGAGCGCAGCCGCGCCAAGGGCTTCGACGTCACCGAGACCGACGGCCTGTCGTTCGTCGCCGGCGCCACACCGGGCAGCGTCGGCGGGCTCATCGCCTGTCAGGTCGTGGAACACCTGCAGCCCGACTACCTGCTGCGCTTCCTGGCCGCGTCGGCACAGGCCCTGCGGCCGGGCGCGGCCATCGTGCTCGAAACCATCAACCCTGCCTGCTGGAGCGCGTTCTTCGACAGTTACGTGCGCGACCTGACCCATGTGCGGCCGGTGCATCCCGACACGCTGAAGTTCCTGGTGATGGCAGCGGGCTTCACCGACGTCTCGATCCAGTGGCGTTCGCCCTATCCCGAGGCGGGTAAGCTCGAGCGCCTGCCTGCCGCGGCGCGCGCCGCCGCGGCTCCTGTTCTGCCGTCCCTCCTCGACGTCTTCGATCGCAACGTCGACCGGCTGAACGGGTTGTTCTTCACTCACCGCGATTACGCGATCGTCGCCAGGCGTCCATGACACACGGCGGGCCGTCAGTGCGCAATTCCGGCGCCCGGCGGTGCGGCACATGATCGGCTCGCTGCCGATGCTGGCGGGGGCCGCCGGCATCGTCTCGGCGCTCACGTGGTGGCGGCCCCTGTGGGCGCTCTGCGGCCTGTGCGCGGCACTGCCGTTCCTGCTGCAGCGCACGAGCTCCACCACCGGGGTCTGGCTGGCCGCGCTCGTGCTCGTGCTCGAGGCGACCTACGTGCTGCGCGCGCGCCCCGGCTGGCGCCGGTCGTGGCGCGCCATCGCCGAGGCACCGCTGCCGCTCGTAGCGGTGCTCTTCGTCGCCGCCGCCGGCGCGAGCCTGTCGTCGCTGCCGCTCGTGAGCATCTGGCGCGAGTACGTCGCCGCCTTCGCCAGCGCGCCCCAGGCGGGGCTGACGGACCTGGTCTTTGCCTGGGCGGCTCACGGCGAAGGACGACGCGAGTTTCCGATCACGTCGGTCCTGTTGACGCTGGAAGCCGTGGTCCTCATGCTCATCGTCGGGCGGGAAACGCGCGCGTCGGCCGCGCGCGCCCGACGGCTCGCCTTCGCGATTGTCGGCGGTACCACCGTTTCGATCGTGCTCGGCCTGCTCGAACTCGCCCACCTCGTCAACCTCGAAGGCCTTCGCGGGACGACCAGCATCTTCCTGCGGGCCGGCACGCTGCAGTCCATGGCCGGCAATCCCGGCTGGTTCACCCAGTACGTCTCGTACGCACTGCCCTACGGGCTCGTGCTGCTCGATGGCCGCACGGCGCCGGACATCCGGCGGTGGGGCCTGGCCGCCTATGTCGCCCTGGGGCTCGCGGCCCTCGTCCTGGGGTTCCAGCGTGGCGGCTGGATCACCGGCGCCGTCGTCACGCTCTGGGTCGTGCTCGTTGCGCGTGTCGTCGCCGGCGGCATCGTGGGCCCGTCCAGACGGGCCCGCCTCGGCGTCGTTCTGGGCATCGCCGGCGTGCTCGCCCTGACTGCCGTCACCGTGTCCCGCCGGCCGGCCGCGGACGGCGCGCCGACCCTCGCCGAATACACAGGTCGCCTCGTGTCAATCGGCAGTGGCGACCGTCTGCCCTACCAGCGCGCCGGCTTCATGGTGTGGCAGCTCCACCCGATACTCGGCGGTGGGCACGAGTCGTTTCCCTACCGCTACCATCGCTACTTCGAGTCGCCAGGCGGCCCGTATGTGAGCTCGCCCCACCGCGTCCCTGATGCCTCGAGCGCCCACAGCATCTACCTGCAGACGCTCACCGGCACCGGCGCCGTCGGCCTGCTGCTGCTCATCGCACTGTTCGTCCTGGCCGGATGGAGCACCTGGCGCGCCGAGCGCGCAGCCACCGGGCGGGATGACCATCGCGTCGTGCGACTGGCCGCCGCCGGCTCGTTGCTCGCCATCGCGCTCTACGGGTTCGTCCAGGAGGTCTTCTACGTCCACGCGCTGCGGTTGATGTACTTCGTCGCCCTCGGCCTGGTGGCCGGCAGCACGGTGGGCCTCCTGCGCCTGCCGGCACGCACGGCGCCGATGCTGGCCGGCGCCCTTGGCGCCGCAATCGGGCTGCACCTTGCCTACGAATACGCGTGGGCCGATCCCGGCCGGCTGCTCGGCGACACGCCGATGGGCCTCTACGAGACGGAACACCTCATCGAGGCCGACGCGGCGCGATGGACGGCCGACGAAGCGGCCTGGCCCGTGCCGGCCGGCGCGTCGGCAATCACGCTCGACGTGCGGTCACTGGCCCCGTTTCCGCAGGAACTGCGGATTCGCGCCTGCCGCGACGTCACCCGCATCACGCTGGCCGACCACAACTGGCGGGAGGTGCAGGCGCCGCTCATCGGCTGCGCCGGCCGCGATCACGTGTGGCTCGAAGTCGTGCCGCCGTGGCGACCCGCCGGCGACGGGCGCCTGCTCGGCGTGATGACACGTGGCGTGACGCTGCGCTAGGTGCCAGCCGCCGTTCAGCGCACCGCGTCGCCGATGGCGGCGACGACCTGCTGCAGCTGGCTGCCTGCGAGTTCCGCGTAGATCGGCAGCGCCAGCACGCGCGCGGCGGCGGCATCGGCGTGCGGGAACACATCGAGCGGATGTCCGAGATTCGCGAAACACGCCTGCCGATGGAACGGTACCGGGTAGTAGATCTCGGTGCCGATGCCGAGGGCCGCGAGGTGCGCGCGGACGCGGTCGCGATCCGGCACCTGCACCACGAACTGGTTGTAGATGTGGTACACGCCCGGCCGCTCGTAGGGCAGCGTGACGATCGCGTCTAGTCCCGCCTCGGCGAAGAGCGCGCGATAACGCGCCGCGTTCCGCCGCCGTCCCTCCGTCCAGGCCGCCAGATGCGGCAGCTTCACGCGCAGCACGGCGCCCTGAATCGCGTCGAGGCGGAAGTTGCCGCCGACGAGGGCGTGGTGGTACTTCGGGTGCTGCCCGTGGTCGCGCAGCAGGCGCAGGCGCTCGAAGAGCGCCGGGTCGTTGGTGGTCACGAGCCCACCGTCACCGAACGCACCGAGGTTCTTGGTGGGATAGAACGAGAAGCAGCCGATCGTGCCAAGGCCGCCCACCGCCGTGCCGCCGTCTTTCGCGCCAATGGCCTGCGCGGCGTCTTCGATGACGGCCAGGCCGTGCGCCTTCGCCACGGCCATGAGCGCCGTCATGTCCACGGCCTGCCCGTAGAGGTGCACGGGCATGATCGCCTTCGTGCGCGGCGTGATGGCCCGGGCCACGGCCTCGACATCGAGGTTGTAGGTGGCCGGGTCGATGTCCACGAACACGGGCCGCGCGCCGACGCGCACGACCGAGCCGGCCGAAGCAAAGAACGAGAAGGTCGGCGTGATCACTTCATCGCCGGCACCGATCCCGAGCGCCATCAGCGCCGCCACGAGCGCGTCGGTGCCCGATGACACGCCGAGCGCGTGTCCGACGCCGAGGTAGTCGGCCAGCTCACGTTCCAGGGCGACGACCTCGTCGCCCAGGATGCAGCGCTGGCTGTCACACACGCGCGTGACGGCGGCAAGAAGCTCCTCGCGGAGCGGCCGGTACTGCGCCTGCAGGTCGAGCAGGGGAACAGGCGGGGCGGGTGCCGTGGCCATCGAACTGTCGGGACGCGCCGGGCTCAGCCCAGCACCACGCCCGGATTTTCCTGGTAGCGGGCGACGTCGGCGTCAACCATCATCGCGATGAGCGACTCGAACGACACTTCCGGCGTCCAGCCGAGTTCCTGGCGCGCCCGCGTCGGATCGCCGATGAGCAGGTCCACTTCGGCCGGCCGGATGAAGCGCTGGTCGACTTTCACGTACTGCGTCCAGTCGAGGCCCACGTGACTGAACGCCAGTTCCACCAGGCGCTGCACGGTGTGCGTCTCGCCGGTCGCCACGACGAAGTCTTCGGCTTTGTCCTGCTGCAGCATCAGCCACATCGCCCGGACGTAGTCGCCCGAGAAGCCCCAGTCGCGCTTGGCGTCGAGGTTGCCGAGATAGAGCGAGTCGGCCAGGCCGCACTTGATGCGGGCGACGCCGTCGGTCACCTTGCGCGTGACGAACTCGAGGCCGCGGCGGGGCGATTCGTGGTTGAACAGGATGCCCGAACACGCGAAGAGGTCGTAACTCTCACGATAGTTCACGGTGATGTAGTGGCCGTACACCTTGGAGACGCCGTAGGGGCTGCGCGGGTAGAACGGCGTGAGCTCGCTCTGTGGCACTTCCCGCACCTTGCCGTACATCTCGCTCGACGAGGCCTGGTAGAAACGGACCTTCGGGTTGACCAGCCGGATGGCCTCGAGCACGCGCGTCACGCCCTGCGCGTTGAACTCGCCGGTGAGCATCGGCTGGTCCCACGACGCGGGCACGAACGACATGGCCGCCAGGTTGTAGACCTCATCGGGCTCGGTTTCTTCGATCACCTTGATGAGCGAGAGCTGATCGAGCAGGTCGGCAGGCCGCAGCGTGATCTGGTCCTGCAGGTGCGCGATGCGCCAGTGGTTCGGCGCACTCAGGCGGCGGATGGCGCCGACGACCTTGTAGCCCTTCGAGAGGAGCAGCTCGGCGAGGTAGGAGCCGTCCTGTCCGGTGATGCCGGTGATGAGCGCGGTCTTTGCCATATCGGTATCGAGACGTCGGGTGGCCCTGGACGCGGTCGGCGCAGTCAGCCCGTCCAGCCCTGAGTGGCTGCGGACTCGGCCCCCGACAACGGCGGCCGGCCTAACCGGGCAAGGGTACCACCTCTCGCCCCTCGCCGACAAGCCACCGGCGCCTGGATCAGCGTCGCAGACGGACGTCGGGCGGCGTCGCGTCGCGGAACGTGAGCGTGGCCACGAGGGTCCGCACTCCGGAATCGGCGCAGAGCCGGCTCAGCGCGTCGATCCGTTCGGGCGGCACCGAGGCGGTGGAGATCACGACCTGAGCCACCTGCCCTTTCATGATGAGCGGCGCCACCTGTTCGAGGTTGCCAAGGACCGGCACGCCGTGGACGTTGGTGCGGAACTTCTCGCGATCGTCGTCGATGAAGCCGACGATCGTCCAGGCGAGATCGTCGTTCGAGCGCGCTTCCCGCAGCACCATCACGCCGCCGGCCCCGGCGCCGTAGATGATCGTGCGCGGACCGCCGGCCTCGGCGCTGACGAACAGTTCGCCGAGCGCACGGAAGAGCACCCGGCTGCCGCAGAGGAAACTCGTCGTGAGCAGCCAGTGGATGGCGAAGACTGCCCGTGAGTAGCCCTCGAAGCGGAACGCGACCAGCACGACGAGCATCGCGAGCGCGGTACCGCCGGTGGCGGCGCCGGTGAGCTTGACCAGATCGCGGATGCCCGAGTGCCGCCACGAATCCTGATAGGTGCCGAAGGCCCCGAGCATCACCACGTGGGTGACGAGGATGATGAGCAGCGAGCTCGAGAAGACCGGCAGCTCGCGTTCGAGCGTGCCCTCGAACCGCAGCAGATACGCCGAATAGTAGGCCAGCGCCACCAGCGCCGCGTCGAGCGCGATGGTGGCCACCTGCTTCTTGTACTGGAAGTCGGCCACCACGCGGACCACCCCGGAGCGGCCGGGCCGCTTCGGGTACACGCGCTGCAGCCCGAGCTTCACGCCGAGCACCAGCAGCCCGGCCCCCAGCAGTCCGACGAGCGTGACCGTGTACGGCAGTCCATAGCGGTACGACAACACGGCCACGAGCCCCGAGGCGAAGGCCATGCCCCAGAGCGACAGCACGGCACCGCGCTCTGACATGCCGAGCGAGACCAGCCGGTGGGACGTGTGGTCGCGGCCTCCCTGCGCGAGCGGCAGGCCGGCGAACGTGCGCGCCGTGGCCACGAACAGCGTGTCGAAGATGGGCACGAGGAGCAGCAGCACAGGCAGCAGGAGCACGGCCACCGTGCCACGACTGTACGGATACGGCCCCATGACATTCAGACCGCCAACCATGAGACCCAGAAAGAGGCTGCCGGTGTCTCCCATGAAGATCGAGGCGGGTTGAAAGTTGAATACCAGGAAGCCGGCGAGCGCGCCGCAGAGCGTCGCCGCCAGCCAGGCGCCTTCGATGTTCCCGTCGACGAGAAAGAAGTAGCAGCGGAAGCCGGCCGCGATCACGCCGATCCCGGCGGCCAGACCATCCATGTTGTCGAGCAGGTTGAACGCATTGGTGAGTCCGACGAGCCAGACCACCGTGATGATCTGGTCAAGGACAGCCACGCTCGTGACATCGAGCCGCACACCGGCCACGACAAGCGTCGAGGCCGCGACCAGCTGAATCAGGAACTTGACCTGTGGACCGAGCGGGCGCAGATCGTCCACGAGGCCGGCGGCCGCAAGGAACGAGGCCCCGCCGAGCAGCGTCCAGGCACGCCCACTGAGCGGCGGCAGCAGCGCCGTGCACGCGAGCACGGCGCCAACGATGGCGATGCCACCGAGCAGGGGCACCGTGCCGCGATGCCAGCGGTCCTCCTTGGGCGTCGCCACCGCCCCGACCATACGTGCCGCCGGCCGCACCACATAGGTCAGGGCCACGGACAGCAGAAACGCAGCGAGCGGAGGCCACCACAGGTCGGGCATGTGTCGGACGAACGTCGTGTGATGATACTGTGTCGGTCGGGTCCTGAGATTCCCCGCGTGGCGGGCCATCCCGCCGTCCGTATGCCGCTCACCCCCACCACCCGAGTCCTGCTCACCGGCGCGGGCGCGCAACTGGCCGGCGCCATCCGCGCGCGGTTCGAAGGTCACTGCGCCCTGACCGCCGTGACGCGGCAGGAATGTGACATCGCCTCACCGGCCGCGGTCGCGCGGGTCTTGGCGGCCGCGAACCCGGACGTCATCATCAACTGCGCGTCCTACAACGACGTCGACGGCGCCGAACGCGATCCGCGGGCCGCGCTCTCGGCCAATGGCCTGGCCGTGGGCGTGCTGGCCGATGCGGCCGCCGGTGCGGACGCGGTGCTGCTGCATTACAGCACCGACTTCGTGTTCGATCCGGCCGTGGATCCCGGCCCGCTGCGCGAGGACGCGCCGACCAGCCCTCGCAGCATCTACGCGCAGTCGAAGCTTCTCGGCGAAATCCTCGCGAAGCGCGCCCCGAGGCACTACGTGCTCCGCGTGGCGAGCCTGTTCGGGGGCAGCCGCGCCAAGAGCAGCCTCGACCGCCTCGCCGCCGCCATCCGCCGCGGCGACACGGTGAAGGCGTTCGCCAACCGCACCGTCACGCCCTCGTACGTGCCCGACCTCGCCGAGGCCGCCGCGGCCCTGCTCGCGAGGGATGTCCCCTACGGCCTCTATCACTGCGTGAACTCGGGGCACGGCACGTGGGTGGACGTGGCACGGGCGATCGCCGTCGCTTCGGGCCTCGATGCCGACCGCGCGGTCACACCGGTGCCGTTCGATCCGTCGGCGTTTCCGGCCCGCCGCCCCACCTATGCGGCGCTCTCGAACGCGGCCCTGGCCGCGCACGGCGTGATGATGCCGCCCTGGCGCGACGCCATCGCCCGCTACGTGCGGACCCTGTCCTAGACGCGGAAGGCGCCGAGCGCCTCCACCACCCGCGCCTGATCGGCGGCGCTCAGGTCGAAGTACACCGGCAGCCGCACGAGGCGGTCGGCGACGTCCTCGGTGACGGGACACTGCCCGGCGCGGCCGCCGAAGAGACGGCCCATGTCCGAGAGGTGCAGCGGCTGATAGTGGAAGGTCGCGAGGATGAGGGCGCGGCGCAGCTCCGCGAGCAGGCGCGTGCGCGCCTCGAGCGTCGGCAGCAGCAGGTAGTAGATGTGCGACGGGTGGCTGCAGTGCGCCGGCACCTGCGGCCGGCCGATGCCGCTCGCGTCCGCCCAGGCGGCAAGGGCCCGGTCGTAGCCGTCCCAGATGGCGCGGCGGCGCGCCTGCACGAGTTCGCGGGCCTCGAGCTGGGCGCAGAGGTACGCCGCCAGCAGGTCCGAAGGCAGGTAGCTCGAGCCGACGTCCACCCACGTGTACTTGTCGATCTGGCCGCGGTAGAAGCGGCTGCGGTTGGTGCCCTTCTCGCGGATGATCTCGGCCCGCTCGACGAGCGCGCCGTCGTTCAGCACGAGCGCGCCGCCCTCGCCGCACGTCAGGTTCTTGGTTTCGTGGAAGCTGAGCGTCGACATCGCGCCGAAGCTGCCGAGCGCCTGGCCGCGATAGTGACCGAAGAGACCGTGCGCGTTGTCTTCGACGACGGCGAGGCCGTGCCGCTCGGCAATGGCCATGAGTGCCGGCATCTCGCAGCCCACACCGGCGTAGTGGACGAGCAGCAGGGCCTTCGTCCGCGGCGTAATCGCCGCTTCGACGAGGCGTTCGTCGATGTTGAGGGTGTCGGGCCGGATGTCGACGAACACCGGCCGCGCACCACGCAGCACGAAGGCGTTCACCGAGGACACGAACGTGAACGCCGGGCAGATCACTTCGTCGCCCGGCGCCAGCCCGAGCAGCAGCATCGCCATCTCGAGCGCGTGCGTGCACGACGTCGTGAGCAGCACCTTCGGCGCGCCGGTGATGGCCTGGAGCATGGCATGGCAGCGGGCCGTGAACGCGCCGTCCCCCGAGAGGTGGCCCGATCCCAGCGCCTGCTCCATGTACTCCCGCTCGCGGCCGGCCACGGCAGGCCGGTTGAACGGGATGGGCGGCAACGGCGACGACTCGCTCATGCGCGGGCGCGCTCCTTGACGGCGGCCCGCGTCTCGCGGTCCACCTCGCGTTTGCGGAGGGTCTCCCGCTTGTCGTGGGCCTGCTTGCCCTTCACGAGCGCCACGGCGACCTTGACGCGGCCGCGCTTGAAATACATGCGGAGCGGCACGAGCGTGAGGCCCCGTTCGGTGGTCTTGCCGATGAGCTTGCGGATCTCCTGCGCGTGCAGCAGCAGCTTGCGCTTGCGTTTCGGGTCGTGGTCCACGTAGCCGCGGTGGCTGTAGGGGTTGATGTGGACGTTGAACAGCCAGACCTCGCCCTTGTCGATGCGGGCGTAGGCGTCGCGCAGGCTGGCCTTGCCCTCGCGGATGCCCTTCACCTCGGTGCCGAGCAGCTGCACGCCGGCTTCGAACGTCTCGAGGACGTGGTAGTCGAAGTGGGCCTTGCGGTTGTCGGCGATGAGCGTTTCGTCATCGCTCTTCGTGCGGGTGGCCGGTTTCGGGGGTGCGCCGCGCGTGCTCACCGTGCGGCCTCCATACGTTTTGCCAGTTCCGCGGCGAGCAGAATCGACTCCACCATGCTGCCGGGATCGGCGATCCCCTTGCCGGCGATGTCGAAGGCGGTGCCATGGTCGGGCGACGTGCGCACGATCGGCAGGCCGAGGGTGACGTTGACGGCCGTGCCGAACGCCAGCAGCTTGATCGGCGTCAGGCCCTGGTCGTGATAACACGCGAGCACGCAGTCGAACTCGCCGCGCACCGCCCGCACGAAGACGGTGTCGGCCGGCACCGGCCCGGTCACGTTCAGCCCATCGTGCCGCGCATCGCGGATGGCCGGCACGATGACCTCGATTTCCTCGTGCCCCATCAGTCCGCCTTCGCCGGCGTGCGGATTGAGCCCGGCCACGGCGAGCCGCGGCGTGCCGGTGACGCCGAAGTAGGGCAGCTCCTGCGCGGCGATGTGGAGCGTGGTGAGGATGAGATCCCGCGTGATGAGCCGCGGCACGTCGCGCAGGGGCACGTGGACGGTGGCGAGCACGACCCGCAGCTTCGGCGAGTGGAACATCATCGCCACGTCGGAGACGCCGCAGAGGTGCGCCAGCAGATCCGTGTGCCCCTTCCAGCCCAGCCCGGCGGCGGCAAAGGCCGCCTTGTTGACCGGCGCGGTGGCCACGGCCTGCACGGCGCCGCGTTTGGCGTCGCCCACCGCGCGCACGATCGCCTCGAACGCCGCGCGCCCGGCCTGCGGGCTGACCTCGCCAATCGGCACCGCCACCGGCGGCGTCGTGTCGTAGATCACCGGCTCGCAGACGGCGCGCACGCGCCAGTCGTCGGCGGCCTTGGCGGCAATCTCCGGTCCGATGCCGGCCGGGTCACCGGCGGTGATGGCGATGCGGGGCTTCATGGGGTCGTCCAGATAATGACATGCCGGACGCGAACCGGCGATCCGGAGGCGGCGCTAAATCTCTGCGCAGATCCACTCCGTGACGAGCTTCGCGCCGGCATTGCGTTCGAGCGCGCCGAGGCCGCGGTCGAGCGTGGCGAAGGCCTGACGGGCGGCCGCCGGCGACAGCGCGCGGGCGAGGCGGTCGAGGGTGTCGGCCATGTCGCCGTTGGCGAGGAGCCGGCGGTCGGCGCCGGCATGCAGCACCGACACATCGCGCACGAGGGACGACGCCATGTGCAGCAGGGCCTGCATGTCCTGCCGCGTGCGCTCGGGCTTCTTCTCGCCGACGACCGACCTGGCGATGGCCAGCCGGCCGGCCAGGTCAGCGGCGCTGGCGGCCCTCAGCAGCAGCGTGGCGGCATCGCGCATGTCGGCGAGCGCCGTGGACCCGAGCGCGAGGGCGGCGCCGAGGCTGCCGTCGGCGAGCATCGCCACGCGGCGGGCATCGGCCTCGGCCATGGCGTGATCGCGGACGAGGATCCGCACGATGTCATCCACCGGCAGGCGCCCGAAGGTGAGGCGCATGGTGCGCGAGCGCACGGTGCGCAGCAGCGCGTCTGGCGCGGCCGAGGTCATCACGAAGACGGTCGCCGGCGGCGGCTCCTCGAGCGATTTCAGGAGGGCGTTCTGCGCCTGCTCGACAAGCGCGTCGGCATCGCGGATGAGGACGACGCGGCGCTGCCCTTCGAAGGGCCGATAGTCGCAGCGATCGAGGACGTCGCGCACCTCGTCCACCTTGATCTTGCCGGTGTCGTCGGCGACGAGCGGCAGCACGTCCACGTGCATGTCGCGGCCGATGCGGTCGCAGGCGCGGCAGGTGCCGCAGGCGTCCCCCTCGACCGGGGCGAGACAGTTGAGCGCCTCGGCGATGGCGCGGGCGACGCGCCACTTCCCCACGCCGGCCGGCCCGGCAAGCAGCAGCGTGGGCGGCACGGTGCCGCGCGCCACGGCGCGGGTGAGCAGCGAGGTGAGATGACGATGACCGACGATGTCGCGAAACGGCATGCGTGGCCTTACCGGCGGCGGGGCGGCGGGTCTTTCTTTTCGTTCTTCTTCTCGTCGCGCTCGCCGCGGCCGAAGAGGCGCCCCCAGAAGCCGCGCTTCTTCGGCGGTTCGGGCGCCTCAGCCAACGCCGGCGCCTGCTGCATCGGCGACACGGGCGGAGCGGCCGCAGGCTCCTCGGCGACGTCGGCGGTGCCGGAGCTGCGCGCCGTCTGCCCGCCGGGTGCGGTCACCCAGTTGGCGAAGCGGCCGAGCAACGAACGGCCCACGTGCAGGTGGCACGAGTCTTCGGGTTCGGAGCCGGCCGCGAAGTACTCGGTGCGAATCATCGACTGCTCGGCGTGCCCGCCGTCTTCGAGCGTCACCGGCACCGCATCACAGCCGCCGGCCGGACGTTTCCCCGAGAGCCGGCAGATCTGCACGGCGACGACGCCGCGCGGGGCGCTGAAGTACTCGGGCTGGTCCTTCGCGGTCGCCGGCGCCATGAAGCGGGCCCAGAGCGGCACGGCGACATCGGCGGCATAGGCGGCGCCGGGCAGAATAGGCTTCGGCGTGTCGTAGCCCACCCACACGCCACTCACGAGCGACTTCGTGTAGCCCACGAACCAGGCGTCACGATAGTCGTTGGTCGTGCCGGTCTTGCCGGCGGCCGGCAGGCGGAAGCCGAGCTGCCGTGCCTTCCACGCCGTGCCGCCGTCGATCACTTCCTGCAGCATCGACGTCATGAGGAACGCGGTATCGGGCTTCACGGCCTGCACCGCCGTGTCTTCGGCGGTGTAGAGCACGCTGCCGTCAAGATCCTCGACGCGGCGAATCAGCGACGGTTTGTGCCACTGGCCGTCGGCCGCGAAGGCGCCGTAGGCCGACGTCATGTCGAAGAGCGTCACTTCCCCGGAGCCGAGCGCGAGCGACGGCACCGCGGGCAGGTCCGGCAGGCCGAGCTTCGCGGCGTAGGACACCGCAGCCGGCGGGCCGATCATCTCCAGCATCTTCACGGCGGCGCGGTTGCTCGAGATCTTGAGCGCCGCTCGCATCGTCATCTCGGCGGCGTCGGAATGGCCGTCTTCCGGCGTCCACGCGCCCTGCAGCGTGTCGATCGGCGCATCGAGGTCCTCGATAAGCGTGGCTGGCGTGTAGCCGGCTTCGAGCGCCGCGGCATAGACGAACGTCTTGAACGCCGACCCCGGCTGGCGTTTCGCCTGCAGGGCGCGGTTGAACCGGCTGTCGGCGAAGCTGCGACCACCGACGAGCGCGCGCACGGCGCCAGAGCGCGGGTCGATGGCGACCACAGCGGCCTGGAGCGGCGATTCTTCCGGGGCCGCGGATTTCTTCCGCGCCTTGAGCGAGGCGACGCGCCGCTGCTCGAGGTCGTCGAGCGTCTGCGTCACGGCGGCCTCGGCCGCCTTCTGCATGTCGACGTCGATGGTCGTGTAGACGCGCAGCCCGATCTGATAGACACGCTCGCGGCCGAATCGTTCGATGAGCTCGAGCCGCACCTGTTCCTTGAAGTAGCGGCCGAACGGTTCGTCGCTGCGCAGCGCGTCGCGCAGCACGACGTTGGCACCCTTCGCCGCGGCCTGCGTGGCCTGGTCGATGGCGCCCATCTCGCGCATCGCCGCCAGCACGACGTTGCGCCGCGCGACGGCTCGCTCGAGGTTCACGGTGGGCGCCCAGGTGGAGGGCGACTTCACGAGGCCGGCGATCATCGCCGCTTCGGCCACGGTGAGCTCGCGCGACGGCTTGCCGAAGTAGCCGAGCGAGGCCGCCTCGGCCCCATAGAGCCCGGCCCCGAAATACATCTTGTTCAGGTACAGCTCCAGAATCTCGTCCTTCGAATACTGCCGCTCGATGCGCAGCGCGAGCAGCGCTTCCTGGATCTTGCGGGTGTAGGTCTTGTCGAGCGTCAGGAAACTCTGGCGGGCGAGCTGCTGCGTGAGGGTGCTGCCGCCCTGCGCGAGGCGCCCTTCACGCACGTTGGCCAACATGGCGCCGACGATGCGCACGACGTCCACGCCCCAATGCGAACGGAAGCGCTGGTCTTCGATGGCGATGAGCGCGTTGACGAGGTGCGGCGAGACGTCGGCGAGGCGCACTTCGAAGCGGCGTTCCTCGAAGATGGTGAAGGCCGGCTGGTCCTTCACGTCGTAGAACACCGTCGCCTGGGCCATCTCGCCCATGCGCTTCACGTCGGCGATGCTCGGCAACCCGGAGACGACGGTGTGGATCGCCCACGGCACGCCGATGACCACAGCCAGCTGCGCGGCGACCACCACGGCGGCGGCGCCGACGGCGAGCCGCGGCGAGCGGACGATGAACGACCGCAACCGCGCCGAGGCGCGCTGCACGAACGGACGAGCCAGCAGTGAGGCGATACGCACGGGTATGGCGGACCACGCGCCGAGGGGTGCGGCGCCTCCCAACGGTACTACGTTTGGCGCCCGGAAACAGAAACGCCCTGGCGGGGCCAGGGCGGGGTGTTCAGGACTGGAGCGCCAGTCCGTTCGAGCGGAACGGTTGACGGAGCCGACGTGCCTGGCGCCCGATCGCGAGGGCCGAAGGCCCCCGCTCCGTGCGCGAGATCGTCGATCCCGCCAACCGGTGAGCGATCAGCGAGGAGATTGGCGGGGTCGACGGGACTCGAACCCGCGGCCTCTGCCGTGACAGGGCAGCGTTCTAACCAACTGAACTACGACCCCAATCTTCTCGTGACCACCCGCCGTGTCCAGGTCGTGTCCGGCGCACCTACCAGCAACTGGTGGGCGGTACAGGACTCGAACCTGTGACAGCCGGTGTGTAAAACCGGTGCTCTACCAACTGAGCTAACCGCCCGGCTCACAACCCGACGAAAACACGACTATACCAGACTTTGAGCGCCAGTAGCGAAAGACCTGCGACGAGGCCGGCAAGCGCGTGGTGTTCCCGGTTGCGCCAGGCGCGTTCCCAACTGAACGAGCGGGCCATCATCGGCGCCTGCCGGGCCGCGTAGCGATCGTACGCGTCGCCGAACTTCTCACGCAGGTGCGCCTCTTCCGCCTTCATCGCCGCCGTGAGCGTCGAGGCGAGGTAGCCGACGATGGCGAGGCCGAGCCAGAGATTTGCTGCCGCCAGCGCCACGCCGACGCCGACGATCGTCGAGCCCAGGTACAGCGGATGCCGCGTGTAGCGGTAGGGCCCGCTCGACGTCACCTCGCGGCTCTTCTCGACGTGTCCGGCCGCCCAGAGCCGCAGTGCCGCGCCGAGCGCGGCGACGGCGCCGCCGGCGACGAGACTCGTGGTGGTGGGATGCGAGAACCACACGGTGACGGCGGCCATGAGACCGCCGAGCGCGACACGATACCGCGCGAGCACACGGACGACGCTCACGCGGTCCTCCCCGCGGCGAGCCGCCGCGTGCAGGCGTCGAGCACCTCGCCGACGCCGATCCGATCGATGCAGGCCTGGCCGCGCAGGCACTGCCGCTTGTGGAAACACACGCACTCGCCGGCGCGCGACACCGAGACATCGGCGGCGAGCCACGGGCCGTTCCGTTCGGGGCGTGTCGGCCCGAAGAGGCCGACGATCGGCGTGCCCACCGACGCGGCGAGGTGCAGCGGTCCGGTGTCGCCCGAGACGCAGAGGCGCGCCACGCGGGCGAGCGCCAGCACGTCGTGCAGCGCGGTCGGCGGCGAGACGAACGCATGGGCGCCGGCATGGGCCACGACCGCCTCGGCGCGGACCTGTTCCCCGGGCCCCCAGGTGACCACGCTCACGAGGCCGTGCCGCTCGCCGAGGCCGCGGGCGAGGGCGCCGAAGTGTTCCACGGGCCAGCGCTTGTTCTCCCACGCCGCGCCCGGGTTCAGGAGCACGAACCCGCCGGCCGCCGCCACGCGCGCGTCGGCCGCGACCTCAGCGCTCACCGCCGAGTCGCGCGCCGACCAGGGAAAGGTCACGCCGGCCGACGGCAGGCCGAGCGGACCGAGCATCGCGAGGTTCTTGTGCACGACGTGCCCGCGATCGTCGACCGCCACCTGCTCACCGTAGCAGAAGGCCGCCGCCGGTTCCCGCAGCGCGCGCCGCTCGAAGCCGAGCACGCGGGCGGCACCCGAACCGCGGGCGAACACCGCCGACTTGATGAGGCCCTGCAGATCGACCGCCGCCGCGTAGCCCTGCCGCCGCAGGAACGCCAGCGCCCGCCCCATCCCGGCCACGCCGGCAAAGCGCACGGCGCGATCGTCCGCAGCGTCGTCCTTCGCGCGCACGACGATCATCCGGGCAAGCCCGTCCACGAGCCCGAGCACGCCGGCGTAGCGCGCATCCACCAACCAGTCGACGCGCACGTCGGGCCGGTGCGTCCTGAGCGCCGCGAGCACCGGCAGGGCGTGCACGATGTCACCGAGCGCGCCCATCCGCACGATGAGCAGGCGCGCGTCCTGCCCGAGCACGGCCGCCATCAGCCCTTGCCCTCGCGGATCGCCCGCAGCAGATCGCGCGTCGAGTGGTCCTTCGGATCGCCGACGATGGCGGTGCGGCCGCCGTAGGCGCGCACCGTCTCGCGTTCGGGCACCGAGTCGACCGTGTAGTCGGTGCCCTTGCAGTGCACGTCGGGCCGCAGCAGGTCGAGGAGCGGCGTCACGGTGGGTTCGGGGAAGATGACGACGGCGTCTACGCAGCGCAGCGCCGCGACCAGCTCGGCGCGGTCGGCCGCCGGCAGCACGGGGCGGCCGGGCCCCTTCAGCATCCGCACGGTGGCATCGTCGTTCACCGCCACGACGAGCACGTCGGCTTCCTGGCGCGCCCCTTCGAGGTAGCGCACGTGGCCCACGTGCAGCATGTCGAAGACGCCGTTCGCGAAGGCAATCGTGCGGCCGGCCTGACGCCGCCCTGCCACCCACGACGCCAGCGCGTCGCGCGTCATCACCGCGCCCATCGTCAGCGGCCGCCCAGGTCGCGAGTCACCGCGCTGGCCAGTTCGCGCGCCGACACCGTGGCCGTGCCGCGCTTCATCACCACGAGGCCGCCGGCGTAGTTGGCGAGACGCGCCGCGTCGGTCATCGACGCGCCGGCGGCGAGCGCCAGCGTCAGCGTGGCCATCACGGTGTCGCCGGCGCCGGTGACATCGGCGATTTCATCCGAGCCGTAGATCGGGATGTGCGTGGTGGGTATGCCGTGCTCGAAGAGCGCCATGCCGCGGCTGCCGCGGGTGACGAGCACCGCGTCCATGCGCGTCTTCTTCAGGATAGCGCGGCCGGCGCGTTCGAGCGTGCGCGGCGCGTCACCGATCGTGACGCCGAGCGCGTGCTCGACCTCGGATTCGTTCGGCGTGCAGGCCGTGAGGCCGCGGTAGCGCAGCAGGTCGTAGCGCGAGTCCACGAGCACCGGCACGCGGCGCGCGGCAAGCGGCGCCACGAGCGTGGTCACGACCTGCGGCGAGAGCAGGCCCGAGCCGTAGTCGGACACGAGCACGGCGTCAGCCTGTTTCAGGGCGCGGGCCGCCGCCCGCATCCACTGCGCGCGCCACGCCTCGGTCATCGGCTCGCGCGTGAAGCGGTCCACGCGCACGACCTGCTGTTTGGCCGAGTGCACGCCGCCGGCGAGGATGCGGGTCTTGACCGGCGTGTGGTAGCCGGCGGGCCGGGTGATGGCGCGGCGATCGACGCGCGACGGGAACGAGGCCAGCACGCGCCGGCCCGGTTCGTCGCGGCCGGCGAGCGCCACCAGGATCACCGCGCCGCCAAGCGTCGCCACGTTGTGCGCGGCGTTCCCGGCGCCGCCCGGCACGATCTCCGTGTTGTCGTACTCGAGGATGAGCACCGGCGCCTCGCGCGAGACGCGGCTGATGCGGCCGGAGACGAACTCGTCGGCGATGAGGTCGCCGAGCACGACCACACGCTTGCCGCGCGCGGCGGCGATGAGGTCGAGCAGGCGGCGGGCGGAGGCACCCGGAGGTACGGCGGCGGTGGCCATGCGGACGCTACAGACTACCTCAGCGACCAGTGCCGGAGGCCGCCGCGGGCCCGCCGCGATCGGCGCTGAGAATGCTGGCGACGGCGCCGGCCAGGGTGTCGCAGATCGCCTCGACCGTCTGTCCTTCCGGCCGCACCCCTTCTTCCATGACACCCCAGCCCGTGCGCACGAGGATGGCGCGGCCGCCCGTGCGCTGTCCGGCCTGGATGTCGCTCCACTTGTCGCCGACGATCCACGAACGGGCCAGATCGATGCCGTGGTCGCGGGCCGCCTCGAGCAACAGCCCGGGCTCCGGCTTGCGGCAGTCGCACGCGGCGCGTAACTCGTCGATGAGCGCGGCGGGATGGTGCGGGCAGTAGTACCAGCCGTCAACGCGCGCACCACCGGCGGCCAGCCGCTCGTCGATGACGGTGTGGAGTTCGCCGACGAACTCCGGCCGGATCATCCGCCGCCCGATGCCGCCCTGATTCGTCACCATCACCACGAGATAGCCGGCCCGGTTCAGCGTCCGCACGGCATCGACAGCCCACGGGTACAGCGTGAGGTGCGCCAGGTCTGCGAGATAGCCGACGTCTTCGTTGATCGTGCCGTCGCGATCGAGGAACACGGCGGGCCGCAGGGAGCCGGGCGTGGAGTCGGGGGTCATGGAATGAGCGCCGCGACGTCGGCGGGGGCCACGCCGCGCATGCAGGCATGCCCGAGCGGGCACTCACGCATCATACACGGCCGGCACCACACCGGATGGATCGCCAGGCGCGCCGGCGGTCCGTCGAGCGAGGCGGCAAGCGGCGCCGTCTGCTGTTCGTTCGTCGGCCCGAAGATGGCCACGACCGCCGTTCCCACGGCGCCGGCAAGATGCATCGCCCCCGAGTCGTTGGCGACAGCGGCGCGGGCGCCGGCGAGTACGGCGGCGAGTACGGCGAGATCCGTGCGGCCGATGAGATCGACGAGCGCCGCGGCCGTCTCGCCGCCTCCCGGCAGTTGCGCGAGCGCGGCCGCGAGTTCGTCGCCGGCCGCGCGGTCGCCACCGGCGCCGATGACGACGGGCGTGAGTCCGCGCGCGCGCCAGAGCGCCACGGCGAGCGCGGCGTAGCGATCCGGGGGCCACTGCTTCGCGCGTCCGTAGGCCGCGCCGGGCGCGAGCACCACATAATCGCGCCGCGGCAGGAGCGTCCGCGCGGCGGCGACGGCGGCCTCGGGCGGCACGATCCGCGCCACACGCGGCGCCGGCGCGAGTCCGGCGGCCGCCGTGAGGGCGAGATAGTAGTCGGCCTGGTGCACGTCCGCCGGCGGACGGCGGAAGGCGCGCGTGAGCCACCGCCCGCGCAGGTCCGTCGCATACCCCCAGCGCTCGGGGATCTTCGCGTGCGCGGTGATCCACGCCGACAGGAACGAGTTCGGGAAGAGCACCGCCAGATCGAAGTGCCCGGCCTCGAGCCGCGCCACGTCGCGTCGCCAGCGCTGCACGCCCGACAGGCCGGCACGCGATTCGAGCGTCACGACCTGCTGCACGCCCGGCACCATCGCGAAGAGCGCCGCCACACTCGGCCGCGCCGCGACGGCGAGATGCGCGCCGGGCCAGGCCGCGCGCAGCGTCTGGATCGCCGGCAGCGCCATCACCGAGTCGCCGAGCCAGTTCGGCGCCACGACGAGCAGCCGCCCGCCCTCGCCATCGCGACGTATGGCGTCGGCGTGGTCAGGCATCCCCGCCCTCGTCGCGCACTTCGGGGAACATCCCCTTCGTCTCGGGCGCCGGGGCATCGCGCCAGCGGCGGTGCATCCACAGCCAGAGTTCGGGCTGGCGCCGCACGTACATCTCGAGCACGTCGGTGCAGCGCTGGGTGAACTCGCGGACCGGGTCGGGTGAATCGGCCGGCGGCGGCTCGACCGGATGTTCGTAGATGAGGCGCAGGCGGCCGTCGGGCAGCGGCACGGCGAACACGGGGATCACGGGCGCGCCGGTGCGCAGCGCGAGCGCGGCGAGCGTGGACGTCGTGGCCGCGGGCCGCTGGAAGAACTGCACCCAGATCGCATCCGGGCTGTGCATGTGCTGATCGATGAGGAGCGCCACCCCCTGCCCCATCGACAGCATCCGCAGCACTTTGCGCACGGCGCCTTCGCGATAGATGACGGTGTTGCCCGTGCCCTGCCGCATGTCTTCGAGCAGCACGTGCAGCCCAGGATTGTCGAGCGGACGCGCCAGCACGCCGATCGGCTGGAAGACCAGCGCGTGCACCATCGCATGCATCTCCCAGAAGCCGAAGTGGCCGGTGAAGAAGAGCACGCCTTTCCCTTTCGCGTAGGCGGCGCGCACGCGCTCCTCGCCGTCCACGACCACGCGCGCGCGCATCTGCTCGGGCGACAGCCGGCCAAAACGCAGCAGCTCGAGGAGCAGCACGCCGAAGTGCGCGAACATCCGCCGCGCGATCTGCTTCCGCTCCGCCTCGGACCGCGACGGAAAACACTGCGCGAGATTGGCGAGCGCCACGCGCCGGTGCGAACGGTCGAGCAGATAGAAGGTACGGCCGAGCCCGGCACCAAGGGTGCGCGCCAGCCACGCGGGCAGCACGCCCGCCACCGCACCTACGACGCGCACGGCGGCCAGTTCGAGCTGCTGACGCTGTGCCTTCACGCGCGGCCTCCGAGCACCTGCCGGATGGCGCCGGTCAGCACCTCCCAGCGCGGCACGTCGAGCGTCAGCGGCCAGCGCGCCACCGGCACCGGCAGCGGCCCGAGCGGTTCGAGGCGCACGGCGTCCTTGTCGGTGGTGGCCACGCCCCAGGCGCCAGCCGCGGCGACACGGCGCGCCACGGCGGCGAGATCCGCCGGTGTATACCAGTGGTGATCCGGATACGCGCAGGTCTCCACCACCGTCCAGCCATCGGCCGTGAGCGCCTCCACGAACTGCCCCGGCTGGCCGATGCCGGCCAGGGCCACGAGCGCGTCGCCGCGGACGGGCACGGCGCCGTGCAGGGCGACGGGCGCGCCGAGCCGGCGCGTGGCGCCCAGGCCGCACGCGACGCCGTAGGCGCGAGCCTCCGCCGCCGCCTCGTCGTCGGTCGCGCCCACCACCACGAGCATCCCGGCGCGGGTGAGCGCCGACACCGGCTCGCGCAGGCGTCCCTTCGGCAACACGGCATCGCTCGCGAGCGTGCCGGCCGCCGTGACGACGATGTCGAGATCGCGCGCGAGCGGCAGGTGCTGGAAGCCATCGTCGAGCACGTGCACGGTGGCGCCGAGCGTGGTCTCGGCCACGACGCCCGCGGCGTGCCGCTCCGCGCAGACCACGACACACGCGCCCGGTACGGCGCGCGCGAGCATCAGCGGCTCGTCGCCGGCGTGAGCCACGTCGGCCAGCACGCAGGTGCCGTCGGAGACCACCGTAGGCTCACGCCGCGTCACCGTGCGCGCGTAGCCGCGCGACAGAATCGCCGGCCGCTCGCCAATCGCCACGAGCCAGGCCGCGATGGCGGCCACGAGCGGCGTCTTCCCCGTGCCGCCCACGCTCAGATTTCCCACACTGATGACGGGGCGGCCGAGCCGTCGCCGGGCGCCCTGCCGTTCGTACCAGGCGCGGCGGGTCAGCGCGATTCGTCCGTAAAGGGTGTGCAGCACGAGAGTCTCAGCGGCCGGCGGCCGTCACGGGGCGCGGAACGGCCGCACGTTGTTCGGCCGTGCCGAAGGCGGCGGCAGCAGCACGTCCAGCGTCTGGAGCGTCTTCACCTTGGCGCCGCGGTTGGCCTCGACGAGGGCGCGGGCGGCGGCCCCGAGACGCGCCCGTCGCACCGGATCGGCCATGAGCGCCAGCACGTTGTCTTCGAAGGCGCCCTCCGACGCCGCCTGCACGCCGGCATCGGCGCCGACGAAGGCCGCGGCGATCTCCGCGAAGTTGTGCATGTGCGGCCCGAACACGACCGGCCGGCCGAACACCGCCGGTTCGAGAATGTTGTGGCCGCCGGTGGGCACGAGACTGCCCCCCACGAAGACGAGCGTGCCCACCTGGTAGACGGCGGCGAGTTCGCCAATCGAGTCGAGCACGACGACATCGGCGCGCGGCTCGGCGTCGATCGGCAGCTCGCTGCGCCGCACGGTGCGGAAGCCTTCCTGTTGCGCCATCGCCACCACGTCGTCGAACCGCTCGGGGTGCCGCGGCGCCAGCACGAGCACGGCCGCGGGCTGCGAGGCCTTGAGGCGGCGGAACACCCGCAGCACGATGGCTTCTTCGCCCTTCATGGTGCTGCCCGCCACCCACACCGGCCGGCCCGGGGCGAAGCGGAAGTAGCGCAGCACGCGCTCACGCGAGCGCGCCTGCCCGGCGCTTGCCGGCTCGAGCGAGTCGAACTTGAGGCTGCCGGTCACTGTGACCCGGTCGGCCGGCGCGCCGATCTCGACGAAGCGGCGGCGCGACTCGTCCGACTGCACGCAGAAGTGATCGATGTCAGCCAGCACGTGGCGGAAGAAGCCGCGGGCGACGCGGTAGCGCGGGAACGACCGTGACGAGAGCCGGCCGTTCACGATCGCCGTGCGGACGCCGCGGCGGCGGCACTCGCGCAGGAGATTCGGCCAGATCTCCGTTTCCATCATCAGGAAGAGTTTCGGCTTCACGAGGTCGAGCGTGCGGCGCACGACGAACCCCAGATCGAACGGAAAGTAGAAGACACCGTCGACGTCGAGCACGTTCCGGCGCGCCAGCTGCTGCGCCGACATGGTCGTGGTCGAGAGAAAAATCCGCAGCCCGGGGTGTTTCTCGCGCAGCGCCGCGATGAGCGGACGCGCGGTGAGCAATTCGCCCACCGACACGGCGTGGATCCAGATCGACGGCTCGGCATCGATATTGAACGACACCGGCAGATAGCCGAGTCGCTGCGAGAGGCTGCCGACGTACTTGCGGTAACGGACGGCCTGGTAGACGAGCCAGGGCGAGACCGCCAGCGCGAAGAGCACGATGAGTCCGGTATAGAGCGCGTACATTTATTCCCGCAAGTGGCTCATTTTACGCAGGTTAGTTCGCTGGCGGCGGCCGGGCCGGGGTTTGACCCGTCCGCCGCCCTCGGCTATACAATCATACGTTTGCCGGTGCGCCGATTGGCGTAGCTCACGAGACGAACGCGAGGAGGCTGGAGATGGCGGTCAGAGTAGGCATCAATGGGTTCGGACGAATCGGGCGCAACATCATGCGCGCGGCACTGGCCGATAACGACATCGATTTCGTGGGTGCCAACGACCTCACCGATGCCAAGACACTGGCGCACCTCCTCAAGTACGACTCGGTGCTCGGCAACCTGAGCGCCGCGATCTCGGGCGGCACCGACTCAATCACGGTCGACGGCGACGAGTTCAAGGTGTTCGCCAGCAAGGACCCGGGCGCCCTGCCCTGGAAGGACCTCGGCGTGGACGTGGTCTTCGAGTGTACCGGCAAGTTCACCGACCGCGACGGCGCCGCCAAGCACCTCGCCGCCGGCGCGAAGAAGGTCATCGTGACCGCCCCGGCCAAGAAGCCAGACGTCACGGTCGTGATGGGCGTGAACGACGAGAAGTACGACCCGGCCAGCCACCACATCATCTCGAACGCCTCCTGCACCACCAACTGCCTGGCGCCCGTCGTGAAGGTGCTGAACGACAACTTCGGCCTGAAGCGCGGCTGGATGACCACGGTGCACGCCTACACCAACGACCAGAACCTGCTCGACCTGCCGCACAAGGACATGCGCCGTGCCCGCGCCGCCGCCATGTCGATCATCCCGACGACCACCGGCGCCGCGTCGGCGGTGGGTGAAGTGCTGCCGGCCCTGAAGGGCCGCCTCGACGGCATCTCGATGCGCGTGCCGACGCCGAACGTGTCGTGTGTGGACCTGGTGGCGCTCTTCGAGAAGACCGTCACCGCCGACGACGTCAACGGCGCGATGCGCGCGGCGGCCGGCGGCGCCCTGAAGGGCATCCTGCAGGTGGAAGACGCGCCGCTCGTCTCGATCGACTTCCGCGGCAACCCGCACTCGTCGATCGTGGACAGCGCCTACACGAAGGTGATGGACGGCGACTTCGTGAAGCTGCTGGCGTGGTACGACAACGAGTGGGGGTATTCGAACCGCTGCATCGACCTGCTGAAGAAGGTCGCCCGGTCCCTCTAGCCGCTAGTCCCTAGCCGCCGTTCCTTTATGACCAAGTACTCGATCCGCGACCTGCCCCTCGACGACCGCCGCGTCTTCATGCGCGTGGACTTCAACGTCCCGCTCAAGAACGGCGTCATCACCGACGACACGCGCATCACGTCCGCGCTGCCGACGGTGCGCTACGCGCTCGATCACGGCTGCACCGTGATCCTCGCCTCGCACCTCGGCCGTCCGAAGGGCAAGGTCGCGCCCGAGTACAGCCTGCAGCCGGTGGCGGCGCATCTGTCGCACTTGCTCGGCCTCGAGGTGGTCTTCGCGGAAGACTGCATCGGCGAGCCGGCGCGGGCGGCGATCGCGAAGGCGGAGGCCCCGGGCGGCTCCCGCGTCGTGCTGCTCGAGAACCTGCGCTTCCACGCCGAGGAAGAGAAGAACGAGGGGAACTTCGCGACCGCCCTCGCGACCCTGGCCGATGTCTACGTGAACGACGCCTTCGGCGCCGCGCACCGCGCGCACGCGTCGGTGGCGGCGATGGTGGGCCCGTTCGCGGCGGCCGGCGCCGGCCTGCTGATGGAGAAGGAACTCGCCTACCTCGGCATGGCGCTCGGGGAGCCCGAGCGGCCGTTCGTCGCCATCATCGGCGGCGCCAAGGTCTCCGACAAAATCGAGGTCATCGAGAACCTGCTCGCCAAGGTGGACCACCTGCTCATCGGCGGCGCCATGGCCTACACGTTCTTCAAGGCGCTGGGCCTGCCCGTGGGCAAGTCGCTCGTCGAAGACGACAAGCTGGCCGACGCCCTGCGCATCATCGAGGCCGCGAAGACCCGCGGCGTCGAACTGACCCTGCCGGTCGATCACGTGGTGGCCGACAGGCTCGATGCCGCGGCGGCGACGGCGGTGCTGCAGGTGTCGGACCACGAACTCGGCGATCGCATGGGGCTCGACATCGGCCCCGAGACGATCGCGCTCTACCGCTCGATCATCGAAATCGCGAAAACCGTCGTGTGGAACGGCCCGATGGGTGTCTTCGAGATGGCCCCGTTCGCGGCCGGCACGATGGGCGTGGCGCAGGCGGTGGCGGCCGTGGAAGGCACGACCATCATCGGCGGCGGCGACTCGGTGGCGGCGGTGCACGCGGCCGGCGTGGCCGACAAGGTCAGCCACATCTCGACCGGCGGCGGCGCCTCGCTCGAGTTCCTCGGCGGCGCGGAACTGCCGGGTGTGGCGGCGCTGCCCGACAAGGCGTAGCTGGAAACGAGGGTCGGCCCCATGCGTCAGCCATTCATCGCGGGCAACTGGAAGATGTTCAAGACCGTGCACGAGACCGTGGTGCACGTGAAGGAACTCAGATCGCTCGTGAAGGACGCACAGGGCGTGGACATCGTCATCGCCCCGCCGGCCACCAGCCTGCATGCCGCCGTCGAGGCGGCCCGCAACAGCAACATCGCAGTGGCCGGGCAGAACTGCCACTGGGAACGCGAAGGGGCGTTCACGGGCGAGGTCAGCGCCGGCATGGTGCGCGAAGCGGGCGCCGAGTACGTCATCCTCGGCCACTCGGAGCGCCGCACCCTCTTCGCGGAGACCGACCTCGAGGTGCAGAAGAAGGTGCGGGCGGCGCTCGGCGCGGGCCTCGTGCCGATCGTCTGCATCGGCGAAACGCTCGACCAGCGCGACCGGCAGCAGACGCTGGCCGTGCTCGACCAGCAGCTTCAGCGCGGACTCGACGGCGCGACCGCCGATGAGGTGGCCGGCATGGTCGTGGCCTACGAACCCGTCTGGGCCATCGGCACCGGCCGGAACGCCACGCCCGAGCAGGCCGGCGAAGCCCATGCACACATCCGCACACGGCTGCGCTCGTGGTTCGGGGCCGAGGCCGCCGAACGCTGCCATGTCATCTACGGCGGCAGTGTGAAGCCGGGCAACATCGCTTCCCTGCTCGCTCTGTCCGACGTGGACGGGGCGCTCGTCGGGGGCGCCAGCCTCGATGTGGCCAGTTTCGGCCAGATCGTGGCGGCCGCGGTGGCCTGAGATATACTCGGACGTTCCGGCTATGTTCTATTACCTCTTCGTC
Source organism: Acidobacteriota bacterium (assembly GCA_016789705.1). GTDB lineage: Bacteria > Acidobacteriota > Vicinamibacteria > Vicinamibacterales > UBA2999 > CADEFD01. The sequence continues at coordinate 25,261 of JAEUQR010000023.1, forward strand.
ACGCTCTACGTCGTTGCCTGCCTCGTCCTGATGATCGTGATCCTTCTCCAGCAGGGGAAGGGCGGCGACATCGCCAACGCTTTCGGCGGCGGCTCGAGCCAGGCGGTGTTCGGCGCGCGCACCGGCGCGACGCTACTCACCAAGGTGACCGCCGGTCTCACCGTGGCCTTCATGGGCCTGGCGCTGCTGCTGGCGATCTGGGGGTCGCGCGGCACCACGTCGGTCGTTGGAGGCGTGGATGGTCCGCCGCCCGTGAGCCTGCCGGCCGGCGCCACCGACATTCCGGCGCAGCCGGTCACGCCGGCTCCGGCCGCAGCGACGCCCGCGCCGGAAGCGGCCCCCGCCGCCGGCACCACGACTCCGGCGCCCTCCACGCCCGAGCCCGCGAAGAAGCAGTAGCCTCGCCACCGGCCGTGGCGGGCGCGCCTCACGGAGAGCCGATGCAACTCCCGCGCTACGTCGCTGTCCTGGCGGTGCTGTCCCTGACCGCCTGCTCCACGTCCTCATCCGCACCCGCAAAGAAGCGGGTGCGCGACAGGGTCGATCCCGCCGTCGTGGCCACCGCGCCTGACGGCGGCCGCAAGACCTCCACCAGCCCTCCGCCGCCGCCCGGCGGCTTCACCGCGCAGACCCGCCTGGGGTATACCGCCGGCGACCAGTGGGAACCGGCCATCGCCGCCGACAACTACGGGCATGTCTACGTGCTCGCGCCGCAGTATCAGGGCGTGCCGGGCTGCCCCACCTGCCCGAGCCCCACGATGATCCTGCAGGTGAGCAGCGACGGCGGCCAGACGTTCGGCCCGCCGACGCAGATTGCGCCGCCCGGCAGCGGACAGTGGGACCCGCAGATCGTCATCGACCCGGTGGACGGCCAGACGGTGTTCGCGTCGTGGCTGCAGAACGGCAAGAGCGACACCGTGGTGGCGAAATCGACCGACTACGGCCAGACGTGGTCGGTGGTGGTGGCGGATTCGACCAACGCCGGCACCGACAAGCCGATCCTCGCCGTGCGCGGCCAGGACGTCTACGTCGCCTTCAACCACTCGCAGAAGGCGTGGGTGTCGGCGTCGCACGACGGCGGCCTCACCTTCACACAGACGCAGATCGACAAGAACGGCAAGCTCGGATGGGCGCTCGTCGGCGGCGGCACCGTGACGCCGAACGGCACCGTGCACTACGGGTGGGCCGGCTACGAACGTAACGGCGGCGCCACCGGCAACGTGAACCTCTTCATCTCGTCGTCGAGTGACGGCGGGGCCACGTGGACGAGCATGGTGATCGACATCTCGAAGGCGCCGCCGGATTGTGCCGCCTACGCCTGCGGCTGGGCGTATCTGGGCGCGCAGGTGGTGCTGACGAGTGACGCCGCCGGCACGCTCTACGCGCTGTGGAACGCGAACACGGTGGCCCAGGGCCCGAACCGGATCTACTTCGCCACGTCCACGAACGGCGGCGCGTCGTGGTCGCCGAAGGTCGAGGTCTCGACGGCGCCTGCCGGCAGCGCGCACGCCTTCCCCGCCATCAGCGCCCGCGGCACCGGCGATGTGCGCATCGGCTGGATGGACGCACGCGCCGGCTCGCTCTGGAACACGTATCTGCGCACGTCCACGAACGGCGGGGCGACGTGGTCGGCCGAGACCGACCTCTCCACCTACGTCACGGGTTTCAGCTACATCCAGCCGAACGGCTACGCGTATCCCTACGGCGATTACTGGGAATTGACTATCGACGGCGCGGGCAAGACCCACGCGGTGTGGGGCGAGGGGCTGAACTACGACTCACCCGGGTCGATCTGGTACAGCCGGGAGCAGTAACCACACCGTGGCATCCGGCGCGGGTGTCTGCTAGAATTGGAAATTCGTGCGGCAGGCAGCGTTGTCCGCCGTGCACAGCCCTCTGAACGCGGAAGTGGCGGAATTGGCAGACGCACCAGCTTGAGGGGCTGGCGGTAGCAATACCGTGGGGGTTCGAGTCCCCCCTTCCGCACCACCCTGTAAGCGCTAGGAAGTCAGTGACTTAGGCGGGCTCGACTCGTGCACGTGCGAGTCGCTCGTCGAGGCGGGTCTGCGGTCCGTTTGCAAGCCTTTTGCAAGCGCCGCAGCCTTTCGGCGTGTACGCGCCGCGCGGGCGCGCGACGCTTCGAGCGTTTCCACTGCCTGCCGCAATCCACGAATGGTCGCGTTCAGATAGCGCGTGGTCGTCGTGAGGTTCCGGTGGCCCAGGAACTTCGACACGTAGGTCGTGGGCACGCCGGCGTCTTCGAGCCGTGACGCGGCTTCGTGTCGCAGGTCCGCCAGGTGGAAGTCCTCGAGCCCGGCCCGCTGCCGCGCCGCTTCCCACGCCGTGCGGATTGACACCACACGGGCGCCAGTGTCGTCCCCGAACACGTACGCCTCGGGCCCAAACGGTTGCCCGTCCAGTCCGGTGCGCCGCATCTGGAGCACGGCATGCAGGCGCGTCGAGACCGGCAGCCGACGCGCCCGCCGCGTCTTGGCCTTCTCCGCTCGAATCACCAGTTCACGCCCGGCCAGATCCACGTCTCCCCACTGCAGCGACAGAATCTCCCCGGGCCGGCAACAAGTGTCGAGCATGGCCACCAGAATGCCGCGGAGGTGCGGGTTGGCGGCGCGCAGCAGGCGCGTCTCGTCGTCGTCGCTCGTGAAGCGCCGCTCGCGCGGTGTTTCGGGATCGAGCGAGATGACCGATTCGGACCCGACCTTGAACGGCGT
>JAEUQR010000151.1 GCA_016789705.1 Acidobacteriota bacterium
GTGACCAACTTCGTCGTGCAGCCGCCCATCGGCGACGGCCGCTCCGTGAACCTCGGCAAGGTCGGCAACGCGCTGCTCGGCGGCTGGACGGTGGCCGGCATCTACACTGCGCGCAGCGGCCGGCCGTTCACGGTGACGCAGGGCGGACTCGAAGGCGCCACCTGGATGCCCAACCTGGTGGGTGACCCGAGCGGCCAGGAGACCGTGGACGCGTGGTTCAACCCCACGGCGTATCAGCGCGTGGCCGCCGGCACGTTCGGCAACAACACGCGCAACAGCCTGCGCGGACCCGGCTATGTGACCTTCGACATGAGCCTGCAGCGCCGCGTCGCCTTCACGAGCCGGATCGCCGCCACGCTGCGGTGGGACGTGTTCAACCTTTTCGACCGCGCCAACTTCGGCAACCCGAACTCCGACATCACGGGCGCCAACGTCGGCACCATCTCGTCGCTCGCGGGTGACCCGCGCGCGATGCAGTTCTCGCTGCGCCTGCACTTCTGAACGTGAATGGTGCGATGCCGGAGGCCCGCGTATGTCGGGCTCCGGCGCACCGGTCCCCGATGCCAGGAACACGACTGGTTGCGGCGGCGCTTCTGGCATCGGCGCTCGTTGCCGGTGTTCCGGCACAGGAGCGAGAACGTCCGCCCGATGATCACGCGCTACGGTTCTCACGCACGCTGACCCGCGCCGACTACGAACGCCTCATCGAGCAGCCGTTCGACGTGCCGGCAGGCACGCGGCGGATCGAAGTCAGCTATCGCGCGAGCGGCGCCGACGCACGAACCGTCGTGGACCTCGGCCTGCGCGGCCCTGCCGGCCTGCGTGGCTGGAGTGGCGGCAGCCGCTCCACGATCTGGGTGTCAGCGCTCGGCGCGACGCCCGGCTATCTGTCCGGGCCCGTCGAGCCGGGGCCGTGGGCGGTGCTGCTCGGCGTGCCGAACATCCGCGCCGGACGCACTGACACGGTTGACGTGACCGTCCGCTTCTTCACGGACGATCTGCCGGCAGGGCAGGCGATTGCCGGGCGCGGGCCGGGGTGGTTCGTAGGTGACCTGCACGCCCACAGTGGCCACAGCGACGGCCGCGTGCGTTCCCGCCGTGGCGCCGCCACCGGCACGCCCCCGTACATGGTGGCCGAGGCGGCCAGGGCGGCGGGACTCGACTTCCTCGCGCTGACCGACCACAACACCGCGAGCCACTGGCTGGACATCGACCGCCTGCAGCCCTACTACGACGACCTGTTGCTCCTGCGAGGACGCGAAGTCACGACCTACCGCGGCCACGCGAACACGGTCGGCGAGCGGACGTTCCACGAGTTCCGGCTGCCGGCCCCCGACAGCTCGCCGGCCGCGCTTCTCGCGCCGATCGCCGGCGGCGGCGCCTTCGTGTCGATCAACCATCCGGCCCTGCCCGACGGCGAAGCCTGTATGGGCTGCGGGTGGAACGTGACGGAGCCCGCGGTGATGCGTTCCGTGCACGGCGTGGAGGTGGTGAATGGCGATACCGCCGAGGGACTGCTCGCCGGCTGGGCGTTCTGGGCGCGCATGCTCTCGGCGGGACACCGGCTGACGGCGGTCGGTGGCAGCGACGAACACACGGTGGATGACGATGCCGACCGGCGCCTTGGCCGGCCCGCCACGGTGGTGTGGGCGGAGGCGCTGTCGGAGTCCGCAATCGTCGACGGCCTGAAGCGCGGCCGGGCCTACGTGCGCGTGCGCGGACCACAGGGACCAACGCTCGACTTCCACGCCGAACACGATGGCGTCCGCGTCGAGATGGGCGAAGAGGCACCAGCCGGCGGCACGCTCACGCTGGTCGCGACCGTGGGCGGCGCGGCCGGGCAGACGCTGCAGTGGATTGCTGATGGCGCCGTCGTGGCGGCGTCGGCGGCGTCGGCGGCGTCGCTGCGGCTCGATCAGCCGGCGACCCCCGGGCGCTGGTTCTCGCTCGTCGTGCGCGACGCGTCTGGCCCGACGCTCATCTCGAGCGCCATCCACATTCGCCGGTGACGCCGTGTGCGCGGCGGTCCGAGCCGCGGGCTCGCCGTGACTCGGACACCGGGCATGCTACTTCCGCCAGGGCGCGCAGGTCGTGTGCAAGGGATGCCGGGGACTCGGTGTGTCCCGGCGGTGATCGCCAGGCGTCGGGATGGCGACACTCCGACGACGGTCGTGTATCCACGCGTGACGATGCTGCGCCGATACGGCGCCGTCACGCCATTGCCATGTCGGCGCGTCACGATGCGGTCGCCATGCTGCCCAGCCGTCGCACCTTTCTCGCCCGCGCTGCCCTTGGAGGGGCCGCGATCCCTCTGCCTCTCGATGCCCTGTGCGCGGCCGTACGCCGCCATGGTGTCGCTCGTGACGACCCGGGCCTACGGGCCGCTCAAGCCAGCGAAGGACGAGACCACCGGGCTGCCGCTGCTTCAGCTTCCGGAGGGATTCCGATACGCGTCCTCCGGATGGACTGGCGACCCGATGGAAGGCGGTCTCCGGACACCCGCAGCCCACGACGGCATGGCGGCGTTTGATGGGCTCGATGGCCTCGTCCACCTCGTGTGCAATCACGAGGTCTCGTCGAGCCCCACGGCTACGTCTTCGAGGTGCCCCTCACGGGCGAGCCCACGCGACAGCCGCTTAAGGCGATGGGCCGTCCACGAAGCTGTGGCCGTCGACCCTGCGACCGGCATCGTCTGCGAGACCGAAGATGCCGATCGGGCCGGACTGGATCGCTTCGTGCCGCACACCCCTGGCCGCAGGCCGCCTGCAGATGCTGGCCGTCCGCGGCCGTGCCCGCGCGGATCTCCGGACCGGGCAGCTGACTCGAGTGCCCATGGGTGTCTACCGGGTGGATATCGACGTGCCCGACGTCAAGCGGCCAGGCCGCGGGGGACGCACCGTCTTCGAGCAGGGCCGGCAGGGCGGCGGAGCGATGTTCGCACGTCTCGAGGGCGCATGGTTCGCCGACGGCTGCCTCTATGTGACCAGCACGAGCGGCGGCAACGCGAAGATGGGCCAGGTGTGGGAACTCATCCCTGGCCCTCGCGGCGGACTGGTGCTCTGCGAGGACGGCACCGCCAATCCCTGTGTCCATACACGCTCACGCGAGAAGGGCAGATCGTCCGCTTCGCCAGCAACAGCGTCGTGCTGAACGGCGAACGGAACGGGATCACCGGAGACATCCGGTCGAAGGAGATCGCCGGCGCCACGTTCTGCCCGGACGGTCGCTGGCTGTCTCTCAACCTGCAGCATCCCGGCTTCACCGTGGCGATCACCGGGCCGTGGGAGCGCGGCCCGATCTAGCCGGCAGGTCAGCGCGGCCCGATCGTATGACGGTCGAGCACGGCTCCGTCGTCAGCCACTGCTTCCCACGTCAACGCGTCAGCGGTGACGCGGGCCCGCAGGTAGTGGTGTCGGACGACGACGCGGTCGCCGCCATCGCCATCGAGCCGCGCGGCCGCGGCGTCTTCGAGCGCACCACCGGCGCCGCCGGTGATGACAACCTGTATCGACCGGCCGCCGGCCTTCCGGGCCAGACGTTCGTACGCGTGGCTGTGCCCCGAGATCACGACGTCCAGCCCCGAACCGGCGGCCAGCCGTTCGACCCACTGCCGAACCGCCGCATCACCGTCGTAGCCCGCCCAGGAGCGTGACCACGGAGGTTGATGCACGACCAGCACGCGCCAGCCGGCGTCGCGCCAGGGGTGGCCACTGGCCTCGCGTTCGATCCAGCGCGCCTGCTCCGAGCCGGCGGAGACTCCAAGCGGGAACTCCGTGTTGATGTCGATGGCCATGAAGCGGACCGGGCCGCACGACCACGCGAACCAGGGGCGGGGGTAAGCCGGCCGGAACAACGCCAGATAGTGCTCCGCGCGCAGCGTGTCGTAGTAGCCATCGTAGTCGTGATTGCCCGCCACGGGGACGAGCGGCACCACCCTCGCGAGTGGCCGCAGGACGTCGGTGAACTCGCGCCACCGGCCTGCGTCGGCACCGTCGTTCACGAGATCGCCGGCCCCGATCGCCATGTCGGCACGATCGTCGATCATTCGCCTGACCAACCCTGAGAACGTCGGCCATTCGCCCTGGCTGTCTCCCCAGACGGAGAACGCGCAGGGCCGATCCGCTGCCGGCATGCGCCGTCGGAAGGCCATCGATTCGACCGGCGGCACCATGTCCATCGCCGGCAGCTGCACCGTGGGCGACGTCGCGGCGCGCCAGGCCGAGGCCTCCGCGATGCGGACCGCGCGCAGACCACCGGCCATGGCGTTGTTCAACACGCGCACGACCACCCTGTGCGCACCGGCCACGCCCGCCGG
>JAEUQR010000006.1 GCA_016789705.1 Acidobacteriota bacterium
CGTCCGCCCTTCGTTCATCGCTTGCCCTGTTCGTCGCCTACACGCTGATGCTGGCGGCGCCCGCGGCGTCGTTCGCGCAGAGCGCGGCGACCCTCGCCGAGATCGACCGCGTGATGGAGCACTATCGCCTCGACGCGCACATCCCCGGTATGGTGTGGGGCGTCGTGAAAGACGGCAAGCTCGTGCACGTGAAGGGCGCCGGCGTGCAGGAGCTCGAACAGAAGCGTCCGGTCACCGCCGACTCGCTCTTCCGCATCGCTTCGATGACCAAGGCGTTCACGGCGCTCTCGGTGCTGAAGCTGCGCGACGACGGCAAGCTCACGCTCGACGCCCCGGCTGAAGCCTACGTACCGGAGCTGAAGTCCTTCAAGTACCCGACCGAGGATTCCCCGAAAATTCGGGTGCGCGAGCTCATCACCCACACGGCCGGCTTCGTGACCGACGACCCGTGGGGCGATCGGCAGACGCCGCTGCCGGAGGCGGACTTCACGAACTACCTCGCCGCCGGCGTGCCGTTCACGCGCGTGCCGGCGAGCCAGATGGAGTACTCGAACCTCGGCTACGCGCTGCTCGGCCGCATCATCAGCAACGTCTCCGGCACGGCCTACGACGAGTTCGTGCAGCGCACCATCCTGCGCCCGCTCGGCATGACCGCCACGAGCCATCACGTGGCGTCCGCGCCGGCGGAGAGGCGCGCGCTCGGTTACCGCTGGGAAGACAACCAGTGGAAACTCGAGCCCACGATGGCGCACGGCGCCTTTGGTGCGATGGGCGGCATCCAGACGAGCGCGAACGACTATGCGAAGTGGGTGGCGTTCCTGCTGCAGGCGTGGCCGGCGCGCGACGGCGCGGATGCGGGTCCGGTGAAGCGCGCGAGCGTGCGTGAGCTGGCGCAGGGCGCGAACTACCCCCTGCTGCGTGTGCGTCCGGGTGCGAGTGGTCGCGATGCCTGCCGCATGGCCGGCACCTACGCGATGGGGTTCAACGCGGCGATGGATTGTGAGCTCGGCCTTACCCTCAGCCACGGTGGCGGCTATCCAGGCTACGGCTCGCACGTGCTCGTGCTGCCCGACCACGGCGTGGGGATCTTCGCCCTGGCGAACCGCACCTACGCTGGTCCGACCGCGCCAGTGTGGGACGCGGCGGTGGCGCTCCTCAACGCGGGCGACCTGAAGGGGCGCCAGACGCCGGTGTCGCCGGCACTCAGCACGGCCTACGCCGGCGCGGTCCGCGCATTTGTAACGGGGTCTGTCACGGTCACGAGCGAACTGCTGGCCGTGAACTTCCTCATGGACCGCGACGCCGAGCACTGGGCGCGTGACCTGGCGGCGCTCAAGGCGCAGGTGGGCGCGTGCGACACCTCCGCGCCGGTGCGTCCGAGCGGCGCGCTCTCGGGGTCGTTCACGTGGACGTGCGCCACCGGCCGCGTGCGCGGCGACATCCTGCTCGCGCCCACGACCACCCCGCAGATCCAGGCGCTCAGCCTCTCGCGCGTCACGCCCTGAATCACGAGAAGGCTGGCCCCACCCAGAATGGGGACAGTCCCCCTCACATGTCCCCCTCACATCAGGGCACGCGCAGGATGGCCGTGGCGTTGCGCTTGGGCACGTGGCCCACGGGTACGCGCGCGATTTCCTTCATGGTGGCAGCGTTGACGACGAACACCGTGTTGTCACCGGCGGCCGCGACATAGACGAAGCGGCCATCCGGCGTGAACGTGAGCCACTCGGGATGCTGGCCCACGAACACGCGGCCCACTTCCTTCAGGTCCGGCAGGCTGTGCACGTAGGCGTAGCCGTAGACCTTGCTCGTGGACCAGAGCCGCGTGCCGTCTGGTGACACGGCCAGGCCGTGCGCCGGCGCGCCCTGGAGGCCGTCGCGATGCGGATGTTCACCCTCGATGGCCGGATGTTCGATGCGCGCCGTTTCCGCGCCGGTCGCGAAGTCCACGGTGACGAAGCCGTGAAAGTCCGAGAGCTGCACGATGATGCGGTCGGTCGAGCCATCCGGCTTCGTCGTGAACGCCATCGGCCGGATGCCGGCTGAGAGCGGAATCGTGCGGGTGAGCGTGTCGGTGGCCGTGTCCACGATGCTGATGGTCTTCTCCGGAATCGAGCCGGCCACCGCCCATCGCCCGTCGGGCGTAACGTAGACGTTGTGGATGGAGCCCTTGACGGGCACCGTCTTCACGTTCTTCAGCGCCTCGGTGTCGATGACGTCGAGCGCGCCGGGCGCCTGCGCGATGCCCACATAGACTTTGCGGCCGTCCCGCGAGATGGCGACGTTGTTCGGCCGTCCGCTGAGTGGGATGCGGGCCCGCACCGCGAGTGAGGGCATGTCGACGACATCGAGCGTGTGCCGGACCTCGTTCGTCAGATACATGCGCGCGCCGTCGGGCGAGGCCGTGACGCCGTGCGGGATGTCCACACCGGTGAGCACCTGGGTGACCAGGTTGGTCGCCGGGTCGATGAGATGCGCACCGTCACCCGCGGCATTGGTCTGGATGATGCGCACCGCGCGACCGGCGGGCACGGCCGATGTGCGCATGTTCGCTGCGGCCTGCGGCCCGCGCACCCAGGCCGCGAGTGTCTGCCATTCCGCGTCGGTCTGCGTGGCCCAGTGTTTGCCGCCGCCATGGAATGAATCGCCGCCCGCGGCGCGATCGAGCGGATGCGTGAGCAGGCGGCTCTCCATGGGCGCGCCCGGCTTCACGAGACCCCGCGCGGAGTCGAAGTTCTTCCGCGCGGCCTCGACGCTCCAGTCCGAGGCGCCCTCCGGGAGCGGCTCGAGGCGAAAGCGAGTGCCGACCTTGCCGCCGTGGCAGGTGAGACACGTCTGCAGACCGTCGCGCCTGGCCGTGAAGATCGGCTGCACGCGCGTGCGGAACGTGTCGAAGTCGAGCGCTGGCCGTTGCGCGGCTGCGACACCTGGCGTGACGCCGAGCGTGAGCAACACGAGCCCGAGTACGCGAGCCGACGTGGGGCGTCTCATGCCGTCCTCCTCTGTGCGGGAACGTCAGGAGTGTAGCAGCGCCGGGCCGGCCACGGAACGTGTGGGGCCTCATCGATGCGCAGGCGTCAGCGTACCGTGGTTCGCGCCGGATAGATCCACGGCGCCAGGGCCCGCGTCAGCCGCGGCATGAGCCAGTAGGTCATCAACAGCACCTCGATCGCAATTGTCGCGAGCAGGCGCACCGGGGCCGGCAGCGCGACCGGCAGGCGGTCGGCCGCCACGTTCACCAGCGAACCGATCGAGAGCACGAGCCCGAATACTACGGCGACCATCAGCAGCGCCATGCGCCCGCGCGAGGGCACGGGTACGACGCTGCCCGCTGGCGGTTCGAACCAGAACTCGAGGCCGGTCATCGTCTGCCAGACGGCGTCGGCCTCGACGAGCGGAGCCGCGCGCGTCATGGCGTCGCGGCGCATGGTGCTCACCTCGAACGCGCGGAGGTCGGCAAGGCGGCGAAACCGAATCACGCTCACGTACTCGCGGGGGCCGGCCGGGCCCGGGCGCTGCGTCGTGGCGCCCAGATAGCCCGGCAGATCACGGGCGTCCTCCTGCAGCCGCGCGAGCCACGTCTCGTATGCCTTCTCGCAGCCTGCCTTCACCCGCCTGGTGATCACGACGGTGACGGGCTGATCCGCGGCGTCGGCCCCTGCGCCGGCGACAGGCGTTGGCGGCGTCAGAGCCGCCATCCGCTCCTTGTCATCGCAGCACCTTGAAGGCGAAGTTGCGGCCCAGGGTGCGGCTCATGGAGATCCACAACATCGTGATGGGTTCGAGGTACCGGGCGGACGTCAGCGGGCCGGCGTCCACCGCCTCGAAGCCCACATCTTCGACCAGCTGCTTCACGACCGCTTTCGCCGCGGCATCGTCGCCGCAGTAGAAGTTGCTGGCGGGCACGCCGTCGTGCACCGGATGTGCGAGGTTCTCGGCCCCCTGCGCGCTGAAGCTCTTCACCACGTGCGCGCCAGGCAGCAGGCGCTGGATGGCCTCCGAGCCCGAGTCGGTATGGCCGTGGATCAGGGTGAAGCCCGGTCCGATGGGGTTCGTGCAGTCGATGACGACGCGCCCCTGCCACGACGGCAGCGCGGCCGCCACCGCCGGCGCCGCGGTGAAGGGCATCGCCAGCACGATCACCTCCGCGCCCGTGAGCGCGTCGGGAATCGTGGCCACGGCAGCGCCGATCTCGCGCGCCAGCGCCACGACCTCCGGCTCGTCTGGCTGCCGCGCGCCGAATGTGATCGTGTGCCCCTTGGCCGTCCACGCGCGGGCCAGGCCGCCGCCGATGTTGCCGCTTCCCACAATCGCGATACGCATGGTGTCTCCTACACGCCGAGCGCGGCCACGACGGCACGCGCGGTCTCTTCGCCCGAGAAGTTCTGCTGACCGGTGATGAGGTGCCCGTCGCGAATCGCGAAGCCACGCCACAGCCCGGCCTGCACGAAGTTGGCGCCGAGCGCCTTCAGCCGGTCTTCGATGCGCCACGGCATCACGTGCGTGCCCTGCGGCAGCAGGCCGTAGCTCCACACGGCATTGTCCGCGAAGTCCTCTTCCACGTTGGCAAAGCCGGTGACGGTCTTGCCCTTCACCAGATACTCGCCGCTCGAGAGCTTCGCGAAGGCGAGAATCGCCGTGCCGTGGCAGAGCGCCGCGGTCACTTTCCCGGCCTCGTAGAACGCAACGAACTTCTGCTGCAGCGCGGTGGCGCGTTCGAAGCTGAACATCGGCGACTGGCCGCCGGCCACGACGAGCGCGTCGAAGGTCGCCACGTCGAGGTCCGCGACCTTCTTCGTCTGGTTGACGAGCGCGCGCAGGGCCGGGGTGTGGATGAAGCCCTGGCTGATGAGGTCGCTGGCGCTGTAGCCGCTCGCGTCGTTGGGATCGCTCATCGCGTCGGCGTCGCAGGGGCCGCCGTCGGGGCTGAAGAGCGTCACCTCGTAGCCGTGCTCGGTGAAGACGTAGTAGGGATGGGTGAGTTCGGCCCACCAGAAGCCCACCGGCCAGCCGGTGGAGGTGGACACGGCGGGGTTGGCGATGACAAGCGCGATACGTTTCGGCGTCGACGCGGCGGGGTTCGGATCCTTCAGGCTCATGGCGGCTCCTTCCTGTGTGGGTTCACCATACCGAGGCGGCTGCCATCGCGGAAGTACGCACGATCGCGTGCGATACTCACCGAAAGGAGAGTGTACGATGCCGGTCTTCGAGTTCGAGGGGCAGCGCTACCAGAATCCGGTCGAGCTGGCGCAGGACGTGATTGGCGGCAAGTGGAAGATGCCAATCCTGTGGCGGCTCGACAAACGCGTGTGGCGCTACAACGAGCTGCGCCGCGAGCTGGCGAACGTGTCGCACAAGATGCTCACCCAGCACCTGCGTGAACTTGAACACCACGGCCTCATCACGCGCACCGTGCACCCTGTGGTGCCACCGCACGTGGACTACGCCATCACTCCGCTTGGCCGCACGACGCTCCCCATCATCGAAGCGCTGCGCACGTGGGGATCGATGTATCGTCGGCGCCGCGAAAAAGTCAGGCCCGGCCCAGATTAGGGACAGTCCCCCTCACATCTCGAATCGCTACACGTTGAACTTGAAGAGCAGTACGTCGCCGTCTTTCACGACGTATTCCTTGCCTTCCATCCGGTAGAGTCCCTTTTCGCGCGCCGCGGCCACGGAGCCGCAGGCCACCAGGTCGTCGTAGGCCACGGTTTCGGCCTTGATGAAGCCGCGCTCGAAGTCCGAATGGATGACCCCGGCCGCCTTCGGCGCCGTGTCTCCCTTGTGGATCGTCCAGGCGCGCACTTCCTTCTCGCCGGCGGTGAAGTAGGTCTGCAGGCCCAGCAGGTGGTAGGTGGAGCGGATGAGCGAGCCCATGCCGCTCTCCTGCACGCCCATCTCCTTCAGGAACGCGTCGCCTTCCTCGGGCGACAGATCGATGAGCTCACTTTCGATCTGCGCGCTGATGACGACGGCCTCGCACGAGAGGTGCGTCTTCACGTACTCCCGCACCTTCACCACGTAGGGGTTCTGGTCCGCGGTCGCAAGTTCCGAATCCTTCACGTTGCAGGCGAAGATCGTCGGCTTGTCGCTCAGCAGGAAGAACTGCTTCGCCACGGCGCGTTCTTCGGGCGAGAGGTCCACGGTGAGCGCGGGACGCCCGGCTTCGAGCGCCTCGATGAGCTTTGCGAGCACGGCGTCTTCGGCAATCGCGCCTTTGTCGCCGCGCTTGGCGTCTTTCGCCACACGCTCGCGCTTCTTGCTGACCGACTCGAGGTCCGCGAGCATCAGCTCGGTGTTGATGACCTCGATGTCGCGCACCGGATCGACACTGCCCGACACGTGCAGCACGTCGTCGTCTTCGAAGCAGCGCACCACCTGCACGATGGCGTCGACCTCGCGGATGTGCGTGAGGAACTTGTTGCCGAGCCCTTCACCGGTGCTCGCGCCCTTGACCAGGCCGGCGATGTCCACGAACTCGATGGCGGCCGGGATGACCACGCCCGTCTTCGCGATCTTCTGCAGCACGGCGAGCCGCGCATCGGGCACGGTCACGATGCCGACGTTCGGGTCGATGGTGCAGAAGGGGTAGTTGGCGGCCTGCGCCCCGCGCGTGCGCGTGACGGCGTTGAAGAGGGTGGACTTGCCCACGTTGGGGAGTCCGACGATTCCGGCTCTCAGCATGATAGGAACCTCCTATTCTACTGCCGGACTCGTCCTCCACCGCTCGTGACGGCCACGCGCGCGATACGTCCGCCCGACCCGGTGGCCCAGCCCGTGCCCGAGGCCGCATGGATGCTCACGGCGTCGTAGCCGTCGCCGCCGGCCGGCGTCCAGACGCCAGCGGTGCCGTCGGCCCAGTCGGCGCCCGCAGGACCCACCGTGAGCCACGCGCGCGCTGACCGCAGCCACATCACCGCCGAGCGGAAGCCGCCCACGCCCGGAGCCGGCGCGAGCGTCCAGGTGACACCGCCGTCTGACGTGAACGCCGCATTGGCGCCGGTGCCGCGTTCCTGCGTGTAGTTGCCGCCCACCGCCATGCCGTGTCGCTGGTCGCGGAAGGCCACCGAGAAGATACCCGTGGCCTCGCCGGTCGCGATGGGCGTCTGGTGCACCGTCCACGAGCGGCCGCCGTCGGTCGAACGCACGACGCGCGACTTCGTGGTGGCGAACCAGAGGTGCCGCGGACCCGACATCGCCACGTTGGTGCCGCTGGCGGCGAACGCGCCTTCGCCGGGGAGTGCCGGCGGCAGGCGGTCCGCCGGCACCGGCGTCCATGTGCGGCCGCCGTTGGTCGTCAGCAGGATCACGAAGCGGCCGTCCACCGAATCACTGACCGCCACGCCGTGATCGGCGCCGGCGAAGGTCATCGCGTCGAAGAATGCCTGCGGATTGGTGTTGACGAAGCGCTCCGTCCACGTCGCGCCCGCGTCGGATGTCTGGTAGATGCGCGAGGCCGCGCCGGGGCCTATGCTGAGCACGTGCGCGGTGCGCGCATCCGTCGCGTCGATGTCGCGGAAGTCGAGCGCCTCCGCGCCTGGCACGGTGAGGCGCTGCCACGTCGTACCGGCGTCGCTCGTGCGCAGCACGGTGCCGGCTGCGCCGCTGACCCAGCCCACGGTGGACGACACCGCGCTCACGCCTCGCAGCCGCACCGTGACGCCGCTCGTCTGCGGCATCCACCTCGCAACCGGCGCCTGCGCGGTGAGCGTGGCGACCAAAAAGGCGATCGCCGCCAGCGAGAGCATCGGGCGCAGCGCGCGCATCGGGTCAGGCGTCCTTCAGCATCACGAGCAGCATACGCGCCGGCACCGACGCATCCACGCCGTGCGGTACGTTTGCGGGTAGCCGCACGACCGTGCCCGGCGTGGCCTCCATCGGCTGGCCCGCAACCGTCACCGTGAGTGCGCCCTCGAGCACGAGCACGAGCGCATCGAAGGGCGAAGTGTGTTCGGTCAGACCCTGACCGGCGTCGAAGGCGAAGAGCGTGAGATTGCCGCCGCTCGCCTTGGCGAGGATGCGGCTGGCGATGCCCTGCGCGGTGGGCGTGATGAGCGTGTGCAGCGCGAGCACTTCGCCGGCGGGAAGTCTGGGTTCGGCAGCCATGATGGGGCGCCTCCTGCCCCATCGTATCGCGCCGGGCGCCGTCAGACGGCCAGTCGCCACACCGCCACAGCGACGAGACCCGCACCGAAGAGCCGGCCCAGCCACACACCAGCCGGCGCCGTCTGTTCCGCGGCCGTCACGACCGTGAGCGCCGCCATCCACCAGGGGTTCATCGCGCCCATCGCGAGCGCCGTGAGCATCAGCCCCCAGCAGCAGCCCAGACAGTACCAGCCGTGTGCCATACCGAGGCGAACGCCACTCACCGGTCCGTCCTTCCACCGCGCCAGGAAGTAGGTGAGCGGATTGCGGCAATGGGTGAGGCACGCCGCCTTCAGCGGCGCGAACTGGTAGGCCCCGGCCGCGAGCAGCACGACCGCGCCGGCGTGCGTCGCCAGTCGATCGTTCACGAGCATGCCGGCCCGCGTGAGCAGCGTCTGCAGGGCCGCCATGCCCACGCTGTAGAGCGTCCACACCGCGAAGTAGCCGGCCACGAACGGCGCCGCGTGCCGCCATGTGCGTGCGGCCGGTGTGGGAGCAGCGAGCGTGGCGTAGGCACGCACCCACGGCAGCACGGTGGGCGTCATCATCACCACCACCATGCCCAGCCAGAGTGCCACCGCCAGCACGAAGCCGGCGATGCCCGTACCGGCGTGCGCGGCTAGGTGACCGTCCACTCGAACCGCGAATGCAGGCCGTGCGTCTTCTCGGTCTCGAAGCGGATGACGCCGTCGTCGTAGTGGCTCGTGCCGGTGGCGATGACCTGCGTGGCGCCGTGGATCTGGTTGAAGCAGTTCTCGAAGAGCACCGGCTGGCCGCGGTCGCGGCCGCGGATGTTCGAGATGCTCGTCGTGAGCATGCCGGGAATGGTGCCACGGTGTGTCGTGCCCTCATCGGCGAACTCGATCGCCACGTATCGCGTGTCGAGGCGCCGCGCCACGAAGCGGCCCAGCACCGCCCAGGCGCCGCCTACGTCACCGCGCAGGATGCGATCGAGGGCGCTCCGCTGCGCCGTCGTGGCCGAGGCGTCGATGAAGATGATCTCCGTCCAGCCGCCGTCCATCATCCGCTGCGGCGCCTCGAAGGCCACCACCGCGCGCAGGCCGGCCAGCGGCACGTCCCCGAAGGTGCCCTCGTCGATGCGGATCGCCCAGTAGCCGAGGCAGCGCTCGTGTGTGCAGTTCTGGCTGAAGTGCATGTGGCCCGGACACACGACCTGGCACGTGCAGTTCTCGAAGAGCAGACCACGCGCCGACCACGGAGGCGTGGCGGCGGGTGTGGCGGTCGTGGCGGTCATGCGCGTGCCTCAGTACCCGAGCCGGATGACGCCGCTCTTCTGCTCGCCCACCGCGCCCTTCGACAGCCAGTCGAGCGAGGCCTTGAACATCAGCAGGTGGTTCCGCTCCCACATGGCGTTGTGCGAGGAGCAGGCGAGATCCACGAGCACCTTGTCCGTGGCGCCGAGATCGTCGTAGGCCACTTTCACGCGGTCTGGCGGCACCTGCTTGTCGAGCGCGCCGGCGATGATCATCGTGGGAATCTTCGTGCCGCCAATCGACGCCTGGTTCCAGCCGAACGTGGTGGTGGACGGCGCGCGGCGCACGCCCGTGCCCCAGGTGGCGCCCACCGGATCGGAGACCAGCATCTCGGCCCACACCACATCGCGCACGGCCGGCTGGTACTGATCCGTGCAGCCCACCTGACGATCCCAGTTGGCGATGAACTCGTTGCGCGACTGCGTATTGAAGACCACGCCCGGGTTCGGCAGCGCGGGCGGCATGGCCGCGGCCGCCGGATTGTAGGCCGGCGCGAAGAGCACCATCCGCTGCACCTTCTCGGGATGCTGCGCCGCGTA
>JAEUQR010000007.1 GCA_016789705.1 Acidobacteriota bacterium
ACGCCAGCACCGCCCGCGTCGCGTCTTCGTCGAGCATCGGCGCGGCAGCCGGATCCACGGGCTTGGCGCCAGGCGCGATGGCCGCCGGGTCACTCATGTGGAAGGTCAGCCAGCCCTCGTCGCGGCTGATGCGGGTCACGCTTACCGGCGAGGCCGGCCCACCGTCCACGTGGCAGCGCGCACACGGGTTCTCGCCGTCCTCCGCGGTGAGATATCCCGCCACCGACTGCGGCCCCCACACGTTCGGATCGAAGCGCACCGGTGCGTCGCGCAGCCCCATGACCGTCAGCGCGACGATGCCGGCGCCGACCGCCCCGAAGAGCAGCGTGAAGAGACGGCGCGACGGCGCCCACGGATGCCGGCTCGGCCCGCGATCGAGGAACGGCAGGGCGAACATCCCGCCCACGATGACGCCCGGCACGACCTGCGTCGCCACGACCTCGAGCGGCCCGGGGAAATACTTGAGCAGCTGGAAGAGCGACAGGAAGTACCACTCGGGACGCGGGATGTAGTGGGCGTCGGCCGGATTGGCAATCTCGTCGAGATGCGACGGCAGCAGCAGCGCCGCGGCGAAGAGCGCGGCGAACACCGCGGCCATCATCAGCGTGTCCTTCGCGACGTGCCACGGATAGAAGGGCACCGGCGCGCCGGACTGCGGCAATATCGGTCCGGAGATCCCGTGCTTCCGCATGAGCGCGATGTGCGCGACGAGGAAGACGAGCAGGGCGCCGGGCAGCAGGAAGACGTGCGCCGCATACCAGCGCCCGAGGGTGAGCGCGCCGAGTTCGTCACCGCCGCGCAGCACGTTCGCAAGGACGCCGCCGATGACCGGGGAACTCTCGGCCACGCTGATCGTCACGGTCGTGGCCCAGTAGGCCTTCTGGTCCCACGGCAGCAGATAGCCGCTCAGTGAAAGGCCGAGGATGACGAGCAGCAGCACGAGTCCGGTCATCCATGTGACCTCCCGCGGCGCCTTGTAGGACCCGGTGAGGAAGACTCGCAGCAGGTGCACGACCGCCGCCACGACGATGAAGCTCGCGCCCCAGACGTGCAGCGCCCGCATCAGCCCGCCGAGTGGCACCTGGGTCATGAGAAAGCGCAGGCTGTCGTAGGCGAGCGATGGCGACGGCACGTAGTACATCGACAGTCCGATGCCGGTGAGCAGCTGACAGCCGAGGAGCAGCGCCACGACACTGCCGGTCGTGAAGAACCACCCCGTGCCCGGCGGAAGCGGTTCGTCGAGTGCGTGCGCGCGAAGCGCGCGGAGGCCGGTGCGGGAGTCAAGCCAGTCGAGTATCGCGGTCCACATCGGCCCGGCCTCACACCTGCACGACGACATCGTCGCCGTCGACGCGCGCGTCGATGCGGCGCAGCGGCGCCGGTGGCGGCCCGTCGAGCACCGTCCCGTCGGCGTCGTAGACGCCGCCATGGCACGGGCAGACGAAGTGTTTCGAGGCGTCGTCGTAGCGGGTGCGGCAACCGAGGTGCGTGCAGGTGGAGTCGAGCACGCGGACGCCGGCGGCATCGCGCTGGACGTAGACGACCCGGCGCTCGACGACCTGACGGTAGCCGTCCTGACGGACGAGTCGCAGCGTCACCGGCGTCGGCACGCCATCGGCGAGGTCGTTCACCGACGCGGCGCGCTGCCAGGACCGGGAGTGTGACGCGAAACTCGGTGCGAGCGCGGCGCCGCCGACGACGTACGTGACCGCGCCACCAATCGCGGCCTGGACGGCGATGACGAAGCGGGACAGGAAGTTCCTGCGCGCGTGTGACTCCGGGAGCGATCCGGTAGTACTCATGCGAGTGCCCTCGACGTGCTCTTGGGACTCGCGCCGGCGCAGGCGGCGATCCCCACTCCAATGGCGAGTGAGCTGCGGCGATTATACGGACCGCGCCGCGGGCGGGGTGTCAAGCGTTGTCTTGTTTGTTCAGGGCCTGTCTCCCCCGGCGGGAAGGTGTGCCCCGCCGTCACGGGCTGTGCTACAAGAGGGGGGTCTCCGGCCGTCTGTGGATCCCGCATCAGTGCTCCCTTCCCTTGCATCCGGCGTGCGGCCATGGCCGCAGGCCTGGCCCGCCCGCCTCGTCGTCGTGCGCGGCCCGGCCGCCGCGCGGCAGGCGGTCGCGCACCAGCTGATGGCGCGGCTGGCCGTGGAGGAACCCTCCACGCGGCTGCTGCCGACGCCGCCCGCCCACGAATGGCCGTTTCACCACCCGCTCGTGCCGGAAGGTGCCGCGAGCGACGAGCCGGGCCTCGTCTGGGTGCCCGACCTGCACGACGCATTCGTGAACACGCAGGCCAACGCCACCCGCCTCGTGACGACACAGCCGCTGTACCTGCTGGCGCTCTGGGCCGAGTGCCTGGGCGCGCATCCCGGCGTGCGGTTCCTCGCCACGATCGATGCCGACGTCGCACGGGCACACGGTCCTGAAGCACTGGACGGCCGCGGTGCCTGGCGGCACGTGTCATGGATCGACGCCACGGAGTCGGCCGGCTCTCCGGACCCGGGCGCGGCGCCCGTGCCAGCATGGGCGGGCCTGCCTCTCGCGTTTCGCGCCGCCACGCCGGCCGAGCGCGTGAGCGGCGCGGGTCGCGCGCTCGACGCCGCCCGCACGCCCGCCCACCTGCTGGCGATGGCCAGCGTCTGCATGGAAGTCAACGACGTCGACAACGCCGGCGACCTGCTTCATGAGGTTCTCACGGTTGCCCCCGACTGGGCCGCCGCCCACTTCGAACAGGGCAAGTGGTGCCTGCGGAAGGACGACATGCCGGCCGCTGCCGCGGCGTTCGGCGCCGCCACGCGACTCATGCCCGGGTTCCCCTCGGCCGCCGCCAACTGGGGCGCGACGCTCGGCGAACTCGACCGGCCGGACGAGGCGCTGGCGGCCTTTTCGGCAGCCCTGGACGCCGATCCGGACAATCCGCAGGCGCTCAACAACGTCGGCGTGGTCTCCCGCGAGCTCGGGCGCCTGGCTGACTCGGAAGCGGCCTTCCGCGCGGTCATCCGACTCACCCCGGAATTGGCCTTCGGGCACTACAATCTGGGACACACCCTGTTCCTGCAGGGCCGGTATCAGGCGTCGCTGGCGGCGTATCAGGCCGGTCAGCGGCTCGATCCGGCGCGCAACCCGGTGCAGGCCAGCCGGCTCGCCCTGGCGAAACTCGCGACGGGCGATGCCGCCGGCGCGCTGCGGGATCTGCAGGGCTGCCTGGCGAACCTGCCGCGCGACTACCGGCGGCAGTTGCTGGGCGACACGCAGTCGGTGGCATGGGCGCTGCTGTCGGCCGCGCCGGACCTGCGCGACTGGCGCGTGGTGGGCGACTGGCTGGCCGCGGAACTGGCACGCGCCTGACCGCGGCGATGATGAGAGGAGTGGCCATGGACGACGGAACCCCCGCCCCGACACCCGCGTCGTCCGGCGATCGACGTCCGCGCTGGCTCGGCCAGGTGCTCGACGACCGTGGCGTGCGCCTGGCGACGGGCCTTGCCGTCGTGGTCGCGATTCCCGTCGCCGTGCTCTTCTACTTCCAGTTCCGTTCGATCAACGACCTGGCGAGCACGTCGTCGGTCGTGCTGCGTCAGCTCAGCCAGGAAACCGCCGACGCCACCGCCCGCGAAGTCGAAGACACACTCAAGCGTCCCCACATCAGCGTCCTGCTGGCCGTGCCGCAGGCGCGCAGCGACGCCATGGACCGCGCCTGGATGAACGACGTGCTGCGCCAGGGCCTCGAGGAAAGCCCGTTCGTCGAGGCGTTCTACGTCTGGTCGCAGGTGTCGTCCGACATGCGCGATCGGCTGCTCGTCTACAACCGCGACAGTCTCGCCGACCAGTCGGCCGATCTGGATCGCCGCTTCCGCGACGCGCCCGGCGTCGGCGCCGTGATCCTGCCGCGGCTGCGGCAACTCCTCGAACACAAACGCGCCATCGTCGCCTTCCCCGCCACCATCGGCGGCCGCCGCAAGTACGTGCAGGCCCAGTTGCGGTTCCCGAGCGCCGCCCGCGACACGTTCTCGAGCTTCGTGGCGCTGGTCGTGGACGCGGAGGACATCCGCACGCGCCACCTGCCCGAGATGATGAAAGCGCGTCTGGCCACGGTGCAGCACCTCGGCGGCTTCCCGCAGCTCGACCTGACGCTGCGCGACGGCAAGGGGCAGGTGCTGTTCTCCTCGGCGCCGGCGGGCGCCGACGTGTTCGTCGACCAGCGCAGCTTCCCGCTGGTGTTCTTCGACCGCGAGTTGCTCGAGTACGCGGCGCCCGTCGAGGTCGAACCCGAGACGTGGACGCTGCAGACCGGATTCGGCGGGCAGACGATTGCCGCCATCGCCGAGTCGAGCAGCCGGCCGCAGCTGGCGCTCATGGCCATCCTCGCGCTCATCATGGCGGCTGGTGTGTTCTTCGTCGCCGGCGCCGCCGCGCGCGAGGTGCGCCTGGCGGAACTCAAGTCGAACTTCGTCGCCTCGGTGTCGCACGATCTCAAGACGCCGCTGGCGCTCATCCAGCTCTTCGCCGAAACGCTGGAACTCGGCCGCGTCCGCACGCCGGAGCGCGCCGCCGAGTATTACCGGATCATCAACGGCGAGGCCAAGAAGCTCACCCGCCTCATCGAGAACATCCTCGACTTCTCGCGGATGGAAGCCGGCCTGCGGCCGTACCGGCCGACGCCAGCCGACCTCGGCGAGGTCACCCGCGACGTGGTGGCGCGGCTGCACAGCCAGTTCGAGCAGGGGCGATTCTCGGTGACGACACACGTCGAGTCCGGGCTGCCGTCGGTCGACATCGATACCGGCGCCGTGCAGCAGGCGATCGAGAACGTGCTCGCCAACGCGATGAAGTACTCACGCGAACACCGCGACATCGACGTCGTGGTCGAGCGACTGAAGGGGCACGTCGCCGTGCGGGTGTCCGATCACGGCATCGGCATTCCGAAGCATCTGCAGCGCCGCGTGTTCCGCAAGTTCTTCCGCGTCGAGAGCGGCCTCGGCGGCGGACCGCAGGGGTGCGGGCTGGGCCTCGCTATCGTGGATCACACGATGCGCGGTCACGGCGGCTCGGTGAGTGTTGAAAGCGAGCCCGGCCAGGGCAGCAGCTTCACGCTCGCCTTCCCGATTCCGGCCGGTACGGCCGAGGTGTACGGAGACAGACATGAAGCGCATTCTGGTGATCGAGGACGAGCCGCAGATGCTGCTCGGCCTGCGTGACAATCTCGAGCTCGAAGGCTACGAGGTGCAGACCGCCGCGGACGGCGAGCAGGGGCTGGCGCGGGCGGCGGCCTTCAATCCCGACCTCGTCATCCTCGACCTGATGCTGCCGCGCAAGAACGGCTTCGACGTCTGCCGCGAACTGCGCGAGCGGTCGGCCTCGACGTCGATCGTGATGCTGACGGCCCGATCCGCCGAAACCGACAAGGTGCTCGGCCTGGAGCTCGGCGCCGACGACTACGTCACCAAGCCGTTCTCGATCACCGAGCTGCTGGCCCGCGTCCGCGCGGTGCTGCGGCGCACCACGTCACGGCCGCCCACCGAAGACACCGTGCGCATCGGCGACCTCGAAGTCGACTTCAAGCTGCATCAGGCGCGGCGCGAGAAGCGGCGCGTCGAATTCACGGCCCGCGAGTTCGAACTGCTCCGCTACTTCGTCCAGCACAAGGGCAAGGTCGTCACCCGCGAGCAGATTCTCAACGAAGTGTGGGGCTACGAGGAATTCCCCACCACCCGCACGATCGACAACTTCGTCGCCAAGCTGCGCCAGAAGATCGAGCGGGCGCCGCACGAGCCGGAACACATCCTGACCATCCACGGCAGCGGCTACAAGTTCGTCGGCTAGCGCCCGCCGGGCCGCCCGGCCCGGTTACACTCACAAGGCCCGGAGGCCCATTGGACGCCAAAAACCTGCTCATAGCCGCGATGGTCGCGGTGACCCTGATCTACCTCACCCGCTGGATCCTCGTGGCCCGCGCCAAGCTGGCTGCCGGCGGACATGGATCGCATGAGCCGGTGTGGCCGACGCCGCTGCAGCTCTTCATCGGCGCCGTCACCAACTTCTTCGACACGCTCGGCATCGGCTCGTTCGCGCCGACGACTGCGATGTTCCGCGCCTGGAAGATCGTGCCCGACGAGCTCATTCCCGGCACCCTCAACGTCGGCCACGTCGTGCCGACCGTGACGCAGGCCATCATCTTCACGCAGATCGTCGAGGTCGACTTCATGACGCTCGTGCTGCTCATCGGCGCCGCCTGCGCCGGCGCCTGGCTCGGCGCCGGCATCATCGCCGGCCTGCCCCGCCGTACTGTGCAGGTGGGCATGGGATCGGCGCTGCTGCTGGCGGCCACGATCATGCTGCTGCAGCTGCTCGGCCTCGTGCCCGGCGGCGGTACGGCGCTCGGCCTCACCGGCGTCAAGCTGGCGCTGGCGGTGGGCGCCAACGTGGTGCTCGGCGCGCTCATGACCCTCGGCATCGGCCTCTACGCCCCCTGCATGATCGTCATCAGCCTGCTCGGCATGAACCCCACGGTGGCGTTCCCGATCATGATGGGCTCGTGCGCGTTCCTGATGCCGGTGGGCAGCATGCAGTTCATCCCGAAGGAGGCCTATCACCTGCGGGCCTCGGTCGGCCTGGCCGTCGGCGGTCCCCTGGCGGTGCTCGTCGCGGCCTTCATCGTGAAGTCGCTGCCCCTGCTCTACGTGCGCTGGCTCGTCGTGGCCGTCGTGGTCTACACGGCCACCTCGATGCTCGCGGCAGCCCGAGGCCCTGCCGCGCGCTAGGGCCCGCCCGCCGGCGGGCTGACTCTCCGCCGCCCCCCCCACGGTCCGTACATGACAACGGCCGCGCGAGTCACTCGCGCGGCCGTTGCGGTCTCTGGCGGACCCGTGACCGGGTGCGCTCCTACTCCGCGGATTCCCCGCCCCGGACGACCGGCTCTTCCGGTTCGACCAGGTACTCGAGTTCGCGGTCGAGCTCGAGTTCGTCGTCCGCCGGCTGCGGCGGCGCCGGCGGCGGCGGCGGTTCGTCGGCCGGGATGGTCAGGTGGCGATACCACCAGAAGCCCGTGCCGGCGGGGATGAGCCGGCCCATCGTGACGTTTTCCTTCAGGCCGCGCAGGTGGTCGACCTTGCCGGAGATGGACGCCTCGGTGAGCACGCGGGTGGTTTCCTGGAACGACGCCGCCGAGATGAACGACTCGGTCGACAGCGACGCCTTGGTGATGCCGAGCAGCAGCGGCTGCGCCGTTGCCGGCCGGCCGCCGTCGGCGAGCACGCGCTCGTTCTCGCTCAGGAAGCGGAACTTGTCGACCTGCTCGTCGATGAGGAACTCGGTGTCGCCCACGTCCTCGACACGCACCCAGCGCAGCATCTGCCGCACCATCACTTCGATGTGCTTGTCGTTGATGTTCACGCCCTGCAGGCGATAGACCTCCTGCACCTCGTTGACCAGGTACTTCTGCAGTTCCTTCTCGCCGAGCACGTGGAGGATGTCGTGCGGATTGCTCGGGCCGTCCATCAGCGGATCGCCCGCGCGCACGCGCTCGCCGTCCTGCACGTTGACGTGCACACCGCGCGGAATCGAGTACTCGCGCGGCTCGCCGCCGCCCTCGTCGGGCACGATGTGGATCTTGCGCTGCCCCTTGACGACGCCGCCGTGCTTGACCGTGCCGTCGATCTCGCTGATGACCGCGGGGTCGCGCGGCTTGCGCGCCTCGAAGAGTTCGACCACGCGCGGCAGACCGCCCGTGATGTCCTTGGTCTTCGTGGTCTCGCGCGGGATCTTGGCGATGACGTCGCCGGCCTGCACCTCTTCGCCGTCCTGCACCATCATGTGCGCGTGGACCGGCATGATGTACTTGCGGCCGACCTTGCCGTCAGCACCGCGGACTTCCACCGCCGGCTGCTTCTTCTCGTCGGCCGAGTCGACGATGATGAGCCGCGACAGGCCGGTGATCTCGTCGAGATCCTCGTGCACCGTCACGCCTTCGATGATGTCCTTGAAGCGGATCTGGCCGCTCTCTTCCGTGAGGATCGAGAACGTGTAGGGGTCCCACTCGACCAGCACCTGGTTCGGTTCGACCTTCTGGCCGTCCTTCACCCGCAGGTGCGCGCCGTAGACCACCTGGTAACGCTCGCGGTCGCGGCCCTTGTCGTCCTGCACCACGATGTAGCCGTTGCGGTTCATGACGATGAGGTCGGCCGGGCCGCCGGGCGTCTTGGTGCGCTCGACCACCTGGAGGTTGTCGAAGCGGACGATGCCCTTGTGCTTGGCGTCGAGCATCGACTGTTCCGACACCCGCGACGCCGTGCCGCCGATGTGGAACGTGCGCATCGTGAGCTGCGTGCCCGGTTCGCCAATCGACTGCGCGGCGATGACGCCCACCGCGAGGCCGAGTTCGACGAGCTTGCCGGTAGCCAGGTCGCGGCCGTAGCAGTGGGCGCAGACACCACGGCGCGACTGGCAGGTCAGCACCGAGCGGATCTTCACCTTCTCGATGCCGGCGTCCTGCACTTCGGCCGCCTTGTCCTCGTCGATGACGTCGTTCACGTCGAGCACGACGTTGCCGGTCACGGCATCGACGATGCGTTCGAGTGACACGCGGCCGATGATGCGGTCGCGCAGCGGCTCGATGATCTCGCCGCTTTCGACGATGGCCCGCGACTCGATGCCGTCGACGGTGCCGCAGTCGTACTCGGAGATGATGACATCCTGGGCGACGTCAACGAGACGGCGCGTCAGGTAACCCGAGTCGGCGGTCTTGAGCGCCGTGTCGGCGAGGCCCTTGCGGGCGCCGTGCGTCGAGATGAAGTACTCGAGCACCGAGAGGCCCTCGCGGAAGTTCGCCCGAATCGGCTGCTCGATGATCTCGCCCGACGGCTTCGCCATCAGGCCGCGCATGCCGGCCAGCTGGCGGATCTGCTGCTTGCTGCCGCGGGCGCCGGAGTCGGCCATGATGTAGACCGGGTTGAACGTGCGCCCTTCGCGGTCGAGCTTCTCCATTTCGGAGAACATCTCGTCGGCGACCTTTTCGGTCACGTCCGACCACACGGCGATGATCTTGTTCTTGCGTTCGCCGTTGGTGATCGCGCCTTCCAGGTACTGCTGTTCGACGCGGATGACCTCGTCGCTCGCCTTCGAGACGAGCTCCGGCTTGTTCTTCGGGATGATGAGGTCCTTGATGCCGACCGACAGCCCGGAACGGGTGGCGTAGGTGAAGCCGGTCGTCTTCAGGCCGTCGAGCATCTCGACGGTGAGCGGCAGCCCGTGGTGCAGATAGCAGCGCTGGACGAGCTGCTGCAGACCCTTCTTCTTGAGCAGGCCGTTCACGAACGGCATCCCCTTCGGCAGCGCGGCGTTGAAGAGCACGCGGCCGACGGTGGTGTTGATGATCTTGTTCTCGACCACCTGGACGTCGGTGTGCAGCACGTCCTGGTCGTCGCGCGCCGCCGTCAGGTCCTGCAGCGGACCGGTGTAGCGGAGGCGAATCGGCGACAGCGTCTCGACCTCACCGGCCTCGAGCGCCAGCACGACGTCGTCGATGCTGCCGAACGCGCGGCCTTCGCCCTTCGCGCCGGTCTTCGACTTGGTCATGTAGTAGCAGCCGAGCACGATGTCCTGCGAGGGCACCGTGATGGGCGCGCCGTTGCTCGGCGAGAGCACGTTGCGCGACGACATCATGAGCTCGGTCGCTTCGATCTGCGCTTCCGGCGACAGCGGGATGTGCACGGCCATCTGGTCGCCGTCGAAGTCGGCGTTGAACGCCGTGCAGACGAGCGGATGGATGCGGATGGCCTTGCCCTCGACCAGCACCGGCTCGAACGCCTGGATGCCCAGGCGATGCAGCGTCGGCGCGCGGTTGAGCAGCACCGGATGCTCCTTGATCACCTCTTCGAGCACGTCCCACACTTCGGGACCCTGCTTTTCGACCATCTCCTTGGCCTGCTTGATGGTCGCGACGAGGCCCCGCTCTTCGAGCTTGTTGTAGATGAACGGCTTGAAGAGTTCGAGCGCCATCTTCTTCGGCAGGCCGCACTGGTGGAGCTTCAGCTCCGGCCCGACGACGATGACCGAACGGCCCGAGTAGTCGACGCGCTTGCCGAGCAGGTTCTGACGGAACCGGCCCTGCTTGCCCTTGAGCGTGTCCGACAGCGACTTGAGCGGGCGGTTGTTGGCGCCGCGCAGCACGCGGCCGCGGCGGCCGTTGTCGAACAGCGCGTCGACGGCCTCCTGCAGCATGCGCTTTTCGTTGCGGATGATGACGTCCGGCGCCTTCAGCTCCATGAGCTTCTTGAGGCGGTTGTTCCGGTTGATCACCCGGCGGTAGAGGTCGTTCAGGTCGGACGTCGCGAAACGGCCGCCATCG
Organism: Acidobacteriota bacterium; assembly: GCA_016789705.1. Lineage (GTDB taxonomy): Bacteria > Acidobacteriota > Vicinamibacteria > Vicinamibacterales > UBA2999 > CADEFD01. The sequence goes on from JAEUQR010000007.1 coordinate 10,349, forward strand.
AGCGGCACGAGCGGACGCAGTTCCGGCGGAATCACCGGCACCACGTCGAGAATCATCCACTCGGGCTTGTTGCTCGACTTGCGGAACGAGTCGACGACCTTGAGGCGCTTGGCGAACTTCAGCTTCTTCTGCGCCGAAGTCTCCGAGCGCATCTTTTCACGGAGTTCCACCGCCAGCGTGTCGATCTGGACGCGGCGCAGGAGTTCCTTGATGGCCTCGGCGCCCATCTGCGCCTTGAACTTCGTGTAGCCGTATTCCTCGCGTGCCTTGCGGAACTGATCCTCGTTGAGGAGCTGGTTCTGCTTGAGGTCGGTGTCGCCCGGATCGACGACGACGTAGGCTTCGAAGTACAGCACGCGCTCGAGATCCCGCAGCGGGATGTCGAGCAGGTGGCCGATGCGGCTCGGCAGCCCCTTGAAGAACCACACGTGGCTGACCGGCGTGGCCAGGCGGATGTGGCCGAGGCGCTCGCGGCGCACCTTGGCCTGCGTCACTTCGACGCCGCACTTGTCGCAGATCACGCCGCGGTGCTTCATGCGCTTGTACTTGCCGCAGAGGCATTCCCAGTCGGTGATCGGCCCGAAGATCTTCGCGCAGAACAGGCCGTCACGTTCCGGCTTGAACGTGCGGTAGTTGATCGTCTCCGGCTTGGTGACTTCGCCGAACGACCATTGTTCGATCTTTTCAGGTGACGCGAGGCTGATGCGGATCGCGTCGAAGTCGGCGCGAAGCGCGGTCTTGCTGTCCGTGAAGCTTGGTCTCAACATGGAATCCTCAGCCCTCCAACACCGGTTCGGCCGGCACGTCGATTACGTCGACCGGCCGCCGCTTCGTGGAAATCAGCTCCACGTCGAGGCAGAGCGACTGCAGCTCGCGGATGAGCACGTTGAACGACTCGGGCAGGCCGGGGGTGAAGCTGGCGTCGCCCTTGACGATCGACTCGTAGATCTTGGCGCGGCCCGTCACGTCGTCGGACTTGGCCGTCAGCAGTTCCTGGAGGATGTGCGCGGCGCCATACGCCTCGAGCGCCCACACTTCCATTTCGCCGAAGCGCTGGCCGCCGAACTGCGCCTTGCCGCCCAGCGGCTGCTGGGTGATGAGCGAGTACGGCCCGATCGAACGCGCGTGGATCTTGTCGTCGACCAGGTGCGAGAGCTTGAGCATGTAGATGTAGCCGACCGTCACCGGCTGCTCGAAGAGGTCGCCGGTCAGACCATCGCGCAGGCGGGTCTTGCCGCCCACCTGGTCGAGCCCCGCCTTGTCGAGCCACTCGGTGATTTCCGCTTCGGTCGCGCCGTCGAAGACCGGCGTCGCGAAGTAGAGGCCGAGGGCGTGCGCCGCCCAGCCGAGGTGCGTCTCGAGAATCTGCCCGACGTTCATGCGCGACGGCACGCCGAGCGGGTTGAGCACGATTTCCACCGGCGTCCCGTCCGGCAGGTACGGCATGTCTTCTTCCGGCAGCACGCGGGCGATGACGCCCTTGTTGCCGTGGCGACCGGCCATCTTGTCGCCCACCTGCAGCTTGCGCTTCATGGCGACGTAGACCTTGACGAGCTTGATGACGCCCGGCGGCAGTTCGTCGCCGCGGCGCACCTTCTCCTTCTTCTCCTCGAAGATCTGGCGGATGACGTCGACCTGGCGTTCCGTGCGTTCTTCGATGGCGCGCAGATCCGGCTCGAGGCCGGCGTCGTCGGTTTCGACCTTGGCGCGGACCAGCACGGCGAACGGCAGGTCCTGCATGGTCTCCGGCGTCAGCGCCTGGCCCTTGCGGAGGAGACGCTCGCGGCCGAACTCGTCGAAGAGATCCGCCCGCAGCGTGCGACCCGTGAGGAGCTGGGCGACGCGCTTCTTGGTCTCTTCGTGCAGGATGCGGATTTCGTCCTGCTGGTTCTTCTCCATGGTGTCGAGCTCTTCCTGCTCGATCGCCTTGGCGCGGTCGTCCTTCTCGATGCCCTTGCGGGAGAAGATCTTGACGCCGACGATGATGCCCTCGATGCCCGGCGGGCAGATGAGGGAGGCATCGCGCACGTCGCCGGCCTTCTCGCCGAAGATGGCGCGCAGCAGCTTCTCTTCCGGCGTCAGCTGGGTCTCACCCTTCGGCGTGACCTTGCCGACCAGAATGTCGCCCGGCTTCACGTAGGCGCCGATGCGGATGATGCCGCTGTCGTCGAGATCGCGCAGGTAGGTCTCCGACACGTTCGGGATGTCGCGGGTGATTTCTTCCGGCCCGAGCTTGGTGTCGCGCGCTTCGATCTCGAATTCCTCGATGTGGATCGAGGTGTAGTAGTCCTCTTTGACGGCCTTCTCGGAGACGAGAATCGCGTCTTCGAAGTTGTAGCCGCGCCAGGGCATGAAGGCGACGAGCACGTTGCGGCCGAGCGCGAGCTCGCCCAGTTCCGTGCAGGGGCCATCGGCCAGCACCTGGCCCTTGTGCACCCGCTGCCCCACCGCCACGATCGGCTTCTGATTTATGCAGGTGTTCTGGTTGGAGCGCTTGAACTTGGTGAGGGGGTAGATGTCGGCCCCCATCTCCTTGCTCGTGTCTTCGCTGCCCTCGACGCGCACGACGATGCGCGTGCTGTCGACGAAGTCGATGGTGCCCGAGCGGCGCGCCACGATGACCGCGCCCGAGTCGCGGGCGGTGATGTATTCCATGCCCGTGCCCACGTAGGGCGACTTGGCGCGGAGCAGCGGCACGGCCTGGCGCTGCATGTTCGAGCCCATGAGCGCGCGGTTCGCGTCGTCGTTCTCGAGGAACGGGATGAGCGAGGCGGCCACCGACACGAGCTGCTTCGGCGAGACGTCGATGAAGTCGACCTCGTCGCGGCGCGCCAGGATGAAGTCGCCCTGCTTGCGGGCGTTGACGCGCTCGGTCTTGAGGTTCAGGTCTTCGTCGAGCTCGACGTTGGCCTGGGCGATGATGTACTGGTCTTCTTCCCACGCCGACAGGTAGAAGGCGTGCGGTTCGAACTCGACGCCCTTCTTCTTGCTGCGGCCGTCGGCTCCCACGAGTTCGTCGGCGGGCACCACATCGCCCACCTTGTACTTCGGGTTGCCGCCGCTGTTGGTCACGAGCACGTAGTCGACGACGCGGCCGTCCTTGACCTTGCGGTAGGGCGACTCGATGAAGCCGAACTCGTTGATGCGCGCGTAGCAACTCAGCGAGCTGATGAGGCCGATGTTCGGACCTTCCGGCGTCTCAATCGGGCAGATGCGGCCGTAGTGCGTGGTGTGCACGTCGCGCACTTCGAAGCCGGCGCGTTCGCGCGACAGACCGCCTGGCCCGAGCGCCGAGAGACGCCGCTTGTGCGTCACTTCGGAGAGCGGGTTGGTCTGGTCCATGAACTGCGACAGCTGCGACGAGCCGAAGAACTCGCGGATGGCCGCCATCACCGGCTTGGCGTTGATGAGGTCGTGAGGCATGGCCGTGGCCATTTCCTGGTAGACCGACATCTTTTCCTTGATCGCCCGCTCCATGCGGACGAGGCCGATGCGGAACTGGTTCTCGAGCAGCTCGCCGACCGAGCG
>JAEUQR010000074.1 GCA_016789705.1 Acidobacteriota bacterium
GGCGATGGCCGACGGCGCGCTCGGCGTCAGCTCCTCGCTGCAGTACATCCCCAACCGCTTCGCGTCCACCGACGAACTCGTGGCGCTCGCGAAGACGGCGGCCGCCGCCGGCGGCATCTACATCACGCACCAGCGCTCCGAGGGCAACAAGGTGTTCGAGTCGGTGGACGAGGTGCTCACGATTGCCGAGCAGGCGAACATCCCGGCCGAGATCTGGCATCTGAAGACCGCCTACAAGGCCAACTGGGGCAAGATGCCCGAGGTGCTGCGGAAGATCGAGGCGGCGCGGGCGAAGGGCCTGCGCGTCACGGCCAATATCTATCCGTACGACCGGGCGTCGAACGGCCTCGACGCCTGCCTGCCGGTGTGGGTGCGCGAAGGCGGCACCGAGGCGATGCTGACCCGCCTGCAGGACCCGGCCGCGCGCGCCCGTGTGAAGCGCGAGATGGACGACCCGAACGCCCCATACGAGAACCAGTGGTACGGCTCGGGCGGTCCGGCCGGCGTGATGCTGAGCACGGTGCTCGATCCGTCGCTCCGTCAGTACGAAGGCATGAACTTCGTCGAGATCGGCAAGGCGATGGGGAAGGATCCGCGTGACGCCGCGATCGACCTCGTGATTGCCGACAAGGCGCAGTCGGACGTCATCATCTCGATCATGCGCGAGGACGACGTGGTGGCGGCGATGAAGACGCCGTGGGTGTCGTTCGACACCGACTCCGGCGCCCGCGCCGAAGACGGGCCGCTGTCGCAGTCGAAGTCGCATCCGCGTTCCTGGGGCACCTTCACGCGCGTGCTCGGCAAGTACGTGCGCGAGGACGGCGTGCTGACGCTCGAAGAGGCGGTGCGCAAGGCCACGTCGCAGGCGGCCATCCGCGTGGGCGTGCTCGACCGCGGGATCGTCCGTCCCGGCATGTTCGCCGACCTCGTGGTGTTCGACCCGGCCACGGTGAAGGATCTGGCCACCTTCGAACAACCGACGAAATATTCAACCGGCATGCGCGACGTGTTCGTGAACGGCCGGGCCGTGGTGCGCAACGGCGCCATCACCGACGAGCGTCCGGGGCGGCCGCTGCGTGGCCCGGGCTATCAGGCCAGCCGTTGAGGACGCCGTCATGTCCCGTCGATATCTGGTTGCCGGATCCCTGCTCGTCGCTGCTGCCTGCGCCGCTCCTGAGCCGCCCCCGATGACCTATCCCACCACGCGCCGCGTCGATCACGTGGATACGTACCACGGCGTCGCCGTCCCCGATCCCTACCGCTGGCTCGAAGACGACACGTCGGCCGAGACGGCGGCGTGGGTCGAGGCCCAGAACCGCGTCACGTTCGCGCACCTCGAGACCATTCCGTTCCGGGGGGCGCTCACGAGCCGCCTCGAGCAGCTCTTCAACTACCCGAAGTTCAGCGCGCCGGAGCGCCGCGGCACGACCTGGTTCTTCTCGAAGAACGACGGCCTGCAGAACCAGGCCGTAATCTACACGCAGCAGGGGCTCGACGGCACCCCGGCGGTGCTGCTCGACCCGAACACGCTCTCGCCCGATGGCACGACCAAGCTGTCGGTGTTCAGCGTGTCGAAAGACGGCCGTCTGGCCGTCTACGGCCTGTCACAGGGCGGCTCCGACTGGATGGAGTACCGCGTGCTCGACATCGGCACCCGGCAGCCGCGCGAGGACGTCGTGCAGTGGGTCAAGGTGTCGGGTGCGGCATGGGCCGGCGACGGCTTCTTCTACAGCCGCTATCCCGCGCCCTCGGGTGGCCGCGATCTCTCGGCCAAGAACGTCAACCACGAGGTCTACTTCCACAAGGTCGGCACGCCGCAGTCAGCCGACCAGAAGGTGTTCTCCGATCCGGCCAACCCCGAGCGCTTCCACACGGTGGACGTGACCGAGGACGAGCGGTTCCTTCTGCTCACCGTGTCCGATCGCGGCAAGGGCAGGAAGGGGAATGCCGTCTTCTACCGCGACCTGACGTCGAAAGACACGACGTTCCATCCGATCGTCGGCGAGATCGGCGACGACACCTTCACTGTCATCGACAACATCGGCGCGACCTTCCTCGTCTCCACCGACCGCAAGGCGCCGAACGGCCGCGTGTTCCTCTTCGACCCGAAGACGCCGGCCGAGTCGGCGTGGAAGGACGTGCTGCCGGAACGCGCCGAGCCGCTCGACGGCGTCTCGACCGGCGGCGGCAAGCTCTTCGCCAGCTATCTCAAGGACGTGACGTCGCGCTCGTATGTCTTCGATCTCGCCGGCCGGCTCGAACACGAAATCGCGCTGCCGGGGCCGGGCACCGTCTCCGGCCTCGGCGGACGCCGCGACGACACCGACATCTTCTACACCTACACGTCGTTCAACTATCCGCCCACGATCTTCCGCTACGACGTGGCCACGAAGGTGTCGACGCCGTTCCGCGAGGTCACGATTCCCGGCTTCCGCGCTGACGACTACGAGGTGACGCAGGTCTTCGTCACGAGCAGGGACGGCACGAAAGTGCCGATGTTCCTCACCCACAAGCGCGGACTCCGGAAAACCGGGCAGAACCCGACGCTGATGTACGGCTACGGCGGCTTCAACGTCAACACGCCGCCGGCCTTCAGCGCGCTCAGGATCGCGCTGCTCGAGCAGGGCGTCGTCTACGCCTCGGTCAACATGCGCGGCGGCGCCGAGTACGGCGAAGCGTGGCACGAGGCGGGCACGAAGCTGAAGAAGCAGAACGTGTTCGACGACTTCATCGCGGCGGCCGAGTGGCTCATCGCCAGCAAGTACACGTCCTCGCCGAAACTCGCCATGCTCGGCGGGTCGAACGGCGGCCTGCTGGTGGGCGCGGTCATGAACCAGCGGCCGGAGCTCTTCGCCGTGGCGATTCCACAGGTGGGCGTGATGGACATGCTGCGCTTCCACACCTTCACCATCGGCTGGAACTGGATTGCCGACTACGGCTCGAGTGACGACCCCGGGGAGTTCAAGGCGCTCCACGCCTACTCGCCGCTCCACAACCTGAAGCCCGGCACGCGGTATCCCGCCACGCTGGTCACCACGGCCGACCACGACGACCGCGTCGTGCCGGCGCATTCGTTCAAATACGCGGCCACGCTGCAGGCGGCACAGGGCGGTCCGGCGCCGGTACTCATCCGGGTGGACACGAAGAGCGGCCACGGCGCCAGCAACACGAAGAAACAGATCGAGAGCAGCGCCGACATCTACGCGTTCGTGCTGCACCATCTGGGCGTGCGGCCCACGCTGTGAACGGCGTCCCAGTCGTCGTCCAGCCGGTCGGCGTCGTGACCGCGTCCGTGTCGCACGGCAGCCAGCGGTAGGCCGGCAGCGGCCTGAGGCGATACACTTCTCCGGCGAGGAGCTGCCGTGAGCGAGTCCACCCGTCGAGAGATGATTGCGCAGAGTGCGGCCGGCCTGGCGTGGCTGGCGTCATTGGGTATCCCGGACGCGGCCTGGGCGCGGCAGGGCGGCGAAGAGCCCGTCACGCTCACCGACTACACCGACGCCTTCCGGATCATGGCGTCCGAGGCGACCCCGCGCGTGCGCTGCGTGGACCTGCGGCAGCTCACGACCTGGGCGACGCCGAACGACGAACACTACGCGTTCGGGCAGACCACGTCGCCCGAGGTCGACGCCGCGACCTACCGGTTGCGCGTCGGCGGCTTCGTGAAGACACCACTCGAGTTCACGCTCGACCAGTTGAAGGCCCGCCGCGACCGCCGCGATGAGGCGGTCACGCTCGAGTGCTCGGGCAACTCGACGCGGCCCAACAGGATGGCGGGGCTACTCTCGAACGGCGTGTGGACCGGCGTCGGCCTCAAGTCGATTCTCGAGGAGGCCGGTCTCACGCACGAGGCGCGCGAAGTGCTCTTCCTCGGACTCGACCTGGAGAAGGAGAAGAAGTTCCAGGCGGGGAACCGCGAGTACGCCGCGCCGCACGGTCGCGCCATCCACCTGCTCGACGCGCTGCATCCGGACACGATGCTGGCCTTCGCGCTGAACGGCCAGCCGATCCCCCGCGATCAGGGGTTCCCGGTGCGCCTGCTCGTGCCGGGCTGGTACGGCATGACGCAGGTGAAGTGGCTGGGCCGCATCGAAGTGCTCGACCGCCGCTATGAAGGCCAGCACCAGGTGCGCAACTATCTGTCGTTGCGCTCCGTGGCCACGCCCGACGGGCCGATGTGGCTCGACACGTCGATCTCGAAGAACCGCCTCAAGTCGATCGTGGCGCGCGTCACGCGCACGATGCGTGGCACCGACTGGCAGTATCGGATCGCCGGGCCGGCCTGGGGCGGCCAGACACCGATCAAGGCCGTCGAGGTGTCGGTGGACGGCGGGCCCTGGCAGGCCGCGACGATCGATGCGCCGCCGGCGTCGGCGGCGCGCCTGCCGAACCGCGCGAAGTACGGCTGGGTGCTGTGGTCGTTCACCACGGCGAACCTCACGCCCGGCACGCACACCGTGGTCTCACGCGCCATCGACGCGCAGGGCAGGGTGCAGCCCACGAAGGCCGAGCGCGATGCCGAAATCGCCAGCGGCCGCGAAGACAACTCGCAGTGGACGCGCGAGATCCGCGTTGAGGCCTGATTACTGCGGCGGCGTGACCAGGTACTTCTCCGCCGGCACGCGCGCCGGCACGCGCTGATTGCCGGCGGCCGCCACCAGGCGGCGGGCCGCCGATTCCTCGCCCCAGAACCAGAGCGCGCCGTCGGTCGTGCGGGCGAACGAGAAATTGCCGCCCAGCCAGAACGCCTCCACGCCCGGCAGCTTCACCGGGGTGGGCCTGGGCTGGAAGTCGCCCGAGATACCGGCGCCGAGCTGGCCCCAGTCGCTGTTGCCCCAGCCGATGAGCGTGCCGTTGCGTCGCCGCACCATGATGTGGCGTCCATACGTGCCGGCCTTCACCTCGACGGCATCAGTGATGCCCTTGACGGGCGCGGGTGCGGGCTGTGCCGGGTCGCCCGGGTCCACGTGACCGCCGTCGCCGAGGTTTGCCTGTTCGTTGTGGCCCCAGGTGAGCACCTGGCCATCACGCGTCACCGCGGCGTTCGCCGCCGCGCCGACGGCGAGCGAGACCACGTCCTTCAGCGCCGGGATCTCCGTGGGCGGCAGGATCTCGTTCGACACGTGGCCGAGCCCGAGACCGCCGCGGTGGTTGGTGCCCCAGCCGAAGACGCGGCCGTCGCGGGTCATCGCGAAGCCGTCGGCGCCGCCTGCGATGTGCACCACATCGGCAAGGCCGGCCACCGGCACGGGAGACGCGACGCCAGGAAACTCCGGCGTCCTGCCGCGAAGCGCCTCCGTCAACACGCCCCAGCCGCGCACCGTGCCGTCGGCGAGCACCGCCAGCGCCACGTTGCGGCGCGCCGAGATCTCGACCACGTCGCGCAGGCCCGGCACCGCGGCGGGTGTGTGCCTGTCGGTGCCCGCGGGGCCGCTGAGCGCCACGCCGAGCTGGCGTTCGTAGCCGCGTCCCCACGCCCACACGGTGCCATCGTCGAGGAGCGCATAGGAGGTGTCTTCGTCGGCCACGACCTGTACGGCCTTCGTGGGCAGTTCCACCCGCGCGGCGGGCAGGAACCGCCGGATGACCGGCGGGCGGCCGGCCTGTCCCGCGCGATTCTCGCCGAGCGCCGCGACCGTGCCGTCCGAGAACAGCACGAGCACGTGCAGCGACGCCGAGATCTGGATGACCTCGGGCGGCGCCTGCGCGGCGAGCGTCGGAGTGAGGATGGCGAGCCACAGCGCGACCGCTGGCAGCCACCGGGGCATCGTGTGAAGAGTGGGCATGGACTGCCGTCTGTTGAAGCGGAAACGCGACGGCCGCCGGGTCATGCCGCGGCCGGTCACCGCACGTACGGGATGGTCTGCGGCCCGTGCGGCAACACTGCCAGCGTGGCGCCTGGACCGGCCTGGCCAAGCGCTTCACGCACGGCCATGCCCACGTCGGTCACCGGCTCGAAGTGGGCCTGCCGCAAGTGCTCGTGGGTGAGGCCGTCGGCCTTCACGAGCACGCGTGCCTTCTGCTGGATGAGCGCCTGCACCTGCACCTGCCAGGCGTCCTGCTCGGCGAACCCCGGCGCCTCCACCATGGCGAGCAGCTCTCCGGGTGAGCGGCGCTGCCGCAGCAGCCGGCCGTAGGGCCCGTGATCGGGTACGCCGTCGCGGCATTCCGCCGCGCACACGATCGTGCCGCCAGGCTTCACGATGCAGGCAGCCGCCGACATGCCCTTGACCGCCTGGTAGAGGTTCTGGTCGAGCGGGAAGCCGGAGTTCGTCGTGAGCACCACGTCGAAGAGGCCGTCCACCGGACACATCGCCGTGTCCTTCACGAAGGCACACGCAGCGGCGTGTTCGTCGAGCAGCGTGCCGGCGAAGACCTTCGTGATGGCCTGATCGCGGTTGAGAGCGACGTCCACCGCGAAGGTCACGCCGGTGAGCGCCGCGATCTCGCGGACGTCGTCGTGCACCGGGTTGCCGTGGGTGATGCCCCACACGGCGTTCGCATGGCCGATGTGCCGCGCGTCGTGCAGCACGAGCGTCGTCGCGAGGCCGGCCAGGCCCGGCGCCACCATCTTCGGTCCGCCGCTGAAGCCGGCGAAGAAGTGCGGTTCGACGAAGCCGGTCGTGATGCGCACGTCGGCGTCGAGCCAGTGGCGGTTGAGCCACACCGGCACGCCGCGGGAGGTCGTGCCGGCAAAGGCCAGGGCGCCGTCGTCGCGGGCGTCGTGGTTGACGATGCGGCAGCGTGCGACGAGGTCCGGCCCGAGCATCCGCGTCAGCTCATCCGGTGTGTTGGCGCGGTGCGTGCCCGTCGCCACGAGCAGCGTTACGTCGTCGACGCGCGTGCCCGGCAGCGCCGCGAGAATCGCTTCCACCATGACCTGGCGCGGCTGCGCCCGCGTGACGTCGCAGATCGAGATGGCCACGCGCTGCCCGGGCGCGACGAGCGCGGCGAGCGGCGGCCCGGCAGTGGGGCGCGCGAGCGCCTCGTCGAGTGCGGCGCGCGCGTCGGCGACGGCGGGCGTGTGGCGAGGCGCGACGACGACGGTGCGATCGTCGGGCACGTCCACCGGCAGACCGTGGCTGCCGTAATCGAGGAGGAGGCGCATGAGGCTATTGTGAGCCGTGCCGGCGGGGCAGCGCCATGGCCAGCAGTTCGACCGCGTGCGTGACGTCCACGGCGTGGCCCGCGGCCGCGAGTGACGCGCCGATCTGCGTGAGGCAGCCGATGTTCGCCGAGACGACGAGCGTGGCACCCGAGGCGGCGACGGCGTCGGCCTTGCGGCGGCCGAGCGCCGCGGCCAGATCGGGCTGCTCGATGTTGTAGAGCCCGGCCGAACCGCAGCAGAGGCCGCTCTCTGCGAGCGGCACGAGCGTGAGGCCCGAGACGAGGCCGAGCAGCCGCCGCGGCGCCGCCGTGATCTGCTGGGCGTGCGCCAGATGACAGGCATCCTGGTAGGCGACGCGCGCTGGCTCTGGCAGTGCGAGCGGCGTGACCGGACCGAGGCGGTCGAGATACTCGAGCACGTCGAGCACGGGCGCGCCGCCGGTGTGCGTGTCCTTCATCGACGACCCGCAGCCCGCCGCGGTCGCAAGCACGGCATCGACATCCGCCGGGAACCGGGCGGCGTGCGCTGCGGCCAGCGTCGTGCCGCCCGCGTGGTCACCGGCGTGGCGGGCGAGCGCGCCGCAGCAGCCCTGTTCGGCGGGCACCACCACCTCGACGCCGTTCGCGGCGAGCACGCGGATCGCAGCCGCCGTCACACCGGGCCGCAGCACCTGCTGCACGCATCCCGTCATGAGGGCCACGCGGCCGCGTCGCCGTCCCTGTGCGGCCGTGAGTGCCGGCGGCATCTCCGGCGACGGCAGGCGCGCCGGCAGCAGGTCGAGCATCGCCCGCATCGGCGCGGGCAGGGCCGGTGCCAAGGGCTTCGCCCCGGCGCCCACCGCCGCGGCCACGCGGAAGAGCCCCGGCGACGCCATCACACCGAGCAGCGCCCCGAGCTGCAGGCGATCGGCGGCGGGGCGGCGTGCCACGAGGTCCTCGCGCATGGGCTCGATGAGATCGCGGTAGCGCACGCCCGACGGGCACGCGGTCTCGCAGGCCAGGCAGCCCAGACAGCGATCGAGATGCGGCGCGGCGTCGGCGAGGGGCAGTGCGCCTTCGAGCACTGCCTTCATCAGCACGATCCGGCCGCGCGGCGAATCCATCTCCTCGCCGAGCACCTTGTAGGTCGGACAGGCCGGCAGACAGAACCCGCAGTGCACGCACGACGACACCGCCTGCGCCATGGCGGCGCGTCGTGGGTCGTTGGCGGGCGGGATCTGGTGATGCATCGCAGCACCTAGCGGAAGCGGCCGTCAGGATCGAGCGTGGCACGCACGCGATCGGCGAAGGCCGGCGACGGCTGCACGCCCAGGCGCCTGCCGGCCTCGGCGCCGCGCACGACGGCGCCCGTGAGGTGATGCGCGAGGAGCACGGCTCCGACCGCCTCGAGCGGCTGCGCGCTGTGCAGATACACCACGGCGCCGCCTGCCGAGGCCCGGCAGGGCCCGAGGGGCGCGAGCACTGCGAGTATGGAGGCGAGGCGTGACGGCGTCACCGGCACCTTCACGGTGGCCCCCTCACGCGGCCACCACGCGATCGAGTGCGTGTGCCAGTGCTGCGCCTCCGCGTCGCCGGTGTGCGTCTCGACCGCGTGGCCGGCGGCCGCGATCGTGCGCGCCGCGCGCGCGTCGAGTGCATCGGCGGCACCGGCGAGGCGGGCCGAGACCGTGGCCGACGGGCCGTCGAGGTCCAGCGCATCGAGATCGAGATTGGCCAGACGGAGCCGCTCGTGCGCCTCGAGCGCCGCGGCGAGCGAGTCGCCGCGGACGACGATCGTGCGGGTGGCCTCCGGCCGCGGGAACACCTTCAGGCTGACGTCCGCGATGACGCCCAGGCGGCCGCCGCTGCCGACGAGTGCGTGATGCAACAGGAAACCGGCAGCGTTCTTCACCACCTGGCCGCCGCTTGCGACGAGGCGGCCGCGGCCGTCGACGACGCGCGCCCCAATCACGAAGTCGCGCACGCCGCCATAACGGTGGCGCCCGGGGCCGCTCACGCCCGTGGCGATCATGCCGCCCACGGTGGCGTCCGCGCCGGCGATCGGCGGATCCCACGGCAGGTACTGCCCGTGCGCGGCGAGCGCGTCGGCCAGGTGCTGCACGGGCGTGCCCGCGAGCACCGTGACGACACACTCCGCCGGGTCGTAGGCCGTGATGCCGGCAACGGCGCGCGTGTCGAGCACGGCGCACGGGTGGTGAGCCGCGTCGGCCGGCCGCGGGCGCGACGTGCCGCCACCGGCAATGGCGAGCGGCGCCGGCGCGCTCTGCGCGACGGCCTCGACGAGCGACTCGATGGTCGAGGGCCCGGCGATCGTCACGCCGGCGTCTCCAGCATCTTGCCGCGATTGGCCAGCCGGCGCCCGTCCACGGCTTCGCGCAGACGCTGCATGAACGCGATGTCGTCGGGGCGATACATCTCGGGCAGGAACGCGCGCTTCTCGAGGCCGACGCCGTGTTCGCCCGTGATCGAGCCGCCGAGACGGATGCAGAGGCGCAGGATGTCGGTGGCGAGCAGCTCGGCGCGTGCGAGCGCGCCCGGCTCGCGGCCGTCGTAGAGGATGAGCGGGTGCAGGTTGCCGTCGCCGGCGTGGAACACGTTGGCGACGCGCACGCCGTGCTGCCGCGACAGCTCCTCGATGGCCGCGAGTGCGTCGCCGAGTTTCGTGCGCGGCACCACGCCGTCCTGCACGATGAAGTCGGGACTGAGACGTCCGACGGCCGAGAATGCACACTTGCGGCCCTTCCAGAGCAGGGCGCGTTCCTCGGCGTTGGCCGCCACGTGCACGTGCGAGGGGCCGGAGGCGTCGAGCACGGCGCGCAGCCGCGCCAGTTCCGCGTCCGTCTGCGTGGCATCGCCTTCGAGTTCCACGAGCAGTACGGCGGCGGCGCCGGCCGGGTAGCCCGCGTGCACGGCGGCTTCCGCGGCGTCCATCGCCAGGCGGTCCATGATTTCCATCGCCCCGGGCAGCAGGCCGGCGGCGATGATCCGGGTGACGGCATCACCCGCCGCCTGGAGTGACGTATAACTCGCAAGCACCGTGCGGTAGGCCTCGGGCCGCGGCAGCAGCCGCACCGTCACTTCGAGCGCCACGCCGAAGAGCCCTTCGGAGCCGACGAAGAGCCCGGTGAGATCGGGCCCGACGCCTTCGACGCTGTCGCCGCCCAGCCGCACGACCTCGCCGTCGGGCAGCGCGACCTCGAGGCCCAGGACGTGGTTGGCGGTCATGCCGTGACGGAAACAGTGCGCGCCGCCGGAGTTGAAGGCGACGTTGCCGCCGATGGTGCACACCGACTGGCTCGATGGATCCGGCGCGTAGTACAACCCGAACGGTTCCGCGGCCGCCGAGATGTCGAGGTTGATGACGCCCGGTTCCACGACGGCGATGCGGTCCACCGGATCCACCCGCACGATGCGGTTCAGGCGATTGAGCGCGATGACGATGCCGTCGTCGAGCGGGACGGAACCGCCCGAGAGGCTGGTGCCCGAGCCGCGGGCCACGAACGGCACGCCGGCGGCGTGGCAGAGCCGCACGGTGTCGATGACCTCCTGGCGCGTCTCGGCCAGCACCACGGCGAGCGGCCTGGTGCGGAAGGCCGTGAGGGCGTCACTTTCGTAGGCGGCGAGCGCGCTCGTCCGGGTGAGCAGCCGGTCGGGCGGATAGATCGCCGCGAGCGCCGTCGCGAGGTCCATCAGCGCGCAGTCACCCAGGCGGCGATGTCGCGCACGACGGCCTCGTCCACGTGGCCCTCGACGCGGTACTCCGCCGGGGAGCTCTTGCCAGTACCGGCCATGAGCAGGTGGTTGAGCGCCGGATACGAGGTGAGACGCACGTCGGCGCGGCTGCCGAGCGCGGCGCGCCAGGCGGCGAAGTCGTCCATCGTGACCTGATAGTCGCGTTCCCCCTGCAGCACGAGCATCGGCAGCGCCAGGGCCTTCGCCGCGGCGGGCGGGTCGTAGCCGCGCAGATCGATCACGTACGACACCGGCCCGCTCGCGAGTGGACCGGTGAGCGGCGGGTCGCCGGGCTTCAGCGTCTTCACGCGCGCGACGATGGTTTCCGCATCGGCAATCTGCGTCTTCTCATCGTCCGACACGATGCCGTCCACTTCCGCGAGATAGCGCGTCTGCGAGAGGATCGAGTCGGCCAGCGGACGTACGGCGCCGGCCAGCACGATGAGGCCGCCGAGTTTCGGATCGGCGGCGCCGATGCGCGGCGCCACCATGCCGCCCAGGCTGTGCCCGGCGACGAAGATGCGGTCCTGGCGGATGCCGGGGCTGTCGCGCAGCACCTTCACCGCGGCGAGCGCATCGTCGATGGTCTCGTCCTTGACAGTAAAGGTCGAAAGGGCCTGGATGCGGGCCCGGTGCGTCAGCGTGCGCTTGTCGTAGCGCAGCACGGCGATGCCGCGCGAGGCGAGCCCCCAGGCGATGTCGCGGAAGGGACGGTTGGGCCCGAACGAGGCGTCACGATCGGCCGGGCCCGAGCCGTGCACGAGCACCACGGCCGGGAAGGGGCCCTCGCCCACCGGCATCGTGAGCGTGCCCGGCAGCGACCAGCCGGTGCCGGCATCCACCGTGACTGACGATTCCTTGAAGTTCGCGTAGGTGACGTAGGCCGGCGGCGTGTATTCGGTGACGACCATTGCCGGCCGGATGTTGAGACCCACGACCTGTGCCTTGCCGCCCCAGACCACAGTGACGTCCACCGGGCCGCCGGCGAAATCGCAGACGAGCACCACGCCGCGCACGCCGCCCTGTTCCGAGACCCGCGCATCCGTGATGCCGCGGAAGGCGCCGGCCTGCTGCTGCACGGACGTGATGGCCTGCGTCAGCTGCGCTTCGGTGAGCGCGGCCTTCATCTCGTCGTCGAACTTCGCCACCATCGGCCCGGGGCGGCCGGCAAACAGCGCCTCCACGAGGGCCCGGCTGCCGGCGATGAGCATCGTGTCGAAGTCCGGCTGCAGCGCGGCGGCAGCCGTGAGGGCGATGGCAACGAGGGTCTGCACCATGACAGCAGGCATGGTCGCACAGAATCCGCGCCGCCGGCGGGCGGGCTCAGCCCATGATCCGCCTGAGCGCGCCCATGGCTTCCTGCGCGCCCACGAAGAGGAACAGCACGAGAATCGCGACCAGCAGCACGTTGGTCGTCATCGCGTTCTTCGGCACATCACGGTCGGCCCAGTTGACCTTGTTGTTCAGATACAGCAGTGTGCCCGCGAGGAACGGCACGAAGAGGCTGCCGATGACCGTGTAGGTCACGATGACGAGCAGCGGCGCGCCGGTGAAGGCGAGCGGCAGCGGCACGAGCGAGATGAAGATGAGGCCGAGCCGATACGGCTGGCTCGTGACCTTCGTGATCTCCTCGCGCGCCTCGAACGACAGGCCCTTCAGCACGCCGTAGATGTCGGCGTAGAGATACGGGACGCTCTGCCACACGCCGAGGAGCGACGCGAAGACGGCAGCCCAGAAGCCGAGCCCGTAGGCCCAGATGCCGAACGGCCCGAGGATCGTGCCGAGGAACGCCGCCATGCGGGGGACGGCTTCCGCGTCCCTGAGCGCCACACCCGGCACGAAGAAGGCCGTGTTGGCGATGAGCATGATCGAGATGCCGAAGAGCGCCGTGAACACGTAGGCCACGGCGACGTCACCGCGCACGTACGAGAGGTAGCCCGAGCCGCGCATGCCTTCTTCGCGCATCCAGTAGTTGTAGGAGAGCATCGTCACCGAGCCGCCGATGCCGCCGATGAGCGACAGCACGTAGGTGCCGCTGCCGCCGGGAATCGTCGGCAGCACGAGGCCGGAGAGCGCCGGAGCCGGATTGCGCATGGTGAGGGCCGCGCAGACCAGGATGCTGAAGCCCATCACGCCGACGAGCACCTTCATCAGCTTCTCGAACTTGCCGTAGCCGCCGAGGTAGACGAAGGTGAAGCCGATGAGGCTGTGCAGCACCGCGCCCCACGACTGTGGCACGGCACCGCCGGTCAGGTTGGCGAGGCCGAGGCCGCAGGCGTTCGTGAGCGCCGCGCTCACCGCGATCGTCCACAGCACGAGATACACGCCGAAGACGATCTTCACCGACGCGTGCAGGTGTTCCGCCCAGCCTTCGATGACCGTCTGACCGGTGGCGAGCTGCCAGCGCGCGATGCCTTCGCTCAGCACGAACTTGAAGAAGGCGCCGAGCGCGATCGCCCAGAGCAGCACGACGCCGTACCGCGCGCCGCCCACCGTGGCCGAGACGACGTCGCCCGAGCCGATGCCGGTGGCGGCCACGACCAGGCCCGGGCCGGCGAGCTTGAGGAAACTGACGGAGGGAGCGGGCTTCGCGGCAGACGGGTTCGACACAGGGACCTTTCCGGCGGGGAAGGGTATCAGAGAACCGATGACGCCGCGCGCCGCGCCCGGGCCACGACCGCGAGCGCCTCGGCGAAGGCCCCGGTGAAGTGACCGATCTCGTCGTCGCGCATCACGGTGGCCACGACGTAGAGCTGCCGCGTCGAACTGAAGACGGCGCGATTGGCGAGCGCCAGGTGCATCAGCTTCACGAAGCGGAGGTCGGCGGCGAGCGCCGCTTCGGGCCGTGTCACCGGCGGCGCCGTCAGGTGCAGCTGCATGAGCGAGCCGTAGCCCGTGACCACGGCCTCGATGTCCTCACGGCCGATCGCGTCGTTGAGCCGGGCGCGCAGGCGGTCTCCGGTGGCGTTGAGCGCGGCGACTGCCGCGCCATCGAAGTGGGCGAGCGCGGCCAGCCCCGCGGCCATGGTCGTGGCATTGCCGTTGTAGGTGCCGGAATGACTGATGCTGCCGGCGCGCGACGGATCGTAGGTGGCCATGACGTCGGCGCGGCCGCCGAAGGCGCCCACCGGCAGGCCGCCGCCCATGATCTTGCCGAAACTCGTGAGGTCGGGCCGGAGACCGAAGACCTCCTGCAGGCCGCCCACGGACAGCCGGAAGGTGATCACTTCATCGAGGATGAGCAGCACGCCGCATTCGGCCGTGACGGCGCGCAGGCCCTCCAGGAACGCGCGGTCGGCCAGGAGCGCACCCGAGCCGAGCATCGGCTCGACGATGACCGCGGCGAGCCGATCGCGGTGCTGGCGGATGAGGGTGGCCGTGCGATCCAGGTCGTTGAACCCGCCGATGATGACGTCGGCGGCCACGCCGGGCGTGATGCCGGGCGGCAGAGCCGACGGCGCCGCCGACATCGCGATGGCGACCGGGTCGTGCGAGCCGTGATACCCGCCGGCCATCTTCAGGATGGCCGGCTTCCTGGTGAACGCGCGCGCGGCGCGAATCGCGCCGAGTGTCGCCTCGGTGCCCGAATTGCAGAACCGGAGGCGCTCGACCGACGGGACACGGGCCCGCAGCACTTCGGCGAGTTCGACCTGCAGCGCGTTCGCCGTGCCATGGACGGTGCCGCGCGCCGCCTGCGCGCAGATGGCCTCGACGACCGGCGGGAACGCGTGGCCGTGCAGGAGCGACGTGAAGTTGTAGAGCGTGTCGAGGTAGCGCCGGCCGTCGGCGTCGGTCAGCCAGCAGCCGTCACCCTCGGCGGCGAAGAGCGGGTACGGCGCGTGGAACGTGCCGGTGCGCGTGTCGCCGCCCGGCAGCACCTGGCAGGCGCGGGCGAAGAGGGAGGCGGAGGCCGGCGTGCGTGCGAGGTAGGTCTCGCGTTCCTGCTGCTCGACGGGCGTGGGCGCGTCCATGCCCGAGCATCCTACCGCCAACTAGTCGTCGTGGTTCAGCTCGTATTCGCGCTGTTCGCGGTTCTTCTCGGACTGCTGGATCTTGTCGCGGCGGTGCGCGGCGCGCAGCGCCAGATCGTGTGTGGACTCGGACTTGATCGCGGGCAGCGACAGCAGCTTCGTGAGCGCCGTCGCCGCACAGTTCGGGCAGGTCGGCGTGTCGCCGGTGCGGACCAGCGTCTCGAACTCGTGGTGGCAGGCGTCGCAGGAATACTCGAAAATCGGCACGGCCGGAACCCTCGAACCAGGACTATGGGTCGAGGATAACACGCGGCTCCGGCTGGTTCAGAACCGCCAGCGGAGGCCCAGCGACGAGCGCACGCTCGTGCCCCGCTGGACGCGGTACGCGCGCACGCCGGCCAGCGCGTGGAGCCGCGCCGCGAGCCTGACGAGCAGGTCGCCGCCGCCGACTCCCGTGATTTGTCGCCTGGTCACGTCCCAGGTGTGGCGCAGTTCCGGTCCTTCGGCGCCCGTGCGGGCCGAGGCGTAGACTTCGAACGAGGTGGCCGTCTCGTGTTTCGAGACGTAGGCGGCGCCGGCCAGCACGTCCAGCGCGACGCGGCGGTCACCGAAGCGCCGGCCTGCGACCGCCATGCCGACCCGGTCGCGGCGTTCGTAGTCGAAGCCGCCTCGCACCAGATAGTCCTCCGCGGGTCCCGGCGGGAACCCGAACTGCACGGCGGTCGCCGCGAACTGGCGCGCCAGCGCGATTTCCGCGGCGTCGGCCGGTGGCAGCGCTTCCGTGACGAAGAGCGCCCCGGTCAAGTGCCACTCGGCACGCAGCGTCCAGCGGGGCGAGAGGTGCACGCCCACGCCGAGCACGCCTCCATGCGTGGCGCCGTCGAAGCGTTCGCCCGTGAAAAGGGCCCCGTGGCCGGCGCTCGGCGCGCTTTCCTCGGCGGCGACGCCGGCGAGGGTGGCAAACACGGTGCCGCGTGCCGGCTGCGCGGCGGCAGGCACGGCCGGTGCCAGCAGCAACAGGAACAGGCAGACGGCCCGCATGGCCGCATCTTCGCACGGCCACGCCTGAGCCGGGCGCCGTCGCGCCCGTCGCCGCCGAGATGGTGTGCAGCCCCGGCGTCAGAACGTCCAGCGGAGCGAGAGACCGGGCCGCACGCTCAACCCGCCGCCGAGCGCGTAGGCCCGGACCTGCGGCACGACGGCGGCATGGCCGGTCAGGCGCACGGCCACATCGGCGCCGACGACGGCGACCGCGTGATAGGTAGAGCTCGTGTAGGCCGCCGGCACGGTGAGCCGCCCGGCGGCGATACGCACGTCGTAACTGGTCTCGCTGTCGGTGTTGAGCAGGCCCAGCCCGCCCAGCACCTCGATCGAGGCGCGGCCAGCCGGCACGTGGTAGCCGAGCAAGGCGAACGCCGCAGCGGTCGAACGTCTTGTCTCGGGGATGATTGGCGCCGGGAAGATGCTGAGCGACGCGTCGCCGGGGCGTCCGATCGGGTTCATGGGCATCAGGCCCGCGAACTCACCCGCGAGGGTCGGATAGGCGTAGCCCTCCTGGCGCCGCCGCAGCGTATCGGTCAGCGACCACTCGACGCGGGCCGAGACCCGTTCGGTGAGATGTACGCCGACTCCGAGCATGCCGCCGGCGACCGTGCCGCTGGCATCCTGGTCGGGAGCGCCGAACGTCGTCGCGCGGGGAGCCTGCTCAATGGCGGCGA
This sequence comes from Acidobacteriota bacterium, assembly GCA_016789705.1. Taxonomy (GTDB): domain Bacteria; phylum Acidobacteriota; class Vicinamibacteria; order Vicinamibacterales; family UBA2999; genus CADEFD01. The sequence goes on from JAEUQR010000074.1 coordinate 16,529, forward strand.
ACGCACCGCCGCTGATGAATACGGTGCCGGTGGATGGCTGTGCGAGGGCGATGGTGGGCGCGCTGACGATGAGCGCGAGGGCGAGCGACGGCACGAAACGCATGACGGGACTTCCTCCGGGAGGGCTGGCCCCTACAGAAGTAGCACGGCACGACCGCGCGCGGCATGCACTTGTCCCGGGCAAGTTCCGGGAGGGATGGGACGGCCGGGCTGTGCCGAGGCGGGTTACGAACGGCCGGGCAGCGCCGGTCTGGCCGCCAGCACGGGACCACGCCGGTAGTCGAGTTCGCCACAGCTCGCGCACTGCGTGAGCCGGCCTTTCGGCGTCTCGGCCACCATCACGGCCATCTCGTGGCCGCACACCGGACAGGTGTGCAACAGGTCCGCCGGCATCGCCGCCAGCGGCCTCGGGGTATCCAGCACATCATGGAGCGGTGCAACGCGTGTGCCGGAGGGCGCGTCGCCCTGGCGCGAGGCGGACGTGGCCGTCAGGCCGCCAGAATTGCTGAGGATTACTGAGGAAACGCGCGGGAAACGCCGGGAGGCGTCAGGTGGATGTGGTCGGAGCGGGTGCGGTATTGCACGAATCAGGCGCCGCCTGTGCAGGAACGGCACACCACGAGTGTGCCTTCGCTGCACAGGTTCGTCGGTGGGACTGCCTACTTCGGCAGCTCGATCGCGATGTCCTTGAGCGCGTCGGTGCTGCTAGCCAGCTCGGCCGAGCCGGCCGGGTACTTGTTGAACTTGAGCACGAACGCGATGATGTCGGCCTTGGCGGCGTTCGGCAGCGACGCCGGGCTGCTCGGTGGCATCGAGATGCGGATGCGGTCGAAGAGATCGCCGACCGATGTGCCGTTCCAGTTGCTCAGGAACTCCGAGCCGGCGAGCCCCGGAGCGAAGCCGTCGCCGGCCAGTCCGGCGCCATGGCAGGAGCTGCAATCCTTCTTGTACGCCTCTTCGCCGCGCGTGGCCTGCGCCTCGGTGAAGACGCCGCTGTTGACGGTCTTCGGTTGGGCGGCCTCCGGCGTGGCGGTGACGAGCAACAGCCACGCGGCGGGCAGGGCAATGAATCCGAGCTTCGCAACCTTCATGTCGTTCCCTCGAATCAAGAGTAACCGATCTCCCGGGAACGCTTCCGCGACGCGCGGTCGCGGCCCGGCGCCGGTGGCTCCGGTGTACCAGACACTGGCGGCGGCCGAAGGGTCACTGCCGGCGGGCGGGTGGCGCGGCGGGGACGTCCTCGCCACGGTTCGTGACCGCGATCCACACCGCGAACGCCGCCTCGATCGCCGCGCCGGAGAAGGCCGCGGTGGCCGGCGTGGCCTTGAGACTCGCGAGCGCGTAGGCGGCGGCCACGAGCGCGCCGCCGCAGATCCAGAACACGCGGGTGCCGAACATCGTGGCGAAGGTCGCATACCGGCCGCCGATGACGAGCAACATCGCCGGGAAGAAGAGATCCACCCGGTACAACGACACGACGTAGGCAAGCGGCATGCTGAGCACGAGCCACACGGTGGTTTCGAGGGCGAGCGTGCCGAGCGGGTTGCCGTGTGCGTGCTGCCCGCGACGGCCGAGCGCCCTGGCCAGCAGCACGCCGGCCGGGTGGATGAGCATACCGCCGGCAAATAGCGTCAGCACCGCGCGTTCCGGGGAGACCTGCGCGGCGACGAGACCGGCGGCCAGCCAGGCCAGCGCCGACGCGAACATGCCGGGCCGGGTCAGCCGGAGTCCCGGTCACCCGCCGAGCGCCGCGAATTCCGCCGTCCCAAAAGAAAACGGCGGCAGCCCGAAGGCTGCCGCCGCATGAAGGTCGCGCCGGAAGGCGCCTAGTTGCCGCTCTTGAGCGCGGCGGCCGGCCACGGCACGCCCTGCTTCTTCGCGGTCACCGGGCCTTCGCCCTTGAACACGAACTTCTGCAGGCGCTTGCCGGTGTAGGTTTCCGTCGTGTAGATGTTGCCCTTCGAGTCGGTGGCGATCGAGTGCACGCCGAGGAACATCCCGGGCTGACGGCCGCCGTAGCCGAAGTTGGTGAGCTCGGTCATCGACTTGCGGTCGAAGATGCGCACGTGTTCGTTCACGCCGTCGGCCATGTAGATGTACTTCTGGCCGGGGTCCTTCGAGAAGGCGATGTCCCACACCGAGCCGTCGGCCAGCGTGTTGGTCTCGACGAAGTGCTCGCTGATGAACTTGCCGGTCTTGTCGAAGACCTGCACGCGGTCGTTCGGACGGTCGCAGACGTAGACGAGGCCGTCGTTCGAGACCTCCGAGCAGTGCACCGGATTGCGGAACTGCTGGGCGGGCGGCTGGCCGGGGATGTAGCGGCCGAGCGGTTCGTCCGTCGGCGGCTTGCCGTAGGCGCCCCACATGCGCTTGATCTTGCCGTTGTCGAGGTCGATGACCGCGACGCGGTGGTTCAGGTAGCCGTCAGCCACGTAGCCTTCGTTGGCGCGCGGGTCGATGAACATCTTGGCGACGCGGCCGAAGTTGTCCATGTCCATCGAGTTGGCGACGAAGTTCGGCTTCTCGGGCGTGGACTTCGGGTCGCGGCGGGCGCCGGCCTTGCCGTACTGGGCCACGAACTTGCCGTCGCGCGTGAACTTCAGGATGTGCGAGTCGTTGCCGCCGTTGCCGCCGATCCACACGAAGCCCTTGTGATCCACGACGATGCCGTGGTTCGACTCCGGCCATTCGTAGGGCGCGCCGGCCACGCGGCCGCCCCACGAGCCCACGAGGTTGCCGGCGGCGTCGAATTCGAGCACGGGCGGCGCCGCATCGCAGCACTCACCGACGCGCGGCGAGCCGGGCGTCACGACGGCCAGCTCGGTGCGGTCGAGACCGGCGGTGCCGGGGTCGTTACCGCGATGGATCAACCAGATGTGGTCGCGGTCGTCGACCGTGAGACCGATGGTCTGACCCATCACCCAGTTGTTGGGCATGGGCTTCGGCCACATGGGATCCACTTCGAAGCGCGGCGCGACGACGCCCGCCTGGGCCTCGACCACTGCACGCTGCTCCATCCACGACGCGCTCACGCCGAACGCCAGCGCCAACGCGACGAGCGCGCTGCCAATCCTGACCTTGCGCGACCGAATAACACGGCTCATGGTGCCTCCACCGACAGGGACCCCGCCTCGCGCGGGTAACCCGAAACCCGGCGAGTATACACGGATCGGATGGCGGCGAACCGGGAAACGCGGGCGGCGGCGGGCGGCCTTGCCAGACCGGGGGCGGAGTCGGTAGGCTCCGGGCGTGAACCGTACGCTGGCGCTCGCGCTGGTGGTCGGCCTGCTCCTCGCCGCCAGGCCGTCCGCCCACGAAATTCCCAACGAAGTCACCGTTCAGACGTTCCTGAAGCCCGAAGGGCAGACGCTCGTCTTCCTGGTCCGCGCGCCGCTCAAGGCGATGCGCGACATGGACGTGCCCACGCAGACGAACGGGTTCCTCGATCTCAGCCGTATGGGGCCCACGCTCCGCGATGCCGCCACGCTCTGGATCGGCGACTTCGTCGACGTCTACGAGAACGGGCAGCTCCTGCCCAAAGCGCCGGTGACGGCGGCCCGGGTCTCGCTGCCCTCCGACAAGTCGTTCGCGAGCTACGACGAGGCGGTGGCGCACCTGCAGGCGCCGCCCCTGCCCGACGACACCGAACTCTACTGGCAGGACGGCCTGCTCGACGTCCGCTTCGAGTACCCCATCCAGTCGGACCAGTCGAAGTTCGCCATCATGCCCGGCCTGACCCGCCTCGGTCTGCGCGTCAACGTCGTGCTGCGGCTGCTCGTGCCGGGCAGTCCCGAGCGCGCCTTCGACGTGCACGGCGACACCGGCATCGTGCAGCTCGACCCGAGCTGGTACCAGGCGGCCTTCCGCTTCACGAAGGACGGGTTCTTCCACATCCTCGACGGGATCGACCACCTGCTGTTCCTCTTCTGCCTGGTGATCCCGTTCCGCCGCCTGCGGCCGCTCATCGCCGTGGTCACGGCCTTCACCGTGGCGCATTCGATCACGCTCATCGCCTCGGCGTTCGACATGGCGCCCGACGCCCTCTGGTTCCCGCCGCTCATCGAGACGCTCATCGCCGCTTCGATTGTGTACATGGCGATCGAGAACATCACCGGGGCGCACCTGAACCGCCGCTGGGTGGTGACGTTCGGCTTCGGTCTCGTGCACGGCTTCGGCTTTTCGTTCGCGCTCAGGGAATCACTGCAGTTCGCCGGCAGCCACCTGCTCACCTCGCTGCTCGCCTTCAACGTCGGCGTCGAGATCGGGCAGTTGCTCGTGCTGCTCGTGATGCTGCCGCTGCTGGCGCTGCTCTTCGGCCGGGTCGTGGACGAGCGCGTGGGCACGATCATCCTGTCGGCCTTCGTCGCCCACACGGCCTGGCACTGGCTCAGCGAGCGGTGGGCGGTCTTGGCGCAGTTTCCCCTGAGCTGGCCGGTGATGGATGCGGCATTCGTCGCGGCGGCACTGCGCTGGGCGATGCTGCTCGTGCTGGCGGTGCTCGCGGCGTGGCTGGTCAGGCCGCTCGTGGGTCCAACGTCGCCCGCGCGTCAGAAGACGTAAGCGGGCGTCGGCGAGATCACACCTGCCAGATGAGACAGGTGGTCGTGGCGTGGGCCAGCAGCCGGCCGGTGGCGTCTTCGAGGCGGCCTTCCGCCATCGCCGTGCGCCGTCCGCGGTGCAGCAGGGTGCCGATCCCGCGCAGCGGCCCGGTCGCGACCGTGATCGGCTTCAGGTAGTTCACCTTGATCTCGACGGTCGTGTAGGTCCAGCCGACGTCGACCGTGGAGTACACGGCGCAGCCCATCGCCGAGTCGAGCACCGTGGCGGCAAAGCCGCCGTGCACGTGTCCGGCGGGGTTGTAGTGGAACTCGGCCGGCGTCACCGCGAACACCGCCCGTCCCTCGGTCGCGTCGATGAGCTCGTAACCAAGCACGCTCGCCATCGGCGCCGGTGGAAGTTCCTTCGCGACGACCTTCTTCAGGATCTCGAGGCCTGGTCCGCTCGATGCGCGCCAGGCGTGGATGGCGGGATCGGCCCAGGTGACGGTGCGGGTGCGGGACGCGTCGCTCATGCCGGGTCAGTTGAGCACGATCGCCCAGCCCACGCCAACCTTGAGCTGCTGGGCGCTGCCCGAGCCGAGGCGCACCTCGGCGAAGAACCCGTTGTCGTGGCCGAAGCCGAAGAGCGAGTGGAAGCCGACGCCGGTGTCCCTGAAGTCGATGTCGGGGATGCGGGTGATGACCACCGCGGGACCGCCGCCGGCCAGGAGCGTCCAGCCGTTGTTGAGCGGATAGCCGTAGACGAAGTCCACGCCGATTGTGGCCGTGCGCAGCCAGTCGCCGGTGGCGCCGTCGAGGCCCGGTCGCAGGCGGATGCCGCGGCCGATGTCGCCCGACTGGAAGAAGACGCCGCCGAAGACCTGCTCGGGTTGCTCCGAGTCTGCGGCGAATCCGCCGTGGAAGCCGACCGCCGACTGCGCCCGCACCGGCGACGCCGTGGCCACGAGCGCGAGGAGCGCGAGCGCCGTGACGAGTGGTGCCGCGGTGGCCCTCATCGTGGCCGCGTCCGTCGAGCCCCGGGCCCCGAGCCCCGAGTCCTGCCGTTGGTGTCCTCTCAACTGGACCATCTGCACGCTCCCGGGCGGCTGCTTACAAGTTGTGTTCCACCGGCGCGAGGACGCCGGTTCAGGGGAAGATAGTCCCATGATTCCGGAACGCGCCACCGCGGCGGCCGTGCTGCTGCTGTCGTTGTCCGCAACGGGTGTCGCCGCTGGCCCGCGCGAGGACGCGGCGCTCGCCCGCGTCGCCGCGCTGACGAAAGACTTCACGGGCACGGTCGTCCTGCACGCGCGCAACCTCCGCACCGGGGCCGAACTCTCCATAAAGGCAGACGCGAAGGTCCGCACTGCCAGCACCATCAAGCTGCCGATCCTCTGCGCCCTCGAAGGGCTCGTCGCGAAGGGCGCGGTACGGTGGGACGAGCGGATCGTGCTGCGCGAGTCGGCGAAGGTCTCGGGCTCGGGCGTGCTGCGCGAACTCGCGGACGGCACCGCCCTCACCGTGCGCGATCTGGCGAACCTCATGATCGTCGTGAGTGACAACACCGCAACGAACCTCATCCTCGACCGCATTACGGCCGACGCCGTCAACGACTGGCTCGACACCGCGGGCCTCACGGTCACGCGCTCGCTGCGCAAGATCCGCGGCGACGGCGCCGACCTCGTGGCCGCGAGCGGCTGGAGCACGGCGGGGAAGCGGCCAGAGAACGAACGCTACGGCATCGGCGTCTCGACCTCGCGCGAGATGGTGCGGCTGCTCGACATGCTGCATGCGGGGAAGGTCGTGAGCACGGCCGCCTCGCTCTCGGTGCTCGAGACGCTCGAGCGGCAGCAGTTCAAGGACGGCATCGGCCGGCGCGCCGGCGACCGGCGCGTGCAGAGCAAGAGCGGCGCGCTCGACCGCCTGCGGAGTGATGTGGGCATCGTCTACACGCCGGGCGGGCCGATTGCGATGGCCGTCACCGTGGACGGCATACCGGTCATCGACTACTCGCCGGACAACGCCGGCAACGAACTCATCTGGCAGATTTCGCAGATCGTGCAGGACACCCTTGGCCGACCATGACGCCGGCGCCGTCGCCGACGTGCCCGTGACCTTCCTCTACGACGACGCCGCGCTCGTCGTCGTGAACAAACCTGCCGGTGTCGCCGTGATTCCGATGCCCGGCGCGCCCGCAGGCGCCTGCCTGCGCGACAAGGTCGCGGCGGCGCTCGGTTCGCGCGTGTGGGTCGTGCACCGGCTCGATCTCGACACCTCGGGTGTCGTCGTCTTCGCGCGCACCGCCGAGGCGCACCGCGCGCTGTCGATGGCCTTCGAGCGGCGCGACGTGGTGAAACACTACGCGGCGCTCGTGCACGG
>JAEUQR010000187.1 GCA_016789705.1 Acidobacteriota bacterium
GGACTTCCCCTGCTCCATGAGGGCATTGGCCTTCAGGAAGCCGGCCTTGAGTGCTTCGGGATGATCGGGCGCGAGCGTCGCGGCCTGGGCCAGCGCCTTCGAGGCGACGTCACCGAACTCCGCCGACTGACCGAACCCGCGCAGTCCGTCGGCGACGAGATTCAGCAGCCGCACGCGTGTCGCGACCGGCGCCTGCATGGTCTCCACGTCCCGGCCGGCGCGGCGCAACAGATCCACGACGAGCAGGTCGGAGCCGCTGTCGTTGCCGTCCACGTTGGCCCGACGCAGCATCGACGTGATGAAGACCTCGGTGCTGGCCGCCTGCGCGTCGGCCTCGCGCGCCTGTTGGGTCTGCCGGTAGGCCACGCCTGCCGCCGTGCCGACCGCGAGTATCACGCCGGCTGCCACGGCGACCGGCACGCGGTGGCGTCGCAGGAACCTGCTCGCGCGATACGTCCAGCGGTCGGGTTGCGCGAGCACCGGGCGTCCGTCGAGCCAGCGGCGTAGATCGTCGGCGAAGGCCGCGACGCTCTCGTAACGCTCGGCGGCGGGCTTGCGCAGCGCCTTGCGCAGGATCGAATCGAGGTCGCCGGCAAGCGCGCGACGCCGCTCCGCGGACGCCGCCACGCGGCTGGCCGCGACCGGTTCGGCGTGCAGGATGGCCTCTTCGAGCGCGCCGGCCGTCTCGCGCGGCAGATCGTAAGGACGCCGCCCCGTGAGCAGTTCGAACGTGAGCACGCCGAGCGAGTAGACGTCGGTCGCAACGCCGAGCGGACGCCGCTCCACCTGCTCCGGCGACGCGTAGGCGAGCGTGAGCGCGCGACCGCCGTCTTCGGTGAGGCCATCGCGCTCGTCGCCGCCTTCGTCGACGAGCGCGGCGATCCCGAAGTCGAGCAGGCGCGCGCGGCCTTCGCGGTCCACGAGCACGTTCGAGGGTTTCAGGTCGCGATGAATGACGAGCGCGCCGTGCGCGTAGGCCACGGCCGAGGCCACCTGCAGCACGAGCCGCACGACGGCGCGCGTGTCGAGCCGCTCGTCGACGACGTAGGCGTCGATGGGGCGGCCCTCCACGAACTCCATCGCCAGATACGGCTCGCCGCTCGCCGCCACGCCGGCGTCGTACAGCCGCGCGATGTGCGGATGCTCCAGGCGGCCGAGGATGGCGCGCTCACGCGCCAGGCGTTCGGCCAGTCCGCGCCGGTGCGCGAGCCCGAGGGGCAGCTTGATGGCGACGGCGCGTTCGAGCAGGCCGTCGGCGCGCTCGGCAAGCCACACCACGCCCTGGCCGCCGCGCGCGAGCTGGCGCACCAGTCGGTAGGCGCCGATGAGCGCGCCGGCCTCGAACGCGGCCGGCGCCTCGACGGCGTCTCCGGCATCGACGTCGATCGCCGGCATCGTCGCGAGGAACTCGTCGAAGGCTTCGGATGCGACCGCGTCGAGCATCGCCTTCAGGCGCGGCTTGAACGCCTCGTACTCAGTCGTGAGCTGGTCGAGCCAGGTCGTGCGCGCGGACGGCTCGAGCGCGAGCGCTTCGTCCACCAGCCGGTTGAGCGTGCGCAGCGTCTCGATGTCGTGCTTCTCTGTCACCGCAGCATCTCCGCCAGCATCAGACGAGCGCGCTCCCAGTCGCGGCGCACCGTGCGCTCGGTGACGCCGAGCGCCGCGGCGGCCTCCACCTCGGTCATCCCGGCGAAGAAGCGCATCTCGACCACGTGCGCGGCGCGCGCGTCCACCTCGGCGAACGCGGTGAGCGCGTCGTGCACGCGCAGCACGAGGTCCTCGCCGCGCCCGGTGGCCGGCAGGTCGAGATCGGTCGAGAGCGTCACGTCGTCCACATCCCCGCCGCGCCGTGCCGCCTTGCGCCGGCGCACCAGATCCACGATCACCGATCGCATCACCTTCGACGCCCAGCGCCGGAAGTGCACTTCGTCCTCGAGCTTCAGGTCGCCGGCCTGCACGAAGCGCAGATACGCCTCGTGCACGACGAGCGACGTGTCGATGGTGGGGGTGCGGACGTGCCCGCGCAGCCGCGCATGCGCGAGACGGCGAAGCACCGGGTAGCTGGCGGCGAACACGGCATCGGCCGCCTCGCTGTCGCCCTCACCCGCACGCTGCAGCAGGGTGGTCAGCTGGCCGATGCGTTGCACGGCTCAGTTATAGCAGCCCTGCCCCCGTTTCCGCGCGTCCTGCCGCCCTGACGACCTCGATGTCGAGGAGCCGTGGTGCAGGCCCGGGCAATCGCGCCCGGGCCCGCCGGCGTCTTCGTGTCTCAGCGCTCGCGCAGGGCGAGCGTGGCGCGCAGCTCCGCCACCGCGGCTTCGAGCGCCGCCGTGCGGCTCGACTCAGCACGGAGCGCCGCCTGCAGACGCTGCACTTCGGCGAGGAGCAGCGACGGCAGCACGTGGTACTTCACGGTGGCGGGGTCGCCCTTCTCGTCGTAGGCAACGAGCTCCGGCAGCACCTGCTCCACTTCCTCGGCGATGAGCCCGTACTGCACGGGCGTGGAGCCATCCGCGAACGGCTGCTTGTAGCGGAACGACACCGGCCGCAGCCGCGACACGGCAGCCGTCACGTCCGCCGGCAGGTCCTGGATGTCGAACTTGGTCTTCGCGCTCGACGAGACCGTGCCGAGCTGCCCGGCGCTGTCGACCACGACCGGCACGGCATTGTTGAGCGCGGTCGTCACGCCGCTGATGCCGCGGATGAAGGCCCGCGTCTGGGAGGTGTCGCCGATGCGGATGGTGGCGCTCTCGGTTGGCGTGCCGCCGCCACTGCCGATGTAGATGTTGTCACTCCCCGAGGTCAGGGCCCCGCCGGCGTTGTTGCCGATGGCGATATTCGAGTCGCCGGCCGCGAGCTGCCAGAACGCGTAAGCGCCGAGGCCGGTGTTGGCGGTGCCCAGCGCCGTCTGCAAGGCGTTGTAACCGGCCGCGATGTTCGAGGACCCGGTCGCGTTGTCACGCAACGCGTTACGACCGAGTGCCGTGTTCCCGGCTCCTGTGGTGTTGGCCTGCAGCGCCTGCGCCCCCACGGCGGTGCCGCCGCTCATGGTCGAGTTCTGCAGGGCGTTCCACCCGACGGCCGTACTGAAGCTGGTGGTCGTCGCGTCGACCAGGGCGGAGGCCCCCACGGCCGTATTGCCGTTGGCGATGCCCGAGATGGCGGGCGCCGCGCCGCTGCCCACCGCGGTGTTCGTCGCCGAGAAGCGTTCGTGCGTGTGGTCGGACCGGGCCGCGTTGCTGGAGCTGCCCGAGCCAGCGAAGAGCACGCTGAGCGTGACGGTGGGCGAACTGCCGCCGCCGCTGAGGCCGGTGCCGGCCGTGACGGTGCCGATACCGCCGCCGGCGGCCACGTCGTCGACCTCGCAGGTGACGCTGCCGTTCGACGCGATGGCCCTGATGGACTCGCCGGGCGAGCAGGCTCCGGTGAGGCGCGCCTGCACCACTGCGGGATCGACATTCAGGGTGACGTTGCCCGACGGGCCGCCGCCAAGCAGCCCCAACCCCGCCGTGACGCCGGTGATGTCGCCGGTGCCCCCGGCGGCGACGGCGGTGCAGACGACGGAACCGTCGGCGTTCACGCTGGTCATGAGCTGATTGGCCGGGCAGGCGCCGCTCACGCGAGCCTGCACCTCAGCCGTGTTGACGTCGGCGAGACCAATCGTCCCGTCGAGGATCTTGCCGCCTGTCACCGCCCCGTCCGCGATCTTCGCGCTCGTGACGGCGCCGTTCGGAATCCCGGCCGACGCCAGCGGACGCGGCGAGCCCGTCGGAGCCGCCGGCGCGAACACGAACGTGCCCGAGTTGCCGTGATCGTCCGTCCACGGACCGCCGAGCGTGCCCATGTCGATCGTGCCCTGCACGTGCACCGGCAGGCCGCCGGGCGAGGTCACGATCGTGAGGCCGATCCCCACCGTGCCGTTGGGATTGATGACGGCGAGACCGCGCGCCGTGGCCACGGTGGACGCCCCGCACTGGTTGTCGGTGCCGTCGAACGTGTAGACGGCGCCATCCTGCGAGGTCGTGAGGGACAGCACGTTGCAGTAGGGCGCGAGCTGCCAGGTGAAGACGCCCATCGGCACGGGCTGGGCGCTCGCGGGCCGCGCATGGAGCGACAAGGCCACGAGGAGGACGAGAGCGGCAAGGCGTCGAGTCATGGGGGCCTCCTTAGCGCCGCACGGGCTGCAGAGTGAACCAGAAGGCCGCGTCGGCACTGAGCGTCACGACGGTCTGGTCGGCCGTGGAGAGAAGCGACGTCACCGTGGCTCCGCCGGTCACGGTCACCGACGGAACGACTGCCGGGATGGGGAACTGCCCCGCGTGCGAGATGGTGTAGGTCGAGCCCGCCTTGCTGTTCGTGCTGCTGCCCACGAGCGCGTAGAACATGAGCGGCATGCCGCCCTCGATCTGCACGGTGGTCGTGCCGCCGATGGTGCTCAGGACGTAGGTCGACGGGGTGATCGAGAGGGTGGGCTGGGCCAGCGCGGGGGCGGCGGTGCAGCACAGGGCGAGCACCAGAACGGCGGAACGCATCGGAACCTCCAGAGGGCCGGCCGCAGCCAGCCAGGCAATCGGGTCTCAGTTCCTCCTACGCAAATCACCCGCTCGATCCGGACATGCCCCGCCGGCCGCGCCGGCGGCGCGCCCGCCGATTGCCAGCCGGCGGGGGTTTCGGCTATCCTCACGGGGTCGTGTTCGCGCTCCACCACGTGCATCATGTCCATCACCATGCCGCCTTCGGGCCGGCCGGACTGCACGTGTAGCCACAGACACGAACCAGCGTTCACACCAGAACCTGAGCAGCCCCGCCGGAATCCGGCGGGGTTTTTTGTTTGTGCGCGCCCCGCGGAATCCGGTCCGACTCATCCACGCGAACGACCGAGACGAAGGAACGACCGATGACCCTGGACTTCACGAAACTGGACGGCCTCGTGCCCGCCGTGGTGCAGGACCACGAAACCGGCGAAGTGCTGATGGTGGGCTTCATGAACGACGAGGCCTGGGCCATCACGCGGCGCATCGGCTACGTCACGTTCTACAGCCGCACGCGCAACACGCTCTGGACCAAGGGCGAGACCTCGGGCAACCGCCTGGCGGTGAAGCAGATCCTGGTGGACTGCGACGACGACACCGTGCTCGTGAAGGCGGTGCGTGAGGGCGACGGCAACGTCTGCCACACCGGCGCCCGCACCTGCTTCAACACCGAAGTGACCGACTGGACGGAGGCGGCGCGATGAGCACGCTGAAACTGGGTATCCCCAAGGGCTCGCTCGAGGAGTCCACCGTGGCGCTCTTCCGGCGCGCCGGCTACGAGATCCGCACGAGCTCGCGTTCGTACTTCCCCACCATCGACGACCCCGACATCGAGTGCATGCTCATCCGCGCGCAGGAGATGGCGCGCTACGTGAGTGACGGCGTGCTCGACGCCGGCCTCACCGGCATGGACTGGATCGAGGAACACGCCATCGGCCACCCGGAGCAGCCGCCGCTCGTGCCGGTGTGCGACCTCGTCTACTCGAAGCAGAGCTTCGGCAAGGTCAAGTGGGTGCTCGCCGTGCCGGAAGACTCGCCGGTGCGGAAGGCCGAAGACCTGGCGGGCAAGCGCATCGCCACCGAGCTCGTGCGGTTCACGAAGCACTGGTTCGAGCAGAAGGGCACGGCGGTGGACGTCGAGTTCTCGTGGGGCGCCACCGAAGTGAAGCCGCCGGTGCTGGCCGACGCCATCGTCGAGGCCACGGAAACGGGGTCGACGCTGCGCGCCAACCGGCTTCGGATCGTCGAGACGCTCATGGAGAGCAACACGCGGCTCGTGGCGAATCCGGCCGTGATGGCCGATGCCTGGAAGCGCGAGAAGATCGAGACGCTCGCCCTGCTGCTCAAGGCCGCGATTGCCGCGCAGGGGCGGGTGGGCCTGATGCTGAACGTGAAGCGCACGGACCTCGACGCCGTCATCGCCCAGCTCCCTGCCCTGCAGCGTCCCACGATTTCGTCACTCTCCGACGCCGACTGGGTGGCCGTGAACACCATCGTCGAAGAGAAGACGGTGCGCACGCTGATTCCGCGCCTCAAGGCCGCCGGCGGCCAGGGCATCGTCGAATATCCGCTCAACAAGATCGTTCTCTAGACCCATGATCAAGATCGTTCATTCCACGAACCGCGCCGAAGTGATGGCGCTGCTGAAGCCCTCCGCCATCCGCGACCAGGCCACCGAAAAGAAGGCGGCCACGATCGTCGAGCACGTGAAGAACGGCGGCGACGAGGCGCTCAGGGCCTACGTGAAGGCGCTCGATGGATGGAGCGGGCCGCTCGAGGTCTCGCGCCGCCAGATCGAGGCCGGCGCGAAGAAGGCGCCAAAGGCGATTCGCGCGGCTCTGGCGCGGGCGGCCGACGCCATTCGCGATGTGGCCTCGGCGCAGCGGCCGAAGGAATGGCGCATCCGCGTGGCGCCGGGGGTCAGCGTCGAGCAGCGTGTGATTCCGCTGGAACGTGTGGGGTGCTACGTGCCCGGCGGCCGCTACCCGCTGCCCTCGTCGCTGCTCATGACGGCGATTCCGGCGCGGGTCGCCGGTGTGCCCGAAGTGGTCGTGTGCAGCCCGTCGGTGGATCCGGTGGTGCTCGCCGCGGCCGTCGAGGCCGGCGCCGATCGGGTGTTCCGCATCGGCGGCGCACACGCGGTTGCGGCGATGGCCTACGGCACGAAGAGTGTGCCCCGCGTGAGCAAGATCGTGGGTCCGGGCAACCGCTGGGTCTCGGCGGCCAAGGCGCTCGTGGCGCAGGATTGCCCGATCGACTTCTACGCCGGCCCGTCCGAAATCCTGATCGTGGCCGACAGCGGACCGGCGGACTGGATCGCCGCGGACCTCATCGCCCAGGCCGAACACGACCCCGACGCCCGCGCCGTCTTCATCACCGCGAAGCTGTCGCTCGCGCGTGAGGTGGCCGAGGAAGTGGCCAGGCAACTGCCAGCGACGGGGCCGGCCGCCACGTCGCTCTGGAACCACGGCGGCATCATCGTGACGAAGACGATGGACGAGGCGGTGGCGCTCGCCAACGACGCGGCCTCCGAACATCTCGTCGTGGATACGGAGGCCCGCGCGGGACGCATCCGCAACGCCGGGGCCATCTTCATCGGTCCGTGGACGGCGCAGGTGGCCGGCGACTACGCCATCGGCTCGAACCACACGCTGCCCACGGCCGGTGTCGCCCGCGTGCGCGGCGGCCTGCACACGGCCGACTTCGTGAAGCTCGTCTCGGTGCAGCGCGTCACGAAGGCCGGACTCACCGCCATCGGCCCGGCGGTGGCGACGCTGGCGCGCGCCGAGGGCCTCGAAGGCCACGCGCGATCGATCGACGTCAGACTGGCCACGACCTCCGGAAAGAAGACGACACGGCGATGAGCATCATCCAGGGAATGCCCAACCTCGGTCCGGGCCTGCGCCTGCACCTGAACGAAAACACCGCCGGCTGCTCACCCGCCGTGCTCGACGCGATTCACCGCGTGACCGCGGAGGACGTGGCGACGTATCCGGACTACGAAGCGGCCGTGCGCGAAACGGCCAACCACATCGGCGCCGATCCCGACTGGGTGGCGCTCACGAATGGGCTCGACGACGGCCTGCTGCTCACGGCCATCGCGTACCTCATGCCGCGGGCGCCCGAGGGCCTCGTCGCCCAGGGCGCGCTGCCGATGGCGCCGAGCGGCCAGGCCGAGCAGATCCTCGTGCTGCCCACCTTCGAGCCGTACATCATCAACGCCAAAGCCCTCGGCGCGCGCACCATCGCAATCCCGTCGGATGCGGACTTCGCCTTCCCGCTCGCCAGAGTGCTCGCCGCCATCTCGCCGAACACACGGCTCATCTTCATCAACACGCCCCACAATCCGAGCGGCCGGCCGGTGAGCGAGGCCGACATCCGCGCCGTCATCGCCGCGGCGCCGCACGCCGTCGTCTTCATCGACGAGGCGTACCACGACTTCCAGGGTGTGAATTACCTGTCGTTCACGCGCGAGTTCCCGAACGTCATCGTGGGCCGCACGTTCTCGAAGGCCTACGGCCTGGCCGGCATTCGCGTGGGGCTGCTCGTGGGGCCGCCGGAGCTGCTGGCGCCAATCCGCTTCGTGATGCCGCTCTTCAACCTGAACGCCGTGGCCGTGGCGGCGCTGCGCGCGGCGATTGCCGACAGGCAGTTCATGCCGTGGTGCGTGGCGCAGGCGCTGGAATCCAAGGCGCTGCTCTATGAGGCGCTGACGCGGCTCGGCCTGCCGCACTGGAAGAGCGAGACCAACTTCGTGCTCGTGAACGCCGGCGACCGCCTGCCGGAATTCGTGAACGGCCTGCGCGCCAGAGGCGTGCTGGTGCGCGATCGCAGCAAGGAACACGGTTGCGCCGGCTGCTTCCGCATCACGATGGGCCCGGTCGAGCACACGCGCGTGGCGATTGCCGCGCTGGAGGCGCTGTGCGCAAAGCCGTAATCGATCGCAAGACCGCCGAAACGCACGTGAAGGTGGCGCTCACGCTCGAAGGGCGTGGGCGCTTCCGGAACACCACCGGCGTGCGTTTTCTGGACCACATGCTGGATCTCGTGGCCCGCCACGGCGCCTTCGATCTCGCCGTGACAGCCACCGGCGACCTCGACGTGGACCAGCACCACACGGTGGAAGACATCGGCATCGCGCTCGGCCAGGCGGTGGATACGGCGCTGGGCGACCGCAAGGGCATCAACCGCGCCGGCTACTTCGTGATGCCGATGGACGAGACGCTGGCGGTCGTGGCGATCGATCTCGGCGGACGTCCGCATACGGTGGTCGATACGAAGGTGCGCGTGCGTTACGTAGGCGACCTGCAGACCGAACTCGTCACCGACTTCTTCGAAGGATTCGCCACGGCGGCCCGCGCCAACGTGCACGTCAAGGTCATGCACGGACGTTCGAATCACCACAAGATCGAAGCCAGCTTCAAAGCGTTCGCCCGCGCGCTGCGCGTGGCCTGCGCGAAGGATGCCCGCATGGCGAAGACGCTGCCGAGTACGAAGGGGCTGCTGTGACGCCGGCAGGTTGCGCATGAGCGTCGCCCTCGTGGACTACGGCGCCGGCAACCTCACCTCGGTGCGCAAGGCGCTGGCGGCCGTGGGGGCCGAGGTCTACACACCCGCCGGCCCCGCGGACCTCACCCGCGCGCGCGGCGTGATCGTGCCGGGCGTGGGCCACTTCGGCTCGACGCGCACACTCGATCAGGCGTGGCGTCACGCCATCCTCGAGCGGCTCGATCACAACCGGCCGCTGCTCGGTATCTGCGTGGGCCTGCAGTGGCTGTTTGCCGGCAGCGCCGAAGCGCCGGACGTTCCCGGCTTCGGCGTGTGTCAGGGCCTGTGCGGTCGGCTGCCCGACATCGAGCCGGCCACGGGCGCGCGGCAGAAGGTGCCGCACGTGGGCTGGAACACGCTGGCCCTGCCGCGCTGGTCAAGACTTTTTGCGGGCATCGCCGACGGCTCGCACGTGTACTTCACGCACTCGTACGCGGCGCCGCTCGCCCGCGGCACCGTCGCCACGAGTACCTACGGCATCGAGTTCACCGCCGCCGTCGAGGAGGGCCTCGTCTCCGGCGTGCAGTTCCATCCCGAGAAATCGGGCCAGGTGGGCCTGCAGGTGCTGCGCAACTGGCTCACGGAGGTCACGTAGATGCTGGCCAAACGCATCATCGCGTGCCTCGACGTGCGCGACGGGCAGGTCGTGAAGGGCGTGAAGTTCGAGGGCTTGCGCGCGGCCGGCGATCCGGCGGAACTCGCGCGCCGCTACGACGCGGAGGGCATCGACGAGGTCGTGATCCTCGACGTGACGGCGACGCTCGAAGCGCGTCAGGCGCGGGCGCACACCATCCGGGCAGTGGCGCGCGAGCTCTTCCTGCCGCTCTGCGTGGGCGGCGGCATCCGCACCGAAGACGACGCGGCGGCGGCCATCGAGGCCGGCGCCGACAAGGTGAGCCTCAACTCCGCGGCGCTCGCCGATCCGACGCTCATCACGCGACTGGCGGAACGCTACGGCAGCCAGGCAGTGGTGGTGGCCATCGATGCCAGGGGCGACGGCGACCGCTGGACGGCCTACACACGCAGCGGCAGCGCCTCGGCGGCACGCGACGTGGTCGAGTGGGCGCGCGAAGCGGCGGCCCGCGGCGCCGGCGAGATCCTGCTGACGTCCATGGACCGCGACGGCACGAAGAGCGGCTTCGACTGCGCGCTCACGGCAGCCGTGTCGGACGCGTTGGCCATCCCGGTCATCGCCTCGGGCGGTGCCGGCGAGTTCGCCCACTTCGCGGAAGTCTTCCGGGCCGGGCGGGCTGACGCGGCGCTGGCCGCCTCGATCTTCCACTTCAACACGCACGGCGTCGCCGAGCTGAAACAGTTCCTGCACGGCCAGGGCATCCCCGTGCGTCTCTGATCGACAAGTACCGCCAGGAAGTCAGGCCCCGCCCAGATTGGGGACTGTCCCCATTCTGGGCGGGAGCAGACTAGTGGCAGGAACTGCTACGCGAGCGCGGTCTTGAAGAGCGCCAGCAGGCGCGACCAGGCCTTTTCGGCGAGCTTCTCGTCGTAGACCGCCGAGTCGGGCGGGCACCAGCCGTGCGCCGCGGCGTAGACCTCGATCTCCGCCGGGAGCTTCGCCTTGGCGTAGGTCTCCTTCAGGATGTCCTTTGCCGCCGGGTCGCGCTCGTCGTCGTTCTGAGCCACGGCGAACAGGAAACTCGCCTTCATCTGCGGTACGAGCAGGTGGGGGCTGTCGGGGTTCTTCGTGGCGAGGCCACCACCGTGGAACGACGCGCCGGCGCCGATGCGCTCGGGCACGGCCGCGGCCGAGCGCATGACGATCGGGCCGCCCATGCAGTAGCCGGTCGTGCCGATCTTCTTCCGCTTGTCCACCGCGGGCTGCTGGTCGAGCCACGCGACGAACGCCTTCGCGTCGGTCACGTGCGTGGTGGCGTTGATGCTCTGGGCGAGCGGCATCACGATGTCGCGCGTCTTCTGGTCCGCGAAGCTCGCGCCAGCCGGCACGACCGGCGACTTCGCCTTGCGGTAGAACGGATTCACCGTCAGCACGGCGTAGCCCGACTCGGCCAGGCGCTTGCCCATCTGGCGGAACGCCGGACGCAGGCCGAGGATGTCGGGCCACACGATGACCGCCGCGCTCGCGCCGCTCGCCGGGTGCACGAAGTAGGCGTCGCACTCGCCGTCGGGCGTCTTGATGACGACGTCCTGCTCCTTCACGGCCTGTGCGTCGGCCGCGCGCGGCAGCGCGAACATCATGCCGGCGCCGAGCGACACGGCGCCGAGCTGCCGGCGGGTCATCTTCGGGAAACGCGCGTAGTTCTCAAGGTCGTGTTCGAAGTTCTCATCGCACATGGTGTCTGGTCCTTCGGTCGGTGGGATGGCGCCCGGGCGCTCCGGCGGAGCGACGCGGGGTTACCGCGGGCGCGGCGGTGTCCGGTAGACGTCGTCGGCAACAGGCTCGAGCCAGGTCGTTGTGCCTTCGCCGATCGTGAGCTGCAGGAATTCCTGGTCCGGGGCCGCGCCGTGCCAGTGCTCGACGTTGGGTCCGGTGAACCACGGCTGGCCGGGCACGACCTCGGTCACGACGCCGCCGCGGTTCTGCGTACGGCCCTTGCCCGTTTCCGCCATGAGCAACTGGCCGTGCGAATGGCGGTGCCAGTTGGAGCGGGTGCCGGCGGGGAAGCGCAGCCGCAGCGTGCGGATGGCCGTGGCATCGACCTGCGACGGCGCGCCGCCGCGAAAGTTCGCGGGTTCCTGGGCGCGCGTCGTCGTGCCGAGTGCCACACCGACCAGCCACAGCACGGCGCCGCACGCCGTGATGGTGCCAAGCACCTGCCCCCGTGACCGGGTGGTGAAGACGTCGCGCATGAGGCCTCCTGGAGAATCCGCGCGCCGTCGCGGCGGCAACGGCGCGGCAAGTATACCCGCGGACGACGCTAGGCCGCCGGCCACAGCCAGCCGAACGCGCCGGCCGTGAGGCAGGCGTAAACGAGGCCGTCGAACGTCGACTTGAGCGTCGTCGCGACCGACCGCTGATACCAGATCGTCATCTGCCACAGGCCGAGTGCGTAGCCCATGAAGGCCGTGGTACCAACGACGCGGAAGACGACCAGATAGTCGCCGCCGGCCGGAATGGTGCGGCTGGCGACGTAGCCGGCAAAGAAGGCGACGACGGCTGCGTAGACGACCCACTGCGCGAGCTGCCGGCCCATGAAGTTCATCCCCGGCGGCATCACCGTGAGCGTAGCCACTGGCCCCTTCTGCCACTTGGCCTGGAACGCCGGGTCCTTGAACGCCGACATACCGCCCGCGAAGGGCAGGAAGTAGTCGCCCGGCGGAATCCCGATCGGACCGAGCGCCGCCAGGATGTCGTCTTCCTTCGGCAACTTCGCGTAGTCGCCGTTGTGATAGCCGAGCACCATGTGTATGAGGGAGCTCGCCACGAACACCAGCAGGGCCGAGACGACGACGGGCAGCCAGAGCGACGTCAGCGCAACCATCGGAACCTCCGCATGAGTCACGGGTGAGCGGCACGAGCCGCGAAGCGGCCAATCCTACCACCGCGGGACCGCCGCGGCCCCTGCGGCAGGCGGGCGGGCACGGCGCGCCCGTCAGGGCGGAAAGCCGAAGGCCAGCTTCACGGCGGCGTATTCCGGATGCACCTGGCCGTTCGCCCGCCGGATGACGAGCGGCGGCTCCACCCACGTGGCGGCCCGCCTGGCCTCGGGCAGATCGTCCGCGCGCGCCATCACGAACAGATCGACGAGCGGCGCATCGCCCTCGCGGAACACCACCGGACGCCGCCGCACGATGACCGCACCGGCCTCGGCCGCAGCTCGCGCCACGCGATCGAGCTGCGCCGACGGGAACACACAGGCGAAGATCCCGCCGGCCGCGAGATGACAGACGGCGACGCGCGCGTAGTCGCTGATGTCGCCGCGCACCTCGAACCGGCACTGCACCTTCTGCGGGTGGTCGCCCTCGATGCCCGTGCCGCGCGGAAAGTAGGGCGGGCTGCCGAGCACGAGGTCGAAGCGCTCGTCGTCCCCAAGCACACCGGCGTCGCGAAAGTCGCCGAGGCGGATGTCGTAACGCGCCTCGAGCCCGTTGAACGCGGCGGACTTGCGCGCCAGCCGCACGCTCTCCGCCTGCGCCTCGACGGTCACGAACGTGGCCGAGGGCAGCCGCCACGCGGCCACCATCCCCACGGACCCGATGCCGGAGCCCAGGTCGAGCACCGCGGAGGCCCGCGGCACCCAGGTCGTGCCGTACCAGGCGGTCAACACGTCGTCGGTCGAGAACCGGTGCCCATCGCGCAACTGGAACAGGCGGAAGTGGCCGCTGATGGCGTCGAGCGTCTCGTCGGGCGGGACGTCGGGCCGGGCGAGCGCGCCTGGCGGAACGGGGCCGGGCTTCGCCCAGCCGCGAAAGTGAGTGTCGTGCATGGACGGATACTGGATGTGATGGGTGTGATGGGGACTGTCCCCAATCAAGCCCTGTCCAGATTACTTGCAGAATCCGCCACGAGTCAGGCCCGGGCCAGACTTGGGAACAGTCCCCAGGCACGCAGCCACGCATGAGCAGCTACAATGCCCCGCCATGCAGCTTTCCGCGCTCGTTTTCGCCCTGGCGCTCGCCGCCGCGCAGGCCGCTCCCGGGCCGATGCGGGCCCGGCTCTCGCCGCTCCCGACCGACCTGGCGATGCAGGAAACGATCGCCGGCGTCGGCGCCGCCACCGCCACGCTGGCTGGCACGACCCTGACCGTCGAAGGCACGTATCGCGGACTGAAGTCGGCGGCCACATCGGTGCGGGTCTTCGATAGCCCCCGACCGGGCCTGCGTGGTCCGCTCGTGGGCGAGTTCGCCTCGGGCGGCGGTACCACGGGCACGTTCAAGGGCACCGTCACGCTCACGCGCGAGCAGGCGGCCGCCTTCGCGAAGGGCCTGCTCTACGTGCAGGTGCAGAGCGAGAAAGCGCCTGACGGCAATCTGTGGGGCTGGCTGATGGCTCCGAAGGGACGACGCTGATGACGCCCGCATCGTACAGACACGGCGCGCTGGCCACCGCCGCACTCGCGCTCGGCCTCGTGGTGAGCGGCGCCACCGGACAGCCCGGCACGACCGCAGCCCAGAACGCGGCGCCGGTCATCACCGCCGCGCAGGTGGCGGCCGGCCGCGACGGCTACCAGTCGCGCTGTGCGTCCTGCCACCTCGCCGACCTCGGCGGACGCAACGAAGCCTCGCCGCTGGCCGGCGCGTCGTTCATGAACGTGTGGCGCGGCCGCGGCACGAAGGAGTTCTACGACTACATCCGCACCTCGATGCCGCCGGGCGGCGCCACGCTCGGCGCCGAGGAATACCTGAACATCACGGCGTTCATCCTGCAGATGAACGGCGCGGCCACCGGGGCCACGGCGCTTGCCGCGACGACCGACGTGCCCATCGGCTCTATTGCCACGGGCATCGCACCCACCACCACCGCGCGGGCCGCCGCACCCGCGGCCGGCGCGCCGCGCCCGGCCGGTCCGCCACCGGCGCGCGGCCTCTACGTTGCCGGCGACGTGCCGCGGTTCACGCCGGTGACCGACGAGATGCTGAAGACCCCGCCGGCCGGCGACTGGCTCATGGCGCGGCGCAACTACCAGGCATGGAGTCACAGCCCGCTCGACGAGATCACGACGGCCAACGTCGGCTCGCTGAAGCTGGCCTGGGTGTGGAACATGAACGAGGGCGGCTCGAACCAGCAGATGCCGCTCGTGCACGACGGCATCGTGTATCTCACGAACACGATGAACGAGGTGCAGGCGATCGACGGTGCCACCGGCGAGCTCATCTGGGCCAACCAGGTGGGCCCGAACCGCGCCATCGGCTTCGGCTCGATGCGCAACCTGGCGATCTACAAGGACAAGATCTACCTCGCCACGACCGACGCGCACCTCGTGGCGCTCGACGCGAAGACCGGTCGGAAGGTGTGGGACACGACGATTGCCGATCCCGCCAAGGGTTTCTCGAACACGAGCGGCCCGATCGTCGTGAAGGGCAAGGTCATCCAAGGCCTGCAGGGCTGCGATCGTTACCGCGAGGAACGCTGTTTCATCAGCGCGTACGACGCGGAGACCGGCGCGCTCCAGTGGAAGTTCCACACCGTGGCGCACAGCGGCGAACCGGGCGGCGACACCTGGAACAACCTGCCGAACATGATGCGCCAGGGCGGCGAAACGTGGATTGCCGGCAGCTACGACCCCGACGTGGACCTCACCTTCTGGGGCACCGCGCAGGCCAAGCCGTGGATGCCGGTGAGCCGCGGCACGCGCGTCTTCGACGCCGCGCAGCACACCGCGTCCACCGTCGCGCTCGATCCCGCCACCGGCGAACTTGTGTGGCGCTTCCAGCATCTGCCGGCCGAAACGCTCGACCTCGACGAGGTGTTCGAGCGCGTGTCGGTCGACATCGGCGCGCAGAAGGCGCTCTTCACGATCGGCAAGTCGGGCATCCTGTGGAAACTCGATCGCAAGTCCGGCGCCCTCATCGATCTGGCCGAGACGATCTTCCAGAACGTCTACACCGACATCGACAGGAAGACGGGCCGCGCCACCTATCGCGCCGACATCCTCGAGCAGAAGCTCGATCAGTGGATTCTTGCCTGCCCGTCCACCGAGGGCGGCCACAACTGGCAGGCGATGACGTATCACCCCGGCACGCAGTCGCTGGTGATTCCGCTCACGCAGTCGTGCATGGAGATCGCCCCGCGCAAGGTGGAGCAGGTGGCCGGCCAGGGTGGCACGGCGGCGGCGCGCCGCTTCTATGAGATGCCGGGCAGCGACGGCAACATCGGCAAGCTCGCCGCCTACGACGTGAAGTCCCTCAAGGAACTCTGGAGCATCGAGCAACGCGCACCCTTCCTCACGGCGGCGCTTTCGACCGGCGGCGGCCTGGTGTTCATCGGCGACCTCGACCGCTACTTCCACGCCTACGACGTCAGGACCGGGAAGGAACTGTGGAAGACGCGCCTCGGCACGTCGGTGCAGGGGTTCCCGGTGTCGTTCACCGCCAACGGCAAGCAGTACGTCGCCGTCACGACCGGCCTTGGCGGCGGCAGCCCGCGCCTCGTGCCGCGCACGCTGGCGCCCGAGATCAACCACCCCGGCACCGGCCACGCCCTCTACGTCTTCGAGGTCGGATCACGCTGACGCCCTTGTTAGAATCAGTGGATGCGGAGGATGCGATGAGCTCACACGACCCCCTGACGGCACCCATGCCCGGCGCGGACTCGCGCACGGTGGGCGGCGTGCAGCTCGACATCGTGCGCACCGGCACGGGCCGCATCAAGCGCGCGATCTACCCGGCCGGGTTCCGCTGGTCCACCCACATGCAGCCGGTCACCCACACCGAGACGTGTGAACACGCGCACGTCGGCTTCCTGGCACGGGGCCGCATCCACGTGCACTTCCCCGATGGCTGCGTGCAGGAATACGAGGCGCCGGCCGCGCTCGCGATCGAACCCGGACACGACGCGTGGGTGATGGGCGACGAGCCGGCGGTGCTCATCGAAGTGGACTTCGAGGGCGACACGATCGCCCGCTTCGGCCTGCCAGCCGCGCACCGGCACGCCTGACCGTGCGGTCCCCCCTCCGCATCGGCGCCGTCACCCTCGCGCTGGCCCTCACCGGGCTGACCACGCGCGGCGTGGCGCAGCGCGCGCCCATCGGTGCGGCCATCCGCGAGTTCGTCAGCATCGACGCGCCCGTCGTGGCGCTGACGAACGCGCGGGTCATCGACGGCACCGGCGCCGCCGCCCGCGACGGCCAGACGCTCGTGCTGCGCGATGGACGCATCGCCGCCGTAGGCCCGTCGGCCACGACGCCGGCGCCCGACGGCGCCCGGGTGGTCGACCTCGCCGGCAAGAGCGTGCTGCCCGGGCTCGTGATGCTGCACGAGCATCTCTACTACCCGACGGGGCCCGGCGTGTACGGGCAGCTCGGGCAGAGTTTCGTGCGCCTCTATCTCGCCGGCGGCGTCACCACGATGCGCACGGGTGGCAACCTGAACGGCTTCATGGACATCACGCTCAAGCGGCGGGTCGAGGCCGGCGAGGCGGCCGGACCGTCCATCGACGCGACGATGCCCTACGTGAACGGGCCGAACCAGTTCGTGCAGATGACGGACCTGCGCACCGAGGAACGGGCGCGCCGGCACGTCGCGTACTGGGCCGAGGAGGGCGCCACGTCGGTGAAGGCCTACATGCAGGTGTCGCGCGCCGCGCTCGGCACCGCCATCCGCGAGGCGCATGCGCGCGGCCTGAAGGTCACCGGTCATCTGTGCTCGGTGACGTATGCCGAAGCCGCCGCGCTCGGCATCGACAACCTCGAACACGGCTTCTTCGCCGCCACCGATTTCGTGCCCGGCAAGAAACCCGATGAATGTCCAGGCCAGGGCCGCGGCCAGCAGACGGTGGCCGATATCGATCCGCAGGGCGTCGCCTTCCAGACGCTCATCCGCACGCTCATCGAGAAGAAGGTCGCCGTCACGTCCACGCTCACGGTCTTCGAGCTCAACACGCCGGGCCGGCCGCTGCCGCCCGGGCTCGACGTGATCGTGCCGCAGCTCCGCGAGCAGTTCCTCCAGAACCGCGCCCGCGTCGAGGGCAACGCGCAGTCGATCTACCCGCGGCTCTTTCCGAAGGCAATGGCGCTCGAACGCGAGTTCGTGCGGGCCGGCGGCCTGCTCGTGGCCGGCACCGACCCGACGGGCGGCGGCGGCGTGATTCCGGGCTACGCGAACCAGCGGCAGCTCGAACTGCTCGTCGAGGCCGGCTTCACGCCGCTCGAGGCGATCACGATCGGCACACGGAACGGCGCCAGGTATCTGGGTCTCGAGAAGCGGCTCGGCACGATTGCTCCAGGCCTGCAGGCAGATCTGATGGTCGTCGCCGGCGACCCGTCGCGTGACATCACGGCGCTGCGCAATGTGGAGACGGTCTTCCGTCAGGGTGTGGGGTTCGATTCCGCGCGGCTCATCCAGTCGGTCGCGGGCAAAGTGGGATTGTGGTGACCGGGTGCTGATACCGTCGATTGATCTGAAGGCCGGGCGCATCGTGCAGCTCGTGCAGGGCGAAAAGCTGGCCGTCGAGTCGAACGACGTCGATGGCTGGATTGCGAAGTTCCGCGGGTTCAAGGCCGTGCAGCTCATCGACCTCGATGCCGCCATGGCCACCGGCAACAACGACGCGCTCGTGCGCTACATCTGCGGTAAGCTGCCGTGCCGCGTCGGCGGCGGCGTGCGTTCCGCCGCGCGCGCGCTCGAGCTCATCGACGCCGGGGCCACGCATGTCATCGTCGGCTCGTCGCTCTACCGCGGCGGCAGGGCCGGCGATCCGCAGGACTCGTACCTGAATCTCGGCTTCGCGCAGGAACTCGTGCGCGCCGTGGGCCAGAAGCGCGTCATCGGCGCCGTCGACAGCAAGGCCGGGAAGGTCGTGATCCACGGCTGGAAGACGGCGCTGCCGATCACCGCCGTGCAGGCCGTGCGGGCGCTCGAGCCGTACTGCGACGAGTTCCTCTACACACACGTGGACCGCGAAGGCCTCATGCAGGGCACCGACATGGGCGCGATCCTCGAGGTGGCGCGGGCCACGTCGCGGCAGGTCATCGCGGCGGGCGGCATCACGACCGAGGCGGAGATCGAGGAACTCGACCGCCACGGCATTCACGCCGTGGTCGGCATGGCGATCTACACGGGCCTGCTGGCCGTCGAGGCGCCGTCTACTGAATGAAGGCCACGGCGCGCACGGCGCGCGCCACGACGTAGATACGGTCGTTGTTCGATCTGGGGTCGGCGGGTGTCATGAAGAACCCCGGCCGGGCGGCGTCGTAGGCCGTGGTCGAGCCGACGATGGTCTCGCCGTCCTTGAAGACGACCTGCAGCTTGCGTCCAGGCACCAGGCGGTCGAACGCTTTCTTCTCCTGGTAGTCCTTGTTGCCGGCGTGGTCCTTCACGAAGAACACCGCCTTGAGCGACGGCACACCGATCCTGACCGGCGCGGCGCCCGCGTCGGGCGGAATCACGTGGAAGAAGTCCCGCGTGACCGAGAAGTCCTGCGTGGTGCCCTTGACGATCCGGCCGTCGGCGAAACGCGCGACGACGCGGTTATGGATCTGCATGGCCGACCTCGGCGCCGGGGGAGGCGCCGAGGCGGAAGCTTAACGTACGCGGAGCCCGCTACAATCCCTCTGCCGCATGACGCCCGATCCCGCGCTCGTCATCACCACCTACACCCTGGCCGCCGACACCATGGACGGCCTGCCGTTCTGGCACCACTACGGACGCCGGACGGTGGAACTGGCCGGCGTGCGGCAAGGCGAGCGGGTGCTGGATCTCTGCTGCGGCACGGGCGCCTCAGCGCTGCCGGCGGCGCGGGCGGTGGGCCAGATCGGGTCGGTGCTCGGCGTGGACCTCACGCCGGCGCTGGTAGAGGTGGCACGGGCCAACGCCGTGCGCCGGGGGCTCACGCAGCTGCGCGTCGAGGCCGGCGACGTGACGGCCCTCACCTTCCCGCCCGGCAGTTTCGACGTCGTGCAGTCGGTGTTCGGGATCTTCTTCGTGCCCGACATGCCCGCGATGCTGCGGCGGGCCTGGGACTGGCTCGCCCCCGGCGGCCGCCTCGTGACCACGGTGTGGGGCCAGACGGTGCTGTCGCCCGGCGAGCCGTACTTCTGGGAGGCAGTGACCCGCGAAGACCCGTCGCTCGACCACATCAGCCCGGCGGCGCTGCTCGCCGAGCCGGGTGCCCTTGCCCGGCTCCACGCCGACGCCGGCGTGCCCGCGCCTGAGGTGACCCTCGAATCGTGGCGCATGCCGCTCACCTCCCCCGAGGCGTTCTGGCCGGTCATCATGGGCACGAGCAACCGCGGCGTCTTCGAGGGGCTACCCATCGAGGCCCAGGCACGGGTGAAGCGCGCGACCATCGAGCGCCTGCGGGCCGAGAGCGTGAAGGCGCTCGAGATGGACGCGCTCGTGGCCGTGGCGCGAAAGTAGGCGGCCGCTGGCGCGTCCGGGCGCGGCTACTTCGCCCGCGCCATCGACCAGTCCACCGTCGTGCCCATGGCGGCCGCGGATCCGGTGACGGCGTCGCCGTTCACCTTGCCAAGCATCTCGTAGGTCATCGTCGCGCCGGGACGGTTCAGCACGAACGTGATCGTGTCGCCCTGCACGCTGCCCTTTTCGATCGGCCATGAGGCCCCGTTAACCTCGAAGGTGCCGGTCAGCGTCTCTCCCTCGGTCTTCATCTCTACGTTCGCCGACACGGTGCCCATGGGTGAGGTGAGGGTAAACGTCCAGCGGCCATCCGCCGGCGACTGAGCCGCGACAACGGCGGGGCAGGCGGCGAGAAGGGCGGCAAGCATAAGGGTGCGCATGAGGCGGTAAGACGCGCGCCGGGGCGCCGAGGTTGCATGCTTCATCGCACGGGCGGCGTCGTGGGCGGCGGACGCCGGTGCGTCGTGGCCTGCTCGTAGGCGTAGGCCGCCCCGAGCAGCGTGGCCTCGCTCCACGCGCGTCCGAAGAACGTGATGCCGGCGGGCAGGAGCCCCCCGCGCGTGTAGCCCATCGGCACCTGCACGGCGGGCCAGCCGGTCGTGGGCGAGAAGAACTGGCTGTTGTCGCCGCCCGGCGTGTTGAGGTCGCCGATGAGGCGCGGCGGGTTGCTCCACGTGGGATAGACGTAGGCGTCAAGGCGATGGGCATCCATCGTCTTCAGCACCGCCGCGCGCACCTGGTCGCGATACGTCGCTTCGGCCACGCACTCGGGCGTGCCCGGGCCGTTCGCCGGCCCCTGCTCGGTCTGCTCGAGCTGCCGCCGCACGGTGGGGTGGAACTTGCCGCCGCGCACGACCTCGGTCAGGTCGTTCACCCGCACGCGGCCCTTGCGGGCGGCGAGGAACTGGTTGAGATCGTATTTGAAGCCCTGGCAGGAGGCGATGCCCGGCTGCCGGCGGATGGCGTCGAGCCCGTCGATGGCCGCGGGATCGACGATGGCCGCGCCGGCGAGCTTCAGATCGTCGATGGCGCGCATGAAGACCTGCACGACCTCCGGGTCGGTGGAGTCGCGCTCGTAGGCCTCGCGCAGGATGCCGATGCGCATCCCGCGCAGGGCGTCGCGCCGGAGCGCCTGCGAGTAGTTCGGGATCTGGCGGCCACGCGCGGCGGCCGTGGCCGGGTCGTCCGGATCCTCGCCCACGACCACCTGGAACACCGTCGTCACGTCGGCCACCGTGCGGCCCATCGGGCCGGCGATATCGGCCAGCAGGCTGAGCGGAAACACACCGTTGCGGCTCGTGAGGCCCATCGTGGAGCGGATGCCCACGAGGGCCTGATGCGACGACGGCCCACGGATCGAGTTGCCGGTGTCGCTGCCAAGGCCCACCGCACCGAAGCTCGCGGCCACGGCCGCGGCAGTGCCGCCGCTGCTGCCGGCGGTGACGCGGTCGAGCATGTAGGGATTCTTCGTGTAGCCCGGCAGGATCGAGCTCAGCGTTTCGTTCGGCGTGAAGGCCCACTCCGCGAGGTTCGACTTCGCCAGCACGATGGCACCGGCGGCCTTGATGCGCGCCACCTGGAAGGCGTCAGTGGCCGGCACGTACCCTTCGAAGGTCAGCGAGCCGTTCGAGCTCTGCATTCCGGCCGTCTCGAAGTTGTCCTTCACGATCGTCGGGATGCAGTGCAGCGGCCCCACGGGACCACTCGCCTTGTAGCGCGCGTCAAGCGCGTCCGCCTCGCTGAGCGCCCGCGGATTCAGCGTGACGATCGCGTTCACCGCGGGACCGTTCTTGTCGTAAAGATCGATGCGCCGCTGGTAGCGCTCGACGAGGCCGCGGCAGGTCAGCCGGCCGTCGCGGAACGCGGCGTGGATATCCGCAATGGACGCCTCTTCCACCTGGAATGGCGGCGTCTGGGCGTCGAGCGCTGGACCGGCCACGAACGCGGCGGCGAGAACGAGGGGAATCACGAGCGTGTTACGCACGCGCGCATTCTACGTCGGGCCCGCGGGCCGTCCGGTCAGTACGTCTCGACCTCGAGGTGCGGCACGCGCCGGAAGTGCTCGACGTTGCGGGTGACGACCGGCATGCGGTGCGCGAGGGCCGTCGCGGCGATCCACAGGTCGTTCGTGCCAATGAGTTGTCCCACTCCGCGCAGGTGGCGCGAGGCGCGTCCGAACTCCCACGCCACGTCCGGTGTGACCGGCAACAGGAAGAAGGGCGCCAGGAAGGCCTCCCAGCGGCCGCGGTTCGCCATCGAGACGCCGGCGGCGAGTTCGCCGGCCACGATGGCCGGCAGGTACAGGCGCGCGCCGTCATTCCGCGTCAGGGAGTCGATGGCGCCGGTCGGCGCGCCATGCCGATGCTCACGCTCGAGGTCGATGAGGAAGGTCGTTTCGAGAATCAGCGCCCGGCCCATTTGTCCTCCGGCGGGGCGTCGGCGGCTTTCGCGGCCTCGACCGTGGCGAGTTCTTCGTCCGTGAGCCATGGCGGTGAGGTTCGGAGCAGCGCCAGCAGTCCGGCGGCAGTGACCGTGTCTTCCGGCCAGGTCGCGCGCAACACGACTTCACTGAACGACTCGGTGGGATACCGCCGTGCCGCCTTGAGCCGCTCGTAGGCTTCGGTCTTGAGAGAGATGGTGCGGACAGCCATACAGCCACTGTGCACATCGCACAGATATCGTGTCAAGTCAGACTGCCATGTCCGCCTTGGTCGCCTCGAGGCCCGGCCTTGATGCGTGATCGACGTGAACGTGCTCGTGGCGCTCTTCGACCCCGACCACGTGCACCACGACCTGGCGCACGAGTGGTTCGGCGCCGAACGCGCCAACGGCTGGGCCACGTGTCCCACGACGGAGAACACGTTCCTGCGTGTCATGACACACCCGGCCTACGACGGCACGGTCACGCGTCCGGAGGCCATCGCCGCGCGGCTCCGCCTCTTCAAGGCGAGCGGGCACCACCAGTTCTGGCACGACGCGGTGTCGATGACCGACCTCGAGCTCATCCGCCCGTCGTACATCCGCGGGCAGCGCCAAGTGACCGACGTCTATCTGCTGGCGCTCACCGTGCGCATGGGCGGACGCCTGGCCACGTTCGACAGGTCGATCAACGTGGGCGCGGTTGTGGGCGCCACGAAGGACACGCTGCGCGTCCTCAGCGCCGAGGCGAGCGTCTAGCGGGCCAGGAAGCGGGCGATCTGCTCGTTGATGAACGCCGCGTCGGCGGGATTACCGCCGCCGCCCGCCGAGTGTCCCCAGAGCGACGGGATTGGCATGAAGGTCGAGTTCGCCAGGAACTGCTGCTCGTAGCGCGCGTCGGCGATCGGGAAGTAGAGGTCCGTCTCGCAGGGCATGTAGAGCACCTTCGCCGTGATGGATCGCAGCGCCTTTTCGTGATCGCCACCGAAGCCCGGCGTGTCGCCCACGTTGTGGCGCTGCCAGGTGCGCGCGTGCAGGATGAGGTTGTTCGGATCGCGCACGGCATCGCGCGCGATGCGCGCGTTGAGTACCTCCTCCACCGTGGCCGACTGCGGCTTGAAGAGTTCGCGCCGCCACCATTCCTGCGACCACACCCACGCTGCCCAGTGGGTGGACCACGCCGCCATGCCGGCCTTCGGCGGCGTCGTGTAGCGCCCGTTGTTGAAGGCGGGATCGGCAGTGAGCGCGCGAATGGCACTCTCGAGGCGGACGACGCCGTGCGGGTAGGTCTTCGCCGTGCCGCACCACGGCACGATGCCGTCCATGAAGCCGGGATGCGACACCGCCCACTGGAAGGCCTGCTCGGCGCCCATCGAGAAGCCGAGCACCGCGCGCACGTGTGTCACGCCGAGGTGCGCGAGCACGCGGCGCGAGGCTTCGACGTTGTCGCGGATGGAAATCGCCGGGAATTCGGGACCGGAGAGCGGCGCCGGCGTATTGCTCGGCGACGACGAGCTGCCGTTGCCGAACATCTCGGTGGCCACGATGAAGAGGCGCGACGGGTCGAGCGCCTTCCCCGGGCCGATGAGGAAGTCGTAGCCGTGGTAGTCGGCGCCGTAGTACGACGGCAGGAGCACGGCGTTGTCCTTCGCCGTGTTCAGCGTGCCGAAGGTGGCATAGGCCACCTGCGCCGCGGCCAGCACGGCACCGCTCTCGAGGCGGAAGTTCGCGAGCGGGAGCAGCCGCCGGTTGGGATCGGCAGGCGGTGCCGGCGTCTGTGCGGACAGGACGGCGCCGGCACCGGCGAGGGCGAGCGCTGCAGCGAGCCAGGTCGCGGTCGGCATGCCGCAGATTCTACGCCCCTTGTAACGGGGTCTGTCACCATCACGGAATGTCTACGGGGTCTGTCACGGTCACGGCGCGATGACCGTGACAGACCCCGAAGACAAGCGTTGACCGTGACAGACCCCGTTACAACTGGCTGGGCGGCGGCTACACTCTGCGGCATGCAGCACGAGTACGCGTTCGAGCTGGCGGCCTCCAACGTGCGCTTCGGCGCTGGCGTGACGCGCGAAGTGGGCCTGGACCTCGCGGACCTTGGCGTGCGCCGCGCGCTCGTCGTGACCGACGCCGTCGTGACGCAGCTGCCGCCGATGGCCATGGTGCTCGGCGCCCTCGCGGCCGCCGGCATCGACGCTGTGGTCTACGACCGCGTGCGCGTCGAGCCGACCGATATGTCGTTCCACGACGCCATCGGCTTCGCCGCCGGCCAGGACATCGACGGCATCGTTGCCGTGGGCGGCGGCTCGGTCATCGACACGGCGAAGGCAGTGAATCTCTACACCACGTACCCGCCGGCTGACTTCCTCGACTACGTGAACGCGCCGATTGGCAAGGCCCTGCCGGTGCCCGGACCGCTCAAGCCGCTCATCGCCATCCCGACCACGGCCGGCACGGGCAGCGAGACCACGGGTGTGAGCATCTTCGACCTCACGGGAATGCACGCGAAGACCGGCATCGCCAGCCGGCGCCTCAAGCCCACGCTCGGCCTGCTCGACCCCGACAACACACGCACCATGCCGGCCGCGGTGGCCGCATCGAGCGGACTCGACATCCTGAGCCACGCCATCGAATCGTTCACCGCCGTGCCCTACACCGCACGGCCGCGCCCGGACCGGCCGGCCGTGCGTCCCGCCTATCAGGGGTCGAATCCGATCAGCGACGTGTGGTCGCTGCAGGCGCTCCGCATGGTGGCGCGGTCACTCGTGCGCGCCGTGGAGGATCCCGGCAACGACGACGCACGCGCCGAGATGATCCTCGCCGCGTCGTATGCGGGCGTGGGCTTCGGCAACGCCGGCGTGCACCTGCCGCACGGCATGTCGTACCCCGTCTCGGGCCACGTGCGCGAGTACCGCGCCCCCGGATACGCGACGGATCACGCCATCGTGCCGCACGGGATGTCGGTCATCCTCAACGCGCCGGCGGTGTTCCGCTTCACCGCCCCGGCCAGCCCGGCGCGGCACCTGCAGGCGGCCGAGGCGCTCGGGGTGGACATCGCCACCGTTCGCGAGGCCGACGCCGGACGTGTGCTCGCCGACCGCATCACCTGGTTCATGGATCGCCTGAGGGTGCCGAACGGCCTCCGGGCCGTGGGCTACTCCACGAGCGACATTCCGGCGCTCGTCGACGGGACGCTGCCCCAGCACCGCGTGACGAAACTCTCGCCGCGGGCGGCCAGCCCGGACGACCTCGCCCGGCTGTTCGAAGAGGCTCTCGTCGCTTACTAGCAACGACGCGCTCTCTACGCCGGCGGATCGGCCGTGAGCCCGTCGAGATACCCGAGCACCATCTGCTTCACGCCGGCGCGCGTGTAGACGTCGGGCGCACGCGAGGCGATGACTCCTGCGATGACCTCCGCCACCTCCTCGGCGCTCTGCGAGTTGGGCAACGTCCGGGAATCCGGCCCGCCGTGCACCGCGTTCACGCCGAACTCGGTCCGCACCACCCCGGGCGACACGAGCGACACCGCGATGCCGGGATGCGACGCCGCCAGGTCCTCGCGCACGTTCGCGGTGAGGGCGTTCAGGAAGTGCTTGGCGCCGTTGTAGGCGGAGCGGAAGTGCGCCATCGGCAGGCGCCCCAGCACCGACGAGACGTTGATGATGTGCCCGCGTCCGCGGGCGGTGAAGTGCGGCAGCACGGCCTGCATGCCATACAGCGCCGACCTCACGTTCACGCGCATCATCTCGTCGATGTCGTCGTCCGTCAGCGCGGTCGCCGGCCGCGTGATGCCGCGGCCCACGTTGTTGATCCACACGTCGATGTGACCGAAGCGCGCCAGCGCCTCGGCCGCCGCGCGTGTCGCGTCGTCCCGCACGGTCATGTCGGCCACGATCGGCAGCGCCAGGGCGCCACACCGCGACGCCACCGCGGCCAGCGCGTCGGCCCGCCGGGCCACGAGTGCCACCGCCATACCATCGCGCGACAGCCGCTCGGCCACGGCCGCGCCGATGCCGCTGCTCGCGCCGGTAATCACCACCACCTGACTGCTCATGCCTCTACCGTAGCCGACGGCGGACGCCGCGCGCTACGCGGACGGGCGCCGCACCTGCTCGACGAGGCCCACGAGTGCCTGCAGCGTGCGGTTCACCGGCGTCGGCACACCGAGCGCCTGGCCGCGCCGCACGACGAAGCCGTTCAGCGAGTCGATTTCGGTGGGCCGGCCGAGCGCCAGGTCCTGAGCCGTCGACGACAGCGCCTCGGGCATCGCGTCGACGATACGTCGCACGGCGAGATCGAGCGCCTCGAACGACACCGGCACACCCTCGGCCGCCGCCACCGCGGCGTTCTCTTCGGTGACCATCCGCATCACGTCGCGTGTGCCGCCGTTTGCGGCGATGTGCCGGTAGCGGAGCTGCGACAGCGCCGAGATGGCGTTATAGGCGCAGTTGGCGGCGAGCTTGGTCCAGAGGTCCACGCGGATGTCGTCGGACACGCGGCACGGCACACCGGCCGCCACGAACCACGCGACGAGCGCCTCGAGCACCGGCCCCGCCGCATCGCTTGCCACGCCACGGCGCAGCGGACGCCCGGCCACGATCGACCCGCCGCCGTTGTGCCGCAGGCGGCCGTCGCCCGGCATCTCGGCCGACACGTAGACCGCGGCAGGCACCACCGGGTTCGGCATGAGCGCGCTCATCCGCCAGGCGTTGTCGACGCCGTTCTGCAGGCTGACGACCAGCGTGGACGGCGGCAGCACCTGCGCGAGCTCCCGCGCCACGGCCTCCGTGTCGACCGATTTCACCGCCACGAGCACCACATCCGTCGCCGCGAGCGCGTCGAGGCTGGTCGAGGCCGCCATGCGCACGTGATCGACACGCCCGCCGCTCATCACTTCGAGCCCTGCGGCCTCGATGGCCCGCACGTGACGTTCGCGGCCCACGAGTGCCACCGGCACACCGGACCGCGCCAGCATCGCGCCGAAGAACGTGCCTACCGCGCCGGCGCCCATCACGCCGACTTGCCTGATCGTGTCCTGCACGCCCTTCAGTATCCTTGAGACATGCCGGTGCGCGCACGTGCGCAACACGAGAGACGCGGTCCGTTCGCCACGACGCTCTTCCGCTACAGCGGCAAAGGCGCGTGGCACTTCGCCATCATCCCCGCGGACATCGCGCCGCCGGCCACACGTCCCTGGGGACGCACACCCGTCACGGCCACGGTGGACGGCGTGACGTGGGAGACGAGCATCTGGCGCGACACGAGGTCGGGGCGTTCACTGCTGGCGGTGCCGAAGAAGCACCGGGCGGGCAAAGGTGACGGCGAC
Organism: Acidobacteriota bacterium; assembly: GCA_016789705.1. Classification (GTDB taxonomy): domain Bacteria; phylum Acidobacteriota; class Vicinamibacteria; order Vicinamibacterales; family UBA2999; genus CADEFD01. Next base: position 27,817 of record JAEUQR010000187.1, read on the forward strand.
TCGGTCACCGTCACCTTCGTCTTCGAACCGGACGACGACTGACTGACCGCCGTCGTCACGCGAGCCGTGCCTCAGGGGAAGGTCAGGCCGATGGTCAGCGCCACGACGTTCTGCTTCCAGCCGGTCGCCAGCGTCTCGCCGCCGATCTTCACGTCGCCGATGTTGCCGTAGTAGGCGTCGAGAGCGGGTGTCAGCCGCACACGCCTGCCGAGACGGAAGTCGTAGCCGATGCCGGCCAGCAGCCCCAGCCCGTTGCCCATGTCGCTGTCGACCGTCGTGTTCCCCTCTTCGTATTTCGAATTGACGAACGCCAGGCCGGCGCCGCCCTTGACGAAGAAGCCCGACGTGTCCGACGGATAAAGCGTGAGGGTGCCGGACACGTTGTACATGTTGATGGTGATGTCCGTGCCGGCGTCTTCCTCCTTCTTGGTCCAAGCACTGCCTTCGACGCCGAGCAGCACGCGCGGACTGAGCGTCCACCCGGCCTTGAGGTAACCCGCGCCTCCCCGTTCACGGTCGTTCTCGTCGTCGTCACAGTCGTCGCAGGTGACGTCGGCCGAACCGATACCGGCGCCGACGCCGAACCAGAAGCCTTCGCGCTCCGGCGCCTGCGCCAGCGCGGTCATCGGCAGCAGGGCGGCAAACGCGACCGCCAGCAGGCCGGTTTTCACGAGACGAATGATGTCAGTCATGATGCCCTTCGATCAGCGCGGGAATTCGCGCGCTACCGGCAAGCTCAGCAGGAATCGCGCCAGAGGGCTGGTCCGATAACCAGGCCCATCAGCGACCTGCGCGGCGGGACGGGAGGCACGGAGGTCTGATGCCTCGGCGGCTTGCCCCGGAGGCCGGGAAAATTCGCCCGGGCGTCAGGGGGCCGCGGCCAGGTGCGAACGTGCGTCCGGCCGGGTCTCGCGCAGGATCTCGACGACGGCGCGGCGATCCGCCGCCGTGAGATGGGCGTACTTCGGCGCCGGATCGCCCGCCACCAGCACCCGCGCCAGGCCGCGGTACACCTCGGCACGGATCTCGTCGGGCAAGGCGTCGAAGGCCGCGCTGTCAATCGTATAGCTGAGCGGATACCGCATCAGGCGCGTCGTGAGATCGAGCGCGTGCAGCGTGCGCCCCCGGAGGTCCTTCGGGCCGCGGGCCGAAAACCATTCGGCAAAGCCGGACGACCCGCGCAGTCCGCCGGGCATCGGCGCTTCCCCGACGAAGAGCAGGTAGTCCACGAGGTCGCCGAGCGTCGACGTCACGATCGGCGTCTCGAGCGGGACGCGGCCTTCGTGCGCGGCCACCCGCACCTCCCAGCCGAGCCGCGTGATGAGGTTGAGGGCGCGCGTCTGGTGATCGAAGACGGCGAGCGCCACGACGTCACTCGTCGCCGCCGGATAACCCGTGAGCTCCACCGCCCCATCGAGTGTCGCCGTGTTGAGCGACCCGGCGGGCACGAGCGACCGGCGGGCGTCGTTCGCGTCCACGACCGTATTGCCCTGATGACTCGACGTGCCGTGACGTCCGGTCACGAACCAGCCGCCCCAGCGACGCTCGAAGGGCGTGCGGTGGTCGATGAGGTCGTGACTGCCCAGCCTCAGCTTGAGCGTGCCGTCGATAGCGGCCGAGAGACTGCGCGTCATGAAGCCCGGCACCTCGAGCGTGGCCGACGCGACGTGACAGGTCACGCAGCCGCCCTGCCGCGAGAACGCCGGACGTTCGGCCGGCCGCTGATCGAGCGTGTAGAAGACGGCGCCCTGTTCGGGGTCGTGGGCGATGAGTTCGAGGAACGGCGAGCGGCGGATATAGCCGACCGACACCTGCTCGTTGTAGTAGAGCCCGCGCGGATTGGCCGGACTCGTCACCATGCGCTGCACGCCCGTGCGTGAGAGCACGAGCATCTGCGAGGCGGTGGGCACGTCGAGCGCCGCCAGCACCGAACGCAGATAGCCGCTGCCGGGCTCGAAGGTCAGCGCCGCCTCACCGGCCTCGAGCCTGCGGTTGAGCGCCGCCACCGCGTCGTTCGTGGGACGCGTGGCCCAGGCGATCGCCGGATGTTCGTCGAGCACACCCATCCAGACGCCGCGATTGTCGCGCTGCATCGCCCGCGGCGAGACCGCCGCGACGCCGGCCACGAGCACGAACACCACGGCGGCGGCGCGAACAGCACGAACGCGAGCGGGACGCAGAGGCAGAACGGACGACACGTGCCTTTGAGTATATCGAGCCGGAGCGAGGCTCCGCGTTCACGGCCGCCCACATCGCCGTGCGTTATGCTTCGGGGCGTGCTGGCCCGACTGCTCGCCAAGGTCGGCCTCGTCACCCCGGAACAGCGGGCGTGGGCGTGGTACGACTGCGGCAACTCCGCCTACTTCACCACCGTCATCACGGCGGTGTTCCCGGCGTTCTTCGCCAGCTACGCCGCCGCCGGCCTGTCGGCCGCGGAGGCGACGACGCGCTTCGGCCTCATCACCACGGTGGCGATGGCGATCGTCGCCGTGGCCTCGCCGGTGCTCGGCGCTTACGGCGACTTCACGGCCCGCCGCAAGAAGCTGCTCGTGCTCTTTGCGGGCCTCGGCATCCTGGCCACGTTCCTCCTCACCACGATCAGCGAGGGCGGCTGGCAGTGGGCCGCCGTCATCTTCATTCTCGGCAACCTGGGGGTGTCGGGCTCGCTCGTGTTCTACGACTCGCTGCTGCCGAGCGTCGCGAGAGCGGAAGACACCGACCGCGTCTCGTCAGCGGGCTACGCGCTCGGCTATCTCGGCGGCGGCGTGCTGCTCGTCGTGAACCTCGCCTGGATCCTGAGCCCGGCGACATTCGGCCTGCCAGGCACGGTCGCCGCCACGAAGCTGTCGTTCGCCAGCGTCGGCGTGTGGTGGCTGCTCTTCATGATCCCGCTGCTGCGCCACGTGCCGGAACCGGCGCGCCTGGTCGAACCCACGGAAACGGAAGGCACGTCGCCGTTCACCGCCACGTTATCGCGGCTCGGACGCACGTTTCGCGAGATCCGCCAGTACCGCCAGGCGTTCCTGGCGCTGCTCGCGATGCTGGTCTACCAGGACGGCATCCAGACGATCATCCGGTTCGCCGGCATCTACGGAGCCGAGGTGGGCGTCGGGCAGTCGCAGCAGATCGCCGCCTTCGCCATGGTGCAGCTGCTCGGCGTGCCCTTTGCGTTCATCTTCGGCGGCCTCGGCGCGAAGATGGGCACGAAACGCGCGATCTTCCTCGCGCTCGGCGTGTACGCGGTGGCGGCGACGCTGGGCTACTTCATGACCAACGCCGTGCACTTCTTCATCCTGGCGGCGCTCGTGGCCACGGTGCAGGGCGGCGCGCAGGCGCTCAGCCGTTCGCTCTTCGCGCGCCTTATCCCGCCGGCCAAGACGTCCGAGTATTTCGGCTTCTACGCCGTGGTCGAGCGCTTCGCCACCGTGCTCGGGCCGCTCGTCTTCACGCTGAGCGGCATGCTCACCGGCTCGTCGCGGTCAGCCGTGCTCGGCATGATTGTGTTCTTCGTCGCGGGTGGCTGGCTGCTGTCACGCGTCGACATCGAAGAAGGGGAACGCGCGGCGAACGCCGCGGCGCACTGAGGGAGCGCTGACGAGGGGTCAGACGTCGCCGTCCGACACGGCCTGGCGCATCAGCACGCCGGCGCAGAAGCCGGCCGCGCTCACCGCCAGGGCGAAGATCCCCATGATCAGGACGGCATCGAACGTGTTCGGCTGAGTGGTGTCCGGCAGCCCGAGCAGGCGGTTCATCAGGTGCCGCAGCGGCACGCTCGCACCGGCCATGACCGCCGCCGGCCAGCGTCGCCAGCCCCAGATCCCGCCAATCACCACCCCGGTCGCCAGCGTGAGCGCCACCATCACGACGGGACGCACGGGGCCCACGACCAGCCCGGCTTCCACCACCGCCAGCAGCAGGCCGGCGACGAGCCCGGCGGCGAGTGACGGCCACTGTCTCATTTGCTCCTCCGCGCGCAGGCGTGCCCGGCGATCCGGATGGCGGCATCCGGATGGTCAGGAGGTGGGATGCGCAGGTGCCGCCGGTCGGCGACGTCGTCGAACGTTCGCAGGGTCACCGCCGTGTTGAGCAGGGTCTGCATGGCGCTGTCGGCGGATGGCTGGACCAGAGCGGCGCTCCCGAGCAGGGCGGCGAGCAACGCGTACATTGATCACCCCCGGAACGGGCATCTGGCGGCCGTGCGGGGGAGCACGGAACAACACCGCCGCGGGCAGTATACGCGACGCCTTCCCACGAGCGCCGCCCGCGCGCGCTTCAACGGTGACCACCCGCGGCCTGACACCTTGACGGCGCCGCGGCTATCGTAGAGCCATGCCAGTTCCGCTCTCGGTGCTCGACCTCTCGCCCGTGCTTCAGGGCGGCACCTCGGCCGACGCGTTCCGCCGCACGCTCTCGCTCGCGCAGCATGCCGAGCGCCTCGGCTACACCCGCTTCTGGCTGGCCGAGCACCACAACATGCCCGGCATCGCGAGCGCGGCCACGGCGGTGCTTCTCGCGCACGTCGGCGGCGGCACGTCGCGCATCCGCATCGGCTCGGGCGGCATCATGCTGCCGAACCACGCGCCGCTGCAGGTGGCCGAACAGTTCGGCACGCTCGCGTCACTCTTCCCCGGCCGGGTCGACCTGGGGCTGGGGCGGGCCCCCGGCACCGATCACGCCGCCGCGCGCGCCCTCAGGCGCACGCTGCAGAGCGACCCCGAGGGTTTTCCCAACGATGTCGTCGAGGTGATGGCGTTCCTCGACGACCCGCGGCCGGGGCAGCCGGTCGTGGCCACGCCCGGCGCCGGATCGCACGTCCCCGTCTGGATCCTCGGTTCGAGCACGTTCGGCGCCCAGGTGGCGGCGGCGCTCGGCCTGCCCTTCGCGTTCGCGTCGCACTTCGCGCCGGCGATGCTCTTCGACGCGATGCGGATCTACCGCGAACGCTTCCAGCCGTCGGCGCAGCTCGCCGTGCCGTACGTGATGCTCGGCGCGAACATCGTCGCCGCCGAGACCGACGACGACGCGCAGTTCCTGGCCTCGTCGGGCCGCGAAAGCGTCGCGGCGCTGCGCGCCGGCCGGCCGGTGACGTTGCCGCCGCCCTCGCGCGAGTGGATGCGCGACCCCTTCGAGCCCGCCGACCCGCTGCAGCGCACGCGCGTCTCGTTCGTGGGCAGCGCCGCCACCGTGCACGCGCAGCTCGACGAGTTCATCGCCCGCACCGGCGCCGACGAGGTCATCGTCACCTCGCACATCCACGACCACGCCGCGCGGCTGCGGTCCTACGAGGTCGCCGCGGCGTGGATGTCGCGCGACGCCGCCGTGGCCCCAGCCGCGGCGGCACGCTGACGCGAGCGCCGACCTCGGCATCGCGGCCGGCGGACGACGCGTACGGACGAAGGGCCCGGCGGGACAACCCACCGGGCCCTTTCATATTTCTTCAACCCCGGGGCCCGAGCCCCGAGTCCCGGCGTGTGTTACTGGCGCTCGTGCTCGGTCGCCGTGGCGGCCTTGCGCTTTTCCTGCTCGGCCTTGAAGTCGGCGTCGTTCATGTAGACGATGTTGATCCACGCGTGGGCCATCTCGTCCACCGTACGGTCGCCCCAGCCCACCCACTGGTTCGGGTCGGGATTGGTCTTCTTCGCGCTGGTGTTGTCGTGCCACGCGGTGACCTTGAGCAGCGTGCCCTTCGGCAGCAGCGGCGCCACGTCGTCGGCGTAGACGAAGGTGGTCATCCACATGAAGTTGAAGTCGCTCGTGTGGCTGAGCACGCGGCGCTGGCCGTTCGGCAGGATGGCTTCGACCATCATCGCCTTGCCGCGCAGGTGCATGTGCGGCTGGTAGCTCTCGATACGCGCGTTATCGCGCAGCGGGAAGAAGCCTTCCGTCGTCGTCACCGTGTTGGGACGCAGGTCGAGGTTGCCCACCGCGGCCGGCACGAACGAGAGGCGCGTGCGGTACTTCGGCTCCTGGCCCTTCGGGTAGAAGTAGATGCCCATCTCGGCGTTGGTGGTGATCTCTTCACCGGCCTGCGAGTAGTGGATGTCCCAGCGGAAGCGGGCGCCGGGCATCAGCAGCTTGCCGGTGTCGGGACGCATCATCTCGCCCTGCTTGCCCACGGCCCACTCCATGAAGAGCGGCGCGGGACCGTCGGCGGCGTCAGCACCCGGCTCGTTCTGCTCGAGGTAGGCGATGGCGTGGTGGATGACCTTGCGCCCCTTGACGTTGCTCGGGCGGATTTCGATGGCCCGCACCCAGCGCGGCTCGCTGAGCTCGATGGGCGTCACGCGCTTGTCCCACGCGTCCTGCGCGGTGGCGGGCATGGTGAACGAGTCCGACTTCACGATCATGTCGGGTTCGGTCTGACCGAACATCTTCGCGAAGTTCCAGCCCTGCTCGGCCGGCCAGGCGATGGCGGGCGGCATGTCCTTCGGGCTGCCCTGGGGCGCGCCGGCATCGACCCACTTCACGATGGTCTCGAGCTCGGCGGGGCTCAGCGAGTCGTCGTTCTTGAACTTGGTGACGCCCACCGTGCGGTCGATCTGGAAGGGTGGCATCGAGTGCTCGCTCACGCGCGCCTTGATCGAACGCGCCCACGGACGCGCCTGCTGCCAGGTCTGCAGCGACATCGGCGCGATCGAGTCGGGCCGGTGACAGGCCTCGCATTTCGCCTGGAAGATCGGCGCCACGTCTTTCGTGAACGTCGGCGCGCTCTGCGCCGAGGCCACCGAGGCGCTGCCGAGCAGGGCCGTCATGGCCACCGCGCCGACCGCGCCACTCACCAGATTCCGCATTTCAAGCTGCATCATCGCGCTCCTGTCGTTACTTGACGGTGACTTTCACGTAAGTATTCGTCCAGCAGCACTGGAACCCAGCACCGCCCTCGCCCGATTCGTCGTTGCCCTGCACCCGCAGCAGGTACTCGCCCGGCAGACTGAAGGTCGCGTTCGTCGTGACCATATCGCCCTGCGTCTTCGTGGGCACGCGCGCCGGCTCGAACTTCACCGTGCCCGGGCCGCGGAACTTGTGGAAGGAGACGGTGGCGACAGCGCCGGCGCCGCGCCGGTTGGTCAGCTCCGACCCCTTCTTGGTTTCCTTGGGGTCGTCGACCTTGAAGCTGATGGCGACCGGCTGATTGACCGCACCGGTCAGCGTGGCGGCCACGGCCGTGGGTGGGCCAAAGACCTTGCCGCTCTCGAAGGTGAACTCGGGCGGCTTGTTGCCCATGCCGGCTTCCTGAAACGGCTCGATCGTGTAGCCGTTGGTGATGCCGAACGGAATGCTCTGGGTTTCACCGTTGGCGGTGATCGTCCAGGTCAGCATCTTCTTGCCGAAGTCTTTCGGCACCTTGATCACGAAGACGCCCCACTGGCGGCCCACCTGAAAATGCGTGGGCTGGCCCTGATCGACCGGTCCTGGCTCGATCTTGTTGTTCGGACCCACCGGGATGTCGAGGGCTTCACCCTTGTTACGGTTGAAGTAGCCCACAAGCAGGCTGTAGGTGCCGTCGGCGTTCTGATACCAGCCTTCGTAGGCCGGCGTGACGCTGACGCCGCGCTCACGCGCGGGCCCGAGCGGCAGGGGCGGCGCGGGCTGGGCCGGTGGCGGCGGTGTCTGCGCGAAGGCCGCGGCGGTCAGACCAAGCGTTGCCGCCGCAAGAGCGAGAGTACGCACGTTGAGCATGTAGGGTCCCGGAACCTAGCAGTGTCTCGCAGTGTAACCCGGCGGTCAAGCCGCGAACGCCGCCCATTCCCTGGCCGCACAGCCTCCATCAGGCTTTGACATACGAGATGATGGGTGCCGGGCCGACACCTCCTGGGACGGCGTAAGCCAGCGCGACGATCCCACTCCCGGGCAGCACCTTGTGGTCGCAGAGCACCAGGGGGGTCGTCCGGGCCGCCGGCATGAGGGGCACGCCGGCCCCGAGCAGCACCGGAATGACGGCCAGCTCGACCGTATCGACGAGCCCGGCGCCGAGCAACGTGGCGAAGAGTTCGCCGCCGCCGTAGAGCCAGATGTCCTTGCCCGGCTCGGCCTTGAGGGCCGCCACGACCGCGGCCGGGTCGTCGGCGACCACTCGCAGTCCGGGCGCTGACGCCGCCGGCAACGTGCGCGAGAAGACCACACATGTCATGCCCGACATCATGGACATGTGGCCGTCGCGGTTCACGACCTCGTAGGTCCTGCGTCCCATGACGGCGGTGTCGAACTCGCGGAACATCGCCGCGAAGTCGATTGCCGGGTCCATGACGATCCAGTCGTATTCGTCGTTCGGGCCGGCAATGAAGCCGTCGAGCGACACCGCGATCTGATAGCGAAGGCGTCGGGCCATGAGCGTCACCTCACGAGTGGTTTGTCGAGCAGATCCCAGCCATACGCGGCGGCCACGCGGGCCTCGATTTCGGTGATGAGGGCGCGTCCGCGGTCGCCGTTGGTCATGACCGCCACCCCATAACCCTTGCGCAGGTGGCCGAGCACGTCGGCCTGGAAGCCCCAGTTCGAGCCGCCGTGGCCGAAATACCAGCCTTCCCCGCGTTGCTCCACGCCGAAGCCCGTCGCATAGGGCCCCACACCGACCGGCGAGGTCAGGTCCTTCGCCGAGGCGCGCGACAGCACCCGGCCGGCCGGCCCGCGCAGCGCCGACTGCACCTCGATGAGCACCCGCGCCAGGTCGGTGGGTGTGGTCCACAGTCCGGCGGCCGCCTGCTCGGGATAGACGTGCCACACGGCATCCATGGCGCGTCCCTGACCGTTGTGCGCCCGCGCCAGCTGGTCCGCCACGTCCGGCGGCGGCGGCTGGGCGAAGGAACTGCTCGTCATCCGCAGCGGCCCGAGCACGGTGGCGTGCATGAAGGCGGCGAAGTCCTGGCCGGTGCGGTCGGTCAGGGCCAGTTGCATCAGCGTCAGACCGCCGCCCGAATACTTGAACGCGGTGAACGGCGGCCGCACGAACCGTACGGCGCCCACGTTCGACGGCGCCTCGCCGTTCAGGATCTGCACGAGCGTCGGACGCGGCAGCGCCGGATCGTAGCCGGGGAAGCCGAAGCCGTCGTCGGCGCCCGAGGTGTGGCTGAAGAGCGCCCGCGGCGTCACCGGATGCCCGCGGGTGAGGTCGGTCTCGGGGACCTTCCACGACGTGAGCATGGTGTTCACGTCGGCATCGAGATCGAGGGTGTGGTCCTGCGCGAGGCGCACCGCCGCCAGCGCCGTGATCGGCTTGCTGATGGAAGCGGCCTGAAAGCGTGTCGAAGTCTCCACCCGGCGGCCCGTCATGACGTCCGCCACGCCGTAGGCCTTCGCCCAGTGCACCTCGAAGTCCCTGATGACGGCGATGCTCACGCCGGGGACGTTGAGCCGCGTCATCACCTGCGCCAGCGTCAGGCCATCGAAGCCCTGGCGGTCGGGCACCTGCGGCGCTTCGATGCGCGCGATGAACGCCGCGGCATCCGTCTGCGCCAACGGCCGCGACACGCCGAGCCCGGCGAGCAGGGCAACGGCGGCCAGCGGCGGGATCCATCGCGCTCCGCGCATCGTGATCATAGGCAGGGGAATACGGTCGACCTGGAGATGTCGTTCCGCCGAGGTTACGCCAGGCGGCGCCGGACAGCGAAGTACAACACCGCGGTGGTGGCGACCACCGCCCCACCGATGAGCACGAAGGTCGTGGCGTTGCCGGCGAGGAACGACTCGCCGAGATACACCACCGCGAGCGCGTAGGGAATTTCGGTCACCGCCAGCACGGCCATGTAGGTGCGGAACGAATAGCGCACGAGGCCGAGCACGTAGCCGAGAATCTCGGACGGCATCGCCACCTGGAAGAGCAGCACGTGCGAGACGTGGGCGCGGCTCGTCACACGCGACTCCCACAGGGCGAGCGTGGCATCGTCGACGAAAAGCGCGGCCGCCGAGCGCCCGAGGTAGCGGCCCACGGCGTAGGTGACGGCGCCGCCGAGCAGCCAGCCGAGCCACAGCAACCCGAGTGTGCGCCCCGCGCCCCAGGCGGCGATGGCCACCGGTGCGAGCAGGCCGCTCGAGAAGAACGCGAACATCGCCGAGAGCGCCGACAGCACGACGAACACGGCCATGCCGGCAAGGGGCGCGCGCGCGATGAGGGCTTCGCCCCACGCCACCACGTCGGCCAGCCGGCCGTGCAACGAGTCGGACGCCACGACGGCGCCGGCCGCCGCGACGAGCACGGCGAGCGCCGCCAGACGGCGCAGGCGGAGATGGCTCTCGGTCACGGCGCGGGCCTAGGTCGACTGCGTCGCGATCGTCACCGACACCGCCGGGGCGTCGTTGACCGTGAGCCGGAACACGTCGGGCCGGGCGTAGTGGCCCACCACGTCGAAGTCGAACTTGCCGCGGCCGATGTCGGCCAGATCGAGGTCGGCGGTGAGGATGGCCTCCTCGCCGAAGTGCGGCCCGGCGAGCACCACGCCGAGCGGACTCACGATGGCACTGCCGCCGCGCATGAGCAGCGCGTCGGGCGTGTCGCCGAGCGACACGCGCACGTCGGCGGGAAAGGCGTCCTTCCGCAGCACCTGGCAGGCGCTCAGCACGAAGCAGCGGCCCTCGAGCGCGATGTGGCGCATCGACGGCAGCCACGAGTCGCGATCGTCGGCCGTGGGTGCGCAGTAGAGCGCCACCTGCTGCGCGTACATCGCCATGCGCAGCATCGGCATGTAGTTCTCCCAGCAGATGACCGCGCCGATTTTCCCGTAGGGGCTGTCGACGGCCTTCAGGGTCGAGCCATCGCCGAAGCCCCAGATCATGCGCTCGAGCGCCGTCGGCATCAGCTTGCGGTGCGTGCCGAGCAGCGCGCCGTCGGGCCCGAAGTAGAGGGCCGTGCAGTAGCAGGTCCCGCCGTCGCGTTCGATGACGCCGATGACCACGTAACAGCCGTGCGCCGCCGCCGCCTCGCCCAGCCGGGCGGTTTCCGGGCCGGGCACGACGATGGCGCTTTCGAGCGCGCGCCGGAACTCGTCGCGGCCGGCGGCATCGCGCGCCCCGACCACGAGGCCGAAGCCGAGGCCCTTGAGATATCCGCCGATGAACGCTTCCGGGAACACGACCACGCGCGCCCCGGTGGCCGCGGCGCGGCCGATGAGGTCCACGGCCTTGTCCGTGCACGCCTGGCTGTCGAAGGGCACGGCACCGGCCTGGACGACGGCGGCGCGAACGGTGGTGGGCGGGACCGGCATCGTCATGAGCGCGTGCCGCATGGTACACCGCGCGCCTGAAACGTTCGGGCCGCCCGGCCGCTTCCACGCGTTGGTGGTAGGCTGCGCGGCATGATGCGCGCGCGTCTTGCCTGCTGCCTCGTCGCCCTGAGCGCCGGACTCACCCTTGGACTCCAGGCGGCAGGCGCCCCGCAGGCACCGGCGGCACCCGCCGCGCGACGCGCGGCCGACGACGCCACGGTCCGCCCGTTCCGCATCCAGGTGTCCGACGCGGTGCTCGCGGATCTGAAGGCGCGGCTGAAGAACCCGCGCATCCCCGCGCCGCTCGACGGCGCCGGCTGGGCGCTCGGCACCGACACCGGGTACCTGCGCGAGCTCGTGACCTACTGGCGCGATCGGTTCGACTGGCGCGCCGCCGAACGCCGCCTGAACCAGATGGAGCAGTTCACGACCGCCATCGACGGGCGCCGCGTCCACTTCGTGCACCGGAAGTCGAAACATGCGGGCGCCTTCCCGCTGCTCATCACGCACGGCTGGCCCGGCTCGATCGCCGAGTTCACGAAGGTCATCGGCCCGCTCACCGATCCGGTGGCGCACGGCGGTGACGCGCGCGATGCGTTCGACGTGGTGATGCCGTCGATCCCCGGCTTCGGTTATTCGGAGGCGCCCACGGCGGCAGGCTACGACCCGGCGCGTATCGCCACCATCGAGGCGGCGCTCATGGCGCGCCTCGGCTACACGCGCTACGGCGTGCAGGGCGGCGACTGGGGCTCGATCATCAGCACGCAGGTGGCGGCGCGCGACACCGCGCACGTGGCCGGCCTGCACCTCAACATGTGCTTCGGCGGCGCGCCGGCGGGCGCCGACCCCGAGGCCGGGCTGACGGACGCGGAGAAGGCGCGGCTGAAGGTGCGGCAGACGTTCCAGAACGAAGAGACCGGCTATCAGCAGATTCAGGGCACCAAGCCGCAGACGATCGGCATCGCGCTCAACGACTCGCCGGTGGCGCTTGCCGCCTGGATCGTCGAGAAGTTCCGCGCGTGGTGCGACTGCGACGGCCATCCCGAGACGATCTTCACGAAGGACGAGCTGCTCACGAACATCACGCTCTACTGGGTCACGGAAACCGCGGCCACGTCAGCCCGGATCTACTACGAGAGCCGGCATCCGACGAGCGCGCCGGTTCCCGGGCGCATCGCCGCGCCGATGGGCTGCGCCGACTTCCCGCGCGAGATCATCTGGTCGCCGCGGCGCTGGCTCGAACCGCGCTACAACATCACGCGCTGGACGACGATGCCGCGCGGCGGCCATTTCGCCGCCATGGAGCAGCCGCAGCTGCTCGTGGACGACGTCCGCGCGTTCTTCCGCACCGTGCGCTGAGGCCGGCGATGCGACTGCTCCCTTCGACCCGCCAGACGCCCGCACTGCTGGCCGTCATCGCCGTGCTGGCAGGCGTCGCACCCGCGCTGCGCGGCGCCGCTCCGCTCACCGTCCAGGCCATGCCCCCCATGACAGACGCCGTCAAGGCCGAGCTGGCGCCGAACGGCCGCCTGCGCGCGGCCCTCAACTACAGCAACTTCCTGCTCGTGTCGTCACGCGCGCCCGACCACGCGGGCGTCGCGCCCGACCTGGCGCGCGAACTGGCGCGCCGGGCCGGCGCGACCGTGGAGTTCGTGGGCTACGAGAACGCCGGCCTCGCTGCCGACGCGGCCGAGGCGCGCGCGTGGGACGTGGCCTTCATCGGCGCCGAACCGGCGCGGGCCAACGTCATCACCTTCTCCCCCGCCTACGTGGAGATCGAAGCCACGTATCTCGTGCCGGCACACTCGACGCTTGGCACGATCGGCGACGTGGACCACGAGAGCGTGCGCATCGTCTCCACGGCGCGCGCCGCCTACACGCTGTACCTGCAGCGCACGCTGCGCCGCGCGCAGATCGTCGAAGCCGACGGCATCGCCGGTGCCGCCGCGCTCTTCGCGAAGGGCGGCTACGACGCGCTCGCCGGCCTCACGCCCCGTCTGCGCGACGACGTGCGCGCCATCCCCGGCACGCGTCTCCTGCCGGGACGCTTCACGGCCGTGCAGCAGTCGATCGGCGTTCGCAAGGAGCGCGCCGCGGCCGCCGCCTACCTGGCGGCGTTCACCCGCGAGATCCGCGCCTCGGGCCTGCTCGCCGGCCTCATCGCCACGCACAAGGCCGACGGTCTGACGGTCGCCCGCTGAGCCGCGGGGATTTCCCACCGCGCGGCCGGAGGATCCGGCGCGTACCGCGCCGGGCCCGGGCAATCCCCGGCAATTCGTCTCCGTGGAGGCCTGCCGAACAAGGCACTCTGTTTGCATCCCTGGTGGGCGGTGCGGGTACGCCGCGCGCGAATCATCGCGCCGGCATTGAAGTTTCGGGCCGACCGGGCCCTGCGAGGCGGATGATGACCACAGTGACGGTGACCAACAAGCTGGAAGCGCCCGTCGATCAGGTATTCGCGGCCTTCACCGACATCGAGCACAACGCCGGACGTGTTTCGGGCATCAGGAACGTCGAGGTGCTGAGCACCGGCGAGTTCCGTCTGGGCACGCGGTGGCGGGAAACGCGCGAGATCATGGGCCGGCTCGACGACGCCGAGATGGAAGTCACGGCCTTCGAGAAGGGCCGGAGCTACACGATCACGCACTACAAGGCCGGCGCGAAGATCGACACCGTGTTCACGTTCGCGCCCGAGGGCGAGGGCACACAGGTGAGCATCACCTTCGCGCTCGAGAACCAGGGGCTGCCGCCGGGCCTGCTCACGCCGGTGAGCTGGGCGATTGCCGGGAAGGTCAAGGAGGCCCTGTCGAAGGACCTCAGCGACATGAAGAAGTCAGTCGAGACATAGCGATCAGCGCTGTCGTCCGGAGCGCGCCAGGGGAGGGTCCGCCGGTGCCAGGATGTCGGCCGAGAACGTCACGTCCATCCTGTAGCTGGCGCCGTCGATGCTCCTGAGTGGCACCGGCGAGTAGACGCGGCCCTCGACCTTCTGCGGCGTGTTGCTCGTCAGGGTCGCAAGCAGGCCACCGTCGGTGTCGTTGATGTACTGCGTCATCGTCTTCGAGTAGGTGGCGTTCATCGCCACCGTGCCATCCGCGGCCACCCACAACAGCAGGTAGTCGTGGTCGCGCAGCGCCTCGAGGTTGATGGCGGCACGGTGCGGGTCGCGCTCGGCGCGCAACCGCGCGACGTCGATGGCGGCATCCGTCAGCAGCACCTCGATGCGGGCCGGGGCGACACCCTCGTCGTCGCGCACCACATAGGCCACGGCGCGTTTCGGCATGATGGCGCCGGTCTTCGACCGCACGCTGCCCGACGCAGGACCGGCCATGGCTGAGCCAGACATCAGACACAGCAGGAACGCCACGAGACACCACACAGACTTCATCCGACTCTCCGAAGCGCCGGCGTCGGCCGGCAACGGGCGCGGGGGCAGTTTGCCACATCGACCCACCTCAGCCGCAATGCGTCACGTCGGCGCCCGGTCCACGGCTTAGAATCCGCACACCAACCGGATGGAGCCGCCCCTGCCCCCGGCCGCGAATACCGCCGACGCACGAGCGCGCCGTCCGGCGGTGGCGCGGCGACGCGGCAGCGGCGTGCCAGGCGGCGCCATCGCCCTCGTCGTCTTCGGCGTCGTGCTGCTCGCCGGGCTGTGGGTGACGATTCTCGGCCGCATCCGCCTCGAACGCGCCGAGGCCGTCGAGGCCGAGTTCGGCCGCAACACCAACCTCGCGCTCGCCCTCGACGTCCAGACGCAGCAGCTCATCCAGGGCATCGATCAGTTCCTGGTGCTGATGCGCCACCAGGCCGAACACACGCCGCCGCGCGTGCCGCTGACCGAGCTCGTGGCGCCGGCCTTCGCCGGTACGCGGAACATCACGCTCATGGGCGTGTTCGACGCACGGGGCGACGTGCTCGAGTCGGTGAGCGAGTTTGCCGCCACCAGCGCCGCCGACCGGCCGATGTTCCGCTTCCATCGCGACAACCCGTCGCGCGACCTGCTGGTCTCACCGCCCGTGCTCGGACGCATGAGTGGTCGCTGGGTGATCACCTTCACGCGCCGCGTGGACCGTCCCGATGGCAGCTTCGGCGGCATGGTGCTCATCTCGCTCGAGCCGCGCTACCTCACGTCGCTCTTCGAACAGACGACCCTCGGGCCGCTCGACGTCATGACGCAGGCGCTCGAGAGCGGCATCACCCTTGCCCTGCGGCGCGGGCCGGCGACGTCGTTCGGCTCCGACATCTCGGGCTCGCAGCTCCTGCGCGAGGTCGCGGCCCGCCGCATCGGCCGTTATGTGGACGACGGCGAGCAGGACGGCCACCGCCGCATCGTGGCCTACCGCGAGCTGTCGAATTACCCCGTCATCGCCGCGGTCGCCACGTCCGAAGCCGCGGCGCTGGCCCCGGTCGAGCAGCGCGCGCGCACCTACTACACGGTGGGCACGCTCGTGAGCCTGGCCATCACGCTCGTCTGCCTCGTCGGCGCGGGCCTGCTCGTGCGGCAGCAGCGCGCCAATCGCCGCCTCACGGAACAGGCCTCGCTGCTCGACGAAGCGCAGGACGCCATCATGGTGAGCGGCCTCGACGACCGCCTCACCTACTGGAACCGCAGTGCCGAACGCCTGTACGGCTGGCCGGCACGCGAGGTGATCGGCCGCACGCTCGCCGACGTGCTCTACCCGCACGACCGCGCGGCCGTGGAGGCGGCGCTCGGCGCCGCGACCGACACCGGCACATGGGTGGGCGAACTGCAGCCGCGGGCCCGCGACGGCCGTCGCGTCATCACGCAGAGCCGCTGGACGCTCGTCCGCGACCGGCGCGGCGAGCCGATGAGCCTGCTCACGATCGACACCGACGTGACCGACCGGCGGCAGCTCGAACAGCAGTTCTATCGCGCCCAGCGGCTCGAGAGCATCGGCACGCTGGCCGGCGGCATCGCGCACGACCTGAACAACGTGCTGCAGCCGATCATGCTCGCCAACGAGATCCTCTACGAGCAGGCGACCGACGACGACACCCGCGACCTGCTCGCCAAGGTGGGCGACAGCGCGCGGCGCGGGGCCGAGATGGTGCGCCAGGTGCTGTCGTTCGCGCGCGGTCAGGACGGCCGCCGCGTCGAGGTGCCGGTCGGGCCGCTCATCGACGACGTCGTGCAGATCGCGCGCGACACGCTGCCGAAGGACATCACGATCGCGGCCTCGGTGGAGGACGGCCTGCCGCCGCTCGTCGGCGATCCCACGCAGTTCCATCAGGTCCTCCTCAACCTCTGCGTGAACGCGCGCGATGCCATGCCGGGCGGCGGCCACCTGCGCCTCGCGGCCTCGAAGGTGCTGCTGCCGTCGCCCGGCGAGCCGGTGCTCGGCGACGCGGCGGCCGGGACCTTCGTGGTGCTCGAGGTGGAAGACACCGGCATCGGCATCCCGCCGGGCGACATCGACCGGATCTTCGATCCGTTCTTCACCACCAAGGCGCCGGGCAAAGGCACCGGCCTCGGTCTGTCCACCTCGCTCACCATCGTCCGGAACCACGGCGGACAGATCCGCGTCCTCAGCGAGCCGGGGCGCGGCACGCGCTTCCGCGTGTATCTGCCCGCGTCGGGCGCGGTGCCGGCGGCGCCCCTCGAGGCGCCCGCGCGGCCCACCACGGCGGGTGAAGGCCGGAGGGTGCTCTTCGTGGACGACGAGCCGGCGATCCGCCACGTGGCGAAACAGGCGCTCGAGGGCGCCGGCTATCGCGTGCTCGTGGCGACGAACGGCGCCGAGGCGGTGAACATCGTCACGGCGGATCCCGCGGCCATCGACGTGGTCGTCACCGACATGATGATGCCGGTGCTCGGCGGCGAAGGACTCATCCGCGAACTCCGGCGCCGCGCGCCGGCGGTGCGGATCATCGCGGCCAGCGGCATCAGCAGCAACGAAGCGCTGGCCCGGGCGGCCGGCCTGCCGCCCGGGTGCTTCCTGGCGAAGCCCTTCACGGCGCCGGCGCTGCTGCAGGTGCTGAGCGACGTGCTGGCGCGCTGAGGCGCGCGCCCGCCGTCAGCGGCGACCGAGCGCGCCGCGCAGCTTGTCGGCGAGCGAACCGAGCGACGCTGTGGGGGCGGCATCGGGACGCTGCGCGTACTCGCGCAGCTCCGCCCGTTCCCGCTGCTCGGCCACGGCCTTGCGGCTGAGACGTATGCGCCGGCCCGCCGGATCGACCTCGAGCACGACGACTTCGACGTCGCTGCCGAGCGGGAACGCCTTGAGCATGTCTTCGTCGCGATCGACGCCGGTTTCCGAGAAGGGAACGAGCCCGGTCTTGCCGGGGGCGAGGAAGACGAACACGCCGAACTTCTCGTGTTTGTCGACCTTGCCGGTCACGATCGCGCCCGGCACGATGCCTTCCCTCGGTGCCGTCGCGCCCGCCGCGCGGGACGTGCCCTCATCGACCATCGCCACGCCGATGCGCTTCTGCGCCGCGTCGATCGTGAGGATCTCGAAGGCGCCCGGCGCACCCGGCGCAACTGCCTTCGCCCAGCCGCCGGCGCGGCCCGTGGGCGGGAAGGTGGAGGCATGGGCCAGCGCCTCGATGCCGGGCTCGAGTTCGACGAACGCGCCGAACTCGGCCACGCGCGTCACCCTGCCGGTGCGCACCTGCCCCACCGCATAACTCTCGGCCACGTGGACCCACGGATCGTTCTGGAGCTGCTTGAGGCCGAGCGAGATCTTGCCGGTGGCCTCATCGACGCGCAGCACCTTCACGGTGATCTGGTCGCCGGGCGCCGCCACTTCGTTGGCCGAGACGCGTGACCAGCCCATCTCCGACACGTGCAGCAGGCCCTGGATGCCGCCGAGGTCCACGAACGCGCCGAAGTCGAGCACCGACGTCACGCGGCCCGTGAGCACGGCACCCGGCACAATCGAGGCGCGCACGGCTTCGGCATTGGCGCGCTGCGCCTCTTCGAGCTGGCGCCGGCGCGACACCACCAGGTTCTTGCCGCCGTCCTTGTACTCGATGATGCGGAACGTGTAGGTCTGGCCCACGTGCACCGCCGGGTCCGCCGAGCGCACGATGTCGATCTGCGAGAACGGGCAGAAGGCGCGCTCGCGGGCGATGCGCACTTCGTAGCCGCCCTTCACTTCCTTCTCGACGCGGCCTTCCACGGCCAGGCCCGCCTCGTAGGCGTCTTCGAGCTCGCGCTGGGTGGCGGCGTTGCGCACGCCCTTGCGGGAGAGCTTCAGGCCACCGGCGGTCGACACGACCATCGCCTGCAGGCGGTCGCCCACCGCGACCTCGATGTCGCCATCGTCGTCCTTGAGCTCAGCCACCTCGATTTCGGCTTCGCTCTTGCCGCCGATGCTCACGAGGGCCACCTTCGGACCGATCGACACGATGGTGCCATCCACCATCTGGCCGCGTTCGAACTGCTTCGCGGTGCGTTCCGAGGCTTCGAACAACGCGGCGAAATCTTCGTCCTGCTCGCTCACTGCACTCTCCCCTGCTGGAACCTGTGATTATACGGGGCGGATGGTATTCTGCGCGGAGCGCGCCGATCTCCGGCCGCGCTGCCTCCGGAAGCCGGCCATGACGCGCATCCCCACGACCGCCGCCCGTCCGCACCTCGCTGCCGCCCTCGTGGGAGGCGCCGCCGCGTGACGACCTGGTGAGTTCGCCGTTCCGCGCGCTCCGGTCGCGCAACTACCGGCTCTTCTTCATCGGCCAGGGCATCTCGCTCATCGGCTCGTGGATGACGCGGCTGGCCACGTCGTGGCTCGTCTATCGGTTGACCGACTCGGAGTTCCTGCTCGGCGTGGTCGCCTTCGCCAGCCAGGCGCCGTCGCTCGTCCTGCCGCCACTCGCCGGCGTGTGGCTGGACCGCTACGACCGCCATAAGGTGCTCATCGTGGTGCAGGTGCTGGCCATGGCGCAGTCGCTGGCCATGGCGGCGCTCACGCTCACCGACCTCATCACGATTCCGTGGATCATCGGACTGGCGCTGTTCCAGGGGGTCGTGAGCGCGGTCGAGATCCCGACGCGCCAGGCGTTCGTGGTGCGGATGATCGACGACCGGGCGGACCTGAGCAACGCCATCGCCCTCAATTCATCGAACTTCAACGCCACGCGCCTCGTGGGCCCGGCCATTGCCGGCATGGTCGTGGCGGCGGTGGGCGAAGGCTACTGCTTCCTCATCGACGGGCTGAGTTACATCGCCGTCATCTGGGGGCTGATGGCGATGCGCCTCACGCCCGACGACCGGCCGCGGGTCGAGCGCCACCTGTGGGACGAACTCACCGACGGCTGGCAGTACATCGTGGCCTCCACCCCCATCCGCACGCTCTTCATCTTCCTGGCCGCCATCGGCGTGCTGAGCGCGCCCTATTCGGTGCTCACGCCGGTGCTGGCCGGACGCACGCTCGGCGGCGGCGCCCACACCCTCGGGCTGCTCATGGCGGCCACCGGCGTCGGCGCGCTCGCCTGCGCCGTGCGCCTCGTGCTGCGCACCACGGTCGTCGGTCTCGGCCGCCTGATCGCCTTCGCGGTGGCCGGCTTCGGCGTCGGCTGCGTCCTGCTCGGCCAGTCGCCGCACCTCTGGCTGTCGATGGCTCTCATGACCGTGACCGGCTACGGCCTGATGTACCAAGTGGTCGCCACCAACACGATCGTGCAGACGATCGTGGACGACGACAAGCGCGGCCGCGTCATGTCGTTCTACACGATCGCGCTCGCCGGGTCCGGCCCGCTCGGCAGCCTGCTCGCCGGGTCGCTGGCCGCCCGCATCGGCGTCGAAGCCACCTACGCGCTCAGCGGCGGCACGTGTCTGCTGATGGCGCTGTGGTTCTGGCGGCAGCTGCCGGCGATGCGCGAGGCCGTCCGGCCGCGCTACGTGGAACTGGGCATCATCGCCGAGCCGTGACGCCGGCGCGTTCCGGGGTGTGAGAGGATCGACCTCCCACCCGATGCTGATGGTCCTCCGCTTCCTCCGGCCCTTTCGCGCACCGATCGCGGGCGTGCTGGCGCTGGCACTCGCCCAGTCGCTCGCCAATCTCTACCTGCCGCGGCTCATGGCCGACATCGTCGACCACGGCATCGTCGTCGGCGACACCCGCCGCATCTTCGAGATCGGCGGGCTGATGCTCGTGGTGGCCGTGCTCGGCACGGCCTGCGCCGTCGGCGCCTCGTACTTCGCGTCGCGGGTCGCCATCGGCGTCGGACGCGCCGTGCGGGACGAGCTCTTCGCCCGCGTGGCGCACTTCCCGGTGCACCAGTTCGACCGCTTCAGCACGGCGTCGCTCGTCACGCGCACGACCAACGACACCACGCAGGTGCAGCAGGTGCTGCTCATGCTGCTCACGATGGCCGTCACGGCGCCGATGATGGCGATTGGCGGCGTGCTGCTGTCGCTGTCGCAGGATGCCGGCCTCGCCCGCGTGCTCATCG
>JAEUQR010000190.1 GCA_016789705.1 Acidobacteriota bacterium
CACGGCTCGTCGGAAGACCGCATCAAGGAGTTCGCCGAGATCAACAAGTACCACGTGTCGATGCTGCCGTACTTCCTCGAGAAGCTGCAGGGCACGATGGACGGCGAGGCGAACCTGCTCGACAAGACCCTCATCCTCTACGGCTCGCCGATGGCCGTCGGCAACACGCACAACCACCGCAACTGCCCGCTCATCGTGCTCGGCAAGGGCGGCGGTGCCATCGAGCCCGGCCGCCACGTCCGCGCGCAGGAAGGCACGCCGATGGCGAACGTCATGCTGACGCTGCTCAGGAACCTCGGGCTCGACGACCTGCAGAGCTTCGGCGACAGCACCGGCGAGTTCTCGTTCGCCACGCCCGACAGCACGGTGGCCTGAGCGATGGAGATCCGCCAGATGTCCCGCACGCTCCACACTTCGATCTGCGCCGTCGCCATGGCGGCCTTCGTTGCCGCCGGCGCGATCGCCCGCCCGGCGTTTGCCGCCGATGCCCTGGTGGCCGACGCTGCCATGAAGAACAGCAGCGCCGACGTACGCGCGCTGCTCAAGACCGGCGCCGACGTCAATGCGGCGCAGGCCGACGGCATGACGGCGCTGCACTGGGCGGCGCTCAACGGCGACCTCGCCACGATCGACCTGCTGCTCCTGGCCGGCGCGACGCGCGAGCCGCTGACTCGCGTGGGCGCCTACACGCCGCTCCACCTGGCGAGCCAGCGCGGGCACGCTGGCGCCGTCACGAAGCTCCTGGCCGCCGGCGCGAAGGCGCAGCCGTTCACGGCCACCGGGGTGCAGGCGCTGCATCTGGCGGCGCAGGCCGGCAGTGCCGAGGCGGTGAAGGCGCTGCTCGACCACGGCGCCGACATCGACGCGCAGGACAAGACGCACGGCCGCACGGCGCTCGTCTTCGCGGTGTCGAAGGATCGCCGCGACGTGCTGGCGCTGCTCGCCGCGCGCGGCGCGAAGCTGGCGCTCACGACCACCGTCATCGACTACCGCGAACGCGCGTCGGCCGACCGCACGGCCCGCGAGACGCGCGACCGCATCGTCTCGGCCACGACCGGCCGCAGGGTGGACTCGAGCTTCGATCCCGATCCCCCTCCGCCTGGAACCGCGCCGAGCAACGTGCAGTCGCCGCGCGGTCCCGATGCCGCCTCCACGGCGCGGGCCGGCAATGTCGGTGGCGGCGGTCCCGGCGACCCGAACGAGGGCCGGCGCGGCGGCGGTGGCACGCGCCCGCCGTCCGACATCGAACAGATCGGCCGCCAGGGTGGCTTCACCGCGCTCCACTACGCCGCGCGCGACGGCTTCACGGCTGCCGCCGTGGCGCTCGTCGATGCCGGCCTGGACGTCAACATGCCCACCGCCGGTGATCACTCGACGCCGATGACGGTCGCCCTCATCAACGGGCAGTACGACCTGGCGCTCACGCTGCTGAAGCGGGGCGCGGATCCGAACCGCGCCAACGACGACGGTGTCACGCCGCTCTTCGCCACCCTCAATAACGAATGGGCGCTGCGCACGTGGTATCCGCAGCCCACCGCCGGCGGGCAGCAGCGCGCCTCGTACCTCGAGGTGCTCGAGACGCTGCTCAAGGCCGGCGCCGATCCGAATCGCCGCACGACGTCGCACATCTGGTACGCCGCCTACAACACCGGCCGCATGGGCGTGGACTTCGCCGGCGCGACGCCCTTCTGGCGCGCCGCCTACGCCCTCGACGTCGAGGCGATGCGGCTCCTGCGCCGCTACGGCGCCGACGCCGACATCCCGAGCATGACCTACGGCGCGACGCGCCGGCCCAATGACCCCTCGGGCCTCCAGAGCGTGCCGACGGGCGGTCCGCACGTGCCGGCCTTCCACGCCGCGAGCGGCGTCGGCTACGGCACGTCGCGCGTGGCGCAGCAGCACCGGCACGTGCCGGACGGCTGGCTGCCGGCCGCGAAGTACTTCGTCGAGGAGCTCGGCGTGAACGTGAACGTCCGCGATGCCGACGGCTTCACCGCCCTGCATCACGCGGCCGCGCGCGGCGACAACGAGGCCGTGAAGTATCTCGTGAGCAAGGGCGCCGACGTGCGGGCCGTGAACCGCGTGGGACAGACCACGGCGGATATGGCCAACAGCCCGGAACAGCGCACGCAGCCGTTCCCCGAGACGCTGGCGCTGCTCGAGTCGCTCGGCGCCACCAACAACCACAACTGCCGCGCCTGCAAGTAGCGCGCGGCCGAGGAGTTCGTTCGCGTATGACGTCGATGGTGTCGTGTCGTCTGCTGACCGCGGCCACGCTGGCCGTGGTGCTGGCCGCCCCGGTGGCCGCGCAGAGTGTCGTGGGCAAGGGCCGCACCGGTCCGGTGCCCGATCCGGTGGTGCTCGACAACACCGGCCTCTTCCAGGAAAAGTTCGTGAGCGTGGGTGACGACCTCTTCATCGGCGGGCAGCCCACCGAGAAGGCCCTGCGGGAGCTGAAGGCGAAGGGCGTCACCACCGTGGTGAACCTCCGCATGCCGCAGGAGATGGCGCAGATCGGCTTCGACGAAGCCGCGCTCCTCAAGGAACTGGGCATCACCTACGTGCACATTCCGATGCGCGGCTCGGCCGAGAACCCGTACGGGCCGGCGCAGCTCGACACCTTCGCCGGCACGCTGGCCGGTGCTCAGGGCAAGGTGCTGCTGCATTGCACCGTGGCGTGGCGCGCCAGCCACCTCTGGGGCGCGTATCTCATCCGCGACCGCAAGATGCCGGTTGAGACGGTGCTGGCGCAGACGCGCAAGATCAACCTGCGCGACGACGCGCCCTTCGGCACGCAGCAGCCGATCGAAGGCTTCCTCGCAAAGCCGGTGCCCGGGCTGCTGCCGCCGAAGCCGCGGCCGCAGCCCTGAGCACGGCGCGCCCGCGCCGCCACCACAAATGAAAACGGCCGCCGGAATCCGGCGGCCGTTTCGACGTACGCGCCCCGTCGGGGCGGGACGTTACTTGCGCTTCTTGTAAGTGACGTGCGTGACGCCCGTGATCTTGCCGTCCTTGTCGAGACGGATGTACTCGTTGTTGATCGTCATGTTGTCTTCCGCCAGCGTGTTGATCACCACCTGGTACACGACGCCGTTCCGCTTGTTGAGGATGCGGATGCTCTTGGCGCTGCCGTTGATGAGTTCCACGGCGGTCTCGGAGCCGGGCTGGCCCGAGACGGGACGGAACACGCCGTCGAAGAACGTCACGTAGCCCCACGCGGCTTCGGGCTTGCTGGGGTTGCTCACGGTGAGCTTGCTGCCGCCCTTTTCGAAGGCCTCGTACGTCATCACGTTGTTCGGGTCGTTGGTGTTGTCCCACACCCCGAAGCGCAACTCGGCCTGAGCGTAGCTCGGCGTGGCGGAGAAGAGCGCGATGGTGGCAACGGCGGAGCAGACGAGCAGTTTCAGGTATCGCATCGATTCAGTCCTCTTCGGGGCAGCGGCCCCGCAAATCACCGCGTCAGCATACTCAATCGGGTGCCCTGCCGCCTACTTGCGCCGGGCCGTCGCCTCATAGCGGGCACGGGTCTCGGCGTTGGGCGGATACAGCCCGGGTAGCGGCACCCCGTTGCGGATTTCGCCCATGATCCATTCCTCGAGGTGCTCCTGGTCGGCCGCCTGGGCGGCGACCTCGTCCACGAGCGCGGCGGGAATGACGACCGCGCCGTCGCCATCGGCCACGATGACATCGTCTGGGAACACGGCCACGCCGCCGCAGCCCACGGGTTTCTGCCAGTCCACGAACGTCAGCGCCGCCACAGAGGGCGGCGAAGCTGCCCCGGCCGCCCACACCGGCAGGCCCGTGGCCAGCACGCCGGCGCGGTCGCGCACGACACCGTCGCTCACGAGTCCGGCCACGCCGCGCTGCGCCATGCGGCCGCAGAGGATGTCGCCCCAGAAGCCGGCGTCACGCACGCCGTTGGCGTCGACGACGGCCACGCAGCCGGCCGGCATGTCTTCGATGGCGGCGCGCGTCGAGATGGGCGAGCTCCACGAGGCGGGGGTGGCGAGGTCTTCCCGGGCCGGCACGAAGCGCACGGTGAAGGCGCGGCCTACGACCCGCGCCTGGCCGTCGGCAAGCGGGAACGCGCCGCGGATCCAGACATTGCGCAGCCCCTTCTTGAGCAGCAGCGTCGTGAGCGTGGCGGTGGTGACGCTGCGCAGCACGGCGAAGGTCGAGGCATCGGATGAAGCGGACATCGGGGCTCCTGGTCTCAGCCGTGTTTGATGGCGATCGTCTTGAGCACCGTGAAGCCGAGCAGGGCTTCGAAGCCCTTCTCGCGGCCGTGCCCGCTCGACTTCACGCCGCCGAAGGGCAGTTCCACACCGCCGCCGGCGCCGTAGTTGTTGATGAAGACCTGCCCGCAGCGCAGCGCGCGGGCGACGCGGAACTGCCGCGCGCCGTCGCGCGTCCACACGCCGGCCACGAGCCCGTAGTCGGTGCCGTTGGCGAGGCGGATCGCCTCGGCTTCGTCCTCGAAGGGCATCGCCGCGAGCACCGGGCCGAAGATTTCCTTCTGCGCGAGCGCGCTCGTGTGTGGCACGTCGCGGAAGAGCACGGCGGCCTGGTAGTAGCCGGCGCTCGCCGCCTCCGGATGCACCGAGCCGCGCGCCACCACGGGAATCCGCTCCGCCTCCGCGGCGTCGATGAAGCCCTTGACGAGCCCGTACTGCTTCTCGTTCACGAGCGGCCCCATCTCGAGTTCGAGCACCGGCGGACCGGCGCGCAGCGCGCGAAAGCGTTCCGCCAGCCGCTCGAGCACGGTCTCGTAGATGCCGCGCTGCACGAGCACGCGGCTGCCGGCCGAACACGTCTGCCCGGCGTTCTGGATGATGGCGTTCACGATGACGGGCAGCGCCTGGTCGAGATCGGCATCGTCGAAGACGAGCTGCGGTGACTTGCCGCCGAGTTCGAGGGTGACGGGGCAGTGGCGTTTCGCGGCCGCCTCGGCCACGAGGCGCCCGGTCACGGTGGAGCCGGTGAAGGAGATGTGGTCGATGCCCGGATGTGCGGTCAGCGCCGCGCCGGCCTCGTGCCCGTAGCCGGTCACGACGTTGAGCGCGCCGGCGGGGAAGCCGATCTCGGCGGCCAGTTCCGCGAGCCGCAGGATGGACAGGCTGGCATCTTCGGCCGGCTTCACCACGCAGGCATTGCCGGCGGCGAGCGAGGCGCCCACGGTACGCCCGAAGATCTGCATCGGGTAGTTCCACGGCACGATGTGTCCGGTGACGCCGTGCGGTTCGCGGATCGTCAGCACGGTGTAGCCGTGCTCGTAGGGCAGGGTGTCGCCGTGCAGCTTGTCGGCCGCGCCGCCGTAGTACTCGAAGTAGCGGGCGAGCGCCGTGGCATCCACCCGCGCCGTCTTCATCGACTTGCCGGTGTCGCGCGCTTCGATCTGCGCGAACTCCTCGTTGCGCTCGGTGACGGCGGCGGCGAGGCGCATCATCAGGCGGCCGCGCTGGGCGGCCGACAGGCGCCCCCATGGGCCGTCGAAGGTGTCGCCCACGGCGGCGCGCGACGACGCAACGGCGCGCGCGATGTCGGCTGCGGTGCCGCGCGCCAGGCTGCCGAAGGTCGTGCCCGTGCTCGGGTCGACGACCGCGATCATTTCGGGGCTGCTGCCCCCCTGCCAGGCGTTGTCGATGAAATGCTGTTTCTGCATAGGGTCAGTTGACGCCGGCGACCGGCGAACGGTCACGAGCGCTCCAGGCGGGCGGCTCCGGGGTCACGAGGCACGCGTCGCATCCACATCGGCCTGCAAGGCGGCGATGGCATCGAGCACGGTGTTGAGTTTCTTGCCGAAGGGGGTGAGGCGGTATTCGACGCGCGGTGGCACTTCGGCATACGCCACGCGCTCCAGCACGCCGTAGCGTACGAGCTTGGCCAGGCGTTCGTTCAGCACCTTGGTGGTGAGGCCGTCGGCCGTGCGCACCAGTTGTCCGGGGCGCGCGACGCCGCCTCGAACCTGCGCGAGCACGTGCAGCGTCCACTTGCAGCCGACGATGTCTTCGACGACCGCGGCCACGCTGGGCCCGGGACGCGGCTTCGAGTCCTCACGCACGGTGTTGGGCACGAACTTGTACTTACCTTACCGAATTGTGCCTGCTGGTATCGCCCGCCGCGACACGGCACCATGCCGTCACGAGGCCGGGCGCCCGCGGACGTCTGCGCCGCATTCTATCAACGGAGTGCGGTGGCGGACCCGGAGGAGCGTGTCGCGTGCCTCGGGGAATGGTGACGCATGGAGACTCCCGGTTACACGTACGGCACGGCGGTGGTGGCGCGCTCGCCGCTGACACTCGATGAATTCGCGCAGATGAAACAGACCGCCCTCTTCTCGGACGACGACGTGCAGGCGCTGCGCGCGTCGCGTGCGCTCGTCGAGCACCGCGTCGAGGAGATTCTCGACGTCTGGTACGGCTTCGTCGGCAGTCATCCGCACCTGCTCGACTCGTTTACGGATGCCGGTTCGGGGGCGCCGGTCGCGGCCTATCTCGGCGCGGTGCGTCAGCGGTTCGGGCGGTGGATTCTCGACACTGCGCAGGCGAACTACGACCAGGCCTGGCTCGACTACCAGTACGAGATTGGCCGCCGGCACCACCGCGTCGCCAAGAACCGCACCGACGGGGTCACGTCCACGGCGCTCGTGCCGTTCAGGCACCTCTTCGCGCTCATCGTGCCCGTGACGACCACGCTCCGGCCGTTCCTGGCGGCCGGGGGGCACTCGGCCGCGGAAGTCGACCGCATGCATGCCGCGTGGGTCAAGTCGTGCCTGCTGCAGGTGACCCTCTGGAGCCAGCCGTACGTGAAGGACGGCGACTTCTAGCCCCTGAACCAGGCAAGCGCGTAGGATGGGCCGAGGGGCCCGGACCAATGACGAGCCGTTCCGACATCACGACCCGCGCCGATATCGAACGGCTCGTCGACGCCTTCTACACCGGCGTGCGTGCTGACAGCCTGCTCGGGCCGATTTTCGACGACGTCGCCCGCATCGACTGGGCCCGCCACCTGCCGACGATGTACGACTTCTGGGAGTCGGTGCTCTTCGGCGCCCCCGCCTACCGTGGCCAGCCGAT
>JAEUQR010000129.1 GCA_016789705.1 Acidobacteriota bacterium
GTGCCAGCCGCCGTGCGCGACCAGGCGCCGCGCGCCAGTGCCGCACCCGCCGCCGACGGACCGGCGCGCATCGATCTGCTCGTGCTCTATTCCCCCGCTGCGCGGGCGCGTGCCGGTGGACTCGCGGCGATCGAAGCGTCACTCGCCAACACCGTGGCGGTCACGAACACCGCCTTCCAGCGCAGCGGCGTCGATGCGACGCTTGCGACCGTGGCCCTGCGCGAGCTGCCGTACGCCGAGTCGCCGAGCGGCATCATCGCCGACCTTTATACGCTGGCCAGCGGCGGGGCCCTGTACGCGACGGTGGAGGCCTTACGCGCGGGTGTCGGGGCGGATCTCGTAGCGCTCGTCACCGGCCGCACGAACGCGACGGCCGGCTGTGGCGTGGCGTTCCTCGGCCCGTCTCCGACCGCGATCTACAGCGTGACCGAGGAGGCCTGTCTGTTTGCCGGGCAGTGGTCGTTCTCCCATGAGGTGGGCCACAACCTGGGCGCCGACCATGCCCCGGGCGATCCCGTGGTCAGCCCGGTGCCCTATGCGCGCGGCTATCGCGACAGCAACGTGCGCACGCTGATGGCGTATGCCGCGCCCGGCACGCCGGCGCGCAGCCTGAACTTCTCGAGCAGCACCGTGCGCGAACCCTCGCTCACCGGCGGGCCGACCGGCAACAGCCTGCAGGATAACGCGCGGCGGCTCGCCGAGACGGCCGCGACGGTGGCCGCGTATGCCGCCGGCGGCCCGCCGCCCGGCACGCCCGGCGCATTGACGGCTGCGGTGCTCGGCGGCACCGTGACGCTGACGTGGACGCCGCCGGCCACCGGCGGCCCCGTCACCGGCTACCGCCTCGACGCCGGGCCGGCGCCGGGGGCGGCGTCGTACGGCCCGTTCTTCACGACGGCCCGCGGCCTCGCGTTCCCCAACGTGATCCCCGGCCGCTACTACGCACGTGTCCGCAGTGTGGGGCCGGGCGGCGAAAGCGCCCCAGGGCCTGACGTGGCTGTGGATGTTACGACCGCGTGTGCCGTCCCCGGGCCGGCGTCCATCAGCGCCACCGTGTCGCCCGGGACCGCCATCCTCCAGTGGTTCGCTCCGGCGGGCAACGGCCCGACGTTGTATGAGGTCGGGGTCGGCAGCGCCCCGGGCCTGCTGGACCTCGGCGTCTTCGCAGTGGGCACCCTGACGGCGGCCGCTGTACCGGCACCACCCGGGCGATATGTGGTGCGCGTGCGCGGCGTCAATGCGTGCGGACCGGGCGCGCCGTCCGCCGAACGGCTCGTCGTCGTGCCGTGACCGGCGCCGGCCGCCACCGGCCGCTCGCCAGGCCGTTGATAGAATGGGCCCTCCCATGACCGCCGCCCTTCCGCTGCGCGACGTGCCGCGCACGGCGCTCGACGCGCTCGTTGCCGCGTATCCGCACAAGCCGTATCGCCAGTACCGCGCCTACTCGCGACGCGAGCAGGCGGCCATCCTGCTGGCCGAGGTAGACGCCGCCCTCGCGGTGCCCGGCGAGTTCAGTCACGCGGCCGGCGGCGACAGCGTACGCGCGGCGGTCATCGCCCGGCCGCTCGCCTGGGACACGGCGTATTTCGGCGTGGCCATGGCGCGCCTCGACTACGTGCTGAGCACGCCGGATGCGACCACCGCCGATCGGCGCGCCGTGGTCGCGGCCGCGTGTGACGCAGCACGCGCCGCCGGGCTGCGTCATCTCACCGCGCGCGTCGATGTCGGCGATCTCGAAACGCTGGCGGTCCTCGAAGACGCCGGCTTCCGCACGATGGACGCGCTTGCGACCTACATCATGCGGCCTGGCAAGGACATCCCGCGCGAGGTGCGCTCGGTGGGCCCCGTCCGCCTGGCGACTCCGGCCGACGCTGACGCGGTGCTCGAGATCACGCGCGAGGCGTACCACGGCTACCGCGGACGCTTCCACCTCGACGCGCACGTTCCGGCCGATCGCGCCGACGGCTTCTACGAGGAGTGGGCCCGCCAGTGTCTGGCCGGCGTCATGGCCGACCTCATCATGGTGTCGGAAGACTCGTCCGGCCGCGTCATCGGCTACCTCGCGCACCGGCGGCGCCAGCCTGCCTCGACCATCGGCATGCCGATCTACGGCGGCGGCCTCGGCGCCTGTCGGCGGGACGCGCCCGGCGCCTATGCCAGCCTGATTCGCGAGTCGGCGGTGTGGGCACACGCTCAGGGTGCCGTGGCGGAGTGCCAGACGCAGAACGCGAACTTCCCGGTCATCCGTGTCTACGAGTCGGTCGGCTTCCACTACGTGCGGGCCGAATACACCCTGCACGCCTGGCTGGGGTAACCGTCGAGGCTGTGTTAGAATCTCAATGTTGTCGCGACCTGCGGACAACGTGCCGGTCATCGTGGGCGGCTAGCTCAGCTGGGAGAGCGCCGCGTTCGCAACGCGGAGGTCAGGAGTTCGATCCTCCTGCCGTCCACCACTCACTACCGGATCCCCTCGCGGGCCCACCTTCACACCCGCCCGGCGCAATCCAGGCCCGGGCCGTATACTGAGATCGTGAACCTGCGTCTGCCGCCCGTTCGGCGCGCCGCCGGCCTGCTCGCCTTGGCCCTGCTCGCGTATGCCGCCCGCCCCGGGGCGCAGACGCCCCCCCCGCAAGCTCTACCCGCCGCCACGCCCGCGGCCGACGAGGTCGCACGCCGGGTGCAGGCCCGCTACGACACGGTCGGCGACTTCGAAGGGCAGTTCACCCAGACCTACGAGGGCGGCGTGCTCAGGACGAAGACGACCGAGCGGGGCACGGTGGTCATCAAGCGTCCCGGCCGGATGCGCTGGCTCTACACCAGCCCGGAGCGCAAGGAATTCGTCTCGAATGGCGTGAAGGTCTACGCCTACTTCCCCGCCGATCGCCAGGTGCTCGTGAGCGACGCCCCCAAGGGCGCCGACACCACCCCGGCGCTGTTCCTGACCGGCCAGGCCAACCTGACGCGTGACTTCGTCGCCTCCGCCATGGCGGTGCCAGGCGCGGCGCCGGGGTTGCTGGGCCTGAAACTCGTCGCCCGCAGACCCGACCCGGACTTCGAGTGGCTGGCCATCGCCGTCGATCCGGTGAGCTACCAGATCCGGCAGCTCGTGGCCCTCGACCGCCAGGGGGGACGGTCGTCCTTCACCTTCACGAACCTGAAGGAGAATCAGCGGCCACCCGATACACTCTTCGAGTTCCGCATCCCCAAGGGCGTGGACGTCGTCACGCAATGACCCGCGAGCCCGTCTCCCCTCGTGCGCCCCGTCTCCGGCTGGCCGGCCTGTGGCTGTGCCTGCTGGCGCTCGGCGCCTGCGCGTCCGGCGGCGGCAACCTGCGGCAGGCCCGCATCGCCGAACAGCAACAGGACTACGACCTGGCCGTCGCGGAATACACCAAGGCGGCCCGCAGCCGCCCCGACGACCGCACCATCCGCCTCTCGCTCGACCGCGCCAAGCTGCGCGCCTCGCAGGACCACTTCGCGCGGGCCCGCCGCCACGCCGCCACCGGCAAGACCAACGAGGCGCTCGTCGAGTATCAGCTCGCCGCCGAGCTCAACCCCGGCAACGGCGAGATCCAGGACGAGCTCCGTACGCTGCGCGCGCAGATGCGCACCCAGGTCGCCATCGACCGCGGCGGCAAGACGACGATCGAAGGGCTCATACGCGACAGCCTCGCGGCCCCGCTCCCGGGCGCCGACCTGCCCCCCGACGTCGCCCTGCCCGACTCGCTCATCTTCCGTGACGCCGGCGCGCGCGACATCTTCACCGCCATCGGCAAGTTCGCGAACATGAGCGTGGTGTTCGATCCGGCGTTCCGCGATCAGACGCTCAGCATCGACCTGCGCAAGGCGCCGCTCGCCGACGCCCTCTCGGCGGTGGGCACGGCAACGCGGCACTTCTGGCGCGTCACGGCGCCGCGCACCGTGACCGTCGTGCCCGACACGGCCGCCAAGCGCCGCGAGTACGAAGAAGAGATCGTCCGCACCTTCTTCCTGAGCAACGCCGATCTCAAGGAAACCGTCGATGTGCTGCGCATCGTCGTCGACGCGCGCCGCCTGGCGCCGGTGGCCGCCACCAACGCCATCACCATCAAGGACACGCCCGAACGCGTCGCGGCGGCCGGCCGCATCATCCAGGCCATCGACAAGGCGCGGCCCGAGGTGGTCATCGACGTCGAGCTGCTCGAGGTCGATCGGACGCGCCTCCAGGACTACGGCCTCCAGATCGCCTCGCCCACCACGACGCCCACCGGAATCGACGGGCAGGCCGCGGTCGGGCGCGAGAATCTCACGCTGCGCGACCTGCGCAGCCTCACGTCCGCGGACGTCCTGCTCACGAACCTGCCGGGCCTCTACTACCGGTTGCTCAAGAGCGACACCAACACCCGAACGCTGGCCAATCCGCAGCTCCGGACGACCGAAGGCATCGCCGCCCAGGCGCGCTTCGGCGAGCGCGTGCCGGTGCCCGTCACGACCTTCTCGCCGATTGCCGCCGGCGGCGTGCAGACGCAGCCGATCACGTCCTTCAACTACGAGAACATCGGCGTCAACATCGACATCACGCCGCGCATGCACCACGACGACGACGTCTCGCTGGCCGTGAAAGTCGAGATCAGCAGCATCTCCGGCAGTGGCTTCGGCGGCCTGCCCACCTTCGGCAACCGCTCGATCAGCACGGTCATCCGTCTGCGCGACGGCGAGACCAACATGCTGGCCGGCCTCATTCGCGACGACGAGCGCAAGGTGGCGTCGGGCATCAAGGGCCTGAGCGACATTCCGGTCATCGGCCGCATCTTCGCCTTCAACCGGCTCGAGACGCAGCAGACCGACATCATCCTCACCCTCACGCCACACATCGTGCGCGTGCTCGACCTGACCGACGCGGACGTGCGCGCGTTCAAGGTGGGCCGCGACACCGGGTCGACCATCATCGACGTGCCGACACCGACACCCAACCGCCCGCCGGGGAACGAAGGCGCCGGCGCACAGCCCGCCGTGCCGCTGCTCCGTCCGGCACCAGCGGTGCCGTCCACGGCCTCGCCGCTCAAGCCGCCGCCGCCACCCCCGCCGCCTGGCCGCTGAGCCGGCCCGGCGTCAGACCCGCGCCACGTGCGCGCCGAGCGACTGCAGCCGCTCCACAAGCGTGCCGTAGCCGCGCTCCACCGTTTCGAGGGGCTCGACGCGGCTTTGCCCGCTCGCCGCCAGGGCCGCCGCGATGAGCGCCATCCCCGAGCGGATATCGCGGCTGTCGAGGGCCTTGCCGCGCAGCTTCGCCGGCCCGGTCACGATGATGCGGTGCGGATCGCAGAGGAAGAGATCCGCGCCCATGCCGCTCATCTGTTCGAGCGCGAAGAGGCGCAGTTCGTACATCCAGTCGTGTACGAGCGTGGCGCCATCCGCCTGGGTCGCCAGCACCGTGGCCAGACTCACGAGGTCGCTCGGGAACGCCGGCCAGAGGCCCGTGGTGATGCGGCCGGCCCCGGTGAGCGTGGACGGCTCCACCGTGAGAATCTCGTCGCGCTGCTGACAGCGCACACCGAGCTTGCGCAGCGTGGCGGTCACGACCTCCATGTCGACCGCGCGCGCGCCGCGCACTTCCACGTCGCCGCCCGTGATCGCGCCGACCACCGCCCAGCTCCCCGCTTCGATGTAGTCGCCCCACAGCCGCCTGGTCGCCCCACCGAGCCGGGGACTGCCCTCGACGCGGATGGTGTGCGACCCGGCCCCGGTGATGCCGGCGCCCATGCTCGCGAGGAACTCGCAGAGCTCGACGACGTGCGGCTCGCAGGCACAGTGGCGGATCTCCGAGATGCCGGGCGCGGCGGCGGCCGCGAGGAGCGCCGTTTCGGTGCCCGTGACCGACGCTTCGTCGAGATAGATGGAGGCCGGCGCGAGGCCGCGTGGCGCCTCGAGGCGATGCCCGGGGCCGTCGACCGGTTCGGCCCCCATGGCGACGAGTGCCTCGAGATGCGTGCGGATCGTGCGCCTGGCCGGGAAGTCGCCGCCGGGCGGTGCGATGTAGGCGCGGCCCGTGCGCGCGAGCAGCGGGCCGAGCAGCAGCACCGAGCCGCGCAGGCGTCCGACGAGCGCGCGGTCGGGCTCGTGCGTGCGAATCGTCTGACAGCGGATGGTGAGCGTCGGACTGCCGATCCCTTCCACCTCGGCGCCGAGATCGAGCAGCAGACGCGCCATCACGTCCACGTCGGCGATGCGCGGCACGTTCGTGAGCACGCAGGTGTCTTCGGTGAGCAGCGTCGCCGCCATGAGCGGCAGCGCGGCGTTCTTGTTGCCCTCGACGTCGACGACGCCCGAGAGCCGGTGCCCACCTTCGATGATCAAAGTCGACATGCGTGCAAGCCTACCCTGTCGCCTGCCAATCGCCCAGCCGGACGATCTCGTCTCTGAGTCTCACGCCGAAGCGGTCGGCGACCGTCGCGCGGCACAGTTCGACGAGCGCGGCGATGTCCGCGGCCGTCGCCGTGCCGTCGTTCACGATGAAGTTCGCATGCACCGGCGACACGCGGGCGCCGCCAATGACGTGGTCCTTGAGCCCGGCGCGATCGATGAGCGCGCCGGCCGACGGCGGAATCCCTTCGGGCACCGCGTCGCGCCGCGGCTGCGGGTTCTGGAAGATGCAGCCGGCACTGGGCGCGGCGAGGGGCTGCGTCTGCTTGCGGAACGCGAGCGAGGCCCGCGCCACCGCGCGCAGGGCGTCGGGATCCTGGCCGGGTCGCACGCGAAACGCCGCCCAGACCAGGATCTCGCCGCTCTGCTGCAGGCGGCTCGTGTCGTAGTCGAAGTCGAGGCGGTCGGCCGGGATCTGCCGCACGCCGCCGTCACGCGTCAGCACGCGCACGCTCTCGACGACATCGCCGATGTTGGCCTGGCGCCAGTGGGCGTTGCCGTAGATGGCGCCGCCCACGGTGCCGGGCGTCCCGGCCCAGGCCTCGAGACCGGCCAGGCCGCGGCCAACGGTCCACCGCACGAGCCCGTTGATCGTCACAGCCGCATCGGCCCGCACGATGTCGCGGCCGACGAGCTGGAGCGTGCCGCCCCGCGGCCGCACCACCACCCCGCGGATGCCCGCGTCGGCGATGAGCACGTTCGACCCGCCGCCGAGCATCGTGAGCGGCAGGCCGTGGCGCAGCACGCACTGCACGACGCGCACGAGGTCGTCGCCGCTTGTCGGCTCCACCAGCCAGTCGGCCGGGCCGCCGACCTTGAACGTGGTGAGCGGCGCCAGCGGCGCATTGGCCTGCACCGACACGCCGGGCGCCACCGCGCGAATCGCGTCGCCAATACTCGTCATGCGTCGCCTCCTTCGGGCAACGCCCGCAACAGGTCGCGCTCGCGGGCGACGAGCGCGCTGCGCGCCTCGGCGCGCGTGCACGCGGCAAACCGCACCGATTCCCCCGGCGCGAGCTGTCCGGCCAGGGGCAGATCGGCGGTGATGACGGTCGCGATCTTCGGATAGCCGCCGGCGGTCTGCCGATCGGCCATGAGCAGAATCGGCGCCCCCCCCGATGGCACCTGAATCGACCCGAACACCACCGGCTCCGACACGAGTTCGCCGGGACGCTTCGTCGTGAGCGCCGGCCCGTCGAGCCGGAAGCCCATGCGGTCGGACTGCGGCGACACCGAGAAGGTGCCCCCGAGGAGCGCGTCCACCGACGACAGCGTGAACCATTCGTCCTGCGGCCCGAGCAGCACGCGCAGGCGCCGTGCCCCCGGCGCGGAGGCGAGCGGCAGCGGCGCCCGCGTGGCGCGACGGGCTGGGCGCGAGCTGGTCGATGCCACCGGCACGACGTCCCCGGCCACGAGGGCGCGGCCGTCGAGCCCGCCCATGCGGCTCACGAGGTGCGTGGCCCGGCTCCCGAGCACGCGTGGCGTGTCGATGCCGCCGGCAACCGCGAGATACGCGCGGGCTCCGGCGCGGCGTTCCTGGAAGCGCAGCACGCTGCCGGCGGCCAGCGCGATCGGCGCGCCGTGCGCGACCGGCTGTCCGTCGACCTGCAGGTCGAAGATCGCACCGGCGACGGCGATGACGAGCGGCGCCTCGGCCCGGAGCGTCGGGCCGAGCAGCGTGACTTCGAGCGCGGCCGCCGTCTCGGGGTTCCCGACGAGCCCGTTGGCGAGGCGCAGCGAGTACGTGTCCATGGCGCCGGCCACCGGCACACCGACGGCCTGATGCCCCCAGCGGCCGAGGTCCTGCACCGTAGTCAGCAGACCCGGACGCAGCACGGTGAACGCCCGGGCCGTCACGCGGTGCGGCCCGCCAGGCGGTCGTGCGGCGTGGGCACGAAGCGTACGACATCCCCCGGCGCGAGGAGCGCCGGCTCCGGACGCGCCAGGTCGAACATCGCGACCGGCGTGCGGCCGATGAGCCGCCAGCCGCCGGGACTTTCGCATGGATAGACGCCCGTCTGCCGTCCGGCGATGCCGACGCTGCCGGCCGGTACCGACGTCCGCGGCGCGCTCCGCCGCGGCATCGCGATGGTCGCATCGACGCCGCCCAGGTAGGCGAACCCCGGCAGGAAGCCCAGCATGTAGACCCGGTAGCGCCCGGCCGCGTGGCGCGCGACCACGTCGTCCTCCGAACAGCCGGCAAACGCGGCCACCTCCGGCAGATCCGGACCGAACGTCCCCCCGTAGCAGACGGGAATCTCGACGAGACGGGCCGGTGGCTCCGCCCCCACGGCCGTATCCCACGCGTGCGACACCACGGCGTCGAGCGACGCCTGGTCGAACCGCAGCGGATCGACGTGCACGCCGACCGACGCGTACGCCGGTACCACGTCGCGCACGCCCGGCACGCGCGCCGCCGCGATGGCGCCGGCGAGCGCCACGGCGCGGCGGTTCACCTCTGGCGCAATCGTGCTCTCGAACTCGACGAGCACGAGACTGTCGCCCGCGTGGTGCAGCCGCGGCCGCGAGATCGTGGTCACGCTCATGCGAGCGCCTCGAGCAGCTTGCCGTGGATGCCGCCGAAGCCGCCGTTCGACATCACGAGCACGTCATCGCCGTCGCGGGCCTCGCGCGCCACGGTCTCGACGATCGCCTCGACCGACGGCAGCTCGCGCGCGGCGACGCCCGCGGCCGCAAGATCACGGACGAGTTCAGGGACGTCGAGACGATCCGCCTCGGGCAACGTATTCCTGAAGACCGGCGCGATGACGACCGCGTCGGCGCCGCCG
The DNA here is from genome assembly GCA_016789705.1 of Acidobacteriota bacterium. Classification (GTDB taxonomy): domain Bacteria; phylum Acidobacteriota; class Vicinamibacteria; order Vicinamibacterales; family UBA2999; genus CADEFD01. Next base: position 9,192 of record JAEUQR010000129.1, read on the forward strand.
AACGCCCGGGCGAAGTCGGACTGGAAGACCCGCCGGCACGACGAGGCCGAGCGCGGCTCGAAGAGTGCCCACAGGCGCCGCCCGGGGCGCGCCGCCCGGAGGGCCGCAATCGTTTCGGCAACGGCCGTCGGATGGTGCGCGAAGTCGTCGTAGACGGTGACGCCGCGCCGCTCGCCCACCACCTCCAGCCGCCGCTTCACGCCGCGGAAGGTCATGAGACCCGTGCGGATCGCGTCGAGCGACAGGCCGCAGTCGTGCGCCACGGCAATCGCCGCGAGGGCGTTGCGCACGTTGTGCTGCCCGAGCAGCGGCACATCGAGCGTGGCCGTCAGGCCGGACGGTCCGTGCAGCGTGAAGCGCGTGCCGGCGCCCTGCTGTTCGAGACCGGTCGCCCGCCACGTCACGCCGTCGCCGAGTCCGAACGTCTGCACGCGCGACCGCGCGCCAGCGGCCAGCCCGGCCGCTTCCGCACTGTCGGCGCCGAGCAGCACGAGCCCGCGTCTCGGCACGAGGGTGACCAGGCGCCTGAACGCCAGCCGCACGGCGTCGAGGTCCTCGTAGATGTCGGCGTGATCGAACTCGACATTGTTCACGACGGCGATGTCGGGCAGGTACTTCAGGAACTTCGCGCTCTTGTCGAAATAGGCGCTGTCGTATTCGTCGCCCTCGATGACGAACGCACGCCCCCGGCCCAGCCGGTAGCTGCCGCCCTGGCCATCCTGCCCGAGGTTGCGCGCGATGCCGCCGACGAGCACCGACGGATCCATGCCGCCGCTCGTCAGCAGCCAGCCCGTGAGTGCCGTGGTCGTGGTCTTGCCGTGCGTGCCGGCGATGACGATGGCGTCGGCATCCCACAGGAACGTCTCGCGGATGATCTCCGGCATCGAGACATAGCGGATCGAACGATCGAGCACGGCTTCGAGTTCGGGATTGCCGCGCGAGATGGCGTTGCCGACGACCACGACGTCGATGGCGCCGTGAATGTGCGACTCGTCGTAGCCTTCGAGCAGCGCGATCCCTTCGGATCGCAGGAAGTCGCTCATCGGCGGATACACATGCGCATCCGAGCCCTGCACGCGGTCGCCGCGGCGCTGCAGCATCGCAGCGAGCGTGCCCATGGCCGTGCCGCAGATGCCGATGAAATGTACGGTGCGTGGCATCAGCAGACCGCCGGTTCTTCGATGGAGAGGCCGGCGCCACTGGGACCGGCCGTGAGGCGCGCGGTGACGCCCACGGGCAGCGTCCAGGCCGGCATCTCGGTGTGGCCCGACGGGAACCCGAAGACGACCGGCCCGGGGAAGCGCGCCAGCAGATCGCGCAGCACGCCGCGCGCCGTGGGCCCGCCGCCGCCCTCGTCGCACCGCGGGAACGTGCCGAGCACGAGGCCGGTCACGCGCGAGAACATCCCGGCCTGATGCAGCTGCGTCATCAGGCGGTCGAGACGATACGGGCGTTCGCCCACGTCTTCAAGGAAGAGAATCGTGGGCTCGCGCGGAATCACCGCCCACGGCGTGCCGAGCAGCGCCGCGAGTTGCGTGATGGTGCCGCCAAGCAGCACGCCGTGCGCATCACCCGGACGGAAGACTTCGAGGCCCGCCGGCGTCAGCGTGCCCATGGGGACGGGCCGCGTCACGGCCGCCATGAACGACGCGCGGTCGTAGCCGCCGATGCCGCGGGCGAGGCGGCCCTCGACCATCGGGCCGTGGAACGCGACACCGCCCTGCGCCACGTGCCAGGCCAGGAGCGCCGTGATGTCGCTGTAGCCCACGAAGACCTTGGGGTCGGCGGCCAGCCACCGGGGATCGAGCGCCGGCAGCAGTTGCTGGCTGCCGTAGCCGCCGCGCACGGCGATGATCCCGCGAATCGACGGGTCACGCCACGCGTCGGCCAGGCAGGCCACGCGCACGGCCGGCGTGCCGGCCACGTACCCGTGACGCGCCAGCACACGTTCGTCGTACACCGGCTCAAAGCCCAGGGCGCGCAGTTCGTCGGCGCCGCGCGTCAGCTCGTCGGCCTGCACGGGACTCGCCGGGGCCACGAGGGCGATGCGATCGCCGGGTTGCAGACGCCGCGGGCGCCGGCGCCCGGCGAGCGTGCGTGTCTCGTCACTCATGCGAATGCTGCCATTTCCGCCGCGACGAGCTGGTGCTCCTCGCATCCGACGACCTGCTTCCAGCCCCTGAGCCGCTCACGGGCCGGAGGGCGCGGCCCGCCGAGGAAACGGGCCTTCTGCCTTGTCACCCGGGCTACCGCGTCGTCGAGACGCGCCAGCGGAATGTCGCCCGTCTCCACCGCCTTGACGAGCCCTTCGAGCACGGCGGCCTGCACATCGACGTCGCCGGCGCAGACGAGCACGGCATCACAGCCCGCACGCACCGCGGCCACGGCCGCTTCGGCCGGTGTCCACTGCTTCGCGATCGCCTTCATCTCGAGGTCGTCGCTCACGATCATGCCCGCGTGGCCGAGTTCCTCGCGCAGCAGCCGCAGCACCACGGGGGAAAGCGTGGCCGGGCGCGAGTCGTCGAGCGCCGGCACGAGCACGTGCGCCGTCATGACGCAGGCCACACCCGCGGCGATCGCGGCGCGGAAGGGCGCGAACTCCACACCGCGCAGGCGATCCGGACCGTGCTCGACGAGCGGCAGTTCGAAATGGGAGTCGACCGTCGTGTCGCCGTGCCCCGGGAAGTGCTTGCCACAGGCCGCGACACCCTCGCCCTGGAGCGCCGAGATGATGGCCGCGCCGAGCGCGGCGGTGCCGGCGGCGTCGTCTGAAAGCGCACGGTCGCCGATGGCCGGATTGGCGGCGTTCGTGAGCACGTCGAGCACCGGCGCGAAGTCGAGCGTCACGCCGACGGCCCGCAGTTCGCGCGCGAGCGCGGTGGCAAACCGTGTGGCGAGTTCGGGCGAGGCCGCGCGCCCGAGTGTGGCGGCCGGCGGCCACACGGTGAACGGCGTCTTGAGGCGGGCGACGCGGCCACCTTCCTGATCGACACTCACCCACGCCGGCGCGCCGGCGCCAAGCGCCTCAACGGAGAACGCGACCTCGAGCACCTGCTCGGGGCTCTCGACGTTGCGTGCGAAGAGCGTGACACCGCCCAGATCGAATTCACGAGCGAGGGCGGTGAGCTCCACGGGCACCGCGTGACCGGTGAAGCTCCCGATGAGCACCTGCCCGACGCGTCGACGTAGCGGCATCGGCATGCGAATACGAGCATTATAATTCCGCCGTGACCGTGACCGCTTCCGCCCCGACGCGTGTGGATCTCGCCGGCGGCACCATCGACATCTGGCCGCTCTACCTGCTCCACCCGGGTGCACAGACCCTGAACGCCGCCCTGACCATCCGCACGACGGTGCGCCTCGAGGCGCGGGCCGATGAGGGTATCGTGCTCGTGTCAGAGGACCTCGGCATCACCACACCGCCCCTGCCCTTCGACGCCCTGCCGCACGAAACGACCCTGCCGCTCCTGGCCAGGCTGGCGCACGCGTTCGGGGCGCGTGGTCTCACGGTCACGACGCGCAGCGATGCGCCGGCCGGCGCCGGCATCGCCGGGTCTTCGGCCCTGAACATCGCCGTCACGGCGGCGCTGTCGGCGTGGACAGGGCGACACCTCGACCACGAGGGGATCCTCGAGGTGGCCAAGAACGTCGAGGCCCAGGTGATTCGCGTGCCCACAGGCCTCCAGGACTACCGCCCGGCGCTCTACGGCGGCGTGGCCGCGGTGGAACTCGGCCCATTCGGCGCGGCCCGCGTGGCACTGCCGGTGGATGCCGCGGCGCTCGGCGCGCGGTTGGCGCTCTGCTACACGGGCGCCCCCCGCCAGTCGGGCATCAACAACTGGGAGATCACCAAGCGCCGCATCGATGGCGACGCGGCCGTCACCGCGGCCTTCGACGCCATCGTCGATGCCACCACGCGGATGCGGGCGGCACTCGTGGCCGGCGACTGGCCCGGCGCCGGCGCCTGTCTGGCCGAGGAGTGGTCGACGCGGAAGCAGCTCGCGCCCGGCGTCACCACCCCCACCATCGACGCCCTGCTCGACGCCGCGCGGGCGGCCGGTGCGTGGGGCGGCAAAGTGTGCGGGGCCGGTGGCGGCGGCTGCCTCTTCGCCCTGGCGCCGCCCGACCGCGTGGACGCCATTCGCGACCTGTGGCGCGCGGCCGGCGCGCGCGTGCTCGACACGGGTATCGACCCGGAAGGACTGCAGGTGACGACCTCATGACACGCCGCCCCGATGCGCTCGCCGAAATCAGGAAGCTCTACTACGGCACGACGAAGGCCACGGTGGTCCGCGATCTCGACCGCGCCATCGACCTCCTGAAAGGCCTGCCGAGTGACGACGAGCGCGAGAAGGCGGCCGTCTACATGGACGGCCTCGCCCAGATGCGGTCGGAGTGGGGGGTGAAGAGCCAGGCACCCGCCGGCGGCGCGAAGCCCCTTGCCGGCGCGAAGAAGACGGCGGCGCCGGCGCGGGCGCCGCGCGGCGGCCGCGGCCGGGCGTCGAAGGCGCGCTAGCCGTTCGACGACTTCACGAGACGCTTCCGCGCCGCAAGACGCAGCGCCTCCGGCACGTTGCGATCGATCGACAGGGCGCGCACGTCGCGTTCGATGAGGCGCTGCATCAGCGTCATCGACATCGCCACCGGCGTCTTCGGATTGCGGGTGAGCGACGCCGCCACGCCGTAGTTCTTCACCCACGCCCGGTTCTGGCCGATGGCCCGCAGCACGTCTTCGGCGACATTGGCCATCTTCGCGAAGCTCTCGACTTCGGCGCTCGTGAGCTTCGGCGACGACAGCACGGCCGACGACACCATCTTGTTGGGATCGCGGATGAGCAACGCGCGCACTTCGCGCGAGCCCTTCATCGCCGCGCGCACGCGCTCGACGACGTTCATCTGCTGGATCTGCTGCGTGATCGACTGTCCGGGTTCGGCGGGCCTCTCGCCCTCGGGTTCGTCGGCGATCGTGTCCCACACGTCACCGCCGGCCTGCAACAGCGGTGTCTCGTCTTCGATGGCCGACGTCTCGGGTCCGGGCACCGGGGTGATGCCGCGGGCGGCGAAGAAGCGCGCGAGTTCGGCCGGCGTGTCGGACCGCGCGAGCACGGCGGCGAGCGGCGCCGGCGGAATGGCCGCGAGCGTCTGCTCCGCGGCCGCCCGCACGTCGGCGTCCGCGTCGTCGACGAGCAGCGCCAGGAGCGCGAGCTGTTCCTGGCCGCGCGGTGCCACGTGACCGAGCGCCGCGTCGAGACGCACGTCGCGCGGCACGTCGGGCTTCCGGAAGCTGTCGAGGAGCAGCGTCTTCAGGCCACAGTCCATCAGCGCGTCCGTCCCGGGGCCGCCGCGGCCACGGTGCCCGCCCCGCGCGACGTGTCGCCGACGGCCGCCGACCGCGGCCACAGCAGGTACGCGGCCACGACGAGGGCCACGATCACGCCCACGGCCAGGCCGGTGAGGATGACCGACGTCCAGCCACGCGGCCGGACCGGCAGGTCGGCCACCGGCCCCTGCGGCGGGCCCGGCGGCGGGAGCGCGTCGGGATACCGGCCCAGGAAGACACGCAGAGTCTCTTCGGGATCGAGGCCGACTTCCCTCGCGTACGCCCGCACGACCGCGCGGCGGAAGATCCCGGGCGGCAGGCGGTCGATCTGATTGCGCTCGAGCGCGTCGAGGGTGCGCACGCCGAGCTTCGTGACATCGGCCACGTCGCGCAGCGTCCGGCCGGCCGCCTCGCGCGTCGTGCGCAACGCGAGTCCGAAGTCTTCGGCTGTCTCGAGTCCCACAGTCATCCAGTTGCCGATCGAGGCTCGCGCCTCAATCCACCGATGTTAGTTACGCCTCAGCCGTCAGTCAATCGCGGTGACGGCGTCGTCGACGGCCCGTCGCACCGCGACGCCAACCGTTTCGCCGGGCCGCGGGAGGAACAGCCCGATGGCCGCCATACCGAAGGCACCGCTTGCCGCCACCCAGGGCCAGTGCGCCGGGCCGAGGCCGCCGATGGCGAAGACCGGCACTCGCGCCTCCGCCACCAGGACCGCGAGGCCGGCCGGACCAAGCGTCGGGCTGCCGGCGGGCTTCGACACCGACGGGGCCGCGGTGCCGGCGACGAGGGCGTCCACCGGACCTGCGGCGGCCACGTCGGCGACCGTGTGCACGGCGCGGGTCATCCACGTGCCCGCCGGAACCCATACGCGCGCGACGGCCGCGGGGAGCGAACCGTGCCGCAGATGCAGCCCGGCGGCGGCGACGGCCGCGACATCGGCGCGATCGTTGACCACGATGCGTGTCCGGCCGGCAGCAATCGCCAGAAGGGCGCGGGTGAGCGCCAGGAGGGCGGCACCGCCCAGGTCGGGCTCCCGCACCTGGAAGAAGGCCACCCCGCAGGCCGCCGCCGCCTCGACCTGTTCAGCGAGCAGCGCCGGCGCGTCGTCGAGCGCGCGGCCGGCGGCAGCCGCGAGCCGGCGCCGATCGCTCACGATACCGAGCCGCGAGACCGGCGCGACCCGCGTGGTCACGAGACCGAACGGCGGCGCACGAGCGCGGCGAGATCAGCGAGCGCGGCGAGCACGTTGACGGCGCCAAGGCCGGTGATGGCGCCACGCACGTAGTTGTTCGTGACGATGGCCTCGACCACCGGCGAGATCTGCGCGAAGTAGTTGCGCTCCCAGTAGGTGGACCACGGCACCACGATCAGCAGCAGGCCCAGTTCGATGAGCACCGCGATGATAAGGAGGCGACGCACGCTGCGCCTAGCCCCGGACCTGGGCGCGGCTCAGTCGTTCGATGCGGGCGGTGACGTCGCGGAAGCCGCGGGCATCTGCCTGGAGCTCGCCGAACACCGCCAGGGCGCGGCCCGCTTCCCCGAGGTCTTCGAGCACGCTCGCGAGGTCGTAGAGGAGGGCGCGGCCGGCTTCCACCGTGGGCGCGGGCGCTTCGGCGGCCCGTTCGAACCACTCGAGCGCGGCGCCGCGGTCACCGCGCTCCGCCTGCAGGCGGCCCAGCACCGACGCGGCCTCGAAGCGCTGGCGCGAGGAACGCGACGCCAGTTCGAGCGACTGAATCGCGTCGTCGAGCATGCCCATGTCGCGATACGTCAGCCCCAGGCGGAGCTGCTCGGCCGCGAGGCCTTCGTCCTGCGCCCGCCCGGCTTCGAGGACGGCGTCGGCAGGACGGAGCGGCTTCTTCGCCCGGGCGGACTTCCCAGTCTTCGGCGCGGCGAGCTCGTCGGCGAGATCGATCTCGACCTCATCGTTCGGCGCCACGGCGGGCTCGGGAATCTCGACCGGGTCATCGAACGTGATGCCTTCATTCAGGTCCATCTTGTTCGTGGCCATGAACGGGCTGTCGCCGCTCAGCCGGTCGGCGATGATGGCATCGGGGTCGGATTCGCCGAGCATCTCGAGGGCGCGACGGAAGCGCGCGATGTTCGCGCTGTCCCACGGCTCGCGGGCCACGAGGTCTTCGCTGATGATGCGCGCTTCGAGGCCGCGGCCGGCATCGAGGTAGGCGTCGGCGAGCTGTGCCTGCGCCGAATACATCGTCGCTTCGAGGCCGCCGTCGACGCAGATTTCGACCAGGCGCATCAGGGCCACGATGTGGCGGCGCACGCGCGTGACGAACTCGTGCAGGGCGGCTGCGGCCGCGGCGTAATCGCCGTCGGCCACGGCGGCGTCGGCCACGGCTTCGATGCCGGGGTACGCCGAGTCGGCATCGTGCTCCGCCAACCGGCACGCCATCGCAATCGCCGCTTCGCGCTGCGACGGATCGGCCGCGAGCGCGCTCGCCACCGCGGCTTTGCCTTCGTCGAGGTGCCCCTGCCTGAGCTCGGCTTCCGCCACGACCATCCACAGCGTCGGGTCGGCCGCCACCACATCGGTCGTGAGGTAACGCCGCGCCGTGCCGAGGTCGCCGTTGGCGATGTGAGCGCGCACGAGCTGCACGCGGGCCTCGATGTCCGAGGCGTCCATGTCGGCTACGCGGCCGAGCACCGAGAGCGCCTCGCTGTGCTGGCCGGCCGCTTCGAGCGCGGTCGCCAGCTGCCGCAGTTCGGCCGGCGAGGCCGCCCAGGCGAGCGCGCGGGCGAACTCACCGCTCGCGATGTCGGCGGCGAGCACCTGCGTGCGCGCGTCGTCGTCCGTCGGGTCGAGCTCCAGGAGGTCGCGATACGCCGACCGCGCCTCGTCGACGCGGCCTTCCTTCGTGAACCACTCGGCGACGGCCTTGAATTCACGCGCGGCGGTGTCGGTGTCGCCGAGATCGCGGGCCGCCTTCGCGGCCGTGAAGCGGGCGCCGTAATCTTCGGGGTCGACCATCCCGAGGCGCACGGCCATCTCGGCGGCGCCGCGGATGTTGCCGATCTTGCGGCGGCGGTCGGCGACGGTCTGATAGGCCGCCTTTGCGTCCGCGAGCAGGCCCTGCTTGGCGGCGACGTCGCCCGAGCGGATGAGGGCGTATTCGTCGGTCGCCTTGACCTTCAGGATCTTCTTGAAGAGCGCTGACGCCTTCGGATAGAAGCCTTCGTCGGCGAGATGGTCGGCGATGCGGGTGTACTGCTCGACGCCCTTGTCGAGCTGACCGGCGCGCACGAAGAGATCGCCGAGCGCGTTGGCGCTGTTCCAGTCGCGGGGCTGCGCCAGCACCAGCGCCTGGTACTCGTCGATGGCTGCGTCCACCTTGCCGAGCCGGAGGGCCTTTTCCGCCCGCTTCAGAGCCCCTTCGCGATCGAATGGCGCCACGATGCTTCGCCCTCAGTCCAGAGTATCAAACAGCGACGCCGGCTTGAACGACCGCCGGTGTGCCTCGGAGTATCCATGCTGCGCGACCGCCGCGAGGTGCGCCGCCGTGGCGTACCCCTTGTGCCGATCGAAGCCATACCGGGTATCGGTTCGATGGAGGTCGTCCATCAGCCGGTCACGGGTGACTTTCGCGACGATCGACGCCGCCGCGATGGCCGACGACAGGCGGTCGCCCCCCACCACGGCACGCTGGGCCATCCGCAGGCCTTCGATCCGGAAGGCATCGACCAGCACGAGGTCGGGCTGCGGCGCCAGGGCGGCCACGGCCCGTGCCATGGCGCGCAACGACGCGCGATGGATGTTGTATCGGTCGATTTCGGGAGGGTCTGCAATGCCGACGGCCCAGGCGAGCGCCCGGGCCGTGATGAGGTCGTACAGGCGGTCCCGCGCCGCCGCCGTCAGGAGCTTCGAGTCGGCCAGGCCGGGAATATGGCGGGCGGGGTCGAGCACCACCGCCCCGGCCATGACGGGGCCGGCCAGGCAGCCGCGCCCCACTTCGTCGACCCCGGCGATAAGGCCGAAGCCGTACCGCCGGTAGTGATTCTCGATCGTGCGCCGGGCACGCGCTTTCGCCATGACCCGGCGCCGGCCGTGTGCCTAGACCGGGGTCTTGCGGACTTCCTTCATGCGGGCCGCCTTGCCCTTCAGGTCGCGCAGGTAGTAGAGCTTGGCGCGGCGGACCTTGGCGGAACGCACGACGTCGATCTTCTGGACGATCGGCGAGTGCAGCGGGAAGATACGCTCGACACCCTGGCCGAACGACACCTTGCGCACGGTGAACGACGCGCGCGTGCCGCCGCGGCGCAGGTTGATGACGATGCCCTCGAAGATCTGGACACGTTCCTTGTCGCCTTCCTTGACCCGGACGTGCACCTTGATCGTGTCGCCGGCCTGCATCGCGGGCCGCGCCACCGTCTGCGCCTTCTCGATCATTTCCACTGCGTTCATCGGTCCTCGCCCTTCCCTTCCACGAACCCCGGCGTTCCACGAAGCAGATCCGGCCGGCGCGCGCGGGTGCGCGCCTCGGCCGCCTCGCGGCGCCACCGTTCAATCTCCCCGTGATGCCCCGACAGGAGCACCTCGGGCACCGCCCGTCCGCGCCACACGGCCGGCCGTGTGTAGTGCGGGTAGTCCAGTTGACCGGCGGAGAACGAATCGTTCGACACCGACCGTTCGTCACCGACCACGCCCGGCACGAGCCGGGCAATCACATCGAGCATCACGAGCGCCGGGAGTTCGCCGCCGCTGAGCACGTAGTCACCAATCGACCACTCCTCGGCGCCGACGGCCTCGACCAGCCGCTCGTCCACCCCTTCGTATCGGCCGCAGAGCCACGTCACGCTCGCTTCGCGCGCCATCCGCTCCGCTGCCGCCTGGTCGAAACGCCGGCCTGCCGGTGAGGTCATCACCACCAGCCCGGGCCCGCCCCGGCGTGCCCGAATCGCCTCCACCGCGAGGTGGAACGGTTCGGCCTTCATCACCATGCCCGGCCCGCCGCCAAATGGCATGTCGTCCACGACGTGGTGGCGATCCGAGGTGTACGTCCGCAGATCGTGCACCGCCACGTCGATGAGCCCGCGCGCCCGCGCCCGGCCCACGACCCCCTCGGCCAGCCCGGCCTCGATCATCGCCGGGAAGATCGTGACGACGTCGAACGCCACGACTCGCGGGGCCTCCGTCGTCATGCCCGCCAGCCGCCGTTCACCTCGAGCAGCCCCGCGGGCGGGTCGATCGTGATACACCGCGCCGCGACGTCCACCGTGCAGAACGCCTGCGTCAGCGGCACCAGCACCTGCCGCCGGGCGGTCGTCACCACGAGCCGGACGGCAGCACCGTCGCCATCCACCGCGGCCACCGTGCCAACCTCCTCGCCCTGCACCGTCCGCACCGCGCACCCCACCAGTTCGTGATGGTAGTACACGTGCGGCGGCAACTGAGGCGCCGTCTCGATCGGCACGCGCAGTTCCCAGCCGGTGAACCGCTCGGCGTCGTTGATCGACGCCACCCCACCGAAGATGACCGCCGGCCGCCCCAGATGCATCCGGGAATGCGCGACGGTCAGCCGTTCGATCGGGCCGGCCGGCACCGCCCGGCCGAAGAGCTCGGCGCCGGCGCCGAACCGTTCCTCCACGAAGTCGGTGGTCGCGTTGACGACCACTTCACCCCGGATGCCCTGCGTGCGGGCCACGATGCCCACGAGGAGCATCGAGTCCCACGTCGCCGCCAGCGCCTCAGCGCTGGCCGTCGACGTCGCGGATGTCGAGCTGGATCTTCGTGCCATCCACGTCAGCCGCGGCGGCCAGCAGCGTGCGCAGTGCCGCGGCCGTGCGTCCCTGCCGGCCAATCACCCGGCCGAGATCGCCGGGCGCCACCCGCAGTTCGAAGTAGAGTCCGCCCCGTCGCTCCCCCTGCGCCACCTCGATGGCATCCGGCTCATCGGCCAGCGCCTTCGCAACGGTTTCCACGAGAGTCTTGAGCTCGGCCACGGCGTCAGCTCCCGTTACGCCTGCGGCGCGGCGGCCGCGGCTTCCACCGGCGCCACGACAGCACCGAGGTCGCGCGTGACGTGCTTGGCGAGCAGCGTGCGCACCGAGTCGGACGGGCGCGCGCCCTGCGAGATCCAGTGTTCGATGCGCGCCTTGTTCACGTCGACCACGGCGGGCTTGGTACGCGGGTTGTAGAACCCCAGCGTCTCGATGAATCCGCCCTCGCGCGGCGAGCGCCGCTCGGTGACGACCACCCGGTAGTGGGGACGCTTCTTCGACCCCGTGCGACGCATGCGAATGACCAACATAGGTAGTGTCCTCGTCCTGGCCAGCCGGACCTCCGGCTAGCGCATCAAGCTGAACGGCCCTTTCTTCTTCTTCCTGGGAGCCTCGGGCACGGCCTCGCCCGTCATCTGGCCCACCATCTTCAGCATCTTCCGCATCTCGTCGTACTGCTTGAGCAGGCGGTTGACGTCTTCGACCGACGTGCCGCTGCCGCGCGCGATGCGCTTACGGCGGCTGCCATCGATGACTTCGGCGTGTTCGCGTTCTTCGGGCGTCATCGAGTTGATGATCGCCTCGACGCGGCGCAGCTGCTTTTCGTCCGGCTTCTGCGCGCCGAGTTCCTTGAGCTGGCCCATGCCGGGCAGCAGCTTCATGATGTGTTCGAGCGGGCCCATCTTCCGGATCGTGCGGAGCTGATCGCGGAAGTCACCGAGGCTGAACGTGTTCCTGCGGATTTTCTCTTCGAGACTGGCCGCCGTGGAGGAATCCACGACCTCCTCGGCCTTCTCGATGAGCGACAGCACGTCACCCATGCCGAGCAGGCGCGACACGAAGCGATCGGCATGGAAGGCGTCGAGGTCTTCGAGACGTTCGCCGGCGCCGACGAACGCAATCGGCACGCCGACGACCGACACGACCGAGAGCGCGGCGCCGCCGCGCGAATCGCCGTCGATCTTCGACAGCACGACGCCGGTCACGCCCACCTGCCGGTTGAACTCGCCGGCGCTCCGGATGGCGTCCTGGCCCGTCATCGCGTCGGCCACATAGAGCAGGTCCGACGGCTTCGCCACGTCCTTGATGGCAACGAGTTCGGCCATCAGCTCGTCGTCGATGTGCAGGCGGCCGGCGGTGTCGACGATGACCACGTCGCAGCCGGTGTTGCGGGCCTCGACAAGCGCGCCTCGGGTGCGCGACACCGGGTCGAGATCGCCGGGGGGGTCGAACACACGCACGCCGGCCTTGCCGGCTACGACCGACAACTGTTCGATGGCCGCCGGGCGGCGCACGTCGGTCGAGACAACCAGGGGGAACTTGCCCTGTTTCGCCAGCATCCGCGCCAGCTTGCCGGTGGTCGTGGTCTTGCCCGAGCCCTGCAGCCCGAGCATCAGGATGACCTTGGGCCGCGGCCCGCCGGTCGAGAGGCCGCCCTTCGCGTCGCCGAAGAGCGCAAGCAGCTCGTCGCGGACGATCTTGACGACCTGCTGGTCGGGGCTGAGGCTGGTCTGGACCTCCTGCGCGGAGGCGCGATCGCGGACGCGATCGACGAACGCCTTGACCACCTGCAGGTTGACGTCGGCCTCGATGAGCGCCACGCGGATTTCGCGCAGCACCCGTTCGGTCGTCTCCGGCGTGAGGCGGACTTCACCCCGCAGGGACTGGAAGACGTCTTGCAGGCGATTGCTCAGGGCGTCGAACATACGGACAAACCCTTATCCTACCGGACTTTCAGGAGAGCGGTCAAACCTTGGTCAGCCGGTGGCCGAGCTTCCGCTTCTTGGTGGTCAGGTAGCCGCGGGTCGTGTCAGAGGGTGCAATCTCGAGCGGAACCGTCGCCACGACCGAGAGGCCGTAGCCCTGGAGGCCGACGAACTTGCGCGGGTTGTTCGTCAGCAGGCGCATCGTGCGCACACCGAGGTCGCGCAGCACCTGAGCGCCGATGCCGTAGTCGCGCTGGTCGGGCTTGAAGCCGAGCCGCTCGTTCGCCTGCACGGTGTCGAGGCCCTGGTCCTGCAGCGCGTAGGCGCGAATCTTGTTGCCGAGGCCGATGCCGCGACCCTCCTGGTTCAGGTACAGCAGCACGCCGCGTCCCTCGGCCGCGATGCGCTGCATGGCGGCGTCGAACTGCGGCCCGCAGTCACACCGCAACGAGTGGAACACGTCGCCCGTCAGGCACTTCGAGTGCACGCGGACCAGCACGTCCTTGCCGTCGCCGATGTCGCCGCAGACGAGCGCCACATGGGTCTCGCCGTCGAGCGGGCTTTCGTAGGCGTGGATGCGGAAGGCGCCGTGCACGGTGGGCATGCTGGCGTCGGCCACGCGCGTGACCAGTCGTTCATGCCGCATGCGGTACTGGATGAGCGCCGCGACGGTGATGAGCTTGAGCTTGTGGCGCCGCGCGAACTTCACAAGGTCGGGCACGCGCGCCATGCTGCCGTCGGCCTTGGCGATCTCGCAGATGACGCCGGCCGGGTAGAGCCCGGCGGCCCTCGCCAGGTCGACGGCCGCTTCGGTCTGGCCGGCGCGCACGAGCACGCCGCCGTCGCGGGCTCGGAGCGGCAGGACGTGCCCGGGGCGCGCCAGGTCCGTCGGCCGCGTCTTGCGGTGAATCGCCGTCTGAATGGTGCGCGCGCGGTCCGCCGCCGAGATCCCCGTCGTGACGCCGCGGCGCGCCTCGATCCCGACGCAGAACGCGGTATCGAAGGCGGTGGTGTTGCGGCCGGCTGGTACCTGCAGCGGAATCTCGAGTTCGTCGAGCCGCTCGGCCATCATCGGCATGCAGATGAGGCCGCGGCCCTCGGTCATCATGAAGTTGATGATCTCGGGCGTGACCTTCTCGGCCGCGACCGTCAGGTCTCCCTCGTTCTCGCGGTCCTCGTCATCGACGACGATCACCATCTCGCCGCGGCGGATCGCCGCCACCGCGTCTTCGACGCTCGAGAACGGCGCCGACGCGCGGGTCGCAGCGGCGCGGCGGGGGGCGGGCCGGCCGACGGCACGCGGGGAGGAGGAGCGTTTCTTCGGGGTCGTGGCCATGACGGGGCGCCTCAGCGCCGGCGGAGATCGGCGAGCCCGGCGATTTCCGTGGCTCGCAGGACGTATTTTCCGAGCACGTCGCACTCGAGGTTGACGCGGTCGCCCGGACGCAGTTCGCCGAGCGTCGTGTGCTCGCGAGTGTAGGGGATGACCTGGATATCGAAGCGGCGCTCATCGAGGCCGGCCACGGTCAGGCTGACACCGTCCACTGTCACGCTGCCCTTGCGGATGAAAAGTGCCGACAGCGACGGCGGAAAGCTGATCGTGAGCCAGAGACTCTCGCCCTCGGTGCGCGTCTCCTCCACCACGCCGACGCCATCGACATGGCCGAGCACGAAGTGTCCGCCCAGGCGGGCATCGGCGCGCAGGGGCCGCTCGAGGTTGACGCGCCGGCCTCGGGCGAGTGCGCCGAGTGTGGTGATCCGCGCCGTCTCCGGCCCGATGTCGGCGTGAATCTCGCCGTTCGCCACGACGAGCGCCGTCAGGCAGACACCGCTCACGGCGAGGCTGTCGCCGGGCGCGGTCCCGGCGGCGAGTGGCGTCTCGATGCGCACGCGAAATCCGCCGGCCATCGGCTTCACCTCGGCCAGCTGGCCGACCTGCTCAACGATCCCAGTGAACATCGGCGTCCATCCACATATCGGGCCCGCACGGCACGCTCGTCACGCGTGACAGCCGGGACCAGGGCACGGCGAGGCCGTCGAAGAGCGGCACCGCCGCCCCGCCCAGCCGCGCCGGCGCCACGATGAGGTGCAGGCGATCGACGAGCTCCGCCTCCCAGAAACTCCGGTGCAGCGCCGCCCCGCCTTCGACGAGCAGCGTGTGGACCCCGCGCGCGAGCAACGCGCGCACGGCCGCATCGGGCGTCGCGGCCGGCACGACGTCGGCGCCGGCCTGCGCGAAACGCTCCACCCGCTCCGGATACGCGACCATGGCGGCGGGATCCGCCACGACGATGGCAGGCCCGCCGGCGGCGCTGTCGTAGACGCGCGCCCGCGGCGACGTCACCAGCGCGCGGTCGAAGACCACGCGCGTGAGCGGACGCGCGCGCACCACATCGCGCGCCGTGAGGCGCGGGTCATCGGCGCAGACGGTGCCGGCGCCGACGGCGATGCCATCCACCGACGCGCGCAGGCGCTGCGTGCGGCGGGCGGCGGCCGCCCCGGAAATCGCCGTGGGCTGGTCGCGCATGGCGGCGATGCGCCCATCGCGTGTCGTCGCCGCCTTGAGCACGACGAACGGGCGCTGCCGCTCCTGCACCATCAGATAAGCCGCGTTCAGACGCCGCGCCGCGGCTTCTTCGAGTCCGATCTCCACGACGACGCCCGCCTCGCGCAGTTCGCGCACACCCTGCCCCGACACGCGTGGAAACGGATCGAGCGTCGCCGCCACGACTCGCGAGATGCCGGCGGCGAGAATCCGCTTCGTGCAGGGGCCGGTCCGGCCGACGTGGCAACACGGCTCGAGGGTGACGTACAGCGTGGCACCATGCGCGCGCGGACCGGCGGCGTCGAGCGCCACGACCTCGGCGTGCGGTTGCCCGGCCCGCTCGTGGAACCCCTGGCCGACGACCACACCGGCGCGATCGACCACGACGGCGCCCACCATCGGGTTGGGAACCGTGGCGCCAAGGGCGCGCTCCGCATGGAAGAGCGCCCGCCGCATCATCGCCCTGTCGTCTACCACGATGGTCGGAACAACGCGTCGGCGTAGGTGCCGGCGTCGAACGGCAGCAGGTCGTCGATGCCTTCGCCGACACCGACGAAGCGAATCGGCAGGCCCAGATCGTGCGCGATGGCCACCGCGATGCCGCCCTTGGCGGTGCCGTCGAGCTTCGTGAGCACGACGCCGGTTACGCCCGCGGCCGCCGCGAACTCACGGGCCTGCACGAGACCGTTCTGCCCGACCGTGGCGTCGAGCACGAGCAACACCTCATGCGGCGCGCCCGGAATCTCGCGCGCGGTGATGCGGCGGATCTTCTCGAGCTCCGCCATGAGGTTCACGCGTGTGTGGAGCCGACCCGCCGTGTCGATGATGACCGTGTCGACGCCCCGCGCCTTGGCCGCCGTGAGCGCGTCGAAGACGACGGCCGCCGGGTCCGAGCCTTCGTTGGCACGGACGATGTCCACGCCGGCACGGGTGGCCCAGACCTGGAGCTGGTCGACGGCCGCGGCGCGGAAGGTGTCGGCGGCACAGATGAGCGTCTTCTGTCCGTCCTGCCGGACGCGATGGGCGAGCTTGCCCACCGTGGTGGTCTTGCCGGTGCCGTTCACGCCGACGATGAGCACGACGCGCGGCGGCGAGGCCGGCTGCACGGGCGGCCTGGTGACACCGGCGAAGATGTCGCAGATCTCTTCGGTGAGCGCCGCCCGCAGACCGGCGCCGGTGCGCGGGCGCTTCTTCACGCCTTCGATGAGGCGGGCGGTCGCACCAAGGCCGACGTCGGCGCCGAGCAGCAGTTCCTCCAGCGCTTCGATCGTGTTGACGTCGAGCGCCGCCGTCTCACGCCCGGGCGCGTCGGCCCGGCCGACGATGTCGTCGAACCGCTGCGCCAGGCGCTCCGCCGTGCGCGCCAGGCCCCGTGTGAGACGATCGAGCAGACCCATCTGCACGATCTTAACAGGGCGCTGCCCCGGGACCGAATCGCGGCACTCAGTCGGTTTCGGCGCGCTGCCGCCGGCCCATCAGGTCGGCCACGGCCGCGGCCGGCGCCACGCGCCCGGCCAGGAGGGCATCGACCTGGGCGGTAATCGGCAGTTCCACGCCGAGCCTGGCCCCGAATGCCAGCGCGGCGTGCGTCGTCTTGACGCCTTCCGCCACCATCTTCATCCCGGCCACGATGTCCGGCAGCGTGCGGCCCTGGGCCAGCTCGAGGCCGACGTGCCGGTTGCGACTGAGCTGGCCCGTGCAGGTCAGCACGAGGTCGCCCATGCCCGCGAGGCCGGCCAGCGTCTCGCGCTCGCCGCCCGCGGCCACCGCGAGGCGCGAGATCTCCGCCAGCCCGCGCGTGATGAGCGCGGCCAGCGCGTTGTGGCCGAGCCCCAGGCCCTCGACGACGCCGGCGGCAATCGCGATCACGTTCTTGAGGGCCCCGCCAAGTTCCACCCCGATCACATCGCTGCTCGCGTACAGCCGCAGGGCGCCCGAGCGGAACTCTTCCTGCACGTGGCGTACGGCGCCCTCGCTGGCGGAGGCCACGACGACCGCCGTGGGCAGTGAGCGCGCCAGCTCACGCGCGAAGCTCGGACCCGAGAGGGCCGCCACTTCGGCCACGTGGCTCCACTCGGCGCGGATCACCTGCGACATGCGGAGCAGCGTGCCGTCTTCGAGACCCTTGGTGGCACTGAGGACGACGGCGGCCGGATCCACGTGCGCGGCGCCCTGTCTCAACACCTGGCGCAGCCCATGCGACGGCACGGCGACGACAACGAACTGCGCGCCGCCGAGCGCCGCCGGCAGGTCGGCGGTCGCGGCCAGCGTCTCCGGGAAGCCGATATCCGGCAGGTAGACCGCGTTGGCGCGCCGCGCGTTCATCTCGGTCACGAGTTCGGCATCGCGCGCCCACAACTGCACCTGGTGGCCCACGCGCGCCAGATGCACGGCAAGCGCCGTGCCCCAGCTGCCGGCGCCGACAACCGTCACACTACGCATGCGGCATCCCCCTGCGCGCCAGTCGATGCTCCGTGCCCCGACGAAGCCGGGCCAGATTCCCGCGGTGGCGCCATACGATGAGCAGTCCGGCGAGCGCACTGCCCCATACGACCGCCGTCGCCGCGCCGGTCATGGCCGTCGCAACCGGCAGTGCCACGCTGGCGATGAGCGATCCGGCCGACACCACGCGGGTCAGGGCAACCGTGAGCGCGAAGGCCAAGGCGGCGACGAGGGTCGCAACGGGCGCCAACAGGGCGAAGGCGCCGCACGCGGTCGCCACGCCCTTGCCTCCGTGGCCGCGCAGCCAGATCGGATACACGTGCCCGGCCACTGCGGCAACGCCGGCCGCCACGGGATCGGCGCCCTCGACGGCCGCGGAGGTGAGCGCGACGGCGAGCGCGCCTTTGGCCATGTCGAGAATCATCACGGCCACGCCCAGCCGCGGCCCCGACACGCGATACATGTTCGTCGCGCCGACATTGCGGCTGCCAACGGCCCGGAGATCCACGCCGCCCCAGCGCCGGCCCGCCAGATAGCCGAGTGGCAGCGAGCCGATCGCGTAGCCGGTACAGGCCGAGAGGATCACCGCGCGTCACTCGCGCGGACATAGCGCCGCAGCAGGTCGAGAGCCGTCGTGGCGGCGAGGGAACGGACGACGTGGCGATCGCCCGTGAAGCGCGACGTGCGGACCACGGTGCCTCGCCCGCCGGTGACCGCGAAGCACACGAGGCCCACCGGCTTCTCCTCCGAACCGCCACCCGGCCCGGCGATCCCCGTGATTGCGACCGCCACGTCGACGCCCGCCCGTGCCCGCACCCCTTCGGCCATCGCCGTCGCCACAGGTTCACTCACGGCCCCGTGCGTCGCAAGGAGCGCGTCGGGCACGCCGAGCGCATCGACCTTGGCCGCGTTGCTGTAGGAGACGACCGCGCGGTCGACCCACGCGCTCGATCCGGCCACGTCGGTGAGACGCGTCGTGACGAGGCCCCCGGTGCACGACTCGGCCAGCGCCACACGCCAGCCGCGCGCCGCCAGCAGTTCACCCACCGTGCGCTCGAGCGACCGCCCGTCGTCATTCACGACATCGTCGCCGAGCGCCGCCGCGAGCGCCGCCGCCGCGGCGTCGAGCCGGTGCGTGAGTGCACCCGCGTCGCCGCCATGACACGACAGGTGCAGTTCCACCGTCCCGAGGCTCGCGAGGATGGTCGTCGCAATCGGCAGCGGTTCGTCGCGCCACGGGGCGTAGATCGGCTGCGCCCGCTCGTCCACCCACGACTCGCTGCGGCCGGCCACGACGAGCGCCCGCTGCCGGATGAGGCCGCCGCCCCAGCGCGGCGTGACGTGGGTCGACAACGCGTCCTCGAGCATCGGCACCATCTCGCGCGGCGGGCCCGGCAGGAGCAGCATGGCGCGATCGCCGGCAGGAATCCACAGGCCCGGCGCCGTGCCGCGCTCATTGGGCACGACGGCGGCGCCGGCCGGCACCTGGGCCTGGCGCCGGTTGATGTCGGGCATGGTCAGCCCACGCCGCCCGAAGCGTTCGCGGATTCCGGCCAGCACGCCGGCGTCTTCCTGCATCGGCAGACCGAGGACGGCTGCGGCGACATCCCGCGTGCGATCGTCGTCAGTCGGGCCGAGCCCCCCGGTACACACGACGAGGTCGGCGCGCGCGAGTGCATGGCGGACGGCATCGGTGAGGTCGGCGAGGTCGTCGCCGACGACAGTCGTGAACCGCACGGCGAGCCCGTGGCGCTGCATGGCCGCGACGATGTGCGGCGAATTCGTGTCGGCCCGGCCGAGTGTGAGCAACTCGCTGCCCACGGCGATGACGGCCACGCCCGCCGGCGCCGCTGCCGGCGCACTCACGCCAGCCATCCCGGTGCCAGCCACAGCACGGCCTGCAACGCCGCCCACGCGTAGAGGCCGGCCGCCAGGTCGTCGAGCATGATGCCCCAGCCGCCATGGGCCTTCTCGAGTTGCCGCGCCGGCGGCGGCTTCACGATATCGAAGACACGGAACAGCAGGAATCCCAGCAGGGCCACCGGCCAGGTGAGGGGCGCCGCGATGAGCGTGACGCACATGCCCATCACCTCGTCGATGACGACGGGCCCGGGGTCGGTCGTGCCGAGGGCGCCTTCGGCCGCCGTCGCCGCGACGGCGCCGGCGACGAAGAGTGCGGTCACCACCGCAAGTTCCACGGCCACCGGCGCGCCGGCCAGCCGCACGCCCCACCACAGCACGACGCCCACGGCCGACCCGACGGTGCCCGGCGCGAACGGAAAGAACCCGGTGTAACCCGCGCTGGCAAACGCGAGCGCGAGACGACTCATCATGCGCTGACCTTGACGACGCGCGTGTGCGCGATCTGATCGTGCACGGCGCGCCGATCGGCGCGGAACAGTGCGGGAAGGAAGCCGACGCCCGCGATGAGCCCGCCGGCGATGGCCGCGGCCACGCGCACGACGGCCCCGCCAAAGGTGAGCGCGCCGTCGGTGCTCTCGACCCGCAGGCCGGTGGCCATCTTGCCGAGCGTCTGGCCCCCGTTGGCGGTGAAGACGGCCAGGTAGGCCACGTTCAGGCCGATCACGAAGGCCGCCAGGGGCACGAGTGGGAGCGTCAGTACCTGCCCCATCGGCACGCTTGCGATCTGCGCGGTCAGGTACACGACCGCGGCGTCGATCCCCGAGAGCAGCACCACATCGACCACGACCGACAGGAGTCGTGCGACCGGCGGCGCGGCCACGACGGCCTCCGGCGGCGGTTCGGCCTCTGTCGCGGCGTCAGCGGTCGACGACTCGAGCAGGACGGGACGCGGCCGGCGGACGACCGCCGGGGTGGCGCGGCTCCGGGGCCGTTCCGCCGTGCGCCGCACGGCGAGCGGCGTGCGGGCCGGCGGTGGCTGCGGATCCGCGAAGAGCGACGGCGGCAAGGGCACCGGCGCGGCGGACGCGCCGGCGGGAAGTGACGTCGGCGCCGCCGCCGCGAGCGGCAGATCGACGAGCGGCGCGGCGGCCTCGACGTTCAGATCCGCGTCGATGGTGGCTCTCGACGGCTCCCGGTACGAGGCATGGCGCGGCATGTCGGCGGCGCGCAGGGGCTCCGGAGACGCCGCGGCCTCCGCCGGCGCCATCAGCGAGAAGTCGTAGCCACAATGCCGGCAGCGATCCGACTCCTCGAAGCCCACGTAGGCGCACTTCGGACATTTCATGGCAGCCCCGCCTCCCGGCTGCCCGATCCCGCCGCCGCCAGCAGTTCACGCTGGACGCGTCCGCGCAGCGCCTGCGCGTCGGCATACGCGGCATCGCCCTGGTCGATGCGATCCAGCACCTGCAACGCATCCGGCAGCTTTCCCGCCTCGAACAGCTGCCGCGCCCGCGACAGGTGCGCCTCGGACGCCGCGGGAACCGGCAGCGAGACCGCGTCCACATCGATCGCTGAGGTGGGAAGCGCCGACGGCGTGCTGTCCTCCGACAGGAAGACGGCTGCGCCGCCGATGGCGGCGATGGTCGCCGCCAGCAGCCACGGCCCGAGCCGGGACGACGGCGCGCCGGTCGAGGGCCGGTCGCTGCGGCGCCACCGCGACCGGGCCGCCGCCGCCGGCGGCATCGGCGCGGCCACGTCGAGGAGTCCGATGCGATGCAGCACCGGCAGCGCCTGTTCGTGTGGCGCGCCCCGCTCGACGGCCGCCGTCAGCAGCCGCCGGGCACGCTCCACATCGCCCTCGTCGAACGCCTGGAGCCCCTGGTGCATCAGCCCCTCGGACTCGCGCTGACGCTCGGCCTGCGCGCGCCGCGCCCGATCGATGTAGGCGCGGGCGCGGTCGTTGGTGCGGTCGAGGAACAGCACACGCGTCCAGACGTTGACGGCGTGGTCCATGCGGCCCGCGAAGTACTCGTCGAGTCCCGAGACGAGGAGCTGTTCGATGCGCGCCTCACGTTCGGCATCGGTCAGCGGAAGCGCGAGCGGCGAGTCGCCGGACGTCGGGTCGATCATGCCTGCAAATCGCAGCGAGTATAGCACCGGGGTGCACGTCTCCCGGCTGTGATACAACCCGCCGATGGCCTGGCTCGAGTGTGTGCCGAACGTGAGTGAAGGGCGCGATGCGCGGGCGCTCGATCGGATGACGGCACGGTTGTCACAGGCGCCCGGTGTGCGCCTGCTCGACGTGCATCGCGACGCCGATCATCATCGCTCGGTGTTCACGCTCGTGGGCGAGGCGCCGGCCCTGACCGAGGCGCTCCTCGGGCTGTGCGACGAGGCCCTCGGCGCCATCGACCTGCGGCACCACCGCGGCGCGCATCCGCGCATCGGTGCCGTCGATGTCGTGCCCTTCGTGCCGCTCGGCCGCGCCACGATGGACGAGGCCGTCGCGGCGGCGCGAGCCACCGGCCGGGCGATCGCCGAGCGCTTCGGTATTCCGGTTTTCCTCTACGAGGAAGCGGCAACCGCCCCGCATCGGCGGCGCCTCGAGCAGGTACGCCGCGGCCGCTTCGAAGGGCTGGCCGGCAAGCTGCGGACGCCGGAGTGGGCGCCCGATTTCGGGCCCGCGTCACCACATCCGAGCTTCGGGGCGGTGGCGGTCGGCGCCCGCCGTATCCTCGTCGCCTACAACATCAACCTGGCAACCGACCGGCTCGAGATCGGCACTGCCATCGCGGCCGCCGTGCGGGCGAGCAGCGGCGGCCTGCCGCACGTCAAGGCGATGGCCCTGCCCCTGCCGGCCCGCGGCCTCATCCAGGTGTCGATGAACCTGACCGACGTGAACATCACGCCGCTCGCCGTGGTGTTCGACACGGTGGCGCGCGAAGCGGCACGGCACGGCGTGGCGGTGGCCGAGAGCGAGGTGGTGGGCCTCGTCCCGGCCGCCGCGCTCGCCGACGTGGCGGCCCGCTACCTCCGCGTGGCGGGGTGGTCGCCCGACAAGATCCTCGACACGCGGCTCCTGCCGGACTAGCGCTACTCCAGCTCGCGGCGCGTCGGGGCGATGCCGAACGCGCGCATCTTCTTGTAGAGATTGCTGCGCTCGACGCCGAGGGCGTCGGCCGTGCGGGAGATGTTGCCCTGATGCGCCGCAAGGACCCGCAGGATGTAGCCGCGTTCGAAGGCGTCGCGTGCCTCGGCGAGCGGCGTGGCCGGGCCGGCCGCGGCGCCGCCCGGGGCGGCGGCCGCCGCCCCGCCGTCGTCGATGAAGCTGAGGTCCTCGGCCGTCACCGTCTGGTCGTGCACCATGATCAGCAGGCGCTCGATGACGTTGTGCAGTTCGCGCACGTTCCCCGGCCACGCGTAGTGCTGCAGCCGTGCCATCGCCTCGGGCGCGAAGCGCTTGACGCGCCGGCCGTATTCGGCCGCGAGCGTCGCCATGAAGTGCTCGGCCAGGCGCGGGATGTCCTCCATGCGATCGCGCAGCGGCGGCACGAAGATCGGCACGACGTTCAGGCGGAAGAACAGGTCCTCGCGGAACCGCCCGGCGCGAATCTCCTCCTGGAGATCTTTGTTGGTCGCCGCGACCACCCGCACGTCCACACGAATCGTCGCCGTGCCGCCGACCGGCTGCACCGCCTGTTCCTGCAACGCGCGCAGCACTTTGGCCTGCGTCTTCAGGCTCATGTCGCCGATTTCGTCGAGGAAGATCGTGCCGCCGTGGGCGTGCTCGAAGCGCCCGCGCCGATCGGCCACGGCGCCGGTGAAGGCGCCCTTCGTGTGGCCGAAGAGCTCCGATTCGATGAGCTCTTCCGGAATCGCCGCGCAGTTGACCTCGACGAACGGGCCGGTGCGGCGGCGGCTGTGCGCGTGCAGCGTGCGGGCCACGAGTTCCTTGCCCGTGCCGTTCTCGCCGAGGATGAGCACACGGCCGTTGGTGGGCGCCGCGAGCAGCACCTGCTCGCGCAGGTGACGCATCACCGGGCTCTCCCCCACCATCACGTGCCGGCGGTCGACCTGTGCGCGCAGGTCGCGGTTCTCGACCTCGAGGGCGCGCTGCCGCAGTGCATTGCGCACGACGAGCACGGCCTTGTCGAGCGACAGCGGCTTCTCCACGAAGTCGAAGGCGCCGAGCTTGATGGCGCGCACCGCCGACTCCACGTTGCCGTGCCCCGAAATGACGACGACCTGGCTGTCGACCTTGCGCTCACGAAGACGCTGCAGGGTCTCGAGCCCGTCGATGCCGGGCATCCACACGTCGAGCAGCACGACGTCGAACTCCTGCTCGACCAGCCGCTCGAGACACGCCTCTCCTGACTCCACGGCCTCGACCGTGTAGCCTTCGTCACGCAGCACGCCGCCAAGGGCGGAGCGTACGCCGGGTTCGTCGTCGACGATGAGAATCGCGGCCATGGAGCGTCAGGTCAGCACGGCAGCTCGATCGTGAACCGGCTGCCCGTCGGACTATTGTCCGATACTTCGACGTTGCCGCCATGCTCGGCCACGATGCGGCGGACGATGGCGAGACCCAGGCCCGATCCGCGGCCCTTGGTCGAGTAGTACGGCAGGAACAGCTTGTCGCGGTCGCCTTCGGGGATACCGGGGCCGTCGTCGGCCACGACCACGCGCGCCACCCGGTGCACGGGGTCGTGCGCCGTCTCGACGACGATGCGCCCCTGCCGGTGCATCGCCTCCACGGCGTTGTCGACGAGGTTGATGATGACGCGCTTGATCTGCTCGTCGTCGAGGCGCACCGGCGGCAGATCGGACGCCAGCGCGACATCGAGCGTGAGCGACGGAAAGAGCCCCCGGTAGAGAGTCAGCGCCTCGGTGACCGCCTGATTCAGCGACGAGGGCACGGCCTTCGGCGCCGGCATGCGCGCGAACTGCGAGAATTCGTCCACCAGCCCCTTGAGCGACTCGACCTCGGCGATGATCGTGCTCGTGCATTCCCTGACGAGCGCCTCGTGCGGTGCCCCGGCCTCGCCGAGCTTGCGCTGCAGCCGCTCGGCCGAGAGCTGAATCGGCGTCAGCGGGTTCTTGATCTCGTGCGCCAGCCGGCGCGCCACCTCACGCCACGCCGCCACCTTCTGCGCCCGGATGAGCGGCGTCACGTCGTCGAGCACGAGGACCGTGCCTTCGAAACCGCCCGCGCCGTGCAGGCGGGTCGCGGCGACGGCGAGCGTCACCTCGCGGCCCTCGCACGTGATGCTCACTTCCTGGGCGACCGATTCCGAACGCGCCCGGGCCGCGTCGTCGAGTACGGCCGTCACGGCGGTCAGGTCGGGGCCGAGCACCTGCGCCACCGGCCGCCCTTCGACGCCGGCCGGCAGCCCCAGCAGGCGGGCCGCCGCCGAGTTCACCCGGCCGACCCTCCCCGCCGCGTCGATCGAAATCACGCCCGTGGCGATCCGCTCGAGGATCGTCTCGACCGACCGGTGGCGGCGTTCGACGGCCTGGTGCCGCTGCTCGAGGTCGAGGGAGGCCCGCTCGAGCCGCCGCTGCCGCGTCGCGAGGTCGGCGGCCATGGCATTGAACGACTCGACCATGTGGCCGAACTCGTCATCGGCCTGGTGCTCGATGCGATGTTCGAGCCGGCCGGCGCCGATCTCGCGCGCCGCCGCCGAGAGCATCTGGACGGGCCGCGTGATGCGCTTGGCGAGATAGAGCCCCATCCACGTCGAGCCGACCAGGATGAGCAGCGTCACCATCACGAAGAACGACAGATACACACCCGCCAGGGGCTGCTTGAGCACGCGGAGCTGCGTGTAGTCTTCGTAGGCCTTGGTCATACGGCGGGCGCGATCGGCCATCTCACCGGTGAGCACGTCACTCGCCAGCACGACCCCGGCCAGCCGCCCGTCGGGCGCGCGGATGGCCTGCGCCACGCGCAGCAGTTCGCCACCCGCGTCGGGCACGGGCTCGAAGAGCAGCTTGCCGCTCTCGATGGCGCGGGCGGCGAGCCGATCGGCTCCGGAACGCGCCGAGCCGGCCGGCAGGCTCGGGTTCGCCACGTCGAGCACGGGCGTCGCGGCGGCGCCGTCGGCCACGCGGTAGACCTGGACGAGCGCCACGCGGCGGCCCGTCACGTCAGGCGACACGACCGCCCGCACCGCCTCGACGTCGGCGAGGTCGACGCGCGACAACGCCTGCGCCATCCGCACCGCCTCGTCGCTCACGACGCGCTGCCGCTCGAGGTAATAGTCGGACGCGATGCGGCTCGCCGAGGCGAGCACCTCATCCATCGGCGCGTTGAACCAGCGGTCCACGGCCGTCAGCACGACCTGCGAGCCAACGGCCAGCACGAGCACCGCCGGCACGAGCGTGAGGCCCAGCAGGAGCGCGACCAGCTTGGCGCGGAAGCGTGCGAAAGGCAGCGCGCGCCGGCGTTCGACCACGATCTTGACGACGTTGCGCGCCAGGAAGAATCCCAGCGCGAGCAGCATCATGACGTTGGTGGCGCTGAGCGCGTAGAGCACGAAGCCCGTCAGGAAGTCGGGCGAGAGCCGGGCCGACCGGTTGGCCAGCCAGACGAGGCTGGCGAGCGCGGCCAGGAGCAGCAGGATGCCGAGCAGGATGAGACGCGGGTTGTCACGGAACGGACGCCGGACGGTGCTCTCGGCGGAAGCCGCGGAGCCGGCCGCGCGCGGGAGCGTTGGCGTCGCCATGCGGGATGAGGCGACGGCCGCCTACTCCTTGGCGCCGAGCAGGTCCTTCAGCTCGGTCATGAACTCCCCGATATCGCGGAAATGCCGGTAGACCGAGGCGAAGCGGACATAGGCGACCTTGTCGAGCGCCTTGAGCTCCTGCATCACGAAGGCGCCGATCTCGGCGGTGGCGATCTCCTTCTCCGCCCGGTCCTGCAGCATCGCCTCGACGCGGTCGGCGACACCTTCGATCGCCGCCACCGACACCGGCCGCTTCTCGCAGGCCTTGAGCAGGCCGGCCACCAGCTTCTGGCGCTCGAAACGTTCGCGCGTGCCGTCCTTCTTCACGACCATGTAGGGGATCTCGTCGATCCGCTCGTAGCTCGTGAAGCGTTTGCCGCACTCACCGTTCAGGCACTGCCGCCGCCGGCGGATGACATCGCCCTCCTTGCTTTCGCGTGAATCGACGACCTTGTCGCCAAGCTGGCCACAGTACGGACACTTCACGGGCGTGCCTCCTCGCGCGTCGCGCGCTGCGCTTCGGCACCCAGGTGCGTGAGCGACAGACCTTCGCGGGCCATCAGCCAGGCCCCGGCTACCAGCGTAGGCACGAACCCGACGGCATGCAAGACGATCGCAGCACCCACGGCATGGTCGTTGTCGGCGCCGAAGAAGGCGGTGGCCGCCACGCGGTAGGCCTCGTGGAAGCCGCCGACGGCGCCAGGGGTGGGCACGGCCACGCCGACGACGAGGATCGCCATGATGAGCAGCGCACCGGTGGGCGGGAGCGTCACGCCGACGGCCATCGACACCAACCAGATCTGGGCCGCGATGATGAACCAGAGCGGAAACGACCACGCCAGGGCCAGGGCCAGCCTGGCCGGATCGCGCACCACGGCGAGGCCGGCCGCGAACTGACCGGCCAGGCCGGTGATGACGCGGCGGAGCCGCGCCGGCAGCCAGCCCGTGAGGGCTGCGACGATGCGCAGCAGCAGGTCCGGGCGGGCGGCGGCGCCCATGAGAGCGGCCATGCCGGCCACGGCGGCATAACCGGCGCGCGTGCCCCACGTCCTCACCGTCTGGAACATCGCCGGGTCCATGGCCGAGAGCCCGGGATCGAAGAAGGTGAAGAACGAGGCCAGCAGCACCAGCACGGTCACGAAATCGAGCAGGCGCTCGATGATGATGGTGGTGATGACCGCCGCGGTGTCGAG
This sequence comes from Acidobacteriota bacterium, assembly GCA_016789705.1. Lineage (GTDB taxonomy): Bacteria > Acidobacteriota > Vicinamibacteria > Vicinamibacterales > UBA2999 > CADEFD01. The sequence goes on from JAEUQR010000129.1 coordinate 36,944, forward strand.
GCCTTCACGCCGCGCGAGCAGCCACGGCCGCAGGATTTCGCCGGCGCGTGCCGGCAGGATGAAGGACGCGGCGAAGCCGATGACGGTGGCGCGCAACGCCGGCCCGAAATGTGTGCGCCCGAGCGGCGCGAGCATCACCTGCCAGCGCAGCGCGCGCAGCGCATAGCTCGCGAACAGGCAGCCGACGCCAGCCGCGACGAGCCCCGGATGCGCCGTGCGCATGACGTGCCACACCTCCGCGAGATTCGCGTTGCGGAGAAAGACGCCGACCAGGACGAGCATCAGCGCGACGAGGACGGTATTGCGGAGCCACGGTCGCATGCGGTTGGGGCCGAGCGGCCGCGGCGGCGCCAGCGCGATCGGGCCCGTCCATACTACATGACGCTGCCCGGGGTCTTGCACCCGTCACCTCGAATGACTACGATGCACGTTCTCCTTCACGAGCCCACCGTGTCACTGGCCCCACCACTGCTCTCCACGTCGTTGCCTGGTCTGTCTCTCGTCCGTCAAGGCAAGGTGCGCGACCTGTACGAAGTCGGCGATCGTCTGCTGATGGTGGCGACCGATCGCATCTCCGCTTTCGACTACGTGCTCGGCTCCGGCATTCCTGACAAGGGTCGCGTCCTGACGCAGCTCTCGAACTTCTGGTTCGACCGCACGCGGAGCATCGCGCCGAACCATCTGATCTCGGCCGACGTCGATGCGTTCCCGGCGGTGCTGGCGCCACACCGCGAGCAACTGCGCGGCCGCTCGATGCTCGTGCGCAAGACCACGCCGCTGCCGGTCGAGTGCGTGGCGCGCGGCTACCTCTCCGGCTCCGGCTGGAAGGACTACGTCGCCACCGGCGAGGTGTGCGGCGTGCGCCTGCCCGCCGGCCTGCGCGAGTCGGACCGCCTGCCCGAGGTGCTCTTCACGCCGGCGACCAAAGCCAGTTCCGGGCACGACGAGAACATCTCCGAGGCCGCCGCCGCCGCAGTCGTCGGCGCGGAACTCCTGGCGCGCCTCAAGGCGCTGACGCTGGCCATCTACGCGGCGGGCGTCGCCCACGCGGAGTCGTGCGGCATCATCCTCGCGGACACCAAGTTCGAGTTCGGGCTGACCGACGACGGCGAGCTCCTCCTCATCGACGAGGTGATGACGCCGGATTCGTCGCGCTACTGGCCGAAGGACCACTACGCGCCGGGCGGCGCGCAGCCGAGCTTCGACAAGCAGTTCGTGCGCGACTACCTCGAGTCGATCAAGTGGAACAAGCAGCCGCCGGTGCCGACGCTGCCCGACGACGTCGTGCGCCGCACCCGCGAGAAGTACCTCGACGCCTACACCCGGCTGACCGGCCGCGCGCTGGAGACTCCGAATGCGTGAGGAACTCGACCGCATCGTCAACGAGATGGTCGACAAGGGTGTGCACTTCGACGACGCGCAGCGCGAGTTCGAACGCCGCTTCATCGCCCGGGTCGTCGCCCACTGCGACGGCAACGTCGGCAAGGCCGCCGAGGCCCTGGGCATGCACCGCAATACCCTCACCCGCAAGGTCAGCGCGCTCAAGATCCGCGTCCGTCGCAGTTCTGCGGCCTGACGCCCCCGCCCTTGACAGCCCGCGCGGCTTGTCGCTACGATTAGCAGTCTAGTGACGTGAGTGCTAGCTCCCATTGGGGGCGAGTGCCAAACGCACGGGTGGGCCCACCCGGCCGGCGAGTCGCCGTTCCGGTGGGCTGGCATCCTGACTTCGCGGCCCTGCCGGGCCGCAGATTGAATGACCGGAGTCCCAGATATGGCAACGAAGCTGCGTCCGCTGCACGACCGTATCCTCGTCGAGCGCATCGAGGAAGGTGAACAGAAGGTCGGGGGCATCATCATCCCCGACAGCGCCAAGGAAAAGCCCCAGCAGGGCAAGGTCGTCGCCGTCGGCGCCGGCAAGCCTGACAAGGACGGCAAGAAGGTCGCCCTGGACGTCCAGGCCGGCGACACCATCCTCTTCGGGAAGTACTCGGGCCAGGAAATCAAGATCGACGGCAGCGAGTACCTCATCATGCGTGAGGACGAAGTCCTCGCCGTGCTCGAGAAGTAAACCAGGTACGAACGGAGATACGCGCACATGGCGAAGCAGATTATTTACGGCGAGCAGTCGCGGCAGGCGATCCTCCGCGGCGTGAACCAGCTGGCCGATGCGGTCAAGGTGACCCTCGGGCCCAAGGGCCGCAACGTCGTCCTCGACAAGAAGTTCGGCTCCCCCACCATCACCAAGGACGGCGTGACGGTGGCCAAGGAAATCGACCTGAAGGACCCGCTCGAGAACATGGGCGCCCAGATGGTCCGCGAAGTCGCCAGCAAGACGTCGGACACGGCCGGTGACGGCACGACCACGGCCACCGTGCTGGCTCAGGCGATCTACCGCGAAGGCGCCCGCAACGTCGTGGCCGGCGCCAACCCGATGGAGCTCAAGCGCGGCATCGAGAAGGCCGTCGAGGCCATGACGGCCGAGATCAAGAAGATGGCGAAGCCCGTCAAGGGCAACATGATCGCGCAGGTCGGGATGATCTCGGCCAACAGCGACACGACCATCGGCACCATCATCGCGGAAGCGATGGAGAAGGTCGGCAAGGACGGCGTCATCACCGTCGAAGAGGCCAAGACGCTCGAGACGACGCTCGACGTGGTCGAGGGCATGCAGTTCGACCGCGGCTACCTCTCGCCCTACTTCGTGACGGATCCGGAGCGCATGGAAGTGGTGCTCGAGAACCCCGTCATCCTGATCCACGAGAAGAAGATCAGCTCGATGAAGGACCTCCTCCCCGTGCTCGAGCAGGTGGCGCGGCTCGGCCGCCCGCTGCTCATCATCGCGGAGGACATCGAAGGTGAAGCGCTCGCCACCCTCGTGGTCAACAAGCTGCGTGGCACGCTGCACGCCGCCGCCGTCAAGGCGCCCGGCTTCGGCGACCGCCGCAAGGCCATGCTCGAGGACATCGCGGTGCTGACGGGTGGCAAGGCCATCACCGAAGACCTCGGCGTGAAGCTCGAGAACATCAAGCTCGAAGACCTCGGCAAGGCCAAGAAGGTCACGATCGACAAGGACAACACGACGATCGTCGAGGGCGCCGGCGAAGCCAAGGCCATCGAAGGCCGCGTCAAGCAGATCCGCATGCAGGTCGAAGAGACCTCGTCGGACTACGACCGCGAGAAGCTCCAGGAACGCCTGGCGAAGCTCGTGGGCGGCGTCGCGGTCATCAAGGTCGGTGCGGCCACCGAGACCGAGATGAAGGAAAAGAAGGCGCGCGTCGAAGACGCGATGCACGCCACCAAGGCGGCCGTCGAAGAGGGCATCGTGCCCGGCGGCGGCGTGGCCCTCATCCGCGCCAGCAAGGCGCTCGAGGGTCTCAAGGTCGAAGGTGACCAGGCCGTCGGTGTCGCGATCATCAAGCGCGCCATCGAGGAACCCTGCCGCTGGATCGCCACCAACGCCGGTCACGAAGGTTCGATCGTCGTGGCCAAGGTGAAGGACGGCAAGGGCGACGAGGGCTTCAACGCGGCCACCGACGTCTACGAAGACCTCGTCAAGGCCGGCGTCATCGACCCGGCGAAGGTCGTCCGCAACGCCCTCCAGAACGCGTCGTCGATCGCCAGCCTGCTGCTGACGACCGAGGCGCTCGTCTCGGAGATCCCCGAGGAGAAGAAGGAAGCCCCGGCGATGCCCGGTGGCGGCGGCATGGGCGGGATGTACTAACAGGGACTGGAGGCTCGGGGCTGAGGACTGGGGCTCGCCAAGAGCATCCGCCTCGGCTCCGCTGCTCACCGGCTCTTTTTCGCAAGGCCCGGCGGGTCACCCGCCGGGCCTTTTTTCTTTGCCCGCGCCAGCCCCCAGCCCCCGGCGAGTGCACCCGGCCCTCAGTCCTTGTCCAGCGCCTTCAGGAACTCGGCGAGGTACGGCCCGAAGACCTGCGGCCTGGAGTGGGTGCCGTGACCGCGCGTCTCGTCGCTCGCCGGAATCAGCACGAAGCGGCCCCGCGTCACCGTGCCGATCATCGACTGCATCATCGGCAGCTCCGGCGGGTTCACGAAATCATCGGCGGAGTTGATGGCAAGCAGCGGCGCCGTGATGCGGGCGAGATGCGGCGAGGGGTCGAAGTCCTCCGACGCGCGGAAATGGTAGATGGTGTCGTTGGCGTCGGTCGTCCTCGTCCGCGTCGCGAGCTGATCGGCGAGCCAGGCATCGGCGGCCTTCGCGGTACCGAACTCCTTCTGCCAGAGACGCGGCGTACTGGTGGCGATGAGCAGGAAGCCGAGCGCGTTTGCCATCCCCTTCGGCGGTTCGGTGTAGTCCCCGCCCTTCCACGTCGGGTCGTTCACGATCGCATCCACCAGCAGCTTGCGCCAGACGCGGTTGCGCCCCGCGATCTCGACCGGGTTGCTCGCGAGCGGCACGAGGCCGTCGGTGAAGGCCGGGAACATGTAGCCCCACATCCAGGCATGCATCGCGCCCATCGACGTGCCCATGACGAGCCGGAGATGCGTCAGGCCCAGCGCCTCGGTCACGAGGCGATGCTGGAGCCGCACCATGTCGGTGTAGCGGTAGTTCGGAAAGCGCATCCGCAGGCCATCGCTCGGCTTGCTCGACTGTCCGTGCCCGATGTTGTCGGGCAGAACGAGGAAGTAACGCTCGGCATCGAGCACCTGCCCCCTGCCGAAGAGCAGGCCGGCATACCCGGGCGAGACGAAGCCAGCCCCACTGCCGCCGGTGCCGTGCAGGATGAGCACGGCGTTGCGCACGACGCCGTCGGCGTCCTTTCGCGGCTGGCCGACGGTGCGGTAGTGGAGGCGGACTTCCGCGGCCACCTCCCCGCTCTCGAACCGCACATCGCGGGCGATGAAATCGTGCTCGACGGGCGCCGGAAACGGCGCCTGCGCCGCGGCCGGGCGCGCCGTCATCAGGAGGACCGCCAGCAGCAGCACGTATCGCATGGGCATCGTCTCGCGTGAACGTCCGGCCGGGTCACACGCCGCCTGCGCCGGGCGCCTCAGCGCACGAAACGCACGCGGAACAACTTCGGCCAGAGCTTGCCGGTAATGAGGAAGGTGTCGTTCGACGGATCGTGGGCGATGCCGTTCAGCACATCGGTGCCGTAGCGTTCGGCCGCCGGCAGCAGATTCGAGGCGTCGATGGTCGCGGTCACGGCGCCGGTCTTCGGGTCGATGCGCACGATGCGTTCGGTCATCCAGACGTTGGCGTAGACGTGCGGGCCCACACACTCGAGTTCGTTCAGCGAATCGACCGGCTGGCCGCCCTCACGCACGACCACCTCGCGCATCGCGCGAAACGTCTCGGGGCCGCGGAACGTCAGGCGGGCGCTGCCGTCGCTCATCACGAGCTCCTGGCCATTGTGGCAGAGGCCCCAGCCTTCGCCGCTGTAGGGAAACGTCGGGCCCTTCTTGAAAGTGTCGCGATCGTAGGTGTAGACCGTCTCGTGTTTCCAGGTGATCTGGAAGAGGCGGGTGCCGACGAGCGCGAGGCCCTCGGCGAACACGGGCGCCGGCACGTCGAGCCGGCGCAGCACGCGGCCCGTCGTCAGGTCCACCTCGCGCAGACTCGAACGGCCTTCGAGACCCGTGCTCTCGAAGAGCCGGCCCCCGGCCAGGACGAGCCCCTGGGTGAACGCGTTCGGATCGTGCGGATAGGTCTGCACGATCTGGACACGGAGGCGCTCGGTCGCCACCCGCTGCTCGCCGGCACCGGCTGCCGCCACGGCCGGAGGCGCCGGCGCGGCGCGTCCCGTGGCCGCACTGGCCGCCGCACCAAGGATGCCCGCACCGAGAAGGACGTAGGCCAGCCACTGCAGTGATTGCGTCACGTAATCTCTCCGCGTCAGCGCAGCGTGAACGACAGTTCGAGCACGACACGCACCGCCACCGGCTCGCCGAGACGCATGCCGGGCGCGAACCGCCACTGCCGCGCCGCCTTGATGGCTTCCTGGTCCAGACCGAACACCGAGTCGAGCGACTTGAGCACTTCGACGCGGCCCACCGACCCATCGGGCAGCACCACCGCGCGCAGCTGCACCACCCCCTGGACCTTGGCGCGCATCGCCTCGGCCGTATAGACGGGCTTGATTTCCTTGAGGAGTCGTGGCGAGCTGACGCCGTTGCCGATGTCGTACTCGCCGCCACCCACGCCGCGCGTGTTGCCGGGCCCGAGGCCCACGCCGTCGCCGGACCCGGAACCGCCGCCGGTGCCCGTGCCGCCGCCCCCGCCAGAGCCGCTGCCGGCCGAGGTGGCCCCAGGCGACTCGGCCATGATGGCCCCGGGCGCCTCCGTGGGCGCGGCCGCGGTCTGCACCGCCGGAATGAGCGTCTCCTGGGGCGGCTCTTCGGTCTTCGGTTCTTCCTTCACGGGTTCCGGCTCAACGGCCACCGGAACGCTGACCTTTTCCTTGCCGGGCAACTCGACCGCTTTCGGGGGTTCCGGCGTGTTATCACCGCCGCCACCACCGCCGCCACCAGGACCTTCCTCGGCAATCCAGACGATGTCGTCGGGCAGGCGCTCGGGGATGAACTCGGCGACCTGGGGCCGCGGCATGTACCGCACGGCCAAGAAGACCAGCACGATCATCGCGACGTGCGACGCCACGGACGCGCCAAAGGCGCCCCCCATGCGCTGCTGCTCGAAGTCGAACGACACTTCGTGCGGTCGATCGAGCAGGATGTGCGTCGGGCGGGCGGACCCCCGGCGAGCGTTGGCGGCCGTGCTCTGTGGTTCGGACATGCGCGGTCAGCGAAGGGGACGGGCGGCGCGTGCCTCAATTCTGACCGACGCTTCTCGCCGGAGACAAGGGCAATCGACAGGCGCGGCCGTCCGATCCGCGTCCTCTTCCCTTTGGACGCCGTCCGGCGCGTCATGGGCGCATCGTCCGGCGGACACCGTCGAGCGGTGCTAGAATCTGGGCATGGCCACGCACGCACTTGCTCTCTTCGGGCCGATCGGGTTGCCGGAGATGCTCATCATCCTGGCGATCGTCATCCTGATCTTCGGCGCCAACCGTCTGCCGGAACTCGGCCGGGGCATCGGCGCGGGCATCAAGAACTTCAAGTCCGGCATGAAGGACGAAAGCCCGAAGTAAGACCCGTTGTCGCCGCTGCCAGGCGGCGTCACAGCACGATGCGCGCGTCGCCCACGCGGCGTGTCACTCGCTCCCTATCCAGATACTCCAGCAGCGGAATCGCGTACTTGCGCGTGACGTTGTAGGTGTCCTTGAAGGTCTTCACGTCCACCGTCGCCCGGCCGTCCGGCGCCGCGTCCCTCCGGGCACGAATCTCCCCCTTCAGCCGCTCAAGCACCTCGACGTGGTACACGAGCGTGTCGATGCGCACGAGCGTCTTCGCCTTGACGAGGAGCTGCAGCAGCGTCTCGATCACCGCGGCCGGCCGCCGGGCCTCGCCCGGCAGCGCGACCACGTCCGGCGGCGCCAGGCCGGCGTCGCGGAAGCGCTGGTCGAGCCAGGCACGCGTGGCCTCGTCCTCCGCCGACAACGCCACGCGGTGCGAGGCCAGCGCCAGCGTGTCGGTGGCCACGATCCGGCCAGCCGCCGCGAGCGACCCGACGACGCTGTCCACCACCGGCGGCGGCACCGCGCGGAACCAGCGGCCGCGCGCGTCTTCCAGGCCCGGTCCCGCGGCGAGCGGCTGGGCGCGGTGGAACTCGGCGAGCCCGGCGAGCATCGTCGCAATCGGTCGCACCAGCGCCGCCGAGGCCACGACCCAGTCACCGCCGCGCACGGCTGCGTCCGCGGCCACCAGCCGGTCGACGACGGCGAGGACCTCCGCGCGCGTCGCGCCCACGCGCCGCGCCAGGTCCGGCACGGACACCCCCGACGGTCCGGCGGACGTGACGAGCACCCCAATCGCGGCGGCACGGTCGGCGAGGACGTCGCGCTGCACGGCCAGTGCCGCCATGCGGGCCACCCCGCGCGGGGTGCGTACACCGGGCCGCGGCGGCAGCGGGTCGAGCACAACACCGCCACCGATTGTGACGAGCGGCGAATAGCTGCGCACGATGAGGCGGTCACCGCGAGTGAGCACGGCCGGCGCTTCGAAGCGCAGCCGCACGTCGGCCTCGCCGCCGGCCGCGACCACCCCCGCCTCCCCCGCCACCGACACCCGCGCCAGCAGTTCCGCGGTGCCCTGGTGCACGCGCACACGCGCGCCGTGCTTGAGCGTGGCGCCCGGCAACATCGTCAGATGCACATCGGCGCGCCGGGTCGCGGCGAGCGCACCGGGCGTCGCCAGGACGCTCCCGCGCGGCACGTCGGCCACGTCGACGCCGGCCAGATTCACGGCCACCCGCTTGCCTGCCGTGACGCGTGGCCGCGCGCCGCCGTGCATGTGCAGGCCCCGGACCTTGACGAGCCGCTCGTCGGGCAGCAGCGCCAGTTCGTCATCGACGGCGATGGTGCCGTGCACGAGCGTGCCGGTGACCACGGTGCCGAAGCCCTTCAGCGTGAAGGCGCGGTCGACGGGCAGGCGCGCCGCGCCGCGATCGTTGCGTGTCGGGACGTCGCGCGCCAGCGCGGCAATCGCGCGCCGCAGCACGTCGAGGCCGTCGCCCGTGCGGGCCGACACCGACACGATCGGCGCGCCCTCGAGGAACGAACCGGCGACCAGCTCGCGCACCTCCTCGATCACGAGCTCCGTCATCCCCGGCTCGGCCGCATCCGTCTTCGTGACGACGACGAGGCCGCGCCCCACGTCGAGCAGCCGGCAGATGTCGAAGTGCTCGCGCGTCTGCGGCATCACCGATTCGTCGGCGGCGACGACAAGCAGCACGAGGTCGATGCCGCCCACACCGGCCAGCATGGCGCGTACGAAGCGTTCATGCCCGGGCACGTCCACGAACGACGCCATCACGTCGTCGGCCACCGGCGCATGCGCGAAACCGAGCTCGATGGTGATCCCGCGCGCCTTCTCTTCCTTCAGGCGATCAGGGTCGGTGCCCGTCAGCGCCGTGACGAGCGCGCTCTTTCCGTGGTCGATGTGCCCGGCCGTGCCCACGACGATCGTGCGCATCAGCGGCCGCCCCGCTTCTTCGCGCTCCGCTCGCGGCGGCCGTCGCGCCGCCGCTTCCCCGTGCGCGGCGGCGCCGGGCGGCCCTTCTTCGGCGAGGCGTGGCTGCGCCTGGGGCCGCGCGTCCGCTCGTCCCGACGTACCCGCTCGAGCACTTCGGCGATGCCGAGCTCGACCTGGCGGCGGTCCATGTCGACCCGGAGCACCTGCACACGGACGCCGTCGCCCAGGCGGAAGATCCGCTGCGTGCGCTCGCCGAAGAGCACACGCGCCTGCTCGTCGAAGCGGTAGAAGTCGTCGGCGAGCGTCGAGACGTGCACCAGGCCCTCGACGAAGTGGTCGGTCATCTGCACGAACAGGCCGAACGCGGTCACACCCGTGACGTAGCCGGCGAAGACTTCGCCGACCTTGTCGGTCATGAAGCGGACCTTCTTCCACTGCAGGAGCTCACGCTCGGCCTCCTGCGCGCGCCGCTCCATCGCCGAGGTGTGCTGCGCCACTTCGGGCAGCGCCTCCTCGAGCTCGGCGCGCCGCTCCTCGTCGGCGAGGCCGTGCCGCAGCTCGCGCAGGACGCGGTGCACGACGAGGTCCGGGTAGCGACGGATCGGCGACGTGAAGTGGGTATAGGTGTGCGCGGCGAGCCCGAAGTGACCGAGGTTCTGGGCGTCGTAGCGCGCCTTCTGCATCGTGCGCAGCATGAGGAAGGCAATCGGACGTTCCTCGGGCGTGCCCTTGATGCGATCCACAAGCCGCTGGAAGTCGCGCGGATGCACGCCGCCGGGCGCGGCCTCGAGACCGACGCCGAGCGACGAGACGAAGTCCTCGAACTCGAGCACGCGCAGCGGTTCCGGCGCCTCGTGCACGCGGTAGAGCGACGGCATCCCCTGCGCTTCGAGGTGCGCGGCCACCGTTTCGTTGGCGAGGAGCATGAACTCCTCGATGAGCCGGTGGGCGACGTTGCGCTCGGCGGCGACGATGTCGAAGATGGCGCCGTCCGCGTCTACCCGTACCTCGGCCTCCGGCAGGTCGAAGTCGATCGACCCGCGGCGGCGGCGGCGTCCGTTCAGCACGGTGAAGAGCTCGTGCATCAGCTCGAAGGTGGGCACGAGCGCGTGGTAGGTCTCGCGCAACGCCGGGTCGCGTTCGGCGACGATGCCGTTGACGGCGGTGTAGGTCATGCGCGCCCGGCTGTGGATGACGCCGTCGTGCAGTTCGTAGCGCACCACGTCCCCCTGACGGTTCACCTCCATCAGGCAGCTCTGCACGAGCCGATCGACGTGCGGATTCAGACTGCAGACGCCGGTCGCCAGTTCGTGCGGGAACATGTGCACGGCGCGCTCGGGGAAATACACCGAGGTGCCGCGCTCGAAACCGTCGAGGTCGAGCGCGCTGCCCTCGCGCACGTAGTGCGCCACGTCGGCGATGTGCACGCCGAGCCAGTAATGCCCGTTCGGCCGCCGCGTGAGGGAGATGGCGTCGTCGAAGTCGCGGGCGTGCTCGCCGTCGATCGTGACCACGATGTCGCCGCGAAAATCGGTGCGGCCGGCGATTTCGTGCGGATGCACGGCCGCGTCACGGGCCCGCGCTTCGGCCACCGCGTCGGGCGCGTGGTCGTCGGGGATCCCATGTTTGCGCAGCACGACCTCGGTATCGACGCCGGGATCGTCGAGCGGACCCAGCACCTCCACGACGCGGCCGGCGGCATCGGCCGTCGGGCCGGGCCAGCGCGTGATCTCGACGGTGACCATGTCGCCGTCGGCGGCCTCGAGCAGCGCGTCGGCCGGCACGCGGATATCGGTGTCGAGCCGCGCATCGAAGGGCCGCACGAGCGCCACGCCGCGACGGTCGCGCCGTACCTGGCCCACGATCCGCGCGCTGCGGCGCTCCCGCACTTCGAGGATGCGGCCTTCGAGACGACCGGTCTCACGCCCCGACTCGACGCGCGCGACGACGCGGTCACCGTGCATGGCGCCGCCGCGGCGCGAGGCCGGGATGAATACATCGGGCCCGCCGCCCTCCGGCAGCACGAAGGCGATGCCGCTGGCGTGTCCCTGCAGCCGCCCCGTGACGTCGTGCACGCGGTCGGGCAGCGTGTAGCGGTTGCCGCGCACGACGACGAGCGCGCCTTCGGCCACGAGCGCCTTCAGCTCTCGGCGGAACGTCGCCTGCACCTCGCGAGGGATCGCGAGCTGGCGTGCCAGATCGCGGGTCGTCGCCGGCGGACCGGCCGCCGCGCGGAGCTGTTCGAGGAGGTGATGACGATCGAGCGCAGGCACGGGCACAGTCGCGGCGCCGACGGCCGCGGCCCAAGCGTATCAGGCCGGGCCGGTGAGCAGCACCTGCAGATCGCCGACGTTCGTGCCGGTGGGCCCGAGACACACGAGGTCACCGGTGGCGTCGAGGTAGCGATACGCGTCGTTGTCGTCGAGGGCCCGCGCCGCATCGACCCCGGCGGTGACGGCGCGCGCCGCCGTCGCTGCGTCCACGATGGCGCCGGCCGCATCGGTCGGGCCGTCGATGCCATCGGTGCCGATTGACGCCACGACGGTGGCGCCGCCGTGCGCCGCCAGCGTCTCCACGAGTGCGACGGCGAACTCCTGGTTCCGGCCGCCGCGCCCATGGCCGCGCACGCGCACGGTGGTCTCGCCGCTCGTGATGAGTGCACACGGCCGGCCCGCTGTCGCAGTGGCGGCGAGTGCCGTCCGCCACCACAGCAGAGCGGCGGTTCGCGCTTCGCCGGTAATCGGCGGGTCGAGCACGATCGGGGTGTAGCCGCGGGCGGCAGCCGCCGTGGCCGCTCCGGCCATCGCCTGGCGGCGGCCGCCGATGACCTCGGCCGTCGCGCGCGCCAGCCGCGAGTCCCCGGCCTTCGGCGTCTCGGGCAAGGCGCCACGGCGTCCGGCCTCGAGAATCGCCCGCACCTCGGCCGGCAGGCCGTCCCAGCCGCCATACCGCTCGACAGCCGCCGCGGCGTCGGCCCAGGTCGAACCGTCGGGTACGGACGGCCCCGAGCCGATCACGCTGAGATCGTCGCCAATCACGTCCGAGATGGCGAAGGTCACGACCGTCCCGGGACACGACGCGGCCAGGCGGCCGCCCTTCACGCGCGACAGGTGCTTGCGCACGGCGTTGAGCGCCGTGATGTCGGCCCCGCCCGTCATGACGTGCGCCACGGCCCGCTGCTTGACGGCGAGCGTCACCCCCTCAATCGGCGCCGCCATGAGCGCGCTTGCGCCCCCGGAGAGCAGGCAGACGAGGCATCCCTCCGGCGGGACGCGGGCGGCCAGCGTGAGCGCGAGACGAGCGCCCTCTTCGCTGCCGGCGGTGGCAAACGGATGCCCGCCCTCGACGAACGACGCGGGCAGGTGCCAGTTGTTCGGACGATGCGGCGCGATGACGAGTCCGTGCGCGACGGGCCAGGGCGGAGCGGCGGCAAACGTCTCGTACATCCCGGCCGCCGCCTTCCCCACCGCGATGACGTGCAGGCCGCCGCCGTGCGTCGGGCCCGGAAGGCGCCGCACGGCATCGGCCACGCGCGGCATGAGCACACGGGGCGACACCGCATCGACACCGGCGGCGGCGATGGCGAGCGCATCAGCGCGACGGGAGCCGCCGAGGGCGGCTAGTTGATGCGGAGCGGGTCGGTCCAAGCCGACAGCCTGGTCACGACGTCGAACTCTTTGAGCAGGCGGGCGACGACCACATCGGCGTCGGCCTTGTGCGAGAGCGCGTCGATCTCCGAGATGATGCGGCAGAGCGCAACTTCAACCGACCGGATGGCGTGTTCCGAGAAGTATTCGCGCTGGGCATCCAGGCATTCCTGGTGCTTCACGAATTCTTCACGGTAGAAATCGATGAGGGAGAGTACAGGGACAGCCGGGAGGGGGCGGGCACTCAGGAAGTGCGGCATGGGGCCTCGGGTCCTGTGCATTCAGTCAGCGTGTCTTCGAGTGTAGGTCGGGCCCCGGCACCTGTCAACGGGCCAGCGGGCCTTGCGGATCCCACTTCCAGGTCGCCAGCAGCCCCGCCGCGGCGCCGACGAGCGCCCCGCCAGCGAGCAGACCTGCGATATCGGTCCAGAGCAATGGCCGGATGGCGTCGGACCCGAGGGCGGCGGCGAGCGGCCCGAGCGCGCGGCTGAGCGCACGTCCGAGCAGCGCCAGGCCGCCGAGTGCGGCGAGCGCGCCGAGCGCGCCCTGAATGGCGCCTTCGACCACGAACGGCCCGCGGATGAAGGCCACGGGTGCGCCGACAAGGGCCATGATCCCGATTTCGTCGCGGCGGGCCTCGAACGAGAGGCGCACCACCGCGACGACCGTCGTGGCTGCGCCGAGCACGAGAGCGAGGGCCGCGAGCCAGCCCGCCGTGCGCAGCGCCGTGATGACGGCGATGAGCCGTGAGAGCCACTGCCGGTCGAAGCGGACGTCGGCCACGCCGGGCATCGCCGCCAGGCTCGCGGCCAGCGCGTCGGCTCCCGCCATGCCGGCTTCGGAGAGCCGGACTTCGAACGACGCCGGAAACGGATTGGCATCGAGCGACGCCGTGACGTCCCCGAGTTCGGGGAACTCGGCGCCGAAACGCGCCAGCGCCTGCTCCTTCGACACCGGCGTCACGCCGGCCGCCAGTCCGCTTCGATCGATCACCTGGCGGATGGCGGCCTGCTCCGCCTCGGTCACGACGTCATCCAGGTAGACGGAGACCTCCGCGGCTTCCGACCATCCGCCGGCCACACGTTCGACCGTGCCGGAGACGACGCGGAACGCGCCGAGCATGGCAAACGCCACGGCAATCGTGGCAATCGAGAGCAGCAGCGTCCAGCGGGCGCGGGCCAGGCTGGCCACCGCCTCCTGCCACGCGTAGGCCAGCGCCCTCATGCGTCGGCCCTCGCTCCGCGCGTCGACTCGAGGTGCAGCACGCGCCGCCCGACGTGCGCGATGAGCGCGCGGTCGTGGGTGGCGACGAGCACCGTCGTGCCGGCAGCGTTGATGTCGCGGAAGACATCCATGATCTCGAGCGACAGGTCGGGGTCGAGGTTGCCTGTCGGCTCATCGGCCAGCACGACCTGCGGCTCGTTCACGAGCGCGCGGGCGATGGCGATGCGCTGCTGCTCTCCGCCCGACAGCTCCGGCGGATACGCGAGGGCGCGGTGCTGCAGGCCGACACCTTTCAACACCTGATACGTGCGCCGGCGCTGCTGCTCGACCGGCACACCCAGCACCCGCATCACGAAGGCGACGTTGTCGAAGACCGTCTTCGTCGGGATGAGTTTGAAGTCCTGGAAGACGACGCCGAGCGAGCGCCGGTACGCCTGCACCTCGCGGGTCGAGAGCGTCGCCAGTTCACGGCCGCCCACGGTGAGCGTGCCCTCGGTGGGCACCTCCTGGCGTAGCAGCAGGCGCAGCAGCGTGGATTTGCCGGCGCCGCTTGGTCCGGTAAGGAACACGAACTCGCCCTTCTCCACCGCGAAGGACAGGCGGTCGAGCGCGGTGACGTCGGTGCCGTAGACCTTGGTGACGTTGTGGAGTTCGATCACGGGAAGTGGCGCCGGCGGCGCGGCCGTCGCGCCGCCGCCGCGGACATAGTAGCAGGGCGCACGACGCGCCGCCGACCGAAACTACACGTCGAGCGTCGCGCGCAGCAGCTGCGTGAGACGCTTCGGGTCGGCCTTGCCACCGGACGCACGCATCGCTTCACCGACGAGAAAGCCGAACGTGGCCTTCTTGCCGGCACGATACTGCGCCACGGCATCGGGCTGCGCGGCGACGACCTGCTGCACGATTGTGTGCAGCGCGCCGTCGTCGGAGACCTGCGCCAGGCCCTGGGCCTCGACGATCGCGGCCGCGTCCTGCCCGGTGCCATACATCTGCTCGAAGACGCCCTTGGCGACCGTCGTGCTGATGGTGCCGCCATCGACGAGGCGGATGAGCGCGCCGAGCGCCTCCGCCGTCACGCCGACCTCGGCGATCGTGGCCTCGCGCGCTTTCAGCACGCGCAGCACCTCGCCCATCACCCAGTTGCTGGCGGCTTTGGGGTTGCCGCAGGCCGCCGCCACCCTCTCGAAGTAGTCGGCGAGGCCGCGCGATTCGGTGAGCACCCCGGCGTCGTACGCGGGCAGGCGGTAGTCGCGCACGAACCGCGCGCTGCGGTCGTCGGGCAGCTCCGGCATGGAGGCGGCGACGCGCGCGCGCCGCGCCTCCGACACCACCACCGGCGGCAGATCGGGTTCCGGGAAGTACCGGTAGTCGTGGGCCTCTTCCTTGCTGCGCATCGAGAAAGTGCGCCCGAGCGCCGAATCGAAGAGCCGTGTCTCCTGCACGATGCGCTCGCCGTGGATGACGCAGTCGGTCTGCCGCGCGATCTCGTACTCGAGCGCCTTCTGCAGGTAGCGGAACGAGTTGAGGTTCTTGACCTCGACCTTCGTGCCGAGCGTCGTGACGCCCCGCGGACGCACCGAGACGTTGGC
Source organism: Acidobacteriota bacterium (assembly GCA_016789705.1). GTDB lineage: Bacteria > Acidobacteriota > Vicinamibacteria > Vicinamibacterales > UBA2999 > CADEFD01. The sequence goes on from JAEUQR010000129.1 coordinate 52,455, forward strand.
GTCGCAGCGCAGGCTGCCCTCTTCCATGTTGCCATCGTTGGCGCCGATCCACACGAGCAGGCGCCGCACGCTCTCGAAGTAGTGCGCCGCTTCGTTCGGCGTGCGCAGTTCCGGCTCGCTCACGATCTCAATGAGTGGCACGCCGGCGCGGTTGTAGTCGAGGTAGGTGCGCCGATCGGAATCCGCGAACCCCTCGTGCACCGACTTGCCGGCATCCTCTTCCATGTGGATGCGCGTCAGGCGGATCGCGCGCGTGCCCCCGTCCACCTGGATGGTGACGTGCCCGCCCGTCGCGATCGGACGCTCGTACTGCGAGATCTGGTAGCCCTTCGGCAGGTCGGGATAGAAGTAGTTCTTCCGCGCGAACACCGACGTCTCATGCACCGCGCAGCCGAAGGCGAGCGCGGCGGCGACGGCGAGGTCCACCGCCTGCCCGTTCAGCACCGGCAACGCGCCCGGCATGCCGAGGCACACCGGACACACGTCATGATTGGCCGCCTCGCCGAACCGGGCCGGGCACCCGCAGAAAATCTTCGTGGCGGTCCGGAGCTGGGCGTGGATCTCGAGACCGATGACGGGCTCGAGATCCACACGTGACGCGATCGCGGTCACACCCGCGGGCCGGCGGCGACCACCGCGGCATCGACGTCAGCCGCGAACGTCCTGAAGTTGTCGACGAACATCTGGGCGAGCTTGCGCGCCTGCGCGTCGTAGGCGGCGCCGTCAGCCCAGGTGCCGCGCGGGTTGAGCACGGCCGCCGGCACGTCCGGGCAACTCGTCGGCACATCGACGTTGAACACCGGGTGCCGCTCGAAACTCACCTCGTCGAGCGCGCCCGAGAGCGCCGCCCGGATCATGGCGCGGGTGTAGGCGATCTTCATGCGCGAGCCCACGCCGTACGGGCCGCCGGTCCAGCCGGTGTTCACGAGCCACACCCTGGCGTTGTGCGTCGCGATCTTCTCGCCGAGCATCTTCGAGTAGACGTTCGGGTTCATCGGCAGGAACGGCGCGCCGAAGCACGTGCTGAACGTGGCGCTCGGTTCGGTCACGCCCTTCTCGGTGCCGGCCACCTTGGCCGTGTAGCCCGAGAGGAAGTGATACATCGCCGCTTCGGGCGACAGGCGCGCGATCGGCGGCAGCACGCCGAAGGCATCGGCCGTCAGCATGACGACCGTGGAGGGGTGACCGCCCTGGCCGCCCGGCACGGCGTTGTCGATGAATTCGATCGGGTAGGCGGCGCGGGTGTTCTCGGTGTATCTGGACGAATCGAGGTCGAGCACACGCGTGACCGGATCGAACTCGACGTTTTCGAGCACCGTGCCGAAACGGCGCGTGGTGCTGTAGATCTGCGGCTCGGCCTCGGCCGAGAGGCGGATGGTCTTGGCGTAGCAGCCGCCCTCGAAGTTGAACACGCCGCGGTCGCTCCAGCCGTGTTCGTCGTCACCGATGAGGCCGCGTTCGGGGTCGCTCGAGAGCGTCGTCTTGCCGGTGCCCGAGAGCCCGAAGAAGAGCGCCGTGTCGCCCGACTTGCCGATGTTCGCCGAGCAGTGCATCGGCAGCACGCCCTTGAGCGGCAGGACGTAGTTGAGCACGGTGAAGATGGACTTCTTGTTCTCGCCGGCGTAGCTCGTGCCGCCGATGATGACTTCCCTGGCCGCGATGTTGACCGCAATCACGCAATCCGACCGCGTGCCGTGCGTGGCCGGATCGGCCTTGAACGTCGGCGCGCAGATGACCGTCCACTCCGGCGAATGGTGGGCCAGTTCCCCGGCCGTCGGCACGATGAAGAGGTTGCGGACGAACAGGCTGTGCCACGCGTACTCGCTCACCATCCGCACCGGAAGGCGATAGGCAGGGTCGGCACCGGCGTGCAGGTTCTGGACGAAGAGGTCCTTGTTGCCGAGGTGGGCGACGACATCGGCGCGGAGCGCCGCGTAGTGCTCGGGGGCCAGGGGGCGGTTGACCTTGCCCCATTGGATGTGAGCCTCGCTCGACGGTTCCTTGACGAAGAACTTGTCGTTCGGCGAACGGCCCGTGTGCTGGCCGGTGCGGCAGACGAGCGGCCCCTCGGCGGCAAGCATGCCCTCACCGCGCTGCAGCGCATGCTCGTAGAGCACCGCAGCGGTCAGATTCCAGTACACGGACCCGGTCGTCGAGATGCCGTGTGCGTCCAGTCCGGACGTTCCTTGCGTCGAAGCCATTAGGTCTCCCGCGGCCGCGAGCGGAATCTGCGGCCCAATTTACAGATCGTACCGAGCATGTTTACGAGAAGTCAATACGATGCCGGCTCTTGATAGAATCTGTAAACGGCGTGCCCTCGCCGGACGTATCCACACATGACAGGCGTGCCTTCCGGCCCTCACCGTGCCACCCAGGCCGACGACGCGTCGGTCGTGGCGGCCGACGTCAAGGGGCTCATCGAGGCCGGCCGCCGCGACGAGGCGGCCGAACGGTTCGGGGATCTCGTGACACTGTGGCAGCGCCGGGCCGTACGGCTCGCCTGCTACTACCTCGGGAACGCCGCCGACGCCGATGAGGCCGTGCAGGACGCGTTCGTGAAGGTATATGCGCACATGACGTCATTCCGGGTCGATCAGCCGTTCGACGCGTGGTTCACGAGAATTCTCGTGAATACGTGCCTCGACCGCCTGAAGAGCCGCCGACGCACGCCCGGGGCATCCCCTGCCGACGTCCTGGCGGCCGACGCCCTCGACGCCGTGCCCAGCCACGAGCCCTCGCCCGAGCGGCGGCTCCTCGCCGAATCGAGCTGGCGTGAGGTGGCCGAGGCCGTCCGGGCCCTGCCCGAACGCCAGCGCGACGTGTTCCTGCTCTGTCACATCGATGAGGCGTCGCCGCGCGACGCCGCCGAATCCCTCGGGATGAACGCCGCCACCCTGCGCGTACATCTCTTCCGCGCGCTGCGCCGGCTGCGCGGGGTGTTGGGAGCGCCCTGATGCGACTGTTCCGACGCCACCTGGATACCGCGGCCCTGGGCATGAGCCTGGTCGAGCCGCCCGACCGCGCCACCGCGGCGCACCTCGAGTCGTGCGCCCGCTGCCGGCGCGAGCGCGATCGTCTGGCCACGCGCCTCGCGGCTACGCGCGTGGCCGCCCGGGCCGCTGCCGACGCCGCCTTCTCCCCGGCGGACCTCGACCGCCAGCGCCAGTCGATTCTCGAGCGGATCGGCCGGCTGGGCGCCGCGGCCCGCGTACTGCCCTTCCCGGCGCCGGCCGCGCCCCGTCCGGCGCCGACGGCGGCGGACAGGCGCTGGGTGCTGGCAGCCGCCGCGGCCGGAATCATCCTCGGGATCGGCGTGGGACGGCTGCCAGGCGGCGGACCGGCCACGCCTTCGCCCGCTCCGGCTCCGGCCGCACGGATGGCCACGGCTGAGCCAGCCGCTGATCCGTTCCGGGACGATCGGCTCCTGAGCGACGTCGAAGAGCTGTTGACCCGCGAAATCCGTCCGGAGTTCGAAGCCCTCGACGGTCTCACCCCGATCACCTACGAGGCGCGATAAGCCAGGTGCCAGCACTCATCTTCAAGAAGGGCCTTGACCTCAAACGCGAGGTGGCCGGTCAGCTTTCGGCCAGTTACCACAGCGACCTGGTCGCCGGGATCAAAGCGCGCGACTACCGTCACGACGTCGGCCGCCTCACGATTCACCTCGCCCGCGAGTTCGGCTTCTGCTACGGCGTGGACCGCGCCGTCGACTACGCCTATCAGGCGCGGCTGAAGTTTCCGGCGCGGCGGGTATTCCTCACCGGCGAAATCATCCACAACCCGCACGTGAACGACCAGTTGCGTGCGCAGGGCATCCGATTCCTGTCCGATCCCGGCGAGTCGTGGGAGGCGCTGATGGCCGACGACGTGGTCATCCTGCCGGCCTTCGGCGTCACAGTCGACGACCTGATGCGGCTCGACACCCTGGGCTGCACGCTCGTCGATACGACCTGCGGGTCGGTGCTGAACGTGTGGAAGAACGTCAAGCGCTACGCCGCCGACGGCTTCACGTCGATCATCCACGGCAAACACTGGCATGAGGAGACGCGGGCCACCGCATCGCAGGCCGTGCAGGTGCCCGGCGGCCACTATCTCGTGCTGCTCGACACCCGCGAGGCGGACGTGGTGTGCGACTTCATCACCGCGGCACATCCGCCGGGCAGCGCCGCCCGCGCCGCGCTGCTCGACCGCTATCGCGAGGCGTGCTCGCCCGGCTTCGATCCCGACCTGCACCTGAGCCGCGTCGGCTGCGCCAACCAGACGACGATGCTCAGCACGGAGTCGTTCGCCATCGGCGAGCAGTTCCGCGCCGCGATTCGCCAGCGCTACGGTGCCGCGGCCGAGGCCGCGCATTTCCGTGCCTTCGACACCATCTGCAGCGCCACCCAGGACCGGCAGGATGCCGTGCTCGCGATGCTGGCCGACCTGTCGCTCGACGCGATGATCGTCATCGGCGGCTACAACAGCAGCAACACGTGCAATCTGGCCCGGATCTGCGCCGAGAAAGTGCCCACGTATCACATCGCCGACCCGAGCGGCCTGGTCTCGGCAGACACCATCCGCCACCGCGACGTGCATACCAAGGCCGAGGTGGTCTCGACCGGCTGGCTGCCCGATGGCCCGATCACGATTGGCCTCACCTCGGGCGCCTCGACTCCCGACAACCTGGTCGAAGCCGTCGTGAAGTCCCTCACCGTCTTCACGGCCGAGCCGGCTGGCGCCGCCGCGCCGTAAACGCGGCACTGCGCCCGGTCGTATTCCAGACAGACCCATGCCACGGCCCCTCACACTCCCCGTCTGCGCCGTCGTCGCCGCCGCGCTCCTCATCGGCGGCGCGGTGCCTGCCGCCGCTCAGAGCTTCAAGTGGTGGCAGCACGAGAAGTTCCAGCGCGAGCTGGTGCTCTCGCCCGAGCAGGTGACGCGGCTCGAAGAAATCTTCCAGGCTGCCGGTCCGGCGATGCGGACCAACAAGGCCGCGGTCGACCGGCTCCAGGCGGAGCTGTCGGCCGTCGTGCAGGACGCCCGCGCCGACGAGGCCACGGCCACTGAACTCATCATCCGCGTCGAAACCGCACGCGGCGATCTCGGACGCACGCGCGCCCTCATGCTCTACCGGATGCGCCGCGTCCTCACCTCCGACCAGTACACGAAGCTCAAAGTGCTCTTCGACGAGCACGAACGTTCCAGGCGGGGCCATAACCGGCCCGGACCCGGCGCCTAACCCGCACGAAGGTTGTTCAACGATGACGAGATGTGGTCTTTCCCTGGCATTGGCGGTGTCACTCGCCGGCGCCGCGGCCGTGCCTGCCGGTGCGCAGGATGCCCGAACTGAGGCGATCGTCCGCGATGCCATCGCACGTTACGAAGCGGAACGGCTCGATGGCGGCATCGTCGTGCCGGCAGCGACCGTCGCCACCCAGGCCGGCGGCGCCCGCGAGCTCCGCCTCATGGACGCCATCGAGCTGGCCCTGCAGCAGAACCTCGACATCGCGGTGGAACGCCTGAATCCGCAGGCGGTCGACTTCCAGCTCGCCGGCCTGCGCAACAACTTCCGGCCGCTCGCCTCGTCCAACTTCGGCCAGCGTAGCCAGGTCAACCCGCCGACCAACCAGTTGAACGGCGGCCAGCGCGTCACCAACGACACGACCACCTACAACTTCGGCGTCTCGCAGGAAGTGCCGTGGGGCGGCGGTAACTTCTCGGTCACGTTCAACAACAGCCGCCTGGCCACGTCGAACGTGTTCGCCAACTTCAACCCGACGTTCACCTCGACGCTCACGGCCACCTACGTGCAGCCGCTGCTGCGCGACTTCGGCATCGACAACATCCGTCAGCAGATCGCCGTCACGCAGATCAACCGCGACATCGGCCAGGAGACGCTGCGCGCGACCATCGCGCAGACGATCGCCAACGTCCGCAACGCCTACTGGGAACTCGCCTACGCCCGCGCGGCCGTCGACGTCGCCCGCCGTTCGCTCGAACTGGCCGAGAAGCTGGTCGAAGACAACAAGGCGCGCGTCGAGGTCGGCACGCTCGCGCCGCTCGACATCGTCCAGGCCGAAGCCGAGGCCGCCAATCGGCGCCAGAGCCTTGCGCAGGTAGAAGCCACCCTCGCCACCGCGCAGCTCACCCTCAAGCGCCTCGTCGTGACCGGCACGAACGATCCGGTCTGGACGCAGGATCTGCGGGCGACCGACCTGCCGCAGCTCCAGGCACCGCCCATCGACATCGAAGGCGCCGTGCGCAACGCGCTCGAGAAGCGCACGGATCTGGCCGCTGCGCGCCTGAATCTCGACAGCAACGACGTGACGCTCCGGTTCTGGCGCAACCAGACGCGGCCGGCGGTGGACCTGCAGCTCAACTACGGCGCCCAGGGCGTCGGCGGCACGCAGTTCATCCGCCAGGGCAGCGGCCTCGGCAGCACCGTCATCGGCACCATTCCTGGCGGCTACACCGACGCGCTCTCGCTGCTCGGCGGCCGCGACTTCCCCACCTGGAACGCCGCGCTCACCGTGAGTTATCCAATTGGCGGCAACAACGCCGACGGACAGTACGCGAGGACGCGCGTGCTGCGCACGCAGCAGAGCACGCGGCTGCGCGCGCTCGAACTCCAGGTGGCGACCGAGGTCACGAACGCCGCCCTCCAGGTGCAGGCGAACCTGCGCCGCGTCGACGCCTCGCGGGCGGCCCGCGCGCTGGCCGAGCGCCGGCTCGAAGCCGAACAGAGCAAGTTCGAAGTGGGCCTCTCGACGAACTTCTTCGTCGTGCAGGCGCAGCGTGACCTGGCCGACGCGCAGAACGTCGAGCTGCGGGCACTCACGGATCTTCAGCGCGCGCTCGTCACGTTCGAACGGGCGCAGGAAGCGCCCGCGGGTGGCTTCGGCGGCGCCGCCGGGGCAGGCGGCGGTAACTAGTGGCACGGCGTCTTCGCGGATGGCGTCTCACGGAAGGTGTGTCAGGCGGAAGAACTATGCGTAGCACGGTGTGGATGGGTCTGGGCATCGCGGTGATGGCCGGGAGTCTCGTGGCCACGAGCGCATGCTCGAGCCAGTCGTCGAGCGCGCCACAGGGCGCACAGGCGGGTGGCGCAAACCAGGGCGGCGCTCCGCAGGGCGGCGGCCGTCCCGGCGGTCAGGGCGGTCAGCAGCCCGGCGGGGGCGGCGGACGCCCGGGCGGCGGCTTCGGCGGCGGTGGGTTCCGTCCGCCGATGACGGTCGAAGTTACCAAGGCGTCGAAGGGCGACATCACCGCGGAGCTGAATGTCGTCGGCAACCTCATCGGCGCGCAGACCGTGGACGTCGTGCCGCGCACGGCCGGGCGCCTCGTCTCGATGAACGTCAAGCTCGGCGACCGCGTGTCACGCGGCCAGACGCTCGCCCGCATCGAAGATCAGGAGATCAACGAGCAGGTGAAGCAGGCCGAGGCCGCGTTCGAAGTGGCACAGGCCACCATTCGCCAGCGCGAAGCCGACCTCAAGTTCGCCGTCGTCAACCTCGAACGCTCGCAGAACCTCTTCCAGCGGCAGCTCCTGCCCCGGCAGTCGCTCGACGACGCGGAAGCGCGGCAGGCCGCCTCGTCCGCCCAGCTCGATCTGGCCCGTGCGCAGCTCCAGCAGACGCAGGCCCGCCTCGAGGAACTGCGGATCGCGAAGGGCAACACGAACATCGTGTCGCCGGTCAACGGCTTCGTCGGCCGGCGCAACATGGACGTCGGCGCCTGGGCCTCGCAGCAGTCGCCGGTGGCTTCCGTCGTCGACATCAGCTCGGTGCGCCTGGTCGCCAACGTGGTGGAAAAGGATCTGCGGCTGGTGAACGCCGGCGACCCGGCGCGTGTGACCGTGGACGCCTTCCCCGGCGAGACGTTCTCGGGACGCATCGCCCGCGTGGCCCCGGTGCTCGACCCGGCCACGCGCACGGCCGAGATCGAGATCGAAGTCCCCAACGGCGACTTCCGCCTCAAGCCTGGCATGTACGCCCGGATGAGCGTCACGATCGAGAGCCGGCGCGACACCACCCTCGTGCCGAAGGTCGCCGTCGTCGACTATGAAGGCACGCGCGGCGTCTTCACGATGAACGCCGACAACAAGGCGAAGTTCCTGCCGATCGAGATCGGCATCGAAGACGCCGACCGCGTCGAAGTGCGCGCCGGCCTCACCGGCGCCGATACCGTCGTGACGAGCGGCGCGTCGGCCCTGCGCAACAACGACACGCTCATCGTGGCCGGCCAGCCACAGGGCGGCGGCCGTCCCGGCGGACGGCGGCCCGAGGGTCAGGGCCAGCCCGGCGCCGGCGCCCCGCCGTCTGGCGGCGGCACGGCCGCGCCCACGCCGTCCGGCGCGCCCACGCCGCGCGCCGAAGGCGCCGCGTCGGCCGAGGGTGGCCGTCAACGCGGCCGTCCCGGCGCCCGCCCCGCACAGTAGTTCCGACGTTTTGTTCGACCTGGAGGACCGATGAGTATTCCGAGACTCGCCATCGAACGGCCCGTGACGATGTTCATGCTGAGCTTCGTCGTGGTGCTGCTGGGCGCCATCTCGCTGACCCGCCTGCCGGTGGACCTGATGCCCGACGTGAGTTTTCCGTCGATCACGGTCCGCGTCTCGTATCAGGGTGTCGGTCCGCTTGAGATGGAGGAGCTCATCACGCGCCCGATCGAGCAGGCCGTGAGCGCCGTGGCCGGCCTCGACCAGGTCAACTCCACGTCGTCCGAGGGCAACAGTACCGTGCGCCTCAACTTCACGTGGGGCACGGACCTCAACGAGGCGGCCGATGAAGTGCGCTCGCGCATCGACCGCGTCCGCGGCCGCCTGCCGGAAGACGCCGATCCGCCCACCATCTTCAAGTTCGACTCGACGTCGTTCCCGATCATGGGCGTGGGCGTCGAGGGCAACTTCGACCCCGTCACGCTGCGCGAGATGGCGCAGAACGATCTCTCGCCGCGTCTCGAGCGCGTCGCCGGCGTCGCCGCGGTGAGCGTCGACGGCGGCCTGCGGCGGCAGATTCGCGTCGACCTCTCGCGCGAGAAGATCACGGCGCTCAACCTGCCGGTCGACCGTGTCGTCAATATCCTCCGCACCGAGAACCAGAACATCCCGCTCGGCGAGGTCTTCGAGGCCGACCGCATGTTCCTGCTGCGCAGCCCCGGCCAGTTCACGAACATCGACGAGATCCGCAACCTCGTCGTGATGACCAAGGACGGCGTGCCGGTCTACCTGCGCGACATCGCCGAGGTCCGCGACACCACGGAAGACCGCCGCAGCTTCACCCGCATCAACGGCAATCCCGGCATCCGCATGCGCGTGACCAAGCAGTCGGGCACCAACACGGTGCAGATCGCCGAAGGCGTGCGCGCCGAAATCGAGCGCATCAACCGCGAAATCCCCGGCGTGACGCTGCAGGTGCTCGACGACCAGTCGGTCTACATCCAGCGCTCGATCGGCAGCGTGCAGGAACACGCCCTCGTCGGCAGCCTGCTCGTCATCCTCGTCATCTTCGCGTTCCTGCGCGACCTGCGCTCGACGATCATCATCTGCACGTCGATTCCGATTTCGGTCGTCGGCACCTTCGCCCTGCTCTACTTCGGCGGCTACACCCTCAACACGCTGACGTTCGGCGGCCTGGCCCTTGGCATCGGCATGATCGTGGATGCAGCCATCGTCGTGCTGGAGAACACCTACCGGCACCTCGAGATGGGCAAGGACGGCATGACGGCGGCCATCGAAGGCGCCGAGGAGGTGTGGAGTGCGATTCTCGCCTCGACGCTCACACACATCGCCGTGTTCGTGCCGATGCTCTTCCTGACCGGCGTCTCGAGCATCATGTTCGGCCAGCTCGCCGCCGTCGTCTCCTTCTCGCTGGCGATGTCGCTGTTCGTCGCCGTCACCATCGTGCCCGTGCTGTGCTCGCGGCTGCTGCGACTGGCGCCGCCAGCCGAAAGCCGGAAGGGCCCGGTCGGCATCGTCTTCCGCTGGAGCGAACGCGCGCTCGCCGGGCTCGATGCCGCCTACGCGCGCGTCCTGCACGCCTCGCTCCAGCATCGGCCGACGGTCTTCGCGGTCGGCCTCGTGATGTTCGTCGCCGCCATCGCGCTGCTGACCCGCGTCGGCTTCGAACTCCAGCCCACGACCGACGAAGGTGAGGTGACGGTCGATGCGGAACTCGCCGTCGGCACCCGCATCGAAACCACCGAGGAAGTGCTCGTCCGCCTCGAGGAGACCATCCGCCAGAGCACGCCCGAAGCGGTGATGCTCATCACGCAGGCCGGCGGCGGCGGGATGGGCGGCTTCGGCAACAGCTCGACCAACCGCGGCAACATCACGGTGCGCCTGACCCCCAAGGATCAGCGCGCGCGCGCCAGCGACCAGATTGCCATGGACCTGCGCCGGCAGCTCTCGGGGCTTCCTGGCGTCATCATCCGTACCCGCGCCTCCGGCGGTCAGATGATGATGATGCGCGGCGGCGGCGGTGGCGACGGCAGCCGTCTCTCGGTCGAAATCCGCGGCCACGAACTGGATCAGGCCAAGGCCGTGGCCCAGGACCTGAAGGCGATCCTCGACACCACGCCAGGCATCGCCGACGCCCGCCTCGGCCGTGACGAAGGCCGGCCGGAGCTGGCCGTGAACGTCGATCGCGACAAGGCGGCCGTGCTCGGCATGACCGTCACGGGCGTTGCCAACACCATCCGCACGAACGTGGCCGGCACGCAGGCCGCGATGTTCCGCGAAGCCGGCAACGAATACCCGATCGTGGTGCGCCTGCGCGAGTCCGACCGCGACGAAATTTCGTCGGTCGGCGACGTGCTGCTCAGCACGCCGAGCGGGCGTGTGCTCCCGGCGAAGAACGTCATGGTGGTCAACCGCGACACCGGCCCGACGCAGATCGACCGCAAGAACCAGGAGCGCATCACCCGCGTGAACTCCGAGGTCGAAGTGACGTTGAGCGAGGCCGTCTCCAACGTGCAGGCCCGCCTCCCCGAGCTGAACATCCCGAAGGATTTCGAGGTCAGCTTCGGCCAGGAGGTGGAAGACCAGGCCCGCTCGTTCCGCGAGCTGCAGCTCGTGCTCATCCTGGCCATCGTGCTGGTCTACACGGTGATGGCGTCGCAGTACGAGTCGCTGCGCGACCCGTTCATCATCATGTTCTCGATTCCGCTGGCCGCCATCGGCGTCGTCGGGGCCCTGCTGCTGACGAACACGCCCTTCAGCATGCAGGCCTACATCGGCGTCATCATGCTCGCCGGCATCGTCGTGAGCAACGCCATCCTGCTCGTCGACTACGCCAACACGCTGCGCCGGCGCGACAAGCTGCCGCTCCGTCAGGCCATCGAACAGGCCGGCCACCACCGGCTGCGCCCGATTCTGATGACCAGTATCTGCACGGCCCTCGGCCTCGTGCCGATGGCCCTCGGCATCGGCGAAGGCGCCGAGCTGCAGGCGCCGCTGGCCCGCGTGGTCATCGGCGGCCTGCTCACCTCCACGCTCATCACGCTGGTGTTCGTGCCGGCGATGTACACGCTTTTCGAAGAAGGCCTGGGCGCGATCTTCAAGCGCGGCCAGGCGCACGACGTGCCCGCCGGACACTAGTCCGCGGCCACAGCTTCCGCCGGCTGCCTACCCTCTCCCAGGCAGCCGGCGCGAGCGCCAGAGGGCGGCCAGTATCACGCCCCGCACCGGGTCACGCCACCTCGGCGCCAGGCGCGCCAGCGGCCCCAGCACGAAATCGCGCTCGCGATATCGCGGGTGCGGCACCTGCAGCCCGGGTTCGTCGATCACCCGTTCCCCGTACAGGATGAGATCCAGATCCAGCGTTCGCGCCGAGCGCACGCCGGGCCGCGTACGGCCGCGTTCCACTTCGAGCCGCAGCAGCGCCTCGAGCAGCGCGCGCGGAGCCAGCGTGGTGCGGCCGATGACCACGGCGTTGAGGTAGTCGGGTTGTGCGTCGGGAACGTCGAGCGGGGCGGTGTTTTCGACCGGGGAACACCGGAGGTCGGTGAGGACGCGGCCAAGGCCGTCGCAGGCCCAGGCGATGTGCGCGGCCCGGTCGCCGAGGTTGCTGCCGATCGCCACGGCGACGCGCACCCGCGGCGTCGCCGGGCGGCGCTGGGTCACTCCACCCAGCGGGTGCCGAGCACGACGCCGTGGCGCTCGGTGCCGGCGACGGGCACGCCGATGATGTCGGTGCGGCCTTCACCCGCCTGCTGGAACAGGCGCTGGTGTTCCTGCATCTCGCCGAGCACGACCTGCAGCATCTTGCGGTGCCGGGCGTGCGTGACGTCGGCGACCTTCGGGGTCCACTTCGCGACGAACGCCTGGTTGGCGGCGGCGTCCGCCGACGCGAGATCGCGTTCACTGCCCGAGGGCGCGCCGGCGTCACCAGGGACGTCCGGCACCGTGGCGCCGACGTCGAGGATGGCACGATGCACCCAGTAGACGTGGGTCTCCTCACGCGCGATCACGTACTGATACGCGTTGTTCACGTCGTAGGTGCTGATGCCGCGCGCCGACGTCACATGGCGCTGCAGGAGCGCCAGGCGCTCGGAGTAGAACTCACGGAGCAACGGAGCCAGGTCGGTCGGAGTCACGCCTTCTGCTTCTCCTTGCACGTGATGCACACGCGCGTCCACGGAATCGCGTTCAAGCGGGCCTCGGCGATCGGCTCGCCGCAGTCGCGGCAGACACCGTAGGCGCCCTTCTCGATCCGCACGAGCGCTTCGTCGATGGCCTGCAGGATCTTCGCGTCGGTCTGCTTGAGCTTGAGGGCGATGTGCACCTCGTTGTTGCCGCTCGCCTGGTCCGCCATGTCGCCCTGGCGGCCGTTGTTGTGCTCCATCGAGTGCTGGATGGGCTTCACACCGGCCGACGAGGCCAGCTCGGCCCGCTTTCGCAACAGGAGGTCCTTGTACACGGCCACGTTCATGAGGGGTGCTCCACGGCGCCCGGGCCGTTCGCCCGGCCAACACCCGATGATAACACGCAGCTTCGGCACCGCCCGGCGGCGCCCGCCCTAGCGGCCGCGCAGCGTGGAGAGGGGCCGGCGCTGCAGGACGTCCCAGCTCGACGCGACACCCACCGCCGACACCGTGATTCCGCACACCGCCACACCGAGGAGGAGCAGGAGCGTCGGCGCCCGATAGGTCATGTCGAACGCGAACCGGCTGAGCGCCCAGGTGAGACCGGCCGCGCCGGCCGCGCCGAGGATGCCCGCCATCGCGCCGAGCACCCCGTACTCGAGGAGCAGCATCGTCGCGATGACCTGCCGCGTCGCCCCGAGCGTCTTCAGGATGGCCGCTTCGTAGACGCGGCGGAACTTCGTCATCGCCACCGCACCCACGAGAATCAGGAGGCCGCTCACGACCACGAGCGACCCCACGACGGTCACGGCGAGCGTCACGTTGTCGACCACGGTGGTAATCGCCGCCAGCATCTCGCGCCCGTCGATGACCGAGACGTTGGGATAGTCGCGGGCGAGCGTGCTCAGCAGGCGGGCGCGGTCGGCGGCGGCCGCCGGCCCGCGCACGAACGCGATGCTTCCGTGCGGCGCCGTGTCGAGCAGCCCCGGCCGGAAGACGAACATGAAGCCGCCGGCGCGGCTGTCGCTCCACTCCACGTGGCGCACCGTCGTCACCGTGGCCGACACGACCCTGCCGAGCACGTCGAAGCGGATCGTGTCGCCGATGTCTATACCGAAGCGATCGCGGATGCTCTCCTCGATCGAGACTTCCCCGCCCGGCGCCGGCGAGGCGTCCCAGGCGGCACCCGCCACGATGCGCTCGTTCGCCTCGAGCGTCGAGCGATAGGTCACGGTGTACTCGCGGGCGAGCGATCCGCGGCCGCGCACGTCCTCGTAGTTCTCGAGTGAGATCTCGCGGCCCTGCACGCCGGTGACGCGCGCCCGCAGTACCGGCAGCGCGCGTGGCGCCGGCGCGCCTGGCGGCAGTGCTGCCGTGAGCGCCGCGACGACGCCGTCGAGCTGGTCGCGCTGGATGTCGAGCAGGAACATGTCGGGGGCGTCGGCCGCCATGTCCACCGAGACCTCCTGCACGAGATTGTCCTGCAGGGCGCGGACGCCGAGGATGAAGAACGTGCCGAGCCCCACCGTGAGCAGCACGAGGTGCACCTGCCCGCCCGGACGCGTGAGCTGGAGCGCCGCATGACGCAGCGGGAACCACGGGGACGCGGCCAGCGGACGCACCGCCGCGATGAGGGCGCGACCGGCCAGGTAGAGCACCACGGCCAGCACGGCGAAGCCGGCGGCGACGATGCCGCCGATGCGCACCGAGCCGGCCTGCCACATCGTGACGCCCACGAGCGCGCTGCCGACGGCCACGACCGCGGCCAGCCGCGCCCAGTCGCGCCGCGCCGCGAGCTCCTCATCGCGCAGGAGCTGCGACGGCTTCACGTGGCGGACGTCGAGGAGCGGAACAAGCGCGAAGAGCATCGACACGAGCAGGCCCGTGCCGGCGCCCTGCGCGATCGCCGATGCCGTGAGCCGGTAGCTCACGTTGATGCCGGCGGTCACCGCCGGTCCGAGGAATGACGGAATCCACGCCATCACGGCCATCGCGATGAGCACGCCGACGGCGCTGCCGAGCACGCCGAGCGCCAGCACCTGCGCCATGTAGATGGCCAGCACCTGACCACCGCGTGCGCCGAGGCACTTGAGGATGGCGATGCTCCTGATCTTCTGCTGCACGAAGACGCGCGTGACGCTCGAGACGCCGACGCCGCCGAGGATCACGACGATGAGGCCGACGAGGCTCAGGTAGTTCTCGGCGCGCGCGAAATCCTCGCCGAGGTCCCCTTCGGTCGTGGTGTAGGACCGCACGCGCACGAACGAGTTCTTCACGTCCTCGCGCAGCGCCGTGACCAGACCCGTCAGCGCCGCATCGGGCACCTTCACGAGCCGCTGATACGTGACGCGGCTGCCGAACGCCAGCAGCGAGGTCTGCTCGAGGTCCGCGAGATCGACGATGACGCGCGGGCCGAGGCTGAAGGCGCCGAGCCGGCGGCCCGGCTCGGCCTCGATGATGCCGCGCACGGTGAAGTCACGGCCGCCGAGCGCGAGCGTGTCGCCGACCGTGATGCCGAGCTGCGCCAGCAGTTCGGGCCGCACGAGCGCGCCGCCCCCGGCGACGAGCGCATGCGTGTAGCGTCCGCCGCCTTCCAGACTGAGCGTGCCGTAGTACGGGAAGCCCGGCCCGACGGCCTTGAGCTCCACCATCCGCGCCGGCCCGTCGGTGCTGCCGCCGGCGCGCGCCATGGTCGCGGTCTCGGCCGTGCGCGTCACCTGGGCGGCCGCCGCCGTCAGCCGCGCCTCGACCTTCTGCGCCACCTCGCTGTCGATCGGCCGCGAGCTCGACACCACGAGGTCGGCGCCGAGCAGCGCCCGCGCCTCGCCGGCAAACACCTGGCGCACGCTCTGGATGACCGAACGCAACGTCACGATGGCGCCGACGCCGAGCGCGATGCAGAGGAAGAAGAACAGCAGCCGCCGCCACGAGGCGCGCATCTCACGCAGCGCCATCGCGGCCACGAACCTCATCGTCCGCCTCCGACGTCGGCGGTCGTGAGTTCCGGGACCGGCCGGCCGTCGCGCATCGTGAGCTTCGCGTCGGCCAGCGCCGCAATCTCGGGGTCGTGGGTGACGAGCACGAGCGTCACCTGGCGCGCCGTGCGGACCGACAGCAGCAGGTCGAGGATGTGCCGGCCATTCTGGCCGTCGAGATTCCCGGTGGGCTCGTCGGCGAGGATGAGCGGCGGGTCGTTGGCCAGCGCCCGGGCAATGGCCACGCGCTGCTGCTCACCGCCCGAGAGCTGCGTCGGGTAGTGGTGCGCACGTTCGGCCAGGCCCACCTCCGCCAGCAGCGCCGCCGCCCGCTCACGCGCGCCGCGCCGGCTCACGAGCTCCATCGGCACGAGCACGTTCTCGAGCGCCGTGAGTGAGGGCACCAGATGGAAGAACTGGAACACGAAGCCGATGCGTTCGCCGCGCAGCACCGCCAGCCGGTCTTCGTCGAGCGCGGTGATCTCGGTGCCGCCGATGTCGATCGTGCCGCCGCTCGGCGCGTCGAGGCCGGCCATCAGGCCGAGCAGCGTCGTCTTGCCGCTGCCCGACGGGCCGACGATGGCCAGGAACTGCCCGTCCGGAACCGTGAGGTCGAGGGGATGGAGAATCGTGAGCGGACGGTCGCCGCTCTGGACCGTCTTCGAGACGCCGCGCAGTGTGATCATCGGGTGGGGATCGCCTCGAGGTCGCGCACGACAGGCTCGAGCACGCGCCAGACGGTGTCGGCGACGAGACGCGCGCCGGCCTGATTCGGATGGATGCCGTCGGCCTGATTCAGCGTTTCGATGCCGGCCACGCCATCGAGCAGGAAGGGCACGAGCGCCGCGCCGCGCCGCCTGGCCACGGCCGGATACACCGCGCGAAAGGCCTGGGTGTAGTCGGGGCCGGTGTTTGGCGGCGCCTCCATGCCGGCTACGATCACCCGGGCGCCGGCCGATTGCGCGCGCTGCACGGCCTCGTCGAGGTTGCGTTCGAGGTCGGCCGCCGGCAGGCCGCGGAGGGCATCGTTGCCGCCGAGCGCGATGACGACAATCGCCGCACCGCCGTCGAGCGACCAGTCCAGCCGGCGCAGCCCGCCGGCCGACGTGTCGCCGGAGACGCCGGCATTCACCACCTGCCAGCCGTTGTCGCGCGCGTCGAGTCGCGCCTGCAGGAGGGCCGGATAAGCCTGGTCCGCCGGCAGGCCGAGACCCGCCGTCAGGCTGTCACCGAGGACCACGATGCGTCGAGCGGCGGGCACGGGTGCCGAGGCCGCAGGCGCCGGGGCCACCGCGGGCGCGGCGGCCGCCGCAGGCACCGGCGCCACGGCAGCCGGCGACTCGGCCGGCACCGGAGCGCCACCGCAGGCCACGCTCACCATCGTCAGGGAGAGCCACACCCAGGTGGCAGCCGGCCGGAACATCATCGTCCGCCCATTATGACGGATGCCCGGGGCCGAGGTTCCCGCCCTGCCGTGGCCGGGCGCATCACCCGTCAGGCGTGCACGACCACCACGGTGACGTTGTCGGTCGTGCCGCGGGCGAGCGCCGCCTCGACGAGGCCCTGCGCCGCGGCTTCCGGACCGCAGCCGCGCACCAACCGGCCGATGCTCTCGTCGTCCACGACGTTGTGCAGCCCGTCGGTCGCCAGCACGAGGATGTCGCCGGGTTGCACCGCCCGGGTCAGCACCTCGGGCCGCGCCGGCTCGCGGGCACCGATGACGCTCGTGAGCACGTGTCGCATCGGGTGCGATCGGGCCGCCGCCTCACGGGCACCGTCGTTGCCGAGCACCGAGGCGAGCCAGGTGTCGTCGTGGGTCAGCAGTTCGATACCGGCGCCGCGCACCAGGTAGGCCCGGCTGTCACCCACGCTGCCGATGACGGCCTGCCCGTCGTCGACGAGGAGCACGGTGAGCGTCGTGCCCATGCCGACGAGCGCCGGGTCCGACACGCCGGCGGCGTAGACGGCGTCGTTGGCCCGGCGCAGCGCATGACCGATGCGGTTCACCGGGCGCGGCAGCGTGGCCTCGCAGCCGAGCGGCCAGGCAAAGGCATCGCCGGCCGATGCCACCAGGTCGGCCACGACCTCGGCCACCGCGAGATGCGCCGCGACCTCGCCGGCCTGATGACCGCCCATGCCATCGGCCACGATGAACAGGCCCCGCGCGGCATCAACGTGCCAGTGGTCTTCGTTGGCCGTGCGGACCGGACCGGTATCGGTGCGCCCCGCGCCGGTCATCGCAGGAACTCCGCCGCCCGCGTCGCCACAGAGGGGGTCGTCACGCAGCGAGACTACAGGCGTTTGGCGGCGCCGACAACCTCGGATCCCGTGGCGTATACTCGCACCGGTGATCAGTACGCCCCTGCAGCCGGCGCTCGCGCGCGCCTCGGCGCTGCTCGACCGGGGCCGCGGCACGGCGGCGGCCGACCTGCTCGAGCCGCTCCTGCAGGCGCGGAGCCTGAAGCGTCTCGACGAGCTCGTCATCCGCGCTTCGCTCGCCGAAGCCTGGCTGCTCAAGGGCGATCCGCAGCGCGCCGCGACGGTCCTCGGCCGCACGCCGGACCAGATTCGCGAGCAGATTCCGCAGGCGCTGCTGTCGTCGCTGTGGCGGCTGCACGGCCGCGTCGCCTATGCCGTCGGTGAGCAGTCGCGCGCCATCGCCCTGCACGCCCGCGCGCTCAAGCATGCCGAGGCGGCGCACGACTCGCGCGGCATCGGGCTCGCCCACCTCGAGCTCGTGCTCTGCTACCAGAAGGTCGGCGACCACACGATCGTCCGCGAGCACCTGACCGAAGCGGCCGCGGCGCTCCACGCCGCCGGCGACCGTCGTCACCTCGCGCAGGTGCACTCGGTGTCGGGCGTCATCTTCGCGCAGCAGGGACGGTATGACGACGCCAACGCGGCGCTGCGCAACTCGGAACGCCTCGCCGCCGCGCTTGGCGCCGACGACGTGCTCGCGCTGGCCTACATGCGGCAGGCCGCGGTGGCGCAGTTGCGGCGCCGCTACGACCAGGCAGGCGCCCTCGCCGAACGCGCCGTGGCGCTGCTCGAATCCGCCGACCAGCCGGACCGCCTGGCCGCGTCGCTGGCGACCCTCGGCCAGATCAACGTCAAGCTCGGCGAACTGAACGCGGCCGAGACGGCGCTTCGGCGCGCCCTGCAAATCTCGACGCAGACCTCGAATCTGCGCGCGCAGGAAACGACCGGCGCCGTCTACGACACGCTGGCGCAGATTGCGCTCATGCGCGGCGACTACGAAGGCGCCGCCGAACATCTGACGCGCGCCGCCGAGGCGTTCGGCAACTACGGCCGCGAGACGAGCCGCTGGTACGAATGGTCGGTCCGCGTCATCACGGCGCGCCTCGCCAACCGGCGCGGCCGTCCCGAGGACGCGCTGGCCTTGGCGGATGCCATCATCGACGCCGAGGGCGCGCCGCCCGCCGAGCGCCTCGACGCCGAACTCATCGCCGCCGAAGCCCTCGTCCTCTCGAAGCGGCCGAAGGACGCCGAGGCGCGGCTGACGACGGTCGAAGGCCGCATCGATCCGCGCGCGACGCCCGGCGCCTGGGGCGAGTTCCTGCGCGTGCGCGGCCTGCTGCACGCGGTGGAAGGCCGGCCGAACGAGGCCTATCACGACATCGCGCAGAGCGTGAGCGTGTTCGAGCTCGTCGGCGAACGTTATCAGGCCGCGGTCAGTCACTTCGCCCTCGGCCGCCTGGCCCGTGACGCCGGCGCGCGATCGGTCTCCGACCGGCACCTCACGCAGGCGCGCGACGAGTTCCGCGTCCTCGGGTCGCTGCGCGACCTCGACGACGCCGAACGGGCGCTCTCGGGCCCGGCCACGCCCGGGACCGGGATCTACCTGGGATCCCCTGCCGACGCCGACGACGCCATCGTGCAGCGGCTCGTGAACGCGTCGGTGCTGCCCGACCTGCTCGCCCACGAGCTCGTGATGGCGGCGCGCGAGGCCGTCCTCGCCGAGCTCGCGGTGGTCTACGTGGCGCCGCCCGGCGGCGACCTGCGGATTCTCGCGAGCGCCGGCGGCGACACGGCGGCGGCGCGCACGCTGGCGACGGCCGCGAGCACCGGCGGTACGTTCGCGGGCCAGCCAGTCGTCGTGCGGCCGCTCGGCGCCGACCCTGACGGCCCGCGTGTGCTCGCCGTGGCATCGGCGCGCCCGTGGAGCGATCTCGCCCTGCGGCGCACCCGGATGATGGCGGCGGTGGCCCGCCAGGGCTTCGAGCTCTGCGGCGCGCGCGAGCGTCCGGTGGCGGCGCGGGTCACGAGCACCGAACGTCCCCTCGAACCGCTCCTCAGCGGTTTCATCTGCGCGTCGCCGTCGATGCAGCGCGTCGTCGAACAGGTGCAGCGCCTCCAGGGCAACGACCTCACCGTGCTCATCACGGGCGAGAGCGGGACGGGCAAGGAGCTGGTGGCACGCGCGATTCACGTCGGTTCTCCGCGCAATGCCGCGACGTTCCTGCCCTACAACTGCACGACGACGACACGCGACCTGGCAGACTCGCAGCTCTTCGGACATCGCCGCGGCGCGTTCACCGGCGCGGTCAACGATCAGCCCGGCCTCATCCGGGCGGCCGCGGGCGGCACGCTCTTCCTCGACGAAGTGGGCGACCTCCCCTTCGACGTGCAGCCGAAGCTGCTGCGCTTTCTCGAGCAAAGCGAGATTCTGCCGGTGGGCGACACCCGGCCGCAGCAGGTCGACGTGCGCGTGCTGGCCGCCACGAACGCCGACCTCGAGCAGCGCGTGAGCGAGGGCAAGTTCCGCGAGGATCTCTACTACCGGTTGAGTGTGATCCGCATCCACATCCCGCCGCTCCGTCAGCGGCGTGACGAGATTCCCCACCTCGCCACGTTCTTCCTGCGAGAGGCCGCCGACCGGCTGGGCAAGCCCGACGTCGGGCTCAGCCCCGAGGTGCTGAGCCTCTTTGCGTCGTACTGGTGGCCGGGGAACGTCCGTCAGCTCCGCAACGAGGTCCAGCGCGCCGTGGCCCTCGCCGCTCCCGGGAGCACGGTCGTCCCCGAGCAGCTCTCCCCAGACCTCACGTCCGAAGCGCCCGACCAGGACCAGGGCGTGAACGGTGCCGGCAGCACCGGCGCCCCCGCCCTCAGGGCCGGGCAGACGCTGGCGGACGTCGTGGACGAGGTGGAACGCTCGCTCATCGCCGAGTCCATGGAGAAGTCAGGCGGCAATATTGCCGAGACGGCGCGGACATTGGGGTTGACCAGGCGAGGCCTCTATCTGAAGCTCAAGCGGCTCGGAATCGAAGGCGCCGGAGCTCTGAACTGAGTATTGAGTATCCAATTGGAGTGGATACTGGATACTCACTATCCACAATGGACGAACCACTGACTGGTCAAACGCGCCACAAAGGCGTCCATTGTCGCTTAAAGTCATATATATAACTTTACGGTTCGTTGATGGCACTGGTGGGCCCGGATCTTGGAGGGGTCGCAGGTATTGCAATGCCTGTAGTACCGACGTTCAGGACCCTGGGGGATACCGTGGCCAACTCGCTTCTCACGAACAACGTCAGCGCCACCCAGCGCACCAACTCGCGGCAGCGCGTCGCGGTGCCGGCGCGCCTCACCTGGAAAGACCAGGGGGGCACGGTGCGCTTCGCGTCGGTCGTGACGCGCGACCTGAGCGACGGCGGCGCCTTCGTGGAGTGTTCGTCGGCCGCGCCCCTGCCGCTGTTCCGCCTGGTCCACCTGCAGCTCGAGACGCCGACGGCCGGCCCGAACCACCCGCTGACCGCCGGGCGCGTGCTTGCGGCCGTGTGGCGCGTGGAACGCACGGACGCGGCGGGAGCCCAGGGCTACGCGCTGCGCTTCCTGTTCGATCCGGCCGAGAAGCCGTCCGTGAGCGCGCCGCGCTACGCGCTGCCTGACATGGCCGCCGCCTGCTAGCGCCCGGTATCGTTCAGGCGAGGGGCACCTCGAGTGCCCCCGCCCCGTCACGTTCGACCCGTTTCCGCCAGTAACGCGCCAGTCCCTGCCAGATCTGATCGAAGGGTGCCGCGGCCTCGAGAGCCGCGGCCGCGTCTTCTCCCACCACCGTTCGCGCGTCAGCCCGCAACCAGCGCACCCACGCGTCCGACAGCGCCGCTTCGTCGCCGCCCGCCCGCACCGCCACGCGGGCCCGCTCCGCCGACCGGCGCAGCACGTCGCGATACCGCGAGAGATACGCCGCCGCATCCGCGACCAGTCCAAAGTGGGTGAGGAACAGTGACGCCGGCGCCAGCGCCGCAATCGCCGTCAGGCTCTCCTCCCAGCGCGGGATGTCGATGTCCGGCGGCGGCGTCGCGGCGAGCGAATACCCGCCCACCGCGATGCCCGCCGTATCGCCCACGTAGGCCACGCGATCCGCCGTGTCGAGGTAACTCACGTGATGCACGGCATGCCCGGGCGTGTAGGTGACGCTGAACGTCCGCCCGCCGACGACGAGCGACTCGCCGCCCTGCAACGGCCTGAGCGACACCTCCGGCACCGCCAGGAACGCGCCCCAGAGCCGGTTCATGTCGGCGCCGTACAGCCGCGTGGCACTCGCCAGCAGCTTCTCGGGCTGCGCGAGGTGTTTCGCGCCGATCGCGTGCACGTAGACCGGCAGGCCGGGCCACGCCTGCGCGAGTGTGCCCGACGCGCCCGCGTGATCGAGATGGATGTGCGTGATGAGGAGGGCCCGCACGTCAGCAAGGCCGTAGCCGTGCGCGGCGAGCGCGCTCGTCAGCGCCGGCAGGCACGACGTGGGCCCCGGATCCACGAGGACGACGCCGCCCTCGCAGGGAATCGCGGCAGTGGCGATGACGCCGGCGCGGCCGAGGAACTGCAAATCGAGCGTGTGCGGCATGGTCTCGCCAGTCTAGTGCAGTGCCTGCGGGCTCAGCGTTTCGGCGCCAGCGCGCGGATGCGTGCGAGGAGCGCCACGTCGCTCGGGAAGAGCCCGGCCGCCGGCAGACGGCCGAGCAGCTCCGCCCACTGCGGCTCCTTCGCGAAGACCGCGGTGAAGAGCGGCGCGGCTTCGGCCTCACGGCCGATCGAGGCCAGTGTGACGGCATGCCAGAACGGCAGCTCGAGCACCTCGGGGGCGAGCTGGCTTGCCGCGCGGTATTCGGCGAGCGCCGCATCGACCTTCTTCTCGGTCATGAGTTCGTCGCCACGATTGGCGTGGGTGTACGCGCGCTGATACCTCACGAGCCGCTTGAGCTCGGCGACCGGCGCGGAGTGATCTTCGACACGCAGGTCGAACGTGCGGTCGGCGCCCGACCACGGCCGTCCGCTGCCCTTCGCCTTCACGATGAGGATGGCGGCCGACTGGCGGCCGCGCAGATCGCCGCCGGCGCCTTCGGCCGCCTCGAGAGCGGCGATGAGCCGATCGGCCAGATCCCCGCTGGCACGCTCGTAGGCCGCGAGCATCGCCGGCCACACGGTGTCTTTCCCCATCATGTTGGCCTGGGCCGAGACGCCGCGCCCCACCACATGCCCAGCCGCGGCAATCGCCGCCTTGCCCGTGAAGGCCTCGACGCGCCCCTGCGCATCGAGCATCGCCACCTGCCGGCCGTCGCGGTTGGCATCGGCGGCAAGCAGCTGCTTCAGCGTCTCGGGGGCGCTCACGCCGCCGCGCATCAGGGCGAGGCCACGCACACCGTAGCCCGGGTCCACGAACGACTGCGTGGCCACGACGCCCACGCCGGCCTCCCCCCAGGTCACGATCGACCCGACGGAGAACCAGTGCGACTGCACGGCCACGCCCATGTCGCCGGTGACCGGGTCGCGGGCGACGATCGAATACGTGTGCACGAGCGGATCGGCCGCCGCCATCGCCACATCGCCAAACCAGAGCCCCGCCGCGAGCGCCAGGCGCCCCGTCCATCCACGCCGCCGAGTCATGCCGTGTCCTCCCCGCCGTCGCCCGTGGCGCGGCCCGTCCCAGCGTAAATCGCCGCCCGCCGCCTGAGCCAGCGAAACGGGCCCGGACCTCCTATGATGAGAGGTCGAACTCCGGGAGACACCTTCATGCTGAAACCGCTCGCCGCCTGCGCCGTACTGAGCCTCACGGTCGCCTGTTCACAGCCGGCTGCGCCCGAGGCCTCGAAGACCGCCACGCCGGCACCGCTCGCCTCAGGCTTCGATGCCGCCACCTTCGACAAGGCCGTGCGTCCGCAGGACGACCTCTACCGGTATGTGAATGGCGGCTGGCTGGCGCAGACCGAGATTCCCGCCGACAAGGCGTCGTACGGCGGCTTCGTCCAGGCCAACGACCGCACCCAGGAACAGCTCCGTGCCCTCGTCGAGGCCGCCGCGAAGACGCCCGGCGCGCCCGGCACACCACAGCAGAAGATCGGCGACTTCTTCACCGCGTTCATGGACGAAGCCAGGGCCGACAGCCTCGGCATCACACCGCTGGCGAGCGAGTTCGCGCGCATCGATGCGCTCACGACGAAAGCCGATCTTGCGGCCTACTTCGCACGGCAGCTCAAACTGGGCGTCAGCGGCGCGGTGATCCAGGGCGGCGTCGAAGGCGACGCCCAAGAGCCGACGCGCTCGGTGCTCTACCTCTCGCAGGGCGGCATCGGCCTGCCCGACCGCGACTATTACCTGAAGGCCGACCCGAAGCTGCAGGACATCCGCACGAAGTACGTCGACTACGTGGCGCAGATGCTCACGGCGGCCGGCGTGGCCGATGCGAAAGCCGCCGCCACCGGCGTGATGGCGCTCGAGACGTCGCTCGCACGCGCGCACTGGACGAACGTGGAGAACCGCGACGCGGTGAAGACCTACAACCGCGTGCCGGTCAAGGAGCTCGCCACCCGGTTCCCCGGCATGGACTGGGCGGCGTGGAGCACGGAACTCGGCGTCGCGAACGCGCCACACCTCATCGTGTCGCAGCCGAGCTTCTTCGCGGCGCTGGCGACGACGGTGAACACGACACCCATCGACCGCTGGAAGGCGCACCTGAAGTTCCACGCCGTGGACCGCTTCGCGCCTTACCTGAGCAGCACGCTCGTGAACACGCGGTTCGATTTCCGCGGCAAGACGCTGCAGGGGATCCAGGCGCTGCAGCCGCGGTGGCGCCGCGCGCTGACCAACATGGACTCGACGCTCGGCGAGCTGCTGGGCCAGGTCTACGTGGAGAAGCACTTCTCACCGGCCGCCAAGGCCCGCATGGATCAGCTCGTGGAGAATCTGCGCGCCGCCTTCCGGCAGGGCATCGACGGCCTCGAGTGGATGAGCCCGGAGACGAAGAAGGAAGCGCAGGCGAAGCTCGCCGCGTTCCGGCCGAAGATCGGCTACCCCACGAAGTGGCGCGACTACTCAGCGGTCGAGATTCGCAAGGACGATCTCACCGGCAACATGATGCGCGCCATCGAAGCAGACGCGGCGTTCCAGCTCGCCAAGGTCGGCAAGGACGTCGACCCCGAGGAATGGGGCATGACGCCGCAGACGATCAATGCCTACTACAACCCGATCCGCAACGAGATCGTGTTCCCGGCCGCCATCCTGCAGCCGCCCTTCTTCGACATGACGGCGGATGACGCGATGAACTACGGCGCCATCGGTGCGGTCATCGGCCACGAGATGGGACACGGCTTCGACGATCAGGGCCGCCGCTTCGACGCCAGGGGCGTGCTGCGCGACTGGTGGACGGCGAAGGACGGCGAAGAGTTCATGCGCCGCGCGAAGGGGCTCGCGGCCTACTACGGCGCCAAGGAACCGATTCCCGGCGTGAAGGTCAACGGCGAGCTCACACTCGGCGAGAACATCGGCGACCTGACGGGCCTCGTCATCGCGCACCGCGCCTACCAGATGTCGCTTGGCGGCAAAGCGGCGCCGGTGATGGATGGCCTCACCGGCGATCAGCGGTTCTTCGCCGGCTGGGCGCAGGCGTGGCGCGCCAAGACGCGCGACGAGGCGCTGCGCAATCAGGTCATGGCCGACCCGCACGCGCCCGACCAGGTGCGCGGCAACGGACCGCTGCCGCACGTGGACGCGTTCTACACCGCGTTCGACGTGAAGCCGACCGACAGACTGTTCCTGGCGCCGGAGGCACGCGTCAAGATCTGGTAACGACGCGGGGCCCGGGTCCCGGGGCTCGGTCCGCGTTCAGCGGCGCGAGGCCTGACCGAAGGTATCGCAGGCGTCGATGGTGCCTTCGGTGAGGCCGCGCCTGAGCCAGGTCACGCGCTGCTCCGACGAGCCGTGCGTCCACGACTCGGGCGACACGCGGCCCTGCGCGCGCTTCTGCATCATGTCGTCGCCGATGGCGGCGGCCGCGCGCAGCCCCTCTTCGACGTCGCCGGCCTGCAGCAGGTTCTTCTGATTGGCGTGGTGGCCCCAGACGCCGGCGAAACAATCGGCCTGCAGTTCCTGCATCACCGACAGACGGTTGCCGTCCACCTCACTCGCCCGCTGGCGCGCCGCCATCACCTTCTCCGACACACCGAGCAGCGTCTGCAGGTGGTGGCCCACCTCGTGGGCCACGACATAGGCCTGCGCGAAGTCACCCGGCGCCCCGAAACGCTGGTCGAGTTCGTGGAAGAAGCCGAGGTCGATGTAGACCTTCTGGTCGGCCGGGCAGTAGAACGGCCCCACCGCCGATGAGTTGGTACCGCAGGCCGAGGCGACAGCATCGTTGAAGAGCACGAGTGTCGGCGGCTGGTAGCGCTCGCCCGCCTGCTGGAACACGCGGCTCCAGGCGTCTTCGGTCGAGGCGAGCACCACGGCCGCGAATTCCGCCTGCGGATCCCCGGTGGGCGCGCCCATCTGGCCCTGCTCGGCCGGTGCCTGCGGCCCACCGCCCGAAAGTCCGCCGGCCATCTGGAAGAGCGTGAGCGGATTGGCGCCGGTGAGCCAGCTCACGATGAGCACGATGACGATGGTGCCGATGCCGAGGCCACCGCCCATCCCGCCGCGCACCTTCATGCCGCGCCGGTCTTCGACGTTGTCACTCCGCCGTTGGTCTTCCCACCGCATCGTCGTCGCCTCCGTGGGGAGGTCGTCTCTGCCGCCCCGCCCGGCATCATATGACAGCGCGTCGGGCGGCGAGGTCACAAGTGGGTCAGGCCTGGCCGCCATGACGCAGTCCGATCGTCGGGTCCGCTTCGCGCGTCGGTCACTCGCACGGTCCGGCGACTTGCGCCTGTACAAGCCCTTAAGGGGCCCCAGCCCCTCCTCAGGAGGCACCCGCACTCCCGGTGCGAGTGTGTCGGACCTGTTCGCGCCACGCTCAGCGTCGCCGCCGATCGGACCGCGTCATGCCGGCCGGAGCACCGGCGCGAGCCAAGGGCGAGTGATGGTGCCGGGGGTGGGAATCGTGCCCGACGGCCGAGCGCAATGCGCGACGGCCGAGCGCCTGAGACGCACGCCCGGCACCGGAACGAGCCAACGGCGAGTGATGGTGCCGGGGGTGGGAATCGAACCCACACGCCTCTTACGAGACCCGGGATTTTAAGTCCCGTGCGTCTGCCAGTTTCGCCACCCCGGCGCAGAGACTCACGATACCCGAGGTCGCCTGCAGCCGCGAAACCTGCGCAACGACACCAACCGAAAGGCGGCCCGCTTCAGGTGACGGCCGCGTCGGGCCCGGTCTCCGCAGACCGTCAAACGCCAGCGGGGGCGAGTGTCGGCCGGAAGCATGGGGCCCCGGGCGGTGCTGCGCGACGCGCTTCGCGCGTCGCCCTGTGCCTGAACACCCCACGCGGACTTCGGCGCCGCCTTGGCGTTTGACGTCTCACGCGTGCGCGGTCTGCTCCGAACGGGCCCGACGCGGCCGTCACCTGAAGCGGACCGTTCCACGCGGCGCCCTTACTGAATCGTCCCCGGCTCCTCGACCGGCCCCGGCTGCACGGTGTCGTCCAGCAGGATGGCGAGTGACTCCGGCGCCTTGACCGGCGCCGCGCACACGAAGTCGCGGCACACGAACGCGGCCACCTCGCCGGCACGCGCGGCGTAGGGCGCGGTCCACGGGGCCGCCGTGCCGAGCGCCTCCAGTTGCGCCTCAGAGACCGGCACCGTCACCGCCGACGGCAGGTAGCGCGACGTGATCGTGTGGTGCAGCGTGTTGGCGCGTTCGCCGCCCGTGACGACGATCTCGAGCGCCGGCTGCAGCGTGGTCGAGAGCGCGGCCAGCAGGTGCGGCGCCACGCGTGGCTGCGCGGCGAGCTGCCCCCGGCGCGCCGCGAGCACACCTTCCGCGCGCTGCTGGAAGCGGCTCTCGCCCGTCAGGCGTGAGAGCGCCAGCAGGTTCATGACGGCCACGGACGAGGCCGACGGCTCGGCCCCGTCGTATTCCTCGATCTGTCTGACAAGGACCGACTGATCTTCACCGGTGGTCGCATACCAGCCGCGATCGTCGGGCGCGAGGAAAAGGCGATCGAGCGTGTCGTGCAGCTCCACGGCCCACGTCAGCCACGCCGGATCGCCGGTGGCCTGGAAGAGTTCGATGAGCCCCCACGCCATGCAGGCGTAGTCTTCGGCGAAGCCGTCGATCCCGGCCGCGCCTTCCGCCACCCGACGCAGCAGGCGCTTCGTGGTGTCGTTCCAGAGGCGCGTGCGGATGAACGACGCGATCCGGACCGCCGTCGCCAGATGCCGCCGGCCGCTGCCCGCGACACCCTCGTCGAGCACACCTTCCGGCGCCAGCACGCGCGCCGCGCGCGCGAATGCCGCGAGCGCCAGGCCGTTCCATGCTGTCAGTACCTTGTCGTCGCGTTGCGGGCGCGGGCGCTTGCCGCGCCATTCGAACAGCCGCTGCCGGCCGCGGGCGAGCGCCGCCCCAACCTCTGCCGCCGTCTGCCCCGTCTGCTCCACGATGGCGGCAATGGTCTTTGCCGTGTAGAGCAGGTTGTTCGCGCCGAACTCACCCTGCGGATCGAACGGCGCGTTGCCGCCCGGCTGCACGCCGAAGCGCAGCTCCCAGACCTTGCTGTCGGGACCGAGCGCCGCGACGATCTCATCGCGCGAGAAGATGTAGAACGCCCCTTCGGTGGCGCGCGCGCCGGCC
>JAEUQR010000169.1 GCA_016789705.1 Acidobacteriota bacterium
CCGAGTGTACGATGACCAGCGACCATTACTAGCGCACTTACAGAAGCAGCGCGCGTTTGCGCCTTGGTATTGATCACATGGAGCGTAGCTGTCACAACGGGGTGACTGATTGCTGCAGTCTTCGCCGCTACCGATCAGTCCTGAATCGGACCGGGTTTGTCGGAGGGCTCTTTCAGAGAGAGGATGGAGCCCATGGCCCGACCGAGCAAGTATCCCGTCGAGTTTCGCGAGCGCGCCGTACGCCTCGTGCACGAGCATGCGCATGAGTACCCGTCGCAGTGGGCGGCGATTCGTTCGATTGCCGAGAAGCTGGATTGCACGACCGAGGTGGTGCGGCGCTGGGTGCGCCAAGCCGAGCGCGATGCGGGCCAGCGGCCTGGGCTCACCACGAGCGAGCGCGAGCGGCTGAAGGTCCTGGAGCGAGAGAATCGCGAGCTGAAGCGCGCCAACGACATTTTGCGCAAGGCCTCAGCGTTTTTCGCGCAGGCGGAGCTCGACCGCCGATCGAAATGATGGTTGCCTGCGTGGACGCGCAGCGCGACACGTATGGGGTCGAGTCGATCTGCGCGCACCTGCCGATCGCCCCATCGACGTACTGGCGCCACAAAGCCCAGGAGGCCGATCCGACGCGGCGGGCGGCCCGCGTCCAGCGGGATGCCGTGCTGCGGCCGACGATCGCCCGCGTGTGGCACGAGCAGGAGCAGGTGTACGGCGCCGAGAAGGTGTGGCGCCAGCTGAAGCGCGACGGTGTCGTCGTCGCGCGCTGCACGGTCGAGCGGCTCATGAAAGACCTGGGGTTGCGCGGCGTGGTGCGGGGCGGGCCTGCCGTGGTCACCACGTCGCCGGATGCGACCGCCGCGGTGCCCGATCTGGTCGACCGTCAGTTCTCGGCCACCCGGCCGAACCAACTCTGGGTCTCGGACTTCACGTACGTGGCGACGGCCGAGGGCTTTGTCTACACGGCGTTCGTGATCGATGTGTTTGCGCGGCGCATCGTCGGCTGGAAGGTCGCGGCGACCATGCACACCGACTTCGTGCTCGACGCGCTCGAGCAGGCGCTGCTACGCCGCGGCACTGACGACCTGCCCGATTTGGTGCACCACAGTGACCGTGGCGTGCAGTACGTGTCGATGCGGTACACCACGCGCCTGGCGGCCGCAGGGATCGCGCCCTCCGTCGGACGTCGGGGAGATTCCTACGACAACGCCCTTGCCGAGTCGGTGATCGGCCTCTACAAGACAGAAGTCATTGGCCGGCGCGACCGATGGCAGGGGCTCGAGGACGTCGAATTCGCGACGTTGCGGTGGGTGGACTGGTTCAATCATCGGCGGCTCTTCGGGCCGATCGGCTACGTGCCACCCGCCGAGTACGAGGCGCGCTACTATCAGCAGGCCACCGCGGCCTAAGTCACAGAACACGCCCTCCGAGATTCTCGGGCCGATTCACACGCCGTGCCATCGGTCTTGACGATGACGGAGTGTCGGCCGCCGGCAGCGATGTCGGCCACCCCGGACATGAGCAACACGGGACTGTTCTGCTGAATGGTGGTGCCGAGGCCGAGTTGGGAGTCGGTGTTCTTGCCCCACACGTACAGGTCGCCGTTCGACCGCAGCGCCATGGAGTGGTTCGCGCCTGCCGCAATCTTGACCACGTCCAGTAGTGCCAACTGCATGGGCAGCAACTTGTCGACCGTCGTGCCGTCGCCGATCGCACCGAGGTTGTTGTCGCCCCAGGCCCAGATCCGTCCGGCCGAGTCGAGCGCGAGACTGTGGGATCCGCCGGCGGCGACCGCCGTCACGGTGCCCATGCCGGCGACGGCGGCGGGGATCCGTCGCGAGATGCGGGTATTGTCGCCCAGTTGGGCTTCGGCGTTGTACCCCCACGCCCACACGGCGCCACTCGGGGTGACGACCAGTGCGTGACCGAGGCCGCCGCCCTGTGCCGCCAGGCGCCCGGTCCAAACGCTCCCGTGGAGCATCAGGGCCATCCCCACTACACCCGCCACCCACACCTGCTGACGCATGCGCATACCACCCCACGTCGGGCGTTACCGCCCGAGAAGCCGAGTCGAACCAGTGAAGACACCTCCGGCGTCTGTGGAGGGCAGGAAATCACGCCGCGTCTTCGTGAGGAGGGGCACGACCGATGACCCGGTCGTCTGAGCCGGTCGTGCAGCAATGTGCACGCCAGACCGCACGCAGACTACAACAGATTGCGTGCAATCGGCCGTCAACGTTGCGAAAACACTGTGCAACTCGACCGTAGAGACCGCGCCATCTGGCACGCGAACGCGTAGACCTTACACGCCCAGATGACCGCGCGCGTACCGCTCCGCGACAGTGCGCCGCGCGCCGGCGCAAACACGGCGCCCCCGCGGAGCGTTCTCTAGTCGCACGGTCTCTCCGTGCGAATCGGAGGACGCAGATGTTCGACCGGTATGACCCACGTACGGAGACAAGCCGCGACCGCGCAGGTCTCGACCGCGCGCGCGGTGGGCGCGGCGGGAGTGACCGTGGTGACGACACCGACGCAGACGTCCGGACCTTCAGTCGCGACGTGTCCCTGCCGCTCGGCCAGGCGCGTGAACTCGTCCGCTTTCGCGACCGCGATTACGCCCTGAACGCGCGCGACCTCGAGACGCTGGCGACCATCGGCGCGTTTCGCGTGGTGGCGGCCGACGACCTGCCCGGGCGCGACGCCGACACGCCGCCGCGTGCACGACATGCGCGCTCGCACCTGGAGACCCAGGGCCTGGTGGAACGCGTCCGCGTGGACGGGCGCGGTGGCCACGTCGTGACGCTCACGCGCACCGGCCGCGACCTGCTCGAACGCCACTGCGCACCGTCTGACCACGGCGAACGGCAGATGTTCTACACCGGGGTCCGCAAGCCCCGCGAACTCACGCACGACCGCGAGGTCTATCGCGCCTGCCGCCACCTCGACACGACGCTCGCTGAGCGCGGTGCG
The DNA here is from genome assembly GCA_016789705.1 of Acidobacteriota bacterium. Taxonomy (GTDB): domain Bacteria; phylum Acidobacteriota; class Vicinamibacteria; order Vicinamibacterales; family UBA2999; genus CADEFD01. The sequence continues at coordinate 2,968 of JAEUQR010000169.1, forward strand.
CGCGCTCGAC
>JAEUQR010000172.1 GCA_016789705.1 Acidobacteriota bacterium
GGCGATGAACTCGTTGCGCGACTGCGTATTGAAGACCACGCCCGGGTTCGGCAGCGCGGGCGGCATGGCCGCGGCCGCCGGATTGTAGGCCGGCGCGAAGAGCACCATCCGCTGCACCTTCTCGGGATGCTGCGCCGCGTAGCCGCCGGCGCGCGGACCACCGAGCGACCAGGCCACAAGGCTCACTTTGTTCACGCCGCGGACCTTCCGCACATAGTCGACGGCGGCGTCGATGTCGTGCCAGTCGGAGACGAGGCTTGTGAGCTGACCCGGATACGTGGCCTTGCACGGCGCGGCGACAAGGCTCGGCACGAACTGCGCCTGCTGCGCCTCGGCCAGGTTGCAGGGATCGTTCATCGGCGCCGGACGCGTCGAGCGGCCGTAGCCGGTCGTGTCCATCGAGAACACGTCGAACCCCGCCTCGGCCAGATACGCCATCCAGCTATGCGTGCCGATCGGCGTGTCGAAGGCCACTTCGGCCGGCGTGCCGGCGCCGTGCACGAAGAGCACGACCTTGTCTGCGGCTGGCGCGCCGCGCAGCGCCACGCCGGCGCTGACCCGTTCGCGCACGTAGATCTGGGCGAGCTGTCCGCTGATGGACGGCACCTTCGAGGTGACGCGCACGTAGTGGTCGATCGTGAGCAGGCGTTGGCCGTCGTCACCCGCCGCCGGAGCGGCGACATCGAGCACCACGACGAACGCGGCAAGCACCAGGGCGGAGAGGATGCGGGTCATAGGCGGCGATTCTCGCACGCCCCGGCCGCCTGCGGACGTGTTTGCGCGTTAGCTTGCTGGCAGTGACGCCCTGATGTCCGCGAGCAGGGCGGCCGTCCCGTGATGCGCGGTCCATCCTGCGATATAGGCCCAGTCGAGGTCCGGCCCGCGCACCGCCAGGATGTTCCGGACGTCGTCCCGATCCTTCGACCGTCCGGCCTCGAGCGCCCAGCGGAGCTTCGTGATCACCATGTCTTCGGCGGACGCGACATAAGCATCCTGCGCCAACACTCGCACCAGCTCCCGGCGCCGGAATCGGCTCTGGTCGTGCGGATCGTCACTCAGCACGAACAGCTCACAGACAAACGCGCTGCCGGCCACGGTGACGAGGTAGCGCGTCGTACCGGTGACGGCCTCGAATCCACCCTGTGACTGCAGGCTCAGCCCTGGCGGGAGCGCCGCCTCGAGGCGTGTCAGCTGACCCGAATGGAGCTGGACGACGAAATCGGCATCCTGCGTGGACCTTGGGATTCCATGGAAGTTCGAGGCGAGCGAGCCCACGACCATGTACGGGATACCCGCGGCGTCGAGCGCCCGAAACACCGCCACGACCGCGTCATCAGGAGTCACCGGCCGTCGAGTGCCCGCACGCGGGCCAACTGTTCGCCAACGCGGGCGAGTACCTCTTCAGGTGAGAGGTCGGGGTGCCGATGGCGCACACCGTCGGCCATCACACGACAGGCCCGCTCGAACAGGCGAGGGCCGGCCAGAAGGCGCGCCGCCGGATCCATGGCCCTGGCGCGAGCGACTTCCTCGCGAAAAAGTGTGGCCGCGTCGGCGGAGCGTGCCGTCATGTCCGCGATCTTAACAGGGCAGTGGCGCCCGCAGCGCGGCCGATCCTGCCGTAGACTGGCGCGCATGCGCGTGCCCATCCTCGTTTCCACGATTGCTGCCGGACTCGCCCTGATGGCCTCGCCGCTGGCGCAGGCGCCGCAGCAGCAGGCGCCGGCGCCGCAGGGCACCGCCCCGCCCGCCGCGCCGATCCTCTCGCCCGGGCCATCGGCCGCGCGCTACCCGGTGACGAACGCGGACTTCGACGCCTACTTCCACCAGGTGAAGAACTGGGGCCGCTGGGGCGTGAACGACGAGCTCGGCACGCTCAATCTCATCACCCCGGCCAAGCGGAAGCAGGCGGCGGCCCTCGTGCGCGTGGGGCAGTCGGTGGGGCTCGCACATTCGCCCATCACCGAGCGCGATCCCGACAACGCCAGCCCGTTCGAACACACGATGAACCGCGGCTTCACGACCGACACCTACCGCGTGTCGTACCACGGCTACGCGCACAGCCATCTGGATGCGCTCTGCCACATCCTCTACAAGGACCAGACCTACAACGGCTACAGCCGCGCCGAGGTGAACACCGAGAAGGGCTGCACGAAGCTCGGCATCCAGAGCTTCAGGAACGGTTACGTCACGCGCGGCATCCTGATGGATATTCCGCGCCTCAAAGGTGTGCCGTACCTGGAACCCGGCACGCCGATCTTCGTCGAGGATCTGGAGGCGTGGGAGAAGCGCGCCGGCATGAAGGTGGGTCCGGGGGACGCGCTGCTCATCCGCACCGGCCGCTGGGCGCGACGCGCTGAGGAGGGCCCATGGAACGTGGGCCAGAACGCCGCCGGCCTGCATGCATCCGTGGGCGCGTGGCTCAAGGCGCGCGGCGTGGCGCTCATCGGCAGCGACGACGCGCTCGACGTCGTGCCGTCGCTCGTCGAAGGTGTCGGCCTGCCCGTGCACACGCTCGCCATCACCGCGCTCGGCCTCAACATCCTCGACAACCAGGATCTGGAAGCCCTGGCCACGCTCGCCACCGCGCAGAAGCGCTGGGAGTTCATGCTCACCGTGGCGCCCGTGCCGGTCACCGGCGGCACCGGCTTCCCCGTGAACGCGCTCGCCACGTTCTAGCCATGCCGAAGGCCGGGCACACCTGCCACCACTGCAAGCAGTGGTTCGGCGACGGTGAAGCGCACGACTGCTGGACCACGAGCGAAGCCGCGCTCACGCGCGACCTGCCCGAGGATCTGCGCGACGCCTGGGAGCGGCTGCGCGAGACGATTGCCGAGTTCGGCGACCAGCGCATCTACGCATCGCACAACTCGATCATGTTCGCGCGCAAGGCCTGTTACGCCTTCGTGCGTCCGAAGGCGACGCGTCTTGAAGTGTGCGTGTTCCTCGGGCGCACGGTGACACATCCGCTCGTGCGGCGCACGGCCGCCACCTCGCGCGTGAAGGTGTCGCACATCATCCACGTGCGGCATCGCGACGAAGTGGAAGCGCCGCTCACCGACTGGCTGCGCGAGGCCTACGACGTCACCGACGAGCTCGGCGCGCGGGGACGGACACCGGGGGCATCGGGACGGCGTACAAAAAAAGAGGCCGGGTAGCAGGGACATGCCACCCGACCTGAAATGAGGAAGTAATTCCGTCGCCGAAGAAAACGTGTCTACTGGCGCGCGCCCGTGGGCGGCGCCGTGCCGGCCGGCTTCACCGAGACCTTGAAGAGGCCGGTCGTCCAGCAGCAGCCCGAGGCGCCACCGCCAGGACCCGAGAGGTCGTTGGCCGTGACGTGAATCTGGTATTCGCCGGGTTCGCTGAACGTGACTGTGGTCGAGCCCTTCGCCGAGAACGGCTCGCCGGGCTTGCCGCCCTTGAGCACGGTGAGCTTGTGGTGACCGTTGCCCACGGTGACCTTACCGGGGCCGCGGTACTTGTTCACCACCATCTCGACCATCGGCTCCTTGCCGCTCGTGGGCGCGTTCGAGCCGCTCGAGTGCAGCGCGTCGTCGTCCACCCAGAAGTTGATGGTCATCGGTTCGCCCGCGATCGCCACCCGCTGGACCGCGTTCTCCTGCGTGGCCAGCGCCATCTGGAACTTCGGGCCGTTCTCGCTGAAGCGCAGTACGGCCGGGTAGTTGTACTTGCCGTCGGGGCCTTCCTCCGACGAGTGCTGCGGCGTGATGTTGTAGTCGGGCGTGTCAGACATCGGCACGCGCTGCGTCACGCCGTTCACCGTGAGCACCCACCACAGCTTCTCTTTGTGGCCCTTGGGCACGGTGACCGAGAACATGCCGAAGTTGCGGTTCGGCCTGAAGTGCGTGGGCTGGCCGCGATCGGGCGGGCCGGGCTCGAAGTGGTTGTTCGGGCCAATCGGCACCTCGATCGGGTCTTCCCAGTTGCGGCTGTAATAGCCCATCAGGAAGGTGCGCGTGCCGTCAGCGTTGTCGTACCAGCCGTCGTAGGCCGGCGAGATCGTGCCGCCGAAGGCCAGCTTCGGATAGCTGGGAAGGATCTGCGACGACTGGGCGTGCGCCACGGCCGCGCCGATGACGGCGAGGCCAAGGCCAAGAGCGAGTCCTGCGACGCGTGATGTCTGCATGGCCGCCTCCTACTGACGCTCGCGCGCGTCGGTCGCCGCGGCC
>JAEUQR010000194.1 GCA_016789705.1 Acidobacteriota bacterium
GTGGTCGTGAACCAGACGCTGGCGCGGCGGCTCTCGCCCGGACGTTCACCGGTGGGGCACGACGTCACGTTCGGCGTGCCGGTCTTTGGCGGCCCCGATGGCACGCGCGTGTGGCACGTGGTCGGCGTCGCGGCCGACACGTGGGACCGCGGTCCGCGCGAAGCGGTGGAACCCGAAGTGCTCGTCCCGATTGCGCAGACGCCGGCCGAGGTCTTCTTCTGGATCAGCCGCGAGTTGCAGCTCGCCGTGCGGAGCGCCGGGGATCCCGCGGCGATCGTGCCGGCGGTGCGCCGCGCGGTGACGGCCGTGGACCCGGCGCTGCCGATGGGGGTCGCGCGCACGCTCGACGAGCGCGTGGCGCAGTCTTTCGCGCGCGAGCGTCTGCTGTCGCGCCTGCTCACCGGCCTCGGCGTGTCGGGCGTGCTGCTGGCGCTTTTCGGGCTCGTGGCCGTGGTGCACCAGCAGGTGCAGCGGCGCCGGCGCGACATCGCGATTCGCCTCGCGATTGGTGCGGACGGCCACGATGTGGTGCGCGGCATCGTGCGGGATGGCGCGCGTCTCGCGGTGGTGGGAGGGCTTGCTGGTGCGGCCGGCAGCGTGGGCACCGGTGGCCTGCTCGCCTCGCTGCTCTTCGGTGTGACGCCGGGCGATCCGCTGACGCTCGTGGCCGTCGTCGTCGGCGTGGTCGTGCTCGCGGCCGCCGCCGCGTGGCTGCCGGCGCGCAGCGCCGCCGCCGTCGATCCGGCGGAAGCGCTGCGCAGCTAGCGGGGTCGTGCGGGTCGCGACGGGCGCGCGGCGTCGCTAGCGGACGGCCTGCACGATGAAGTCGAACGTGCCGCCGGTCACCGAGCCGATGGCGTAGACGAAGTAGCGCACACCGGCGGTGAAGCTGAGCGTGGCCGTGGGCGTGATGGCCGCGCCGGTGAAGGGCACCTGGAGCTGCAGCGGCAGGTTCACGCCCGCCGGCACTTCGAGGTCACCGAAGTAGGGATTCGACAGCGCGAGCTTCGGCACACCGCCCGCCGTGAGCTGCACGGCCGGCGCTTCGGCCGCGTGACGCACGCTCACACGCGCCGCGCCCGGAAGCGGCGCCGAGTTGTCGTTGCGGTAGATGGTCGCGGTGGGCGCGCCATGTCCATCGAGGTGCGCGAGGATGCTGATCTCGCCCGGTCCAGGCACGGCCGCGCCGAGCACCGCAATCACCGGCATCGCCGACTGCGGGTTCGCGCCGGCCGCGAAGATGCGGATGTCCACGGTGGCGGGGCCAACGGCCGGGAGGTCCACGATCTGCTTCGGCTGGAAGTTCGCGATGGTGGGCGTGGCCCCGATGGGCGCGCCGGCGAGGTTCGCGTAGACATCCACGTTCACGCCGGGAATGCCGTGGATGATGAAGACGCGCGCCGCTTCGGCGGCCGAGGCGGAGATGACGAGCGCAAGGGTGAGAGCCAGGGTCGAGACGATACGCATGACAGAGCCTCCAGTGACGTCGTACTCAAGGCCCGCGTGCGTGGAACGTGCGCTACGCACGGGGCCGAACCGTGTGCCGGGAATCTCGGCAACGTCGCTATCGACGCACCCGGGAATAGGGAGGTTGCCCGGGGGTTCTTGGGTCTGTCGTCCGTAGATGCTCAAAACGCTACCTCGACCATTCGCGCCCGGGCTCACGCGCACGCGGCCCGAACTCCCCGCCGCCCTCGCATCGCGCGCCGACGCCGGGCGCGCGCCTCACGGACGCGTGTGGGCACAACGCGATTGGCGATGACGAACGGCGCACGGACGCGCGCCGCGTCCGGTAGCATGATGCAGATGTCCCGTCGCGTCTCCGCTCGTCCTGCGCTCGTCGCGCTCTCGATCACCGCGCTCACCGCGATCACCGCCTTCACGTTCGAGGCCCCGCGCCTGCACGCCCAGGCGCGACCCACGGCGCCCGTGCCGGCGCAGCCCGCGCTCGTGCCCGACCCGCCGCACGTCTGCACGAACTGCGCGGAGTGGAACGCACCGCGCCAGCCGTTCAAGCTCTACGGCAACACCTATTTCGTGGGCCCTGGCGGCTTGTCGGCGCTGCTCATCACCTCGCCCCAGGGCCACATCCTGGTGGACGCGGGGCTCGAGCAGAGCGCCGCCGTCATCGACGCGAACATCCGCGCGCTCGGCTTCAAGACCACGGACGTGAAGCTCATCCTGACGTCGCATGGGCATTTCGATCACGTCGGCGGCGTGCACGCTCTCGCGCGCTATACGAAGGCCGAGGTCGTGGGCAGTCCGCAGACGGCGCGGGCGCTCGCCATCGGCGCGCCCACCCCGGATGACCCGCAGGCCCCGCCCACCCCGCCGCCCGGCGTGGACTACTTCCCCGCGCACGAAGGGGTGCGCGGCGTGAAGGACGGCGAGACCGTGCGCGTGGGCCCGCTCAGCGTGACGGCGCACCACGTGCCCGGCCACACCCCAGGTGCGACGACGTGGACGTGGCAGTCGTGCGAAGGCAGCCGTTGCCTCAACATGGTCTATGCCGACAGCCTCTCCACGGTGGCGAGCGACGGCTTCCGCTTCACCGGTGGCAACGGCCGCCCGAGCATCGTCGAAAGCTTCCGCGCCAGCATCACGAAGTTCGGGGCGCTGCCGTGCGACATCATGGTGTCGACGCATCCGTCGATGTCGAATCTGGACGAGAAGCTGAAGAAGCGCGCCACCGTGAAGCCGGGCGATCCCGATCCGTTCATCGACCCGGGCGCCTGCAAGGCACTGGCGGCGGCGTCGATGAAGAGCCTCGAAGACCGCGTGAAGCAGGAGCGCGCGAAGCGCTAACGCGCGGGCGCCTTCACGGCGTCCCACACGCGTTCGGCCGTGTAGGCCGCCGCCGCGGCTGACGCGCCGTCCGGACGCACGACCTGTCCGCCAATCGCGAGCATCGCCGCGCCGTGCACGGCGCCCCACACGAACACGGCGAGTTCGAGCGGCGGATCGCGCCGCACGAGACCGGCGTGCTGGAGTTCGACGAGGGCGTCCACGAGCACGCGGAATCCGGCCTCGGATTCCGCCGCCAGTTCGGCGCCGCAGTCGCCCTTCGCCACGTAGCCGCCGAACATCACGCGGTAGTGCGACGGGTTCTCCGTCGCGAAACGGATGTAGGCCCGCCCCTGCGCGAGGAACCCCTCGCGCCCCCGCCCGGCGCCGTCCCACGCGTCGGCCAGTTCCTTCCGGAATGTGCGAAAACCTTCGGTGGCCACCGCCACGAGCAGCGCCTGCTTGTCGGCGAAGTGGCGGTAGAGCGCCGTGCGCGACACCCGCAGATGCGCGCCCACGTCGCGCAGCGTGAGCGCCTCCACCCCATCCGCGCGGATGGTGCGCACCGCCTGATCGACGAGCGCCTGGCGTAGATTCCCGTGATGATAAGCGTTCCGGCGCTTCCGCTCGGGCGCGGGCGCGGCGGCAGGGGTGGTGGCGGCCATCTGTTGCCATCGTACCGCCAGGTGTTGACACGGTCAACATGGAACCAGTAGCCTTATGTTGACGTCGTTAACATTCGAGACGCGTCGCCCGGCGTTTGTAACGGGGTCTGTCACGGTCACGGGATGTCTCCGGTGACAGACCCCGGAGACATGTGTGGCAGAAACGGAGCTGTGAGATGGCAATCCTGCGACGACCGCTGGAGTTCGTGACCTGGTTGATGGCGTCCCTCGGTCTGCTGTTCGCCGTGCTGATGCTGGCGGACCCGAGGGTCATCGAGGGCGCGCCGGCGTGGCTGAAGCCGCTGAAGTTCGCGGTGTCCACCGCGATCTACAGCGCCACGCTGGCCTGGGTGCTGCGCTTTCTGCCCGACTGGCCGCGGCTCGCACGCCGCGCGGCGGCGGTGACGGCGTGGGTCTTCGTGGTCGAGGTGGCGCTCATCGCGCTGCAGGCGGCCCGTGGCACGACCAGCCACTTCAACACGAGCAGCCTCGTGGATGGCGTCATCTTCTCGGTGATGGGCGTGGGCATCGCGGCGCAGACGCTGGCGGCCACCGCCGTGACATGGGCGCTCTGGCGGCAGACGTTCGCGGACCGCGCGATGGGCTGGGCGCTGCGCCTCGGCATGACGCTCGCCGTGGCCGGCGCGTCGGTGGGCGGCGTCATGACACAACCCACGGCGGCGCAGCTCGCCGCGGCGCGCGAGACGCAGCAGATGCCTCGCGCCGGCGCGCACACGGTGGGTGCGCCCGACGGCGGTGCCGGACTGCCCGGCACCGGTTGGAGCCTCGCGCACGGCGACCTGCGGGTGCCCCACTTCGTGGGCCTGCACGCCATGCAGGCGCTGCCGCTCGTGGCGTGGCTGGTGGCCCGCCGGCGCGGCACGCGCGAGCGCACGCGCGTTGGCGTGGTGGTGGGCGCCGCTGTCAGCTACACCGCGCTCTTCGGACTGCTCTTCGTGCAGGCGATGCTGGGGCAGCCGCTCATCGCCCCGTCCGGCGCCGTCGCGAGCGCCATCGGGGCGTGGGCCATCGGCACCGTCGTCCTCGCACTCGTCGCCTGGCGCGCGCTCGGCGCCGGCGTAACGTCGCGCACTGCCATGGAGACCGCATGACACCCGAATCCGTCTTCTCTGCCGCGAGCACCACCGCGCTTCTCGCCTGGCTGCTGCTCATCGTGCGTCCGCGCGCGGCGTGGGTGCAGACCATCACCGGCACGATCGTGCCGGTGGCGTTCGCCGTGCTCTACGCCGTGGTCATCGCGCAGCACCTGGGACGCGGCGAGGGTGACTTCAACTCGCTCGCCGGCGTGGCGGCGCTCTTCGCCAATCCGTGGAACCTGCTGGCCGGCTGGGTGCACTACCTCGCGTTCGACCTGCTGACCGGCGTCTGGGAAACGCGCGACGCGGCGAAGCGCGGCATCCCGCACTGGATGGTCGTTCCGTGCCTGGTGCTCACGTTCATGCTCGGCCCGGCCGGCTGGCTGCTGTATCAGGGCGTGCGGAAACTGCGCGGCTCCGACTTGTAACGGGGTCTGTCACGGTCACGGAATGGTGACGGTGACAGACCCCGATGACAATCGGAGACCGTGACAGACCCCGTTACAAATCGGAGTGGCTTGCACGGCGCGGCCGGCGCCCGTATCGTAGGGCGCCATGAGCACCCCGACGAGCCGCCGCGACTTCATGCACCTCACCGGCGCCGGCATGGCCGGACTCGTGGGCGCGCCGATGGGCGCCGCCGCGGCCGGTCAGCCCGCGCTGCCCGCCACGCCCGCGAGCTCCGGCGACCTCTCGCCCGACCTCGTGGTCGTGAACGCCATCGCCTACACGATGGACACCCGCGCCCCACGCGCCGAGGCCTTCGCCGTGAAAGACGGACGCTTCGTGGCCGTGGGCTCCACCGCGGACGTCCGCAACCTCGCGACCGGCCGCACGCAGGTCATCGACGCCAAAGGGATGACCGTCGTCCCCGGCTTCATCGACTGCCACAACCACGCCGGCGGCGAGACGCTGCTCTACGACGTGCTCGTCGGCAATCCCTTCGAAGTCGAGTTCGTCAGCATCCTCAGCATCGTCGGCAAGCTCAAGGCGCGCGCCCAGCAGACGCCGCCGGGCACGTGGGTGGAGGGCTACTTCTTCGACGACACCAAGGTGAAGGACACGCGCGGCCTGCACATCAGGGACCTCGACGAAGTGTCGAAGGATCACCCGGTGGTGGTGCGCCACCGCGGCGGCCACACGTCGTTCTACAACAGCAAGGCCTTCGAGATGGCCGGCATCACGAAGAACACGCCGAACCCGCCGGGCGGCACCTACGACAAGGACCCGAACGGCGAGCTGAACGGCCGCGTGACCGACCGCGCGATGGACCCGATGCGCAAGATCGGCAACCGGCCCACGTACACCCCCGCCGAACTCGAGAAGCGCGGACGCGACGGCATCGCGCACATCTCGAAGCAGTTCGCGCGGTATGGACTCACGAGCGTCCACCACGAGGGCGGCAACCTCGCCGCCATCCAGGACGTCCGCGCCCGCGGCGAACTCCTGCACCGCGTGAGCTACGAACCGCAGCAGGCGATGATCGATCACATGATCGCCGCTGGCATCAAGACCGGCTTCGGCGATGAGTGGATCCGTTTCGGGGCTACCTCCGAACACGCCGTGGACGGCTCGTTCAGCGAACGCACGATGGCCCTCAGCGTGAACTACCCCGGCGTGACGCCGCCCTACAAAGGCAACGTGACCGAGACGCAGGACGTGCTCGACGCGTGGGTGGAACGTGTGCACCGCGCCGGCATCCAGGTAAACGTGCACGCCAACGGCGACACCGCCATCGACAGCTTCCTCACCGCGATGGAACGGGCCCAGCAGAAGTTCCCGCGCGCCGACGCGCGTCCCAAGATCACGCACTGCACGCTCATCACGCCCGACCTCGTGAAGCGCATCAAGGCGCTCGGCGCCGTGCCGGCGATGTTCACGACCTACGCCTACTACAACCCCGACAAGTTCGTGTACTACGGCGAAGACCTGATGAAGCGCTGCATGGCCTACCGCGACATGCTCGACGCCGGCGTCTACGCGTGCGCCGGGTCGGACTTCAGCCCCGGCCCGTTCGCACCGCTCATGGGCATCCAGGGGATGGTCACGCGCAAGGGCTGGGACGGCAAGACATGGGGCGCCAACCAGCGCGTGTCGGTGAGCGAGGCCATCGCCATCAACACGTACAACGGCGCGTGGGCGTCGGGCGAGGAAGCGATCAAGGGGTCGATTACGGCCGGCAAGCTGGCGGACTTCGTCGTGCTCGCCGGCGACCCGCACACGGTGGATGTCGAAAAGATCAAGGACATCCAGATCGTGCGCACGGTGGTGGGCGGGAAGACGTCCTACCAGGCCTGACGCGCCTGTCCACTGGCGAGTGCACCGCCGGCACGGGGAGGAGCCGCCCGTGGACCGGCAGGCGCAACGAGACGCCGGAATTACGCAGGATTCCGCGGCACAGGCCGCAGCTGCGGCATCGCCGGCGTTTGGCAACCGATTTGCCCTGACAGGGGGTGGAGACGCGCTTATGTCCACCATCAGAGTCAGCACCGCCCTTGCCGTCATCGCCGCCTTGGCGCTCTCGGCCCTGCCGGTTCAGGCGCAGGAGGATCGCGGCAGCGGCGACCGTCCGCGCGCCGAACGCCGCCGCCCGCGGGGCGACGGCGAGGGGCCGCGGAACGGCGGCCAGCGCACCGAGGGCCGCCGCGCCCAGACCGACCGTGGACGCCGCGAGGCGCCGCGGGCCGAGGCGCCCCGCAACGACGCGCCGCGAGACGCGGCTCCCCAGGCTCAGGTCGTGCCGCGAGCCGACCGCGCGCCTCGTAACGACACGCGCGACGCCAACCGCAGCAACGACCGTGGGAACAATCCCGGCAACGACCGCGGCTGGAACGCCAGTCGCAACGGCAACTGGGACCGCGATCGCGACGGCGATCGTGACCGCGATCGCAACATCGCGCGCGACCGCCGCGCCGTGCCGCGCGGCAACGCTCGCGACGGCTGGCGCAACGACCGCGGCCGCGACGTCTACCGCTACGCGCCGCCGCGCGTGAATCGCAACTACTCGCGTCCCAACCGGGTGTGGGTCGTGCCGTACGGCTACCGTCCGCTCGGCTACCGTTCAGGCTGGAACGCGAACCTCTACTTCGGCCGCGCCTACGGCTACGGACGTCCCGGCTACTACGGCAACAGCGGCTACGGCTACTACGCGCTGCCGCCGAGCTTCGCCTATGGCTCGCTGCGCATCGTGGACGCGCCGCGCTACGCCCCGGTGTTCGTGGACGGCTACTACGCCGGTGAGGTGGACGACTACGACGGCATCTTCCAGCGCCTCAACCTCGAACCCGGCCGCCACCTGGTGGAAGTGGACGTCTACCCCGGCGCCCCGCCGCTCGAATACGAGGTGTTCATCGAGCCCGGCCGCACCGTGACCATCCACGTCCGCTGATGTGAGGGGGACTGTCCCCAATCGGGGTGGGGCCAGACTACTGGCAGAAACTGCGACGGGGGCACGGCGCAAACGCGCGGTGCCCCCGCGCTACGTACAGGCGCACTCGACGAACCGGCAGAGCGCATTGGCCAGGGCCATCTGCCGGGGCGTGCGGCACTCGGGCTCGAGCAGCGCCGGACTGGCCACGACGAACACCGCGCACCGCGCGCGTGACGTGGCCACGTTCAGGCGGTGGCGGCTGTAGAGGAACTCCATACCCCGGGGCGCGTCCTCGGGGCTCGACGACGCCATCGCAAACACCACCACCGGCGCCTCCTGCCCCTGGAACTTGTCCACCGTGCCCACGGCGATGCCGCGCGGCGCCAGCCGATCCGCCAGCCGGTTCACGTGCGCGTTGTAGGGCGCCACCACCAGGATGTCGGCCGCGGTAAGCGGCTTCGCCTCACCTTCGCTCGTCGTCCACGCCGCTCCTGGCACGAGCAGACGCGACATCAGCGCCTCTACCGCGTCGATCTCTTCCGCGGACCAGTTCCGGTTCGCCGCGTGATCCACTTCGATCCACCGAAGTCCAGCGCCGTCGAGTCCGTCAGTGCCCGTGAGCTGCTGACGTTCGAGCCCCGCTCGCGGCGTGAGCTTCCCCTCGTAGAACTGCTCGGACGTGAACGTGCACACGGCCGGCGCCATCCGCCACGTGACCGGCAGGAAGAGGCCCTTGTCCGCCGGCATCGTCTGCCCGCCCGGCCCGAGCACGTGCTGGAGCGACGACACGTCCACGCCGTCCGGATGATTGCCCTTCTGCGGCTGCTGGAGCTGCTGCGGATCACCGAGCAGCACGAGGCTCGACGCCGCCGGCGACACGGCCAGCGCGTTGGCGAGCGAGAGCTGGCCCGCTTCGTCCACGAAGAGCACGTCCACGGCGCCCGCGAATTCCGGACGCGCCCACAGCCACGCGGTGCCGCCGCACACCTCCACCTCGCGGTCTTCGATGGCCGCGCGCGCTGCGTCGTTGTCGTCGTACTCACGGATCCCGCCCTGCCCGGCGTCCACGGCGTCGTCGTCGCTACCCACCTTGCGGCCCAGCCGCACGGTCTCACCCGTCTCGCGCGCCTGAGCGTCCACCGCTTCGAGCAGGTTCTCGATCACTTTGTGGCTCGGCGCCACGACGCCCACGCGCCTGCCGGCCGCCACGAGCGCGCGGATCATCTGCGCGCCCAGATACGTCTTACCCGAGCCGGGCGGCCCCTGCACGGCAAGCGTCGTGTGGTCGAGGTGCACCGCCAGCCGACGCGCCTGGTCCACGAGCGACTCGCCGTCGAGCGCCGCCAGCGTGCCCTGCGTGAGGCGTGGCGGACGCCGATGCAGCAGGTCCATGCCGCACGACTCACCCTCCACCCTTTCGGCCATCCGCAGCAGTGACTTCTGCAGCACGTCCGTGTTGATGACGGTGGACTGGAAGACGGCGGCTGGATGCACGCCTGCGGAGGCCTCGGTCTTCTTGATGTCGAGGACGCTCGCCTCACGGTCGTGCGCCTCGATGTCGCCGATCCGTGTCGGGCCTCCGGAGACGAGCAGCTCGCCCTTGGCGCGGATCTCCGTATCCTGCGGCGGATACGTGTAGCGGTCGATGGAACGCACGGAGCCCTTCTTCCGGCCGGACACCGTGCCTACCGTGCCCACGAACTCCAGTCCGGCGATGGCGTTCTTCTCGTCGAAGAGGTCCTCGTCGGGCAGATCGTTCAGGCGATAGCGCTCCCAGTACTGCGCCTTGTCTTCGCGACGATGCCAGTCGAGCAGGTAGGCCAGCAGCCAGCGCGGGTGGTTCGCGTGACCCGGGTTTCCGGCCTCGGGCGCCAGCCCCTCGAGCAGACGCGCGCGCGCCGCAAGCTGCAAGTCTTCGAGCTCGCCCACCTTCTTCGGCGGCTCGGCCGCCTTCTCCTCAGGCCTCGGCACGTCCGTGCCCGCGGCCACGACCTCCGCGCGCAGACGTTCGAGCCAGTCGCGCAACGCTTCGGTGGAGCGGCAGTCGTCCTTGTTGTAGCCAGCCACCGCCTCGCGCGTCTCGGCCGGCACCGCCTGCGCCGCGCCGCTTTCGAGCGCCAGCTCGAACGTGGTGAGGTGCACGCGCGCGTTGGTCAGCGGCACCTCGCGCACGAAGCCGTAGTACTGCTCGAGCTGCTTGATCGAATAACTCTCGACCCCGGCGCGCACGGACTGCCGCACCACGGCCAGCAGATCCACGAAGCGCTCGCCGCGCAGCAGCCGGTCGAGATCCTCCGCCCGCGACGCGTAGCGGCCCATGAGCCGCTTGAACGCCGTGGGCTCGTAGGGCGCGTAGTGATACACGTGCATGCCGGGATGCGCGGCCCACTGCGTCGCGATGAGGTCCATCACCTGCTCGAAGGCGCGCTGCTCTTCGGCGTCGTCGTGGGCCCACCAGGCGCGGTATTCGCCCTGCATCCACAGCCCGAACAGATACTCACGTCCGCCCTCGCGCGCATAGGCGGCACCTTCCAGATCGAGGAATAGATCCCCGGCGGAGGGCTCCGGCAGCCGGCCGAGCCCCTGCGACGGCACCACCGGCAACAGTTCGTGCACGGGCTGCCCCGCCGTGCGCTGCTGATGCTGCACACGCGCCTGATCGCGCAGCCGTTCGTAGGTCTCCCGTGAACCGCGCGTGGGCGCGAACGGCAGCGGATCCGGCAGCGCCGCCGCGGCGGCGAGCGTGGGCACCTGCTGCGCCACGAGCTCCGTGCGATGCGAGCGGCCGATGCCGGCAATGAACGACAGATGGTCGTCGGCCCGGCGACGGCTGTTGCAGCGCATCCACCAGCGGCACAACTCACACGTATCCACCGGCTCGGGATACGTGCGCGCGAGCACGGGCTCGTGCCCCTCGGCCAGCGTCGCGAGCAACTGACCGCGCACACGGCGGTAGTAGGC
>JAEUQR010000005.1 GCA_016789705.1 Acidobacteriota bacterium
GGCAGCGCCCCCGGGACGCCCGCGGGTCCCGGCTCGCCGCCCACGGCGCCGGGCGGCGGCACCGCCGCGTCCGCGGTGAGCATCGCGGCATCCTGCGGCTGCGCGCGGCGGGCCCGTACGGCCTCGGGCGAAAAGAGCCGGGCCAGCGCCGCGTCGAGCGAGCGGTCCATCACGATCGAGTTCTGATACGCGACGATGACGCGCGTGAGTTCGGGAATCCTGCCCTGCTGCGCGCGCAGGTAGAGCGGCCGCACGTACAGCAGCGACTCCTCGATCGGAATCACCATCAGCGTGCCCTGGATCACTTCCGATCCCTGCTGGTTCCAGAGTGTGATCTGCGGCGAGATCACCTGGTCCTGATTGATGCGGGCGACCACCTGGCGCGGGCCGAAGATCAGCTTCTGCTTCGGGAACTCGAAGGCCATGAGCTGCCCGTAGCGTTCTCCGTCGGAGCGCGCGACCAGCCACGAGGCGAGGTTGTCGCGGCGGCGCGGCGTGAAGGGCAACATCTGGATGAACTCCGCCTTCGCCTCGCCGGGCAGCTTCATGATCGTGTAGTACGGCGACATGCGCACGGCCTGACCGCTGGCGTCGATGGCCGGCACTTCCCATTGGTCTTCCTTGTTGTAGAAGACCGCGGCGCTTGTCATGTGATACGTGGAGTAGACCGACGCCTGCAGCCCGAAGATGCCTTCGGGATAGCGCACGTGCGCGCGCAGCCCGGGCGGCATCGTGTCGAGCGGCTTGAAGAGCGTGGGGAAGGCCTGCGCGTAGGCGCGGACGATCGGATCGTTCGGCTCGGCCAGGTAGAAGTCGGTCGTGCCGTGGTAGGCGTCCACCACCACCTTGGCGGCGTTGCGGATGTAGCTGACGCCCGGCGCGCCTTCGGTGGCGTACGGGTAGCGGCTCGTCACCGTGTAGGCGTCGAGCATCCAGAAGAGCCGGCCTTCGTGCACGACGAGGTACGGGTCGGCGTCGAAGGTCAGGAACGGCGCGATCTTCTCGGCCCGCAGCTTGATCTGGCGATCGAAGATGAGGCGGCTTTCGGCCGTGATGTCATCGCTCAGCAGGAGCTGGTAGTTGCGGAAGCGTGCCGCGAACACCAGCTTCTTCCACAGGGAGTCGAGGGCGATGCCGCCGCGGCCCTCGTAGGTCGAGAAGACGTTGTCGTCACCCTTCGGGTAGTGGAACTCACGGGCCCGCGTGCGGACGATGGCGTATTCGTTGGCGAGCTCACCGAAGTACAGGCTGGGCTCGGTCACCGGCATGTTCACGGTGGAGACCGGCGGCAGGTCGCGGATGAAGAGCACGGGCAGCCCTTCGGCCGTCACCTGGTTCACCGGGCCGAGCGTGAGGCCGTGGCCGTGGGTGAAGGTGAGGCGCTCGTTGACCCAGGTGCGGTTGGGCAGCGCCGTCGGGTTCAGCTCGCGCGCCGAGAGCATCACCTGGCGGAGCTGGCCATCGATGACATAGCGGTCGTTGTCCACCGCCGTGAAGTCGTAGTACGTGCGGATCTCCTGAATCTGTCCGAACGTCTCGAGCAGTGGCTGGTGGTCCCACAGCCGCACGTTGTCGAGCGTGGCGCGGTTGCGGTCGATGTCGGCCTTCGTCAGTTCGGCATCACCGGTGATCTCGCGCTGTTCGATGGTGTCGAGCGCGAAGGCCTTCCGCGTGGCGTCGATGTTGTGCTGGATGAACGGCGCTTCGCGCACCTGCTCGTTGGGGGTCACGACGAAGCGCAGGATGGCACCCGAGTAGAGCTGCCCGGCGAGCGCGGTGACCGCGTAGACCCCCACCGCACCCACAGCGAAGGCCGTGCGGCCTCCCATCGCCCACGCGGCGGCGAGGCCCGCGCCGGCGATCGCCGCCGCGGCTTCGGCGAGCGCGAAGGGCATGCGCGCGTAGACATCGGTGTAGCCGGCGCCGCGGATGATGCCGGTCGGCGTGAGCAGCGTGTGCGGCCGTTCCAACCACGCGCCGGCGGCGAGCAGCACGAGGAAGGCGGCGGCGAGCAGGCCCAGATGGCGGCGCGCACGCCCGCCGAGGCGCACACCGAACGGCGTGATCGCCAACTGCCCGCCGAGCAGGTACAACGCGCCGGCGCCGGCGGCGGCGACGCCGACCTGGACCAGCCAGTACGAGCGCAGCAGATCCAGCATCGGCAGCGTGAAGACGTAGAACGCGACGTCGTAGCCCAGAATGGGATCGGTCGAGCCGAACGGCTGGCCCTGCTGCCAGCCGAGGAACTCACGCCACGACGACGCGGCGTAGAGGGCGGCGAGCACCGCGGCGCCGGCCGCCACGATCGCGCCGAGGGTCTGCATCTCGCGGCGCGCCGGCAGCGCGAGGGTAATGCCTTCGGGCGTGGACACGACCTGCGACTCGACGGGCAGCGTGCGCGCGGCGATGCGCAGATGCACCGTGAGCCATGCAAGCGAGACGGCGAAGGCGAGGCCACCGAGCGTGGCCTGAGCGCCGAGGATCGTGGCGTAGGTGGCTTGATGGCCGAGTTCGTCGAACCACCACCAGTCGGTCACCACCTCGACGAGCGAGGGGAGCACGAAGGCCATGAGGGCCAGCGCGGCCAGGACGGTGACACGGAAGGGCGAACGCATGGGGTCTCGTCAGTCTACGCGCCTTTGAGGCCGCGCAGCAGGCGGCGCTCGCGCTTATCGGGACGCACCTTCGGCGCCATCGTGGCGTGGAAGACGCGCTCGAGCCGGCGCATCGCCAGCTCCTCCGGCGTGGGCGCCGGGGTTTCGTCGTCGTAGAGCTGGCGAGCCTCCGCGCGGGCGATGCTCTTGTCGGCAAGGCCCTTCACCACGACGATCTGCGTGCGTCCGAGCGGCCGGCCGATGGTGAGACGGTCGCCGGGCCGGATATCGCGGTGCGGCTTGGCGGTCGTGCCGTTCACGTCGACCTTGCCGTTGCGGCAGGCGCGTTGCGCTTCCGACCGTGTGCGGAACAGGCAGGCGACGTCGAGCCACACGTCGAGGCGAACGGTCTCCATACGGATCAGGATATCTCGTAGTGATAAAGTCCCTCGCCATGTCGTCGTCCCGCCGTCCGCAGCCGACCGCGCCGTCCACCCCGGTGCCAGCCGCCTCCCGCCGTTTCTCTTCCGCCGTGGTCGACGGTGCCGCCCGCGCCGCCGGCCGGGCCATGCTGCATGCGGTCGGGTTCTCGCGTGAGGATTTCGCCAAGCCGCAGATCGGGGTGTGCTCCACGTGGAGCCAGGTGACGCCCTGTAACATGCACATCGACCAGCTGGCGCGCGAGGCGGCCACGGGCGTCGATGCGGCCGGCGCGAAGGGCATCATCTTCAACACCATCACCGTCTCCGACGGCATTTCGATGGGCACCGAGGGGATGAAGTATTCGCTCGTGTCGCGCGAGGTCATCGCCGACTCGATCGAAACGGTGGCTGGCGCCGAAGGTTTCGACGGGCTCGTGACGATCGGCGGCTGCGACAAGAACATGCCGGCCTGCGCGATGGCCATCGCCCGGCTCGACCGGCCGGCCGTGTTCGTCTACGGCGGCACGATCATGCCGGGGATCTGGCGCGGCCAGCCGGTGGACATCGTCTCGGTGTTCGAGGCGGTAGGGAAACACGCCGCCGGCACGCTCGGCGACGCGGATCTGGCGGACCTCGAGCAGCACGCCTGCCCGGGCGCCGGCTCGTGCGGCGGGATGTACACGGCCAACACCATGGCCTCGGCCATCGAGGCGCTGGGGCTCAGCCTGCCGAACAGCTCCGCGCAGGCGGCGATCTCGCCCGAGAAGCGCGACGACTGCCGCCGTGCCGGCGAGGCCGTGGCCCGCCTGGTTCGCGAGGGCATCACGCCGCGCCGCATCCTCACGCGGCAGGCCTTCGAGAACGCCATCACCGTCGTCATCGCCCTGGGCGGCTCGACCAATGCCGTGCTGCACCTGCTCGCCATCGCGCGCGCCGCGCGCGTGAAGCTCACGCTCGACGACTTCACCCGCATCGGGAAGCGCGTGCCGGTTCTCGCCGACCTCAAGCCGAGCGGCAAGTACGTGATGGCCGAACTCGTCCGCATCGGCGGCCTCACGCCGCTCATGAAGCGCCTGCTCGACGCCGGCCTGCTGCACGGCGACGCCCTCACGGTCACCGGCCGCACCGTGGCCGAGAACCTGCGGGACGTGGCCGACTATCCGGCCGGCCAGGATGTGGTGTACGACGTGGCCTCGCCGGTGAAGAAAGACAGCCATCTCGTGGTGCTGCGCGGCAACCTCGCGCCCGAAGGCGCCGTGGCGAAGATCAGCGGCAAGGAAGGGGAGCGTTTCACCGGGCGCGCCATCGTGTTCGAACGCGAGGAGGCGGCGCTCGCCGCGATTCTCGCCGGCCGCGTGAAGGCCGGGCACGTCGTGGTCATCCGCTACGAAGGACCGCAGGGCGGTCCCGGGATGCGCGAAATGCTGTCGCCGACGAGCGCGCTCATCGGGCGCGGGCTCGCAAACGGCGTGGCGCTCATCACCGATGGCCGCTTTTCCGGCGGCACGCACGGCTTCGTCGTGGGCCACGTCACCCCCGAGGCCGCCGTGGGCGGGCCACTCGCGCTCGTGAAGAACGGTGACGCCATCACGATCGACGCCCGCGCGCGCGCCATCGACGTGGCGCTGACGGCGCGCGAACTTTCGGCGCGTCGCAAGGCGTGGCGGCCGAAGAAGAGTGCCTACGACCGCGGCGTGCTCGCCAAGTACCGGCGCCTGGTCGGGCCGGCGAGCGGCGGCGCCGTGACCGACGAGGTGTAGCGCGTCCCGGCGGTACCAACGCCAATGCCGACGAAATCCGGCATTTTGGAGACTTGCGCATGGTTGCATTGGATCCTCGTATGGACTCCATGCCCGTCTGTCAGGTAACGCTTGCGTTACGCGGTGGATTCGCCCTACGATTCTGGCGCTTTCGTCCGGGTTGTCTCCTGGCTCCCTCCGCTTCCGATTGTTGGCATGAGTGGTGGATCTGCTCTCGGGACGTCCCGCGCGTAGCGCGCTCACGTGAACGGTTAGGGATGGCGTGAGTGTTTAGGGACTATTAACGAGAGGTGACCATGAAGACCCTGCGGCAACTGCTGGTTATCGGCCTGATGGTGGCCATGACCGGAAGCCTCGCGGCAGCCCAGACGTTCACGGGCGGCGTGCGTGGTGCGGTGAAGGACGCGAATGGCGTCATTCCCGGTGTGACGGTGGAGTTGATCAACGAGGGCACGAACACCTCGCGTGAGGTCGTGTCCAACGACTCGGGTGAGTACAACTTCGCCGCCGTGCCGCCTGGCACCTACACGGTGAAGGCGACCCTGACCGGGTTCAAGACCTACGAGAACAAGGGCATCCGCGTCGGCACCCAGCAGTTCATCACGCTCGACGTGACGCTCGAAGTCGGCGCGCTGCAGGAAACCATCACGGTCACGGGCGCCGCGCCGCTCATCGACACGTCGAACGCGTCGACGGGCGCGGTCATCGACGCGAAGCAGCTCGAGACGCTGCCGAGCGGCGGCCGTTCCGCGTTCCTCTTCGCGGTCACCGTCCCCACCGTCGTCGCCTCGGGTGACGCGCAGTTCAACCGCCAGCAGGACCAGACCAACGCGTCGCTCCTGTCGATGGGCGGCGGCACCCGCCGCGGCAACAACTACCTGCTCGACGGCGTGCCGATCACCGACCTGCGCAACCGCGCCTCGGCCAACCCCTCGATCGAAGGCCTCGAAGGCGTCGCCGTCCAGGTGCACACCTACGACGCCGAAACCGGCCGTACCGGTGGCGGCATCTTCAACACCACCGCCAAGTCGGGCACGAACGAGTGGCACGCGAGCGGCTTCTACCAGAACCGTCCGCGCTGGGGCACCTCGAACAACTTCTTCGCCGAACGCGCCGGCCGTCCGCTGCCCGACACCTACTTCCACCTCGGTGGTGGCGGCTTCGGTGGCCCGCTTCTGAAGAACCGCACGTTCTTCTGGTTCGCGGCCGAAGGTTACGGCTCGAACACCACGCGTAACGTGAGCGCGCGTTTCCCGACCTCGCGCGAACTCGCGGGCGACTTCTCGCAGAGCACGACCGGCGCCGGCGCCCTCGTGCCCATCTACGACCCGCTCACGGGCGATGCCAACGGCAACGGCCGCACGCAGTTCCCGGGCAACATCATTCCCTCGAACCGCATCAACCCGGTGGCCCGTGCCATCGCGGCGTACTTCCCGACGCCTGACAGCAACGTCAGCAACGGCGCCGCCAACTTCGTGCGCGTCGCGCAGATCGAAGACCGCGCGCAGCTCTACAGCGTCAAGGGCGACCACCGCTTCAACGACAGGGTCTCGCTCTCGGGCTTCTACCTCTACAACAAGACCGACGAACCCTGCGCCAGCTTCTGGGGCCAGAACGCCTTCGCCGACACGAACGAGTACCTGCTCGCCCGCCGCGTGCACCTGCTCGCCGTGAACAACACGTGGCTGCCGAGCAACAACACGGTGCTCACGTTCCGCTACGGCCTGACCAGCTTCGACGACTCGGACTTCCTGACCGAGGAATTCGACCCGGCCACCCTGGGCTTCAACTCGGGCTTCATCGGTGCGATCCAGAAGAAGAAGTTCCCGCGCGGCAACATCTCGGAGTACGGCGACGGCGGCACGGCCTTCGGCGCCATCGACGCGACCGACCGCCTCTGGTACTCGTGGAGCGCCAACGCCACGGCGTCGAAGCTCGTCGGCCGCCAGACCTTCAAGGCCGGCTTCGACTTCCGCCGCATCGGCACCGACACGCAGTCGTTCTCGGCGAGCTCGGGCCTCTTCAACTTCGACCGCCTGTGGACGTCGGGCAGCCCGACGGCGCTCAACGGCGGCAACGCCTTCGCGAGCTTCCTGCTCGGCCTGCCCTCGGGTGACCCGGGCAACCTGAGCCGCATGGGCATCTCGTCGCCCCTGAACGCCTACGTGAACTACTACGGCGGCTACCTGCAGGACGACTTCCGCGTGAACTCGAAGCTCACCGTGAACCTCGGCGTGCGCGTGGAAGCTGAAACGGGTCTGCGTGAGAAGGAAAACCGCTTCACGGTGGCCTTCGACCGCACGCTCAACCCCGGCGGCGCACTTGGCGCCATCGTCGTGAACGGCCAGCCCGTGCGCGGCGGTCTCGTCTACGCCGGCCAGAACGGCGCGCCCACCGAACAGGGCAACCAGCCCTCGGCGAAGTTCTCGCCCCGTGTCGGCCTGGTCTACTCGATCGACCCGAAAACGGTCGTGCGTGCCGGCTACGGCGTCTACTGGGCGCCCTGGAACTATCAGGGTGTGGGTTCGCAGAACTACGGCCAGATTGGCTACAGCCGCGACACGTTCCTGTCGCAGGGCCAGTTCCAGCCCACCGTCACGCTGTCGAACGCGTTCTCGGGCGGCGCGCTCGCGCCGATCGGCAACAGCCTCGGCGCGCTCACGGGCGTGGGCAGCCAGATCGAGTTCATCGATCAGGACAAGAAGGCCCCCTACGTGCAGCAGTACTCGCTCGACGTCAACCGCGAGCTGCCGGGTGGCGTCGCGATCGGCTTCGAATACGCCGGCGCCACGGGCCGCAACCTCGGCCTCGGCGGCTCGAATGACGGCATCCTGAACATCAACCAGCTCGATCCGAGCCTGATGTCGCTTGGCGCCGCGCTGCTCGAACAGGTGCCCAACCCGTTCTTCGGCACGGGCACGGGCTTCTCGCCCGGCAGCGCGACCGTGCAGCGCCGTCAGCTCCTCCGTCCGTTCCCGCAGTTCGGCGACATCCTGATGCGCCAGAACACGCAGGGGCGCAACCAGTACCACGCCGCGATTCTCAAGCTCGAGAAGCGCGTGACGAACGGCTGGGGCGGCCGCATCAATTACACCTGGAGCCGTCTCGAGGACAACCAGTTCGCCGAGTCGAACTTCTTCTCGGCCGCGTCGACCGAGGCGCAGAACGCCTACGACATGGACGCGGAGTATGCGGTCAGCCTGCTCGACGTGCCGCACAAGCTCGTGCTCTCGCCCATCGTCGAACTGCCGTTCGGCGAAGGCAAGCGCTGGGCGAAGGAAGGCATCGCCAAGCACATCCTCGGCAACATCACGATGTCGTCGATCATCTCGTTCGAGAGCGGCTTCCCGATTGCCGTGCGGACGCAGGCGAACACCACGAACATCTTCACGCGCACGCAGTGGGCCAACACCGCGTCGGGTGACCCCGCGACGAGCGGCGACCGTGAAGAGCGCCTGCAGCCCGGTGTATGGCTGAACGCGGCCGGCTGGTCGACCCCGGCGCAGTACACCTTCGGCACGGGCGGCCGTACCGACACGCGCACCCGCACCCCGCACCGGAACAACTGGGACTTCGTGGCCACCAAGGAACTTCAGTTCCCCGGCACGGTCCGCGGTCAGCTGCGTTTCGAAGTGCTGAACATCACCAACACCGTGAAGGTGCGCGGCCCCGAGACCCGTCTCGGTAACTCGGCCTTCGGCATCATCAACTCGCAGTCGGGCTTCATGCGTCTCGTGCAGATGATGTTCCGCCTCTCGTTCTAGGGGCTGGGTGTCAGGGGCTGGGGGCCTGGGCTCCCGGCTTCGCCAAGTGCGAAGAGCGGCGTTCCCGTCCGGGGGCGCCGCTCTTCGGCTGTACGGGCGGGTTGTCGAGCCGGCGCGCCCTCGGGTACGATCACCGCGATATGTGCTGGCGTCGTGGATCTGCAGTGCTGCTCGGTGCGGCGTTCCTTGCGGGATGTAGCGGAGCGGCGCCTTCGCCCGAACCGGCCGCCGCGGTCACGCCCGCGCCGGTCGTCGACACGACGCAGCGCACCGGTGACCTTGGCGCGATCGCGTTTCCCGCCACCGGCGCCACCTCCGCGCAGGACGACTTCCGGCGCGGCGTGGCGTGGCTGCACAGCTTCGGCTACGAAGACGCCGTGGAGGCGTTCCAGGCCGCCCAGGCGAAGGATCCCGGGTTCGTCATGGCCTACTGGGGCGAGTCGCTCGCCTACAGCCAGCCGCTCTGGTTCCAGGAAGAGCCGGCCAAGGGACGGGCGGCGCTCGCAAAGCTCGGGCCCACGCCTGACGCGCGTATCGCCCTGGCGAAGACATCGCGCGAACGCGGCTATCTGCGGGCGGTCGAGGCGCTGTGGGGCGAGGGGGAACGTCCGGCACGCGCCGCCGCCTATGCCGCGGCGATGGCTGAGGTGGCGGCGGCCACTCCGGCCGACGACGAAGCGCAGGTGTTCTACGCGCTGGCGCTTCTGGCCACGATGCCGCGCGGCGATCTGTCACTGCCCATCCGTGAGAAGGCCGGCGCGATCGTGGAGGCGGTCTTCGCGCGCAACCCGAGACATCCCGGCGCCGCGCACCTCATTCTGCATGCCTACGATCACGGGGCCCTGGCGGCCCGCGGCCTGGCGGCGGCGCGCGCCTACGCGAGGGTGGCGCCGGCGGCGAGCCACGCGCGCCACATGCCCGCGCATTTCTTCGTGCAGCTCGGCTACTGGCAGGACGCGGCATCGAGTGACGCCGAGTCGTGGCAGGCCTCGGTGGACTGGGCGGCGCGGCGAAAGAAGACCATCACCCTGCGTGACTATCACAGCCTCGTCTGGTGGCAGTACGAATTGACGCAGCTCGGCCAGTTCCGGAAGGCGCAGCAGATCGCGAAGGAGGTGGATGCCGCGATGGCGGTCGCCACCGAGCAGGACGCCATCGGCGGCCATCAGTACGCCGACAGCGACATCGGCCGCGGCTCCGGTCCGCTGGCACTGCGCAACGACAAGGGCTCGATGCGCGCGCGCTACGTCCTCGAGAGCGAGCGCTGGGACGAGATGCGCGGGCAGAACGCCTTCGACAACATCGACGAGTTGTTCGCGCTGGGGGTGGCGGCGGCGAAACTCGACGACGTAGCCCGCGCGGTGGCCGCGCGCGAGGAACTCATCAAGGCATCGCACCCGTCGATGGACGCCGGGCTGCGCGAGCAGGCGGCCATCCTGAAGCTCGAGCTCGATGCGGTGGCGGCGGTGGAGGCCGGGGCGCTCGGTGTGGCCTGGTCTCGCATGGGTCAGGCGATCGCGCTCCAGAACCAGATGCCGAAGCCCATCGGCCGGCCGTACCCGGTGAAGGCCGCTGACGAACTCTATGGCGATCTGCTGCTGCAGGCCGGGAAGCCGGCGGAGGCCGTGGGCTGGTACGAGAAGGCCCTCGTGCGCACGCCGAACCGCTCGCGTGCGGTGCTTGGTCTCGCGCGGGCGGCGGGGAAGTCCGGCCAGGCGGAGAAGAGCCGGCGCGCCTGGGAGCAGTTCCTCGTGAACTGGGCCAACGCCGACCCGGACCTGCCCGAACTCGCCGAAGCCCGAGCCGCGCTCGGACGCTAGCCGCGGGCGACGCCAGCCGCGCTGCGGCTAGACCTCGTCGATGCGGACGCGGCGGATGTAGAACGACAGGTCGAGGCGGCGCGTGCGCACGTTCGTGTCGGCGGTGCGCAGGCTGATGTCGTACGGCCCGGGGTCTGTCGGTCGCCACCGGTGCGTCCAGAGCGCCCACGTGCGCGTCGTGGAAGGCGCGGGGCAGACGCGTACCGGCGTGCCGCGGTCGCGCGAGCCGAAGCGGATGATCAGTCGATCGACCGGCGCGGTGCCGCCCCACACGATGCCGATGATGTGGTACTCCGTGCGGCCGTCGATGCGGCGCTGCTCCACGCGGATGGGCATGGCCGCGGTGTCGATCTCGGGCGCCTCGTAGTCACGGGCGAGGGCGGGCCGGCCGTCCTGATGGGTGCGTCCGGCGAACTCGATCATCTGGGACGTGGCGGGCTCGTCGGCGCCGGCCCACCGGATCTCGTTCACCCACTTGATCCACGCGCAGCCATACCAGCCGGGGACGACGAGGCGTATCGGGGCGCCGTGATCGGGTGTCATCGGCGCGCCGTTCATGCGCGTGGCGAGGAAGGCGCCGGTAGACGCAATCGCCGCGCGCGGCAGCACCCAGCTCGCGCCGGGCTGCGACCTGAGCGACGCCCGCGTGGTGTCGTCGAGGCCCGACACGAGCACGCCGGTGGCAGCGGCCGGCGGCGGCATCCCGGCGAGCACGTCGGCAAGGGGCACGCCGTCCCATTCGACCGCGCTCATGAGCCCGAAATTCTGCGGGTTGCTGTTGCCGGCGCACTCGATGAGATGTGCCCCCTGCGGCCGCGCCCGGCCGGCGAGTGACGCGGCGCTCACGGACGTGACCGGTGTGGTGGCGTCGCGACGCAGCGCGATCTGCCAGCGCGCCGGGTCGTGGTCGAGCCCCGGCGGTACCGCCGTGCGCACGAACATGTCGCGCGCCTCGGTGACCAGGCGGCCGGGGGCCAGGGTGGTGAGATCGGTGAAGAGGCGGGCGTCGAGGCCCGAGCCGCCGAGCATCTGCCCGAGCGGCGTCTCGACCGCCCCTGGACCATACAGCGGCAGCGTGCGGACGAGCTCGCCGACCGGTCCGCCGTCGCACTCGGTCTGCGTGAGCCAGGCGGCCCAGGCCTCCTTCGGCACGAGGGCCGCTCCGGCCGCGCGGGCGGCGCCGGTCAGGAAGCGGCGGCGCGAGGGGGCCGTGCCACGGGGCAGAGGAGTGTGGCGCGCAGCGGAACGCATGGGCCAAGTATTCCATACGCGCCCGATATAATTGGCGCATGGCCTACCGCTCACCCGCGCGTTCCCTCGTGGCGGCGCTGTTCGTGGCCGGTGCCGTGCTGAGCCTGACCGCGCAGCAGGCACCGCCGCCGGCGCAGCCCACGTTCCGTTCGGGCGTCACCGCCGTGACGACCGACGTCATCACGCGCGACAAGGACGGCCGCTTCGTCTCGAATCTCACGAAGGACGACTTCGTGGTGCTCGAAGACGACGTGCCGCAGACCATCACCTCGTTCTCGCTCGTGCACGGCGGCCGCACGTTCAACATGCTGTCGCCCGCCACGGCCGCGCCGGTGGCGGCGCCGGAAGGCATCGTGCTGCCGACCAAACGGGCCGTGCAGGACGTGGCCGGCCGGGTGCTCTTCATCTTCGTCGATGACGTGCACTTCGAGCCGGAATACACGCCGCACGTCCGCAAGCTCATTCAGGACATCTCCGAGAACCTGCTGCACGACGGTGACCTGGTGGCGATGCTCTCGAGCGGCCCGTCGAGCATCCAGACGGGCCTCACCTACGACCGCAAGCTGGTGGTGGCGTCGGCCACCAAGATCCGTGGCAGCGGCCTGAATGCTGCCGAGATCTTCCGCAACCTCGAGACGTCGCAGGGGCCCGCCGACGTGCGGAACCGCGCGCAGATGGCGTTCTACACTGCCTACAACCTGCTGGCGGACCTCGAGCAGGTGCCGAACAAGCGGAAGGCGCTGCTGTACATCAGCACCGGCTACGACTTCGATCCGTTCGCCGCCGGCCGCAACTCCGGCGACCGCATCATGGGCGGCCGCTTCTCGGATCCGCTGCGCTTCCTGCAGCAGGACAAGGACAATCCGTACTTCCGTCTGCCGGCCGCCAACGCCGACATCGACCTGTATTCGTACATGAAGGAACTGGCGCTCACGGCCAACCGGGCCAACGTCAGCATCTACGCCATCGATCCGCGCGGTCTGGCCGGCGTGGTGGACGCCGGGCAGTACATCGACCAGAGCGAGTGGCGCACGTATCTCCAGAAGACGCAGAGCACGCTGCGCTTCATGTCAGAAGAAACCGGCGGCTTCGCCGTGGTGAACGTCAACGACTTCGCGAGCGAATTCAAGCGCATCGATGCCGAGACGAGCGATTACTACATCCTCGGCTACTCGTCGTCGAATCCCGATCCGACGCGCCGCGTGCGCCGCATCGACGTGAAGGTGCAAAAGCCCGACATCACGGTGGCGTCGCGCCGCGCCTACTCGCTGAAGACGCCGGGCACGCCGGCCGCGCCGCCGCCGCCGACGCCGGCGAAGAAGAAGTAGTCAGCGCCCGGCGGACGCGGTGACGGCCAGCCACTCGCCGACGAGCTCGGCATGGCGGCCCTCTGCCTGCACGTAGCGCTGCGCGAGCGCCGCGAAGCGTTCCCGCGCCGCCGGTGCGGTCATGGCGGCATCCCCGGCCACGGCGCCGGCAAAGAGGGCGTGCATCACGAGGAAGTCGTGCTCCGGCCCCGCGGCCCCGGCCGGTGCGGCGTCGAGCACCCGCAGGGCATCGCCGGGCCGCCGTGTGGCGATGTAGGTGGCGGCGAGGGCGCGTCGGGCGGCGGCGTTCCCCGGCTGTGAGTCGAGGGCCGCGGTGGCCATCGCCGCGGCGCGGGCCACGTCCCCCTGGCGCATGTAGGCGTCGATGAGCAGCGTCGCCACGACGTCGTCGTCGATGCCGCCCTCGCGCGCCTGGTTCCAGGCGGTTACGGCCGCTTTGTCGTCGCCGCCGAGGGCGTAGGTGGCGCCGAGCATCAGCAGCACCGGCGCCGACGGCGCTCCGAGGCTCGCGGCCTGCGTGAGCTGCGAGGCGACCGACCGCGCCGAATCGCCGAGGCCGTAGAGCCCGAGACCGAGCAGCGCCTGCGCCACCGGCCGCTCGGCCGCGACCGTCGTGTCCACGCGCAGCAGATCGGAGAACCGGCCCGACTCCACCGCCGCGAGGGCCCGGGCGAGCGGCTCGGAGGGCGCCGGCGGCGCCAGCGCCCGGCTGATGGCGTGGAGCGTGGCCGGTGCGAGCACGCTGTCGCGGCGGAACGCCTGGCCCGGCGTGGGCGCCTCGCGCAGAAGACTCGCCGGCGTTCCGGTAATCTCGAACGTGGCGGTGCGCGAGGTCTGGCGGCCGCCCAGGCGGTCGGTCGCGATCACCTCGATCGTGTAGCGCCCGCGCGCGAAGGTCGTGAGCGGCATCTGCAGCGCCGCGAAGAGCGGGTGGCCGCTGGCCACGTCGAAGTCCACCGGCAGCGTGGCGGCGCTGTGGTGCTGCACTGGCAGCGAGCCGACGAGCTGCGGACGCCCAGCCACCTCGCGCGAGACGCGGAAGGCGACATCCACGTCGGGCTTGCCGGCGGGGCCGCCCGAGGGGTTGATGACCTGCACGACGACCGACAGCGGTTCATCGACGCGAAACCGCGTGTCGCGCGCCGGCGTCGTCTCGAGCGCGCCGATGGCGTACGGATGCGCGCCCTGTTGATCGACGGGGTACGGCGATTCGAGCGTACGCACGGCATCAGCCAGCACGACGTCGCTCAGCGCAAATTCGCTGCGGTTCGCGGCCGGCAGCGACAGGCGCCGCGTGATGACGCGGACGGCCGGCGCCTTCGCGCTGCCGGGTTCGGCCCAGCCGATGTAGACGTCGTAGTCGCCGGGGCCGGTCGTGATGCCGCGTTCGATGAGCAGGCCGCGGGCGGCGGGCCCGAGCACGCTCTTCACGTCGAAGTCCTCGAAGGCGTGCAGCGAGCTCACCGGACTGTTGGCGCGCGACTCGAGGTCGGCCCGCCGCTGCTTCTCGCGCGCCTCGCGGTCGCGCCGGGCCCGTTCGCGCTCCATGTCCTGGAGACGCAGCGCATTCGACGCGTCGTTGGCGGCCACTATCGCCTGGCTGCCGGCGAGCATCGCCGCTCCGCCAACCGGGATTTCGCCCTGCGGCACGCTCATCGACTTCATCGCCCGCATCGGCAGCGGATCGCCGCGCAGCCCCTGCAGCCAGTCCATGACCGCCGACCGCGGCGGCGCGAGCAGCGTCTCACCGCCGACGCGACGCAGGGCGAGGCGCACGTAGATCGTGGCAGGCGCGGTCGGCGCCGGCACCTCCGGGACCTCGGCCCGCAGGGCCACGTAGTGTGAGCCGTCCGAGGCGCGCAGCACGTGGGACAGCCACGTCGCCTCGACGCGCGGCGCCTCGGGGGCGCCGGCGGCCACGCGGTCGACGGCAGCCACGACCGCCTCGAGGAGGGTGCGCTGGGACTTGTTGAGGCGAGGGGCGGCAGACTGCGCCTGTACCGGCAACGCGCCGGCGAGAAGAACACTCAGCGCGGCCAGAGCAGCGGCGAGCCGATGGGGGGCGAACATGTGGAACCTGCGGAGGCGCGAGTTCACGTTACCACGCGCGGCCGGGCTCCGGGGCGGTGGCGATCAGGGCGGCGGCAGCCGGTCGAGCACGCGGCCCGTGGCCCGGTCGAGGCGCGCCAGGGCCTTCTCGTAGTCCGTGTGGGCGCGGACATCGCGCACGGCGGCATCCGCCGCCGCCAGCTCGCGCAGATTGACGAGGAACTGCGTCGAGTCGCCGAGGTCGAACTTGTCGCGCTCCAGCCGTTCGAGTTCGCGCGCCACCGCCACTTCATCTGCCACGGCCTCGCGGACCGTCGCCGCAGCCCGCACGGCGCTCAGCGCGTCCTGCACCTCGGCGCGCACCTGGTCTTCGGCCCAGCGCAGGTCGAGATCCGCGCGCGCCAGTGCCGCCTGCGCCTTGAGCGTCTGGCCGATGGCCTTGCGGCGCTGCACGGGCAGCTTGAAGGTGAGGCCGACCTCGAAGGACGTGCCGCCCTTGGTGGACTCGCGACGCTCGCGGCCCACTTCCGAGAAGAAGTCGAGCGTCGGCAGCTGCGTGTTCTCGGCGAGGCGCACGTCGACCCGCTGCCGGTCGCGGGCGAGTCGGCGGGCCTGCACGTCGGGCCGTCGGGCCAGCGCGCCGGCGACTTCCTCCGCTTCATCGGGCTCGGCGCCGGCGGACGTCGCTGGCAGCGGCGGCAGCCGGTCGAGCGACGGGCGCAGTGGCGCGCCGTCCGCGCCGCGGTAGTAGAGCGACAGGTCGATGGCCGCCTGCTCGAAGAGCCGCTGCGCGCTGGCCAGCGCCGAGCGGCGCTGGAAGATCGCGCGCTGGTTGTCGGTGCGCTCGATCGCGGCAATCTGCCCGAGCGCCACGGCATCCGCCAGCTGCGTGTCGCGCACTTCGGCCAGCGTCAGCAGGGCGCGCGCCACCGACAACTGGCGGCCGGCCGCCACCCAGTCCCAGTAGGAGGCAAGTGCCGCTGTGAAGTGGCCCAGGCGCGCGGCGTCGAGTTGCCGCGCTGCCCGTTCCACGCCGATTTCGGCCGTGGCCGTGCCGGCGCGGCGTTCGTCGATGGCGCGCCCGCGCAGCAGCGGCACTTCGAGCCCGGCCAGCACCTCGCCGCTGCCAGTGGTCTCGGCCTTGCCGTCGTAGTCGGCGAACGTGCCGCTGCCGGCCCGGTAACCGCCGTAGGCAGTGGCGCCCCAGGTCGTGAGCGGCTGCTCGAACAGCGTCGACAGGCGCGTGTTGTCGTACTCGCCGTCGAGGCGGCTGCCTGATGCCTTCAGGTTGAGGTCGAACCCACCGCGCGCGCTCACGAGATCGGCGGCGGCGGCATCGACGTCGCGCCGCGCCTGCTCGATGAGCGGCAGCGCGCGATCGACGGCACGCAGCACGTCCTGCGGCGTCAGTGGCTCCTGCGCGTTCGCCGGCGGGGCCGGCGCGACGAGCGCCAGCACCAGGCCCGCCGCGATGACAAGGAGGCGGCGCGCCGTCATGGCGTGTCCTTTTCTTCGCTGGAGCTGCTCTTGCTGTCGCTCCTGGCCTCGCCGCCCTTGGTCGGTTCGGTCATGCCGACGATCGGCGGGAAGCCGTTGAACTGCCGCCACAGCTCGTAGCCGACGGGCACGACGTTCAGGAGCACCCAGCCGTTGGCCCGCACGCCCTGGCGCAGGAAACGCGACGAGGGCCACGCCTCGTCGGCCGGATCCGGTTCGACCAGCACGCGGAAGCGCCCCTGGCCGTTGTCGGTCGCATCCACGTTCAGCACCTTGCCGCCGAAGGTGCCCACCGCAATCGACGGCCAGCCCGAGAACTGCAGCGCCGGCCAGCCTTCGAACTGCAGCCGCACCCGGCTGCCCGTCGACACCATCGGCATGTCGTTGCCGTCGATCCAGATCTCGACCACGTCCTTCGTGGAGGCGGGCACGATGACGGCCAGGGCTTCGCCGGCCTTCAACAACTCGCCGCTGCGGCGTCCCACCACGCGCAGCACGGTGCCGTCGATAGGGGCGGTGACGCGCTGCGTCTGCTGGCGCGACAGCCGCACGTCCATCTTGGCGAGTTCGGCGCGTGCCTTGGCGGCGTCGCTGCGGCCCGAGGCCATCTGCGCGCGCGCTTCGTCGACGCGGGCCCGCGCCTCGGCCAGGGTGCGCTGCAGCTCGGCGGCGAGCGACGCCGCCTCACTTCGTGCCGCGTTGAGCGTCGCCACGGCGCGCTCGACCTCGGCGGCGCGCGTGGCCATTTCCATCTGGGCGAGCTCGACGTTGCGGGTGGAGGTCAGCCCCTTGGCGATGAGCGCCTTCTGGCGATCGAGATTGAGCGTCGCGGCGGTGTTGGCGGCGTCGGCCGCCGTGACGGACCGTTCGGCCGCGGTGACGCGATCGCGCGCCATCTGCTCGCGCAGTTTCGCCGCCTCGACGCTCGTCTCCTGCGTGAGCTGCAGCTCGCGGATGCGGTCGCCGAGCGACGTCACGCGCATGTCGGCCTGTTCGATCGTGAGCTGCACCTGCGCGCGTTCGGCGGTCAGGCGGTCGAGAATCGCCGGGTCGTTGTCGACCAGATCCACGATCGGATCGCCGGCCTTGACCACCGACCCTTCCACCACGTGCCAGGTGGCGACCCGGCCGTCCACCAGGGCCTGCACCTCCTGCGGCCGCTCCTCGGGGCTGAAGGCGATGACGCGCCCCGTCCCGGGGATCGTCTGCTGCCACGGCGTCACCACCAGGGCCACGGCCGTCAGCACGATGAGCACGACCAGCAGCCGCGCGAGCAGCCGGGCCGAGCGTGGAGCATGGATGCCATGCAGGGCCAGGCGGTGATCCATCTGCCAGCCGGAACCGGACGTCATCGCGTCACCTCCTCACGAATCTCGCCGTCGTGGAGTCGCACGACCCGGGAGCACTGCGCCAGCACGTCAGGCCGTTCGGTGATGCAGACGACCGTCCACGGCGCGGAAGGGTCGAAGATGATGGCGTCGAGCCGGGCCCGCTCCTCGGGCTGATCGATGGTGTCGAGGGCGCCGTCGATGACGAGGAGCCGAGGCCGGGCGACCACGGCACGGGCGATCATCAGTCGGCACGCCTGGCGGTGCGACAGGGGACGGCCGTGTGGGGTGAGCACGGTGTCGAGGCCCTGCGGCAGGCGCAGCAGTTCGTCGAGCAGGCCGACGCCGGCGAGCGCCGCGGTGACGTCGCCATGGCTCACGCCTGGACGCCCGAGCCGCACGTTGTCGAGCACGGTGCCGGGAAAGAGTTCGACGCCGCGCACGAGGCCGACGGCGGAGCGCAGTGTCGCAAGCGGCAGGTCGCGCACGTCGACGCCGTCCACGCGCACGGCGCCGGCCGAGGTCGAGCGCAGTCCGAACAACACGTCGGCGAGCGTGCTCTTGCCCGAGCCATTCGGGCCGGTGACGCCCACGTGTTCGCCCGGCGCGAGCGACCACTGCCGCACGCTGAGCGCCGCACGGGTACCATCCGGATACCGCACCTCGACATCGCGCATCTCGATGGCGAGCGCGCCGGTGCCGGGGAGCGTCGCCTCGCCGCCGGCGCGCTCGAGCGGCAGATCGATGAGGTCGCCGAGCTTGTCGATGGCCGCCGACAGGTCGTAGAAGACCTCGAGCTGTTTGCCGAACTTCGTGAAGGCGCTCATCATCAGCGTGACCACGAGTTCACTCGCCACCAGCTGCCCGAGCGTCAGCTGGCGGTCGATGACCAGGAAGCCGCCGATGCCGAGCAGGGCGGAACTGGCGGTGGCCTGCAGCGCGAACGACCCGAGCACCTGCCGGATCAGGATCTTGAAGTGTTTGGTGCGGTAGTCGAGGTAGTCCTCGAGCAGGCGGCGCGAGCGCTCGGTGGCGAACGCCGGCGCGCCGGCCGACTTGAACGTGACCAAGT
Source organism: Acidobacteriota bacterium (assembly GCA_016789705.1). Lineage (GTDB taxonomy): Bacteria > Acidobacteriota > Vicinamibacteria > Vicinamibacterales > UBA2999 > CADEFD01. Next base: position 18,886 of record JAEUQR010000005.1, read on the forward strand.
GCGCGGCGATCTGCTCGAGCCACGCCTCGAGCGCGTACTTGGCCTTCGATTCCTTGATGGCCGTGCTCACGGCGCCCCGGCCGAGCACGAAGACGATGAAGAGCATCGCGCTCACGAGGAAGACGTCGAAGGCGAGCAGGAACGGGTGGTAGACGGCGAGCAGCACCATGCCGATCGAGGTCTGCATCAGGATGCTGAGGCCGTCGATGAGCAGCAGCGCCGCCGACTTCTGCACGGTCACCGTGTCGAAAAATCGGTTGACCAGTTCGGGGCCGTGATAACGGTCGAAGGCGTCGGCGCGGACGCGCAGCAGCCGCCAGGTGACGTCGGTGGCGACGCGCGCGAAGATGCTCTTCTGGATGATTTCGACGACGGCCGCGCGCAGCGCGTTGAGCGCCGTGGAGAAGCCGAGGGCGACGAAGACCACCAGCATCAGCACGGCCAGCGGCTGCAGCAGTGAGCCGAAGGCGATGGTGTTGACGAGCAGCTGCACGGCAATCGGCACGACCAGCGACAGCAGTCCGATGACGGCCGAGTAGACCACCGCCACCCACAGCGTGCGGCGTTCGGCGCCGAGCAGCGCGCGGATACGCGAGAACGGTTCGCGGCGAGTGTCGGTCGAGGCCGAGCGCATGCCGGCGAGCGGCGCGGCGGGCTCGGCGAGCAGCCACTCGGTGACGTCGTGGTCGCCGGCGACGCCCAGCCACGCCCGCAGACTGGCGAGCGACCAGCGGCCCGGCCGATCGTGGGCGCCGGGCACGGCCACCCGGGCGCCGCCGCGCTGGCGGTCGAGCACGGCAATGGCGTCGGTGTCGCCGGCCGCCGTCTGGCGCACGGCTACCCAGGGCATGGCCGGGTCGGCGTCGTCGACCACTTCCTTGAGCGAGCGGCGCACGCGGGCCACGGCCAGGCCCGCCTCGGCGGCGAAGATGTTGATGGCGCCGGTGACGTCTGGTGGCGGCGTCGAGGCGGCCAGGCGCCGGGCCGTGGCGTCGAGCGCGTCGTGGTCGTAGACGACGCCATGGGCGCCGGCGAGCAGCTCGACGACGGCGCGTGCCTGGAGGAGCGATGGCGGCGTGGACGGTGGATGCGGCATGGGCAGATGCGTTCGCCGGCGCCGGCCGCCGGAACGGCGACGTGCGCTGCGTAAGACACGAACGAGTATACGCGACAAAAAAATCGTGAGTCAATTGTCGCGAAACGGATGTAGGCTATAGATTATGGCGAAGCATTCCGGTGCGTCGAAGTGGACGTTCCTGACCAACCACGGCCATGTCCTGCTGTGTCTCGCCCAGAGCTCCGGCCTGCGGCTGCGCGATGTGGCGGCGCAGGTCGGCGTCACCGAGCGGGCCGTGCAGCGCATCGTGGCCGACCTCGAGAATGGCGGGTACCTCAGGCGGCGGCGCAGTGGACGCCAGAACGTCTACGAGATCGACTTCGAGCAGCCGCTGCGGCATCCCGTGGAGTCGCACCACCGGGTCGGCGAGCTCATTGCGTTGTCGGTCGAAGAGGAGCCGCGGGCGCCGCGCCGGCGGCCGGCGCGCGCCGGCGCGAAGCGAGCCACCGGTCGCTAGCCGCGTGACGCAGGTGCGCCGGCGGTGATTAGGGAGTGAGCGCGGATGACTGCCGGATGCGGCGAGGAGCCGCCCCGCGCCGTGCGAAATCAGCGGAAGGGAAGTTGGTGGCCAGGGACGGGATCGAACCGCCGACACTGCGATTTTCAGTCGCATGCTCTACCAACTGAGCTACCTGGCCACGGCCCGTGCCCGCAGGGCAGGCACAGAAAAGTGACTATAACACAGGGTAATCGGAACGATCCATGCCCACCTGTTGGTGGTCAGGGGCGCCGCCGCCGCGGCTGGCCGCCCTCGGGGGACGGCCAGGGGCGGGCCGACGCGTGACGGCCGCCCAGCACGAGGTACGTGCACAGCAGGCCCAGCAGGGCCCCGGCCGCGACGTCTGAGGGGTAGTGCACACCCACGTAGATGCGCGACACGGCCATCAGGCTCGCAAGACCCCACAGCACCGGCGCGGCGGCGGGCATGAGGCGAGCGCCCGACAACGCCCCGGCCACCGCCGTGGCCGCATGACCTGAGGGGAACGAGTAGCCGGTGGCCGGCGACGGCTCCACCGTGCGCGCCGCGACGAACCCCGTCTGATACGGGCGGATCCGGCCGACCAGCGGCTTCACGATGCCGCTCGCCATCACGTAGGTGAGCGACACCGCGAGGCAGGCGCGGAAAGCGGACGCCCTGAGGCGGGGCGACAGCAACGCCGCCGCCCCGGAGAGGAACCACACGCCGGGGAAGTAGCCAAGCCAGCTCACCCCCGTCATGACCGTGTCGAGCCACGGTGCGTGCGCACCGTTGATGGCCGAGAAGAGCGCCGCGTCCACGCGCTAGACCGTGGCGGGTTCCGTGTCGCGCATCAGGCCGAGTTCGCGGCGCACGCGATCCTCGATCGTCTGGCGGATGTCCTTGTGTTCCTTGAGGAACGTCTTGACGTTTTCGCGACCCTGGCCGAGCCGCTCGCCGCCGTACGAGAACCAGGCGCCGCTCTTGTCGATGATCTTGCGCTCGACCGCCAGGTCGATGAGGTCGCCTTCGCGCGAGACGCCTTCGCCGTACATGATGTCGAACTCCGCTTCGCGGAAGGGCGGCGCCATCTTGTTCTTGACGATCTTGACGCGCGTGCGCCCGCCAACCACGGCTTCGCCGTCCTTGATGGCGCCGATGCGGCGGATGTCGACGCGCACCGACGAGTAGAACTTCAGCGCGCGGCCGCCGGTGGTCGTTTCGGGGCTGCCGAACATCACGCCGATCTTCTCGCGGAGCTGGTTGATGAAGATGAGCGTGGTCTTCGACTTGGCCACCACGGCCGTGAGCTTGCGCAGCGCCTGCGACATGAGGCGCGCCTGCAGGCCCACCTGCGCGTCGCCCATCTCGCCTTCGATTTCGGCACGGGGAACGAGGGCCGCCACCGAGTCGACCACGACCACGTCGACCGAGTTCGAGCGCACGAGCACTTCGACGATTTCGAGCGCCTGCTCGCCGTTGTCCGGCTGCGAGACCAGCAGGTTCTCGATGTCCACGCCCAGCTTGCGGGCGTATTCGGCATCGAGCGCGTGTTCCGCGTCGACGAAGGCCGCCATGCCGCCGGCGCGCTGCGCCTCGGCAATGACCTGCAGGGTGAGGGTGGTCTTGCCCGACGACTCGGGGCCGAACACCTCGACGACGCGGCCACGCGGGAACCCGCCGATGCCGAGTGCGTAATCGATGCTGATCGAGCCCGTGGAGATCGCCTCATGCGGCGCCACCGCGCCCTTCGACCCGAGGCGCATGATGGCGCCCTTGCCGAACTGCTTCTCGATCTGGCCCACCGCCATCTCGATGGCTTTGAGGCGCTCCTTCACATCATCCACTGCCATGGCTTGAATCTCCGTTGACGTAGGGCCGCTCCCCAGTCGGAGCCGCCCGTCAACCGAAGTCGATGCTAATGACAGGCCAAGCGAAAGTCAAGCGAAATGCCGTGTAGCTCACAGAATGTGGCCCTTCATTATCAGTGGTTTACGGGGACCAGTGACTTTCGCCCCACGGAGCCGATCGCCCCGGGGGCGCAGACTTCGCAGCGTGCGGGTTTGACCGAACGCGCATGAGTTGCGTACGGTTGGGCGGATGCCGAGCCCCGTGGGACATGCCCTTGGCGGGGCCATCGTGGGTCTCGTCTGCGAGGCGCGCCGTGCCGGCGGAGGGCGGGGCCTGAGGGCGGCGCGCGCCGCGCTGGCCTCACCGCTCGTCGTGGCCGGCGCGGTCGCCGGCGTGCTGCCCGACATCGACTTCCTGTGGGGGCGCCACAACATGGAGACGCACAGCCTCGGTGCAGCCGTTCTGGCCGCCGTGGTGGCGTGGTCGTGGCAGCGGGGGCAGACGCGTCTCGCGCTCACGGTCGGGCTCGCGTGGGCGTCGCACGTACTCTTCGACTGGCTGGGGTCGGACGACACGGCGCCGCTCGGCGTGATGGCGCTCTGGCCGGTCACGTCCACGTTCTACTTCGCGCACGCCTACGTGTTCGAAGCGATCTCGCGCCGCTATTGGCTCGACGGCTTCGTCACCCACAACCTCTGGGCGGTGACGACCGAAGCCCTGGTGCTCGGGCCGGTGCTCGCCGTCACCGCCTGGTGGCGGTCGCATGCCGCGGCTCCGCCGGTCGCGCGTTCGTAACGGCGGGGCGGGCCGGCAGGGCGGTTACGGACGCGCCGCGCCTGGCGCAGGACGCGCCGATGGCGTGGCCCGCCGGGCGCCGGCGTCGTAGAGGCCGACCGCGCTGTGGTCGGTGAGCATCTGCCCCTCGTACTTCCACGTGCGCCGGTATTCGATCGGTGCCGTGAGCGAGGCCCCGGCGGCGATCTTCACCGGCGCCGCCAGCACGACCGCCGTGGTGCGTCCCGGCATCCACGTGCCCAGGTCGCGGGTGTCGCCGTCGGCCGTCTTCAGCTTCAACACGGCGCTGCGTACGATGGCCGGATTCCCCGGCAGCAGATCGACCGCGCCGATGGTGCGTCCGGCCGCGGCGGTGAGCGGCAGCACGACCTCGTGCGAGGCCTCGTTGGCCGTCGCCTCGAGCGTGAAGGGCGCCGGCAGTCGCAGCGGCACGTCAGGCGCGCCCTGGGCCCACTCGTTCACCAGCTTCACCGGCGGCGGTGGCTTCGAGGCATCGCCGCGCGGCGTGCCGCCGTTGGCCCACACGAGCATCATGTCGAGCTCGCGCGGCGTCAGCGTCATCTGGTGCCACGGCGGCGCCGGCTCTTCGCTGAGGAATTCGAGCCGCAGCGATTCGGCCCAGGGCGACGCATCTTCGTGCGTCAACAGCGACATCGGGGCGACGCCGCCATCCACGTGACAGCGCCCGCAGCGATCGCGAAAGAGCGGGAACATGTCTTCGTTGAAGAGGTACTTCGAGGTGATGGCCTTGTGGGCCTCGCCGGGTGTCTGGGCGGCAAGGGCGAGCCCGAGCGCCAGTGCAGCGGCCGCAAGCAGGCGGACGACGGACGCGGTCGGGCGGATCATCGCGAGCCTCCGAAGCTGGCTTCCATCGTCCTGACGGCCGTGGCGAATTCAGCGGCGGCACGCTCGACCACGTCGCGTTCGCCGCGGTCGCCGGCCGAGTCGAGACGGAACGCCGCCAGCACGATCGCGCGGCTGGCACGCTCGACCTCGGCCCGTTTCGCCTCGGGGAACTCGCGCGCGTGCAGCTCGAGGGCGAGGGCGAGTTCCTTGCCCTGCAGCGCCGGCACCCATACTTCGCTCAGGCCGCCGCGGCCGACCACCGCGGTCAGCTCATCACGACGCTCGACGAGCATCTTCAGGAGGTCGCGCGGGTTGTCGGGAATGTCCATCATGAGCCGTGTGGCCACGTCCATGGCCGGCGGCATCGAATCGGTCGAGAACTCACCGAACGCGAAATCGAAGCGCTGTTCCTTGCCTCCGGGCTCGAACACCGCCTGCATCGTCAGGTTCGCTGGCAGCGCCAGCGGATCGATCGCCGCTTCGAGGTAGGCGCCATCGCCGGCCACGGCGAGCGGCACCGACGCCACTTCCTTCGTGACGAACGTCTTCGGATCGGTCTCTTCCTTCGTGACGAGCCGCGCCTTCACGGCCTTGACCTTCGCGGCGGCGAGCGGCTTGGTGTAGTCGTCGTAGAGATACAGACGGAAGACGCCGGGCGAGGGGTAGACGCCCTCGACGTGGTGCCAGTAGTCCTGCGCCATGAAGAACTGGCCGCCATGCTGCGGGTTGTGGTTGCCGTGGGCCGCGGCCTTGTTCACGCGCACCGCCTGCGTGCCGTCCTTGCAGCGTTGCGGTTCCATCAGGTCCTTGTCGACGCCGCCGCAGCGCCACGCCACCGACACGGTGATCTCGCCGAGCGTGCGGCCACAGATCGGACACTTGCCCGGCTTCTTTTCGGCCACGACCGAGTGCACCGGACAGGTGTGGACGCTGTCGAGCCGCATGGGCTCGAGGCCCATCTTGCAGATCGGACACTCGCCGTCTTCGTGCGCCACCTGGTCCGAATGCATCGGGCAGACGTAGACGAGCGGCGGCAGATCCTGCTCCTGCGCGTGCGGATGGAAGGACGTGGCCGACCAGGCCACGAGCCAGCCGATGACGAGGGCGATACGGGCGGCGCGGTCGGGACGCGGCATGGGCCGATGATAACGCGCCCGGGGGGGCCATGGCGCGCCGCGACGTCCGGACGCCGGCGTAAGATACCGGCCGATGCCCGAGATGACCCGCCGCACCGCGCTCGCCCTGCTCGGCACGGCCTCCGCGGCCTGGTGGCCCGCTGGTCCGCGGGCCGCGGCCCAGCCCTCGCGCCTGGTCATCCGGACGCTGGCCGGGGACCTGCGGCCGGCCGACGTCCGCGGCTCCGTGCTGTTCCACGAGCACCTGTCGATGCGCTTCCCGCTCGACGCCACCTCACATTTCACCGACGACGTGGCGCTCATGGTGGCGGAGGCCCGGGCGGCGAAGGCCGACGGCCTCGGGCTCATCGTCGACGGCGGCCACCCCGACATGCACCGCCGGCTCGACGCGCTCGTCCGCATCACCCGGGAGAGCGGGCTGCCGCTCGTGGCGAGCGGCGGCTACTACATGCAGCGCACCTATCCGCCGGCCCTCGAGACGCAGTCGGCCGAGACGATTGCGGATGCGCTCGTGGCCGAGGCCGCGCGCGACCGTCTGGGCGCGTTCGGCGAGATTGGTCAGCAGGGCGGCGTGTTGACCGCCACGGAGACGAAGGTGCTGCAGGCGGTGGCGAAGGCCTCGGTGCGCAGCGGGCTGCCGGTGTTCACCCACAATCCGTATCTCGGCACGCGGCCGGGCGCGGCCGACATTCCGCACGACGCCGCGCTGCGGCAGCTCGACGTGCTCGAGCAGGCCGGGGCGCGGCCGGCGTCGCTGGCGATCGGCCACGTGTGCTGTCTGCACGATCCGAAGGCCGAGATCGCCATCGCCGTGGCGAAGCGCGGCGCGTTCGTCGGGTTCGACCGCGTCACGCTCGCGCTCGTGCCCGATGCCGACAAGGTGGTCGCGGCGATGGCGCTCATCGAGGCAGGATTCGCCGATCGCCTGCTGCTGTCGTCCGACTTCGCGTCGGCGCGGTCGCTCAGGCAGAACGGCGGCGCCGGTCTCGCCCAGACGGCGACCGTATTCGCCCCGTTGCTGCTCAAGGCCGGGCTGCCGCAGGCCACACTCACGGGCATCCTCACCGGGAATCCGAAGCGGTTCCTGGCCTGTACGCCGCGCGTCTGAGCCCCCGTTCGCGGTTGACATTCCGGCGGCGGCAGCCATAATCCGCCCACATGCCGGCAATGCGGCAGGCGCATCAGCCCGGCGGGGAGGCGTGCATGAGCGGTGTGCGGGTGTCTCGGCGTCGGTTCCTCGGCGGCTCGGCCGCCGCGTTCGGCGGACTCACCACGGGGCTCTTCGGCGCGTCGCTCGCCGCGCAGCCGAAGGCGCCGCCGCTCGCGCGGCCGCTGTCGACGCTCGTGCCGTCTGGCCCGCTCGACGAGGCCTACTGGTGGAAGGTGCGCGGCCAGTTCAACGTCGTCGACGGCCTGACCTTCATGAACAACGGCACCTACGGGCCGACGCCGCGCGTCGTCACCGAAGCGCTGGCGCGCTACGAGCGCGAACTCGCCGAAGACCCCACCGACAACTACCGCAACGAAGGGCGCGATGCCGTGCGGGCGCGCATGGCGGCGTTCGTCGGGGCGCAGGCCGACGAGATCGCGCTCACCCGCAGCACGAGCGAAGGCATGAACATCTTCATCAGGGGCCTCGACTGGAAGGCCGGCGACGAAGTGGTCTACTGCTCGCACGAACACGGCGGCGGGATCCAGCCGCTGCAGCAGGTCGAGGCGCGGTACGGGGTGAAGCTGGTGAAGGTGGAGGTGCCGTCCCCGCCCGAGAGCGTCGATCAGATCGTGAAGATCTACGAACGGGCGATGACAGGGAAGACGCGCCTGCTGATGGTGAGCCACATGACCTACGTCACGGGCCTCATCACGCCGATCGCCGCACTCTGCGGTCTCGCGCACAGCAAAGGCGCGCTCATCTCGGTGGACGGCGCCCACCCGCTCGGCATGCTGGATCTGAACCTGAATGCGACCGGCGTCGATCACTACGCGGCGGCGGGGCAGAAGTGGCTGCTCGCCGGCACGGGCACCGGTGTCTGCTACATCCGGCGCGACCTGCAGGACCGCATCTGGCCCCTCATGGGGTACGCGGATCAAAAAGCCGTGCACGACCCGAAGTCAACGTCGTTCGGCGCCAAGCGTTACGAACTCGGCGGGCAGCGCAACGTGCCGAGTTTCATGGCGATGGCCGAGGCGATCGACTTCCACGAGGCGATCGGGAAGAAGAACGTCGAGGCGCGTGTGCGGCAGCTGAGCACGAAGCTCCGCGGCGGGCTGAAGGGCATTCCCGGCGTGAAGATGTGGACCTCGGAGGACCCGCAGTTCGCGGCCGGGCTCACGCTCTTCTCGGTGCACCAGATTCCGATGGAGAACGTGGTGAAGGCGATCTACGACTACAACCGCGTGTGGATCCGCACGATGACCACGGGCAACCTGAACGGTGTCCGTGCCGCCACGCACGTCTACAACATGCCGGACGAGGTGGACCGCCTGCTCGACGCCGTCACGCACGTGGCGAAGAACGCCTCGCGCTACATGACGACGACCACCGGCTGAAGTGAAGTGTAACGGGGTCTGTCACGGTCACGGGCATGGGGAGACGTCTCGTGACCGTGACAGACCCCGTTACACTTCGCCGTCAGACCAGTTCGACGGCGAGTGCCACGCCGTTGCCGCCGCCGAGGCACAACGTGGCGATGCCGCGCCTGCCGCCGCGATCCCTGAGGGCGTAGAGCAGCGTCGTCAGCACGCGCGCGCCGGAGGCGCCGATGGCGTGTCCGAGCGCCACGGCGCCGCCGTTGACGTTGACCCTCGCGGCGTCGATGCCGAGTTCGCGGATGACGGCCACGGCCTGCACGGCGAAGGCCTCGTTCAGTTCGAAGAGGTCCACGTCCTGCAGGTTCCAGCCGGCCTTCTTCGCCGCCTTCCGCGATGCCTCGACCGGCGTCATGAGCAGCATCTTCGGCTCGAGGCCGGTGGTGGCCTGGGCCACGATGCGGGCGAGCGGCGTGAGGCCGAGCGCCTGCGCGCGGGCCGCCGACATGACGACGAGCGCGGCGGCGCCGTCGTTCACGGGCGGCGCGTTGCCGGCCGTGACGCTGCCGTCCTTCTTGAAGGCCGGCTTCAGCCTGCCGAGGGTCTCGGGCGTGGTGTCGGCGCGCACGGACTCATCGGCGCTGAACATCACCGGGTCGCCCTTCTTCTGCGGAATCGCCACCGGCAGGATCTCGGCGGCGAACTTGCCGGCGGCCTGCGCGGCGGCGGCCTTCCGGTGGCTGTCGGCGGCAAACGCGTCCTGTTCCTCGCGCGTCACCTTGAAGGCGGCGGCCACGGTTTCACCGGCGTTGCCCATGTGCCAGTTCTCGAACGGACACCACAGGCCGTCGTGAATCATTGAGTCGACCATCTGGGCGTGGCCCATGCGCAGGCCTTCGCGTGCCTTGGCGAGCAGGTAGGGCGCGTTGCTCATCGACTCCATGCCGCCGGCCACCGCGATCTCGATGTCGCCGGTCTGGATGCCCTGCTGCGCCAGCATCACGGCCTTGAGGCCCGAGCCGCACACCTTGTTGATCGTGAGCGCGGCGACCGCGTGGGGCAGGCCGCCCTTGAGGGCCGCCTGACGGGCCGGCGCCTGGCCGGCGCCGGCCGACACCACGTTGCCCATGATGCATTCGTCGACCGCCGCCGGATCGACGCCGGCGCGCGCCACGGCTTCGCGCACGGCGAGGGCGCCCAGATCGGTGGCGGACATGTCCTTCAGCGTGCCGAGGAACCTGCCGGTGGGAACACGAACGGCGCTGACGATGACGGCTTCCTGCATGACGGCTCTCTCCACTCTCTGCGTTATGACGAGGCGCCGGGGCTCGTGCGGCCCGGCCGCCTGGCAGCGCCTCCGGCGATTTCGATCTTCGCGACCACACCGCTGCCGAGCCATGGCTCGAGCTGGCGGACGAGGTCGTGGCGCAGGCGATGGACTTCCTTCGCCCACTGCGGATCCTGCGCCTGCACCTTCAGCACGCCGCCGTCGGCGAGCGTCACCTCGGTGACCCGCGCAATCGCGGCGCCGCCAGCGGCCCGCCACGCGAAGGCGACCTTTTCGGGCGTGAGCGGCGCCTGGCGGATGGCCGTGGCGAGCACCGCCGGCAGCACGCGGCTGGCATGATCCATCCCTCGCAGGATAACATCCGGGTCAGCGGACGAGGTACCACGCCTCCTGGCGCGGCCGGAAGAACTCCCACCCGCCCTCGGTGAGGTGCGCGTCGTCTTCCATCATCACGAAGACCTTCTGTCCGGCCCACTCCGGCACGGCCGTCGCGGTGTTGAGTTCGATCGAGATGTACGACCCGAGGCGCAGGCGCTTCTGCGCCTGCTGGCCGATGTCGGCACGCTGCGTGGCGCGGAAGTCGATGGAGGCGCCAAGCCCGTGCCCGTGCAGGCCGATCGGGTGCGAGTAGATCATCGCCTCGATTCCGGCGGTCTTCATCTCGGCCATCGTGTCGGTGTAGACATCGGCGGCGAGCCGGCCCGGGCGCGAATGCCGGCGCATGACCGCGTCCTGAAGCGCGTTCGTATTCCGCATCGCCGCCTTGAGGCCGGCCGGCACGTCGGTCTCGCCGTCGCGCAGCACGTAGGCCATCTTCTGCCAGTCGGTGTCGAAGCCCATGTAGCTCAGGCCGAAGTCGAGGTGCACGACGTCGCCGCGTTCGATGACGGTGGCTTCCGGTGCCACGGCGAGGAACCCGCGTGAGGTCGCGCCGGGTGTGCCGCGCCGCTGCACGCGCAGGTCGGGCTGGAACCACGTCCGCACGCCGTGCGCCCAGAGCGCGTCGTAGAGCCAGCGGCGCACGTCGCCCACGGTGGTCGTGCCGGGACGGATCACCTCGCTCGAGAGCGCGCGCCGCGTCAGCGCCTCGGTGAGCTGCACGGCCGTGCGGTAGTGCGGCATCTCGCTGGCAAGGCGCGTGTCGGCGTATTCCTCGATGAGGTCCTGCGCGCTCACGATCGACACACCGGCCGGCGTGCCGATGGCGCCCGTGATCATCCGATACGTGTCGTAGGTGAGCGAGCGCGTCATGCCGCGCGTGCCGCCGATGGCCAGGCCGATCGTCTTCGGCTTGTACTGATCCACGAGCTGTCCGAGGCGGACCTCAGCCGGCACCGGCTCGCCGGTCTCGAAGAACTGGCGCAGGTTGTCCTCGGTGTAGCCGGTGATGGCCACGCGCTTCAGCCCGGCGTCGCCCGTGTCGATGAAGACGAAGAAGTCTCGATTGCCCACATAGGGGCGCGGTGGCGCCACGTGCTGCACGAGGGGATCGTCGTGGAACTCCTCGGTGGCCACGATCCACATGCTGATGCCGTGCCGGCGCAGCATGGGCAGCAATGCCGCGTGGCGTTCCTGCACCCAGCCTTCCCGCACGGCGATCTGGCGCGACCAGGGCAGCAGCGGCGGGGAGGTGGCGTCGGGCGCTTGCGCGGACACCGGCGCGACGAACGCGATGAGGAGGAGCAGGGCAGCGGCAGGGCGCGTGAGCGGCAGCATGCCGGAATCGTAGCTCACGTGCTTAAATCGGGCCGTGCGCTCCATGCCGTCCTTCGTGCTCGCCTCCGCGTCGCCGCGCCGCCAGGAACTGCTGGCCGCTGCCGGCTACACCTTCACCGTGCGCACGGCCGATGTCGATGAGACACCGGTGGGCGGCGAGACCGCCGAGGCCTACGTGGCGCGGCTGGCCGAGGCGAAGGCGCGCGCCGTGCTGGCGCGGCACCCGGACGCGCTCGTGCTCGGCGCCGACACGACGGTGGTTGTCGATGGCGACATCCTGGCCAAACCGGCCGACGCGGCCGACGCGGCGCGCATGCTCAGCCGGCTGCAGGGCCGCGCGCACGAGGTGCTGACCGGCGTGGCGCTAGTCTCGGCGACCTGGTCACGCGTGGCCGTGGCGGCGACGAGCGTCTGGTTCGCGCCGATGCGCGAGGCCGAAATCGCGGCGTATGTCGCCTCGGGCGAGCCGATGGACAAGGCCGGCGCCTACGGCATCCAGGGGCGGGCGGCCCGCTACGTGACCCGCATCGAGGGCTCGTACAGCAACGTCGTCGGCCTGCCGGTGGCGCTCGTGCACGCGCTCCTCGCGGAATATCAGGGGGCCTGAGGGAAGATCCCGCGCCGCGCCGGCCAGCCCGGCCGCAGCCGGGGCGGTGAATCCGAGTGGAATCGCCGCCCGTCCAAAAGGCATGATTCCTGCGTTCCTGTTGGTTGACCGGGTGCCGGGGCGGGGATACTCTAGGCAGAGAGTCCGGTTCGACTCTGTCTCCGGAAGTCATTGACCATGAAGCACAAAGCCATCAAGGTCGGAATCACGGGTCTCGTGCTCACGCTCTCGTTCGCCGGGTTGTTGTACTCGACAATGGCCGAGAGCACCGAGTACTACAAACACGTCGAAGAAGTGATGAACGAGCCGCAGATCTGGTACGGCAAGCCGCTCCAGCTCCACGGATTCGTCAAGCCCGACTCCATCTTCCGGAAACGTGAGTCGCTCGAGTACCGCTTCGAGGTGCAGAGCCAGGGCCATGTGGTCAAGGCGACCTACACCGGCATCGTGCCCGACACGTTCCAGCCCGACGCGGAAGTGGTGCTGAAGGGGGTGCTCGGCCCCGACGGTTTCGTCGTGCAGCCGAACGGCGTCATGGCGAAGTGCCCGTCGAAGTACGAGGCGCAGGTCGACACCAAGGGCCGCGGGGCGGCCAAACAGGGCACCACGTCCGGCGGCGAGTAAGTCTCCGCGAGCCCGGGGCGCGCGCGACGCGCGCCTGACGTCCCTTCGTTTTCGAGATCTGCCCACATGGCCACACTTGGCGCTGTCCTGCTCCTGTCGGCGTTCGTGATCTCCGCCTATGCGGCGGCCGCCTCGGTTGTCGGTGCCCGCCGCCGCAACACCCGCCTCGTCGAAAGCGGCGTCGGCGCGCTCTATCTCGTGGCCGCCGTGATGACGGTGGCCTCCGGCGTCATCGTCCACGCCTTCGTCGTCGGCAACTACAGCATCAAGTACGTGCAGCGCTACTCCGAGAGCGCGCAGCCGCTCGGCTACAAGCTGGCGTCCTACTGGGGCGGCCTCGACGGCTCGGTCATGTTCTGGGTGTTCCTGCTGTCGCTCTTCGGCGCGGCGGCCGTGCGGATCAACAAGGAGCGGCATCGGGAGCTCATCCCGTATGTCGTCGCGACGCTGAGCGTCGTGCAGATGTTCTTCCTGTTCCTGATGATCGCGCACAACAACCCGTTCGCGACCTATCTCACCGACGCGCCGCGCGCCGGCGCCGGCCTGAATCCGCTGCTCCAGAACTTCTACATGGCCATCCACCCGCCCACGATGTATCTGGGCTTCGTCGGGATGACCATTCCGTTCGCCTTCTGCATCGCGGCGCTCGTCACCGGGCATCTCGACGACAGCTGGCTGCGCGCCGTGCGCCGCTGGACGATGGTGTCGTGGTTCTGCCTGTCGCTCGGCCTCACGCTCGGCATGATCTGGGCCTACGAGGAACTCGGCTGGGGCGGCTTCTGGGGTTGGGATCCGGTCGAGAACGCGGGCCTGCTGCCGTGGTTCACGGCCACCGCCTTCCTGCACTCGGTGATGGTGCAGGAGCGGCGCGGCATGCTGCGGGTGTGGAACGTCACGCTCGTCATCGTCACGTTCTTCCTCACGCTCTTCGGCACCTTCATGACGCGCTCGGGCGTCGTGCAGTCGGTGCACGCCTTCGGGGAAGACAAGCAGCTCGCCATGATGTTCATGGTGTTCATGAGCGTGCTGCTCATCTTCAGCTTTGGCTGGGTGATCTACCGGCTGCCGCTGCTCAAGGCGCGCAACGAGCTCGATTCCTGGGCCTCCAAGGAAGCGGCGTTCCTCGCCAACAACTGGGTGCTGCTGTTCTCGGCGCTCTTCGTGCTCTTCGCCACTATGTTCCCGACCATCACGGAGGCGATTACCGGTGAACGGCTCACGGTGGGGCCGCCGTTCTTCAACACCTGGATGACGCCGGTGGGCCTCATCCTGCTGCTGCTCACCGGCATCGGCCCGCTGCTCGCGTGGCGGTCGTCGTCGCTGGCCGCGATGCTGCATCAGTTCCGCTGGCCGATTCTGTCCGGCATCGGCGCCGGCGCGCTGACCCTCGCGCTCGGCATCCGCGTGTGGAGTTCGGGCCTCTGCTTCGCGTTCAGTGGCTTCGTGCTCGGCACGATCGTGCAGGAGTTCGTACGCGGCGCCGCCGTGCGCCGGACCTCCACGGGCACCGACCTCCTCACGGCGATGATCGGCCTCGTCAGCCGCAACAAGCGGCGCTACGGCGGCTACATCGTGCACGTCGGCATCGTGCTCATGTTCATGGGCTTCGCCGGCGAGGGCTTCGGCCGCGACGAGCAGGCGCTGCTCAAGCCGGGACAGACGGTGCAGGTCGATCGCTACGTGCTGCGGCTCGACAGCATCCGCGCCACGGATGACGACCAGAAGCAGATGGTCACGGCGCACGTCACGGTGATGGACACGGCGGGGAAGACCCTGGGCACGATGTATCCGGCCAAGTGGTTCTACCGCAGCCGACCGCAGGAGCCCACGACGGAGGTGGCCATCCAGCGCTCGCTCGCCGAAGACCTCTATATCGTGATGGCGGCGTTCGAGCTGGGCGAGCAGTCGGCCAGCGTGGAAGTGCACGTCAACGAACTGGTCAACTGGATCTGGATCGGCTTCGGTCTGATGGCGCTCGGCACGGGCATCGCGCTCCTGCCCGAGACGGTCTTCGCCATGGCCGGCGCCCGCGTGGGGGCCGAAGCCGCCGCCACGCTGCTGCTCATCGGCGTGCTGCTCACGCCGGCCGGCCTGCACGCGCACACGATGCAGGAGCCGGCGGCGTCCACCCCGGCACCCGCGAGCGGCACGCTCGTGTTCCGCTCGGCGCTCGAACGTGAACTCGCCAACGAGGTCATGTGCACCTGCGGCTGCCGGCTGCCGGCCGGCACGTGCGGCATGACCAACTGCGAGGGCAAGGCGTCGCAGCTCGCGAAGATCAAGACGCTCGTCGACGAAGGCAAAGATCGCGACGCCGTGCTCGCCAGCTTCGTGCAGGAGTTCGGCGGCCAGCACATCCTGGCGCGCCCGCTCGACGAGGGCTACCACAAGCTGCTGTGGCTGCTCCCGTACACCCTGGCCGGTCTCTCTGCCCTGGGGCTCGCGTTCATCGCGCGCCGCTGGGCGGCGGGCCGCAGCGACACCGCGCCGGTCGGGGCCTCGGCCGCCGTGGCCGGTGTGGACCCCAGCCTCCGGCAGCAACTCGACGATGAACTCCGCGACCTCGACTGATCCCGGGCTCCGGCCCTGGCAGTTGTTCCTCCTGGCGGGCATGCTCGCCGCCACCGCCGTTGTGCTCGTGTCCTCGGGCCAGACGATGTCGAGCGTGGTCGTGCTGAGCGCGACCGTGGTGGCCTCCAGTCTCGTGGCCGTGGCCGGCTATCGCTCGCTCGCGCCGCTCTCCGCGGCGCCGGACGAAACCGCCGACGCGCCGGTGGCCGGCCGCGCGCGCGCCGCCCTCGAACGCGAGAAGGCGCTCGTGCTGCGCACGATCAAGGAGCTGGAGTTCGATCACGCGATGGGGAAGACCGCCACCGCGGAGTTCGAAGACATGCGCGATCGCCTCAAGTTGCGCGCCGTCGGCCTGATGCGCCGTCTCGAGGGCAGCGACTACCGCGCCGCGGTCGAACGCGAACTGGCCGCGCGCACCGCGCCGTCGGCGCGAGCGTCCGCACCCGCGCGAGCCATCGCACCCGCGGCGGCGCCCGACGCCGACGTGACGGGGACCACCGCGCCCGTCACCGCGGTGCCCTCGACGCTGGCACGCGTCTGCGGCGGCTGCGGCGGGGTGAACGACGTGGACGCACGCTTCTGCAAACACTGCGGCGCCTCGATCGCCGGGGCGGCATCATGAAACAGCGGTGTGTAGGCGGCCTCGTGGCCGCGTGCCTCCTGAGCCTCGCGTTCGGGCAGGTGGCGATGGCCCAGGTGGCGATGCCGGATGCCCGGCAGATGTCGGGCGTGCCGCTGCCGGCGACCGAACTCCCCGACGGCACCGTGACGGTGCGCGTCGTGCGCGAGCGGATGGGGAACAACGTTCCTGACCAGGACGTGCGCCTCACGACGCCCGACGGCACGGTCACCGCGGTGACCGACGCGCAGGGCCGCGCCGAGTTCACGAGCGTGACCGTCGGCAGCCAGGTGACGGCCGAGACGGTCATCGACGGCGAGACGCTCCGCTCGCAGCCATTCACGGTGCCTGCCAAGGGCGGCGTGCGCGTGGCGCTCGTCGGCGGCGCCGCCAGGGTGGCGGCGGCCGAGGCGCAGGCGAACGAGGCGGCTGCACAGGGGCCGGCGCGCACCGGCGCGGTCGTCTTCGGACCCGACACCCGCATCGTCCTCGAGTTCCAGGACGACGAGCCGACCTTCTTCTACATCTTCAGCATCGTCAACAACGCCCGCACGCCGGTGAACCCCGTGAAGCCGCTCGTGCTCACGCTGCCCGGCGACGCCGAGGCCGCCGCGCTCGTGTCGGGCCCGCCCGGCATCGCGCGGGTGGCCGACGGCGCGCTCACGCTGTCGGGGCCATTCCCCCCGGGGCAGACGGCCTTCCAGATCGCGTTCCGTCTGCCGCTGGCCTCCACGCTGCACATCGCACAGCGGTGGCCGGCGCCGGTCGAAGGGGTCCTCGTGGCCACCGAGAAGGCTGGCGCGCTCACGCTCTCAAGTCCGCAGCTCTCGGGTGTGCGCGAGGGGGATTCGAACGGCCAGGTATTCATCGTCGGCACCGGCGGCCGCCTGGCCGAAGATCAGGTGCTCGACATCACGTTCGCGAACGTGCCGGCGCCGCCGGCGTGGCCGTTCTGGACGGCCGTCGGCGTCATGGGCGCGGGGCTGCTGTGGGTGGGCTGGGCGCTGCTCGGTCCGGCGGCCGACCGCTCGCGCGATGCCCGGGCCCTGCTCGCCGAACGGGAGCGGCTGCTCGGTGCCATCGCTGCGCTCGACGCAGAGGCGCGCGCGAAAGGCGACGACCCGAAACGCGATGCCAAGCGGGAGCGCCTCATGGCGGCCGTCGAACAGGTTTACGCGCAGCTCGACGACGCGGCCGGCGGCGCGGGAACCGCGGCGTGAGCGACTTCGACAGCGTGACCGCCGACGGCGTCGGCCGGCACTACGGCCGCCGCCGCGCCCTGACGAACATCTCGTTCACGGCCCGCGCCGGTGACATCGTCGGGCTGCTCGGTCACAACGGCGCCGGCAAGAGCACGCTGCTCTCGATCCTCGGCACGCTGCTTGCGGCCTCGACCGGCACGGTGCGCTACGGCGGTGTGACGAGCGCGGCGGCCGGGGCGGCACTGCGGGCGCGCATCGGCATGCTGGGCCACGATCTCTTCCTCTATCCCGAACTCTCCGCGCGCGAGAATCTCGTGTTCTTCGGCCGCCTCTACGACATGCCCGACGCGGTGAGGGCGGCCGACGCCGCGCTCGAACGGGCCGGACTCGGCGCGCGTGCCGATGACCTGGTGTCGTCGTTCTCGCGCGGCATGCGGCAGCGCGTCGCACTCGAGCGCGCGCTCCTGCACGGGCCGCGGCTGCTGCTGCTCGACGAGCCCTTCACCGGGCTCGATCAGGCCTCCGCGGCCGCACTGGTCGGCCGGCTCCGCGAGGAGCAGGCGCGCGGTGTCGTCACGGTGCTCGCCACTCACGACCTCGACGTCGTGGACGGCCTGCTGAGCGAGGTCGTGTTCCTGCAGGGCGGAAAGCGCGTGGCGGCGCCGGCGTCGTCCGGTTCCCTCCGCGACCGTTACCGCGAGGCGATGCACGCGTCATGAAGGCGTTCCTCCGTGTCGCCGCCCTCGTCGTGCGCAAGGACCTGACGGTCGAGGTGCGCAGCCTCGAAGTGGTCTCGACCACGCTCTTCTTCGCCGTCACGGTCGTGCTCATCTTCGCGTTCGGGTTCGTGCGGGAAGGGGTGCCGACGGACGGCGTGGCGGCGGCGATCCTGTGGATCACGGTGGCCTTCTCCGGTACGCTCGCCCTCGGCCGCACCTTCGAGCGCGAACGCCAGGCCGATACCCTGCGCGCGCTGATGCTGGCGCCGGCCGACCGGCCGGCGCTCTATGCCGGCAAGCTGGTCGGGATGCTGCTCCTCATGGCGCTGGTCGAGCTCATCCTGGTGCCGCTCGTCGGCCTGCTGTTCCAGGCGCCGATCTTCCGGGCGCCGCTCCGGCTCGCCGGTCTGCTCGCCGCCGGCACGCTCGGCTTTGCCGCCATCGGCACGCTCTTCGCGGCCATGCTCGTGCGCGCCAGGAGCCGCGACGTGCTGCTGCCGGTGCTGTTGTATCCGATGACGGTTCCGGTCATGATTGCCGGCGTGCGGGGGACGGCGGCGCTGTTCCAGCCGCAGCCCGATGCCGGCATGGCGCAGTTCTGGTTCGCGCTGCTGGTGTTCTTCGACGTGGTGTTCGTGACGCTGGCGCTCTGGACGTTCGAACCCCTGATGACGGACTGACCGGACGCGCCACCGCAGGAACGAAAGAGGACGACGTGACCACCGCTGTCAAAGCGCAACTCGGAATCGCGGCGCTGATGTTCGCGGCCTCGCCGTGGGTGATTAATGCCGCGCCGCACGAGGCCACGATGGGTCTCGTCTACAAGATCTACTTCTACCACATGCCCTCGGCGTGGATGTTCATGCTGGCGGCCATCGTGGCCGGCGTCGCCAGCGCGCGCTTCCTCTTCACGAAGCGTCAGGCGTCGGATGCCACGGCGGTGGCGGCGGCGGAACTCGCCGTGGTCTTCGGGCTGCTGGCGCTCGTCACCGGGCCGCTCTGGGCACGCAAGGCGTGGGGCGTCTGGTGGGTGTGGGACGCCCGCCTCACCTCAAGCCTGATGCTCTTTCTCATCTTCGTGGCCTATCTGCTGCTCAGGCAGTTCGGTGGCCCGGGCTCCGAGAAGCTGTCGGCCGGCCTCGCGCTCTTCGGGATGGCCAACGTGCCGTTCATCTACGTGTCGGTGAACTACTGGCGCACGCTGCATCCGAAGACGTCGGTCGTGCCCACGCTGCCGGTCGAGATGGGGCGGCCGTTGTGGTTCTGCGTCACGGCATTCCTGCTGCTGTTCCTGGCGCTGCTCTCGCTCCGCGCGACACTCGAAAGACACCGTACGCGGATCGACGCTCTCTATCTGTCCCACGACGAGGCGTGATGCGATACCTTCGACTGCTGTTCATCGTGACGCTGCTCGCCGTGCCCGTCGTGGGCGCGGCACAGCAGACGCCGTCGCCCGACGAGTTCGTCCCGATTTCCGAGATCCCGGCCGAGGAGCAGATCCCGGCCATCAACCTCGTGGCTGCGGCCTATGCGTTCGTGTGGGTGGCGCTCTTCGGGTACGTGTGGTCGCTCGGGTCGCGGCTCGGAAAGGCCGAAGCGGATCTGACGCGTCTCGAACGGAAGGACTCCTGACGTGGAGTTCGGCACGCCGTCCGCCGGGCACTTCATCTACATTCCGGTGATTCTGCTCGTCGGCGTGGTCGTCGGCTGGGTGCTCGGCTCGCGCGCCGCGGCCGATGCGATGGCGATGGAGCAGAAGAAGCGCGAGGAACGCGCGCAGCGCAAGGCGGCCGGCGGCGCCTGAGCGCGCCAGCGGCGCTACCGGCCGATGGCCAGGCGCTGCGCCAGCGCTTCCGGCAGCCCGGCGTCGCGGATCCGCGCCTGCGTCTGCTCGATCGGGTAGGGCGTGCGGTAGATTTCGACCACCTGACTGCCGGCGTCGTAGACGCCGAACCCGGCCCGCGGATCGCCGTCGCGCGGCTGCCCCACGGACCCCGGGTTGATGAGGTAGTGCCCCTGGCCGATCGCGATGTGCAGCGGACGCCGCACGTCGGCGGTGGCCAACGTCAGCGACTGATTGGCGAGCCGGTAGCCCACCTGCACGTGCGTGTGGCCGAAGAGCACGAGCCGCCGATCGGCCGCCTGCATCGAGCGCAGCACGTCGGCGTCATCGAACACGTACATGTCTTCGTCGAACGGCGTACCGTGGCAGATCTCGAGCAGGTCGTCGATGACGAGCGGGCCGGTGGGCAGTTCGGCCAGCCAGTCGCGGTTGTCGTCGCTCAGCGCCTCATAGGTCCAGCGGATGGCGGCGCGGGCGACGGTATTGAAGGCGTCCGAGGGTTCGAGGCCGGCGCCCACCTTGTCGTGATTGCCGCGGATGACCGCATGCGGCTGCAGACCGCGGATCCGATCGACGACGGCATTCGGGTCCGCCCCGTAGCCGACGAGATCGCCGAGCACCAGGAGGCGCTCGTAGGGGATCTCGCGGGCGGCGTCGAGCACCGCCTCGAGGGCCTCGAGATTCGCGTGGACGTCACTCAGGACCAGGTAGCGCATCAGTGTTCCAACCAGTCGGTGACGTGATCGACGATCTCGTCCACGCTCGCCCTCGACACGTCGAAGCGGGCGTGCGCCTGCGAATAGGCCGCGAGCCGCTCATTGTACAGCCGCTCCATCTCGACGCGGTTGGCGGCGAGCGGCCGCCGGCCGTCGGCCGGCACCCGCGTGGTGATGGTCGTGAACGGGGCGTCGAGCCAGGCGACGACGCCGTCGCGGGCCATCAGCGCGCGGTTGGCCGGATCCATCGGCGTGCCACCGCCCGTGGCCACGACGACCCCACGCGTCGGCAGCAGATCGGCGAGCGCCTGCCGCTCGAGGGCGCGGAAGTAGGGCTCGCCCGACTGCCGGAAGATCGCCGCGACGTCGCGGCCCTCGGCCTTTTCGATGCGCTCGTCGATGTCCTCGAACCGCCAGTCGAGCCGTTTGGCGAGGGCGCGACCCACGGTGGTCTTGCCGGCGCCCATGAAGCCCACGAGGTAAAGCTTGTCGGCCTTCATGCGCGCAGGCCGTCGAGCACGGCGAAGAACCCGGGGAAGGACACGGCCGCCACCTCGGCCCCGTGGATCTCGGTGGGGTGGGTGGCGCCGAGCGCCGCCACGGCGAAGCTCATGGCCAGCCGGTGATCGTGCCGCGCGTCGACGACGCCGCCCGTCAGCCGGCGCGAGCCGCGCACGGCGAAGCCGTCGGGGAACTCGTCCACATCGGCGCCCATCGCGCGCAGGCCGGCGACGAGCGCGCTGATGCGGTCGCTTTCCTTGACCCGGAGTTCGGCCGCGCCGGTCACGACGATCGAGCCGCCGAAGGTGGCGAGGGCGGCGAGCGCCGGCAGTTCGTCGATGAGGAGCGGCACTTCAGCGGGCGCCACCACGACGTCGAGCCGTTCGCCGGTGGCAATCCGCACGCGGCCCACCGGCTCGCCGTGCCAGTCACCGGTGAGGTCCGTGGACACATCGGCCCCGGCACGGCGGAGCACGTCGAAGAGCGCCACGCGGGTGGGGTTGAGGCCGACGTCTTCGATGTCGATCTGGGAGCCGGGCAGGCCCGCCGCGGCGACGGCCAGGAAGGCCGTGGCGGAGGGATCGCCGGGAACGGCGAGCGAGAGGCCGCCGGTGAGCCGCGCGCCGCCCTCGACGCTGATGTCGCCGTCGGCCGTCCGCGTGACGGCGACGCCGAATGCGGTCAGGCCGCGTTCCGTGTGGTCGCGCGTCGGCGCCGGCTCGCGCACCGTGGTGGTGCCGCTCGCGCGCAGGCCGGCCAGCAGCACCGCGCTCTTGATCTGCGCGCTCGGCACCTCCGGCGTGTGGGTGATGCCGTGCAGCGGCGCGCCGGTGACGTGGAGGGGGGGGCGCCCCCCGTCGCCGGCCGTGAGCTGCGCGCCCATGGCGGCGAGCGGTGTCATCACGCGGCGCATGGGCCGCGCACTGAGCGAGGCGTCGCCGATGAGCACGCTGCTGAAGGGCTGCGACGCGACGAGGCCCGACACGAGGCGCATTGTCGTCCCGGAGTTGCCGCAGTCGAGCGGGCCGGCGGGCGGGGCGAATCCGGCCGGCCGGCCGACGACCCGGACGTCCTGGCCGGTGGCGGTGGCCGTGCGGGTCACCGAGACGCCGAGCGCCTCGAGGACCCCGAGGGTCGACTGGCAGTCGGCGCCCGTGGAATAGGCGGTGATGGTCGTGGGGCCATCGGCCAGCGCCGCGAAGAGCGCGTAGCGGTGCGAGATGGACTTGTCGGGCGGGACGCGCAGGGCGCCGCGAACGGCCCGCGCGGGCCGCACGAGGGTCGCGCGGGAGACGGTCATGGGCCCTCACTATAGCGACCCGCGGGTCGATGCGGCAATGCGCACGCGCCCCGCGTATACTGTTCGGGATGCCAGGGGCACTGGTGGCCCGACACGGGGCCGTATGACACGCGCCAGCCATTCCGTCCGACTGGATATCGGCAGTGCGTTCGACATGCTCGACTTCGTCGAAGTCGTGGGCGGACACATGTCGCGCCTCGTCGGCTTCGACGACGACACGCTGCACTGGATCAGCATTGCCGTGCGCGAGTCGGTCGCCAATGCCATGAAACATGGCAACAAGGGCGACGAAGCCAAGCGCGTCGCCGTCGAGTTCATCGCCTCGCCGGCCGAACAGCCCACCGAACTCGTGATCCTCGTGCGCGACCAGGGCGAGGGCTTCGACCCCGAGGAGGTGGCCGACCCGCTGGCCCCCGAGAACCTGCTGAAGTCGAGTGGCCGCGGCATCTTCCTCATCCGCAGTTTCATGGACGACCTGACGCTGCGCCGCGTGCCCGAGGGCGGCATGGAAGTGCGGATGGTCAAGCGGCGGCCGGACGCGCCCGCGTCGTGACGGCTCCCGACCCCCGCTATCTCGCCACCGCGATCGAGGTCGTGACCACGGCCGGCGCCATCCAGCGCGCCCGCTTCGGCTCGGCCTTCCGTGTCGACAAGAAGGGCACGATCGACCTCGTGACCGAGGTGGACGTCGAAGTCGAGCAGGCGGCCCGCGCCCTGCTCCGCGCGCGGTTCCCCGAGCACGACATCATGGCCGAGGAGATGGGCGGCGGCGCCGCCGGCGCCTCGCACCGCTGGGTCTTCGACCCGCTCGACGGCACGACCAACTTCGCGCACGGTATCCCGATCTTCTGCTCGTCGCTCGCCCTCGAGATCGATGGCGAGGCGGTCGTGGGGGCGGTGTTCGATCCGATGCGTCAGGAGCTCTTCACGGCCGAACGCGGCGTCGGCGCGTGGCTGAACGGCGCGCCGCTGCGCGTGTCATCGGCCGAACGGCTCATCGACGCGGTGCTCGTCACCGGGTTCCCCTACGACGTTCACAGCACGCTCGACGACGTCATCGGGCTGTTCTCGGCCTACGTGGGCCAGGCGCGCGCCATCCGCCGCCTGGGATCGGCGGCCATCGATCTCTGCTGGGTGGCGGCGGGTCGCATGGACGGCTTCTGGGAGCGCGGCCTGCAGCCGTGGGACACTCGCGCCGGCGCCCTGCTCGTCGAAGAAGCCGGCGGACGCGTGAGCGGCCTCGACGGCGCGCCGTGGAATCCCGCCGGGCGGCATCTGCTGGCGTCGAACGGACACCTGCACGACCAGATGGTCCAGGTTGCCACGGACTTCTTCGAGCGTCGCCGAAACAAGACGCCCTGACCCTGCGGGTGCGCCGCCGTTGGCGCAGAGTGCTCACAATTCCTCCTGTTTTCGTGGCCCGCCGATCTGGCATTCCCCGTGCTTGGGGGAGAGGTACACGCGCGGCGTGCCGCGGGACTTCACCTGCGGGTTTCGAGTGGGAGAGTGCGATGCGACTCGTACACATGACATGGGGCGTGCTGATGGCGGCGATGCTGCTGGCGCCGGCGCCGGCGCGCGCCCAGCAGGCCATCAGCCTGTCGCTCGGCGGCTTTGCCGTGACCGGCGAGGACGCGCGGGTCGACGGCGATGTCCTCTTCGAGAATCGCGACATCCTCGCCTTCGACATCAAGGACTTCAACACCGGCTCGGTGGGGCTCGACTGGCTGTTACCGGTGGGGGAGTTCTTCGAGGTTGGCGCCGGCGTGGGCTTCACGAGCCGCACGGTGCCGTCGGTCTACGCCGATTTCGTGAACCGCGACGGTTCGGAGATCGAGCAGGACCTGAAGCTGCGCATCGTGCCGATGTCGGTGACGGCGCGGGTGTTGCCCTTCGGCCGCTCGCGCGCCGTGCAGCCGTATCTGGGCGGCGGCCTCGGCATCTTCAGCTACCGCTACAGCGAGGTCGGAGAGTTCGTGGACTTCACCGACCGCAGTGTCTTCTCGGACCGCTTCGTCGCCAAGGGCACCGAAGTCGGACCAGTGGCGCTCGCCGGCATCCGCTTCCCCCTCGGTGACACCTGGTCGCTTGGCGGTGAAGTGCGCTACCAGAAGGCCGAGGCGGACCTGTCGGACGACTTCCTCGGACCCAAGCTGGATCTGGGCGGTTTTCACTACCTGATGACCGTCCACGTGAAGTTCTAGCCGCCCGGGGCGGCCGGGGTGGGCGCACGGATCCGGCAAAGGGTATACTTTGACGGATCTGGCCGCCCGCCCCGCATGACTCCAGAGCTGTCCCTCGTCATCCCCATCCGCAACGAGTCGCCCAACATCCGGCCGTTGTACGACGAGCTGATGCAGGTGCTCGGCGCGACCGGCCGGCGGTTCGAGGTCCTCGTCATCGACGACGGCTCGACCGACGACTCGTTCGCGCAGCTGGCGGCGCTGCAGGCCGCCGACCCGCGGCTCCGCGTCATCCGCTTCCGCAAGAACTTCGGCCAGACGGCCGCCTTCGCCGCCGGCTTCGCCCATGCCCGCGGCCGCCTCGTCGTCACGAGCGACGGCGACCTGCAGAACGATCCGAGCGACATCGAGGCGATGGTGCAGCTCCTCGATCGCGACGACCTCGACATCGTGGCCGGCTGGCGGAAGCTCCGGCAGGACACCTTCGTCAACCGCCGGCTGCCGTCGATCATCGCCAACTGGATCATCTCGAAGTCCACCGGCGTCTCGCTGCACGACTACGGCTGCTCGCTCAAGGTCTTCCGCGCCGAGGTCGTGAAGTCGATGCGGCTCTACGGCGAGATGCACCGCTTCCTGCCGGCGATTGCCAGCGAGCAGGGGGTGCGCATCGCCGAGGTGGCGGTGAATCACCGCGCCCGTCGCGCCGGCACGACGAAGTACGGCATCTCGCGCACGGTGCGCGTCATCCTCGATCTCGTCACGGTCAAGTTCCTGCTCAGCTACTCGACGCGGCCGCTCCAGATCTTCGGGCTCTTCGGCCTGTTGAGCGGCGGCCTCGGCGCGCTCATCACCGCGTACCTCGGCTGGGTGCGCCTCGTCGATCACCAGCCGATCGCCGACCGTCCGCTGCTGCTCCTCGGCGTGCTGCTGGTCTTCACGGGCGTGCAGCTCGTGACCTTCGGCCTGCTGGCCGAACTCATGGCGCGCACCTACTACGAGTCGCAGGGCAAACCCACCTACGTCATCCGCGAGATCCGGGAAGGTGACCCCCCGGCCGAGCCGCCGGCGCTCGCGGCGGTGCGCTGATGCCGCCCGGCGATCGTCCGCACGACCCGCGCATCACCGTCATCCAGCAGGAGCTCTTCGACGACAGGAAGTCGAAGGTCGCGAAATACCAGGACCTGGTCGTCGGCCGGTCCGGCCTCGGCGCGCTCATCGCCTACGAGCTCGTGATGCTCTGCGCCTCGTGGGTCCCCGGGGCACTCGGCCTCTTCCTGCGCGGCAAGCTCTATCCGCTCGTCCTCGGCGCAGTGGGCCGGAACGTGGTGTTCGGCGCCAACGTCACGCTGCGGCACCCGCACAAAATCACCATCGGCGACAACGTCGTCATCGATGACCAGTGTTGCCTCGACGCCAAGGGCACCGACAATCGCGGCATTACGATCGGGAACGGCGTCTTCGTCGGGCGCAACACGATCCTGAGCTGCAAGAACGGCGACATCGTGATCGAGGACCGCGCCAACCTCGGCTTCAACTGTGAGATCTTCTCGGCCTCGACGGTGCGTGTGGGATCCGATGTGCTGATGGCGGCCTACACGTATCTCGTCGGCGGCGATCATCTCTACGACCGCGTGGACATCCCGGTGCTGCAGCAGGGACGCACGGCGCGCGGCATCGACGTGGGCGCCGGCGTGTGGCTCGGCACGCACGTCGTCGTCACCGACGGCTCGCGCGTGGGCAAGGACGCCATCATCGGCGCCGGCGCCGTCGTGGTGGGCGAGATTCCCGAGTTCGCCATCGCCGTCGGCACCCCTGCGAAGGTGCTGCGCGATCGTCGCGCCGAAGGCGCCGCGAGCGCCAGCCCCCAGCCCCCAGTCCCCAGCCCCTAGCCATGTGTGGCATCGCCGCCATCGTCGAACGCGATCCCGCGAGGGTCACGCCGGACGCCGACATCGCCGGCATGGTGCAGGCGCTGCTGCACCGTGGCCCGGATGAGACGGGCCGCGTCTGCCTGCCCGGCGCCGCGCTCGGCATGCGCCGCCTGGCGATTGTCGATCTGGCCACGGGCCAGCAGCCGATTTCGAACGAGACCGGCGACGTGCACATCGTCGCCAACGGCGAGATCTACAACTTCCTCGAACTGCGGCACGACCTCGAAGCCCGTGGTCATCGTTTCAAGACGCGGTCGTCCGACATCGAGTCGCTGCTGCATGCCTGGGAAGAGTGGGGCGAGGCGTTCCCGGCGAAGGTGCGCGGCATGTTCGCCGCCGTCATCTGGGACGCCCGCACGCGCACGCTCTTCGCGGCGCGCGACCGCGCCGGCGAGAAGCCGCTCTACTGGGCCTCGACCGACCGCGGACTGCTGCTCGGCTCGGAGCTGAAGGCCCTGCTGACGCGGCCGGAACTGCCGCGCGCGCTCGACCTCGAGTCGCTGGATCAGTTCCTGACCTTTGAATACGTGATCGCGCCGCGCACGATGCTGCAGGGCGTGCACGCCCTGCCCGCCGGGTCGTGGCTGCGCTGGCGCGACGGCGCGGTCACCGTCGAACGCTACTGGGATCCCGCAACGACGCCGCTGCGCGCCTGGACCGACGACGACGCGGCGGACGCGGTGCGCGACGCGCTGCAGCGCGCCGTCACGAGCCAGCTGATGTCGGAAGTGCCGCTCGGCGCGTTTCTGTCCGGCGGCATCGACTCGAGCACGCTCGTCGCGCTCATGAGTCAGGGCGCGAGCCAGCCGGTGCGCACCTTCAGCATGGGGTTCGAGGACGGTTCCTACGACGAGCTGCCGTACGCGCGCGAAGTCGCCACGCTCTTCCGCACGACGCACACCGAGCAGCTCGTGACCGCCGATCTCGCCGACCTCTTCGAGCGTCTCGTGCCGCACTTCGACGAGCCGTTCGCCGACGTGTCGCTGTTTCCGACGTATCTCGTGTCGCAGGTGGCGCGCGCGCACGTGACCGTGGCGCTCAGCGGCGATGGCGGCGACGAACTCTTCGGCGGCTACGACACGTACGAGGCGCAGGCGCTGGCCGCACGCTTCCAGGCGGTGGGCGCGCCACTCGTGCCGGCGCTCGCGGCGGTCGGCGCCGCGCTGCCGCCCACCGGGCAGAAGAAGGGCCTCGTCAACAAGTTCAAGCGGTTCATCGGCGGCGTCTCGACGGCGCCGGCGGATCTCGAACACTACCGCTGGATGGTGCACCTCGATGCCAGGCGGAAGGCGCGGCTCTACGGCGGCGCATTCCAGGCGGCGCTGCGGACGAGCGATGTGTACGCGCCGGTGCGCGAGGTGCTGGCGCACGCCGGCGGCAGCGACTCCCTCAACCGGCAGCTCTACGCGGACCTGATGATCTACCTCGCGAGCGACATCCTCGTGAAGGTGGACCGCATGGCCATGGCGACCTCGCTCGAAACGCGGGCGCCCTTCCTCGACGTGGATGTGATGGAACTGGCGTTCTCGATGCCGGGGCACCTCAAGATCCGCGACGGCCAGCGGAAGTGGGTGCTCAAGCGCGCCATGCGCGGCCTGCTGCCCGAACGTATCCTGCACCGCAAGAAGCAGGGCTTCAGCATCCCGCTCAAGAACTGGCTGCGCGTGGAACTGCAGCCGCTGATGCGCGACCTGCTGTCACCGGAGCGGGTGGCGACGCGCGGTCTCTTCGCGCCCGCCGAAGTGCAGGCGCTCGTCGAGGCGCACGTCGCCGGGCGCGAGAACCACGCCCATACGCTGTTCCCGCTGATGGTCTTCGAGCGCTGGGCCACGGCCCACCTGCCATAACCCGGCCACGCCGGCCGATCAGACCGCCGGGTAGACCGCGTTGAACGCCGCCGTGTCGCGCGCGACCCGCGCGGTGTCCCAGCCGAGTTCCTGCGCGAGCACGTCGGCGGCGGCGGCGACGGCCTCGGGGCCGGGATGTCCTGCCGCGCCGGCCCCGGTGCGTCTGAGCAGGACATCGCCGAGCGACGCTCCGCATTCGTGCCGTGCCGCGTGCAGCACCTCCGCGCGGGTCACCGGACAGGCGGCGGAAAGCGGCGCCGCGACGCCCTGATCGGCGGCGATGAGCGCGGCGACTTCCGTCCAGTGACTGCCGTAGGCGCGGGCGAGGCGCTCGCGTGTGTCAGCCGTGGTGCCGTCCAGATCGCGCCGGCGCGCGTCGGCCACGAGATCGCGCACCGAGCCGAAGGCCGCCGAGGTCATGCGGGCCGGCGCGGCCGCCGGCGGCGCCGTGTGCCCGAGGTAGTGACTGACCTGTGCCACGGCGGCCGCGGCCGTGTGGCGCGCGGTCGTGTACCGCACGCTGAAGATCGAGACCAGGCCGGGATGCCCGTCGCGCGCGTGGTCGGCGACGGCACTCTCCTTGAGCAGCGCCACCGACGAGCCCGACGCCGACACCATCGGCAGGAGGCCGCGGTGCACGAGGCGCACCGCGCCGGCCGTGAGCCCGGCACGCGGAAACGCCGTCTGCGCATCCCGCAGCAGGGCCGCCGCGTGCGCGGCCGTGCCGTGCGGCGCGTCGGCGTCCCCGTCGTGCGGATCGTGGCTCGTGCCGACGATCGAGACGTCGCGCCACGGCACGATGAACAGATAGCGGCCCTCGACCACACCGCCGCAGGCGTGAGTGCCGGTGCAGCGGGGCACGACCAGGTTCATCGCCCGCGACAGCTGCAGCGCCGGCGCGGTGGATCGTCCGCCGGTGAGCGTCGAGGCGAGGGCCCCGGCCCACGGCCCGGCGGCGTTCAACACGGCGCGCGTGGCGATGTGGAACGACGTGCCGGTGCGGCGATCGCGGACGTCGAGGCCGGCGACACGCCCGTCGCGCATCGTGAGCGCGAGGGCCTCGACGTCGTTGGCCACGCGCGCGCCGGCATCGGCGGCGGAGCGCACGGCCGACACCGTGATGCGTTCGGCCTGGCGCATCTGGTAGTCGTGCCAGACGGCGCCGCCGGTGACGCCGGCGGCGTCGACGAGCGGATTGAGGCGCAGGCACTCGGCGGCCGAGACCACGCGTCCGCCCGGCAGCCGCAGCTCGTCGTCATCGACGCCGTCGTTGCGGTCGTGGCCGACGGCGTCGGTGATGGCGAGGGCGACGCGCAGCGCTACGGCATTGCGCGTCGGGTGCCGGTAGGTGGGCACGCAGAAGGGCAGCGGGTCGACCAGGTGCGGCGCCATCCGCGCCATGGCGCGCCGCTCGCGGATGAAGAGGCGCATCTGCGCCAGGTTGAGCGACTGCAGCGAGCGAAGTCCGCCGTGCAGGGTCTTCAGGCTGTTAAACGAGGTGGCGCCGCCGAAATCCCCGCGGTCGATGAGGGCGACGGCGAGACCGCGCCGTGCCGCCTCCCATGCCGCCAGCGCGCCGTAGATCCCGGCGCCGACCACGACCACGTCGACGGCCGTGTCGGCCAGGCCTGTCAGGTCGCGCTGCATCGGACTCCCCGGCATTGTACGATAGGGGGCTGTGACGACCGAGGCGATCCGCCGCTACTGGAACGAACGTATCCACGATCTCGAGATGACGTCCCACCCGGTGGGCACGCGCGAGTTCTTCGCCGATCTCGACGACTATCGCTTCGACAAGCTCCGTTACCTGCCGGAACTCGTCGACTTCGGCGGCTTCCGCGGGCAGCGCCTGCTCGAAATCGGCTGCGGCATCGGCACCGACCTGGCCCGCTTCGCGGCGGGCGGCGCCAATGTCACGGGCATCGACCTTTCGCAGACGGCCATTGACCTGGCGGAGAAGAACTTCGCGGGGCTGGGCCTGACCGGCGATCTGCGCGTGGCCGACGGCGAGCAGCTGGACTTCCCGGACGCCTCCTTCGACGTCGTCTACGGCCACGGCGTGCTGCAGTACGCGGCGGCGCCGGAGCGCATCATCGCCGAGGCGCATCGGGTGCTCAAGCCGGGGGGGCGCGGCATCTTCATGGTCTACAACCGGATCTCGTGGCTGAACGCGCTCTCGAAGGTCATGAAGGTGGCCCTCGAGCACGAGGACGCGCCGGTGCTGAAGAAGTACTCGATTGGCGAGTTCCGGGCGCTCCTGGCGCCGTTTGCCGAGACCCGCGTCGTGCCGGAGCGTTTCCCGGTGAAATCCCGGCTCCATCACGGCTGGAAGGGAATGGCCTTCAACGGCCTCTTCGTCGGCACGTTCAACGCGTTGCCCCGGGCCTGGGTGCGGCCGCTCGGCTGGCACCTCATGGCGTTCTGCACGAAGGCGCCGGTGCCGCCGTCCCGTGGCTGAGCTGGGTTGGCCTGCGGGTCAAAAGGGCGTAAGATCAGAGTCTTAGATGGCACAGATTTACGCAGCGAAGTATTTGGCCAAGGCCGCGCTCAGCGCGCCCAAGGACATGGTCAAGGCGGTGGTGGCCAAGTACACCCCGCTTCACCCGACCGTCTTCATCTTCCACTGCACGTTCGTCTGCGACGCCCGCTGCGAGATGTGCAGCAACTGGACGCGCGGCAACCGCAAGGAAGACATGACGCTCGAGCAGATCGAGCGCGCCTTCAGCTCGCCGTTGTGGAGCGAGATCGAGAACGCCAGCCTCTCGGGCGGCGAGCCGACCACGCGCAACGACATGGTCGACATCTGCCGGCTGATGATCGACAAGTTCCCCAAGCTCCGCAAGCTCACGATCAACACGACCGGGCTCACGCCCCAGCGCGGCATCCCGATGCTGACGAAGGTCGTCGAGATGTGCCACGAGCGCAACGTGATCTTCTCGACGCGGGTGTCGATCGACGGCGTCGGTGACATGCACGGCGAGGTGCGCAACGTCCGCAAGGCCTTCGAAAAGGCCGGCAAGACGATTGCCGCCATGCAGGAACTGCAGAAGAAATACCGCTTCAACTTCGGCATTTCGTCGACGATCTTCTCGAAGAACCTCGAGGACGCCGACAACATCCTGGCCTGGGCGAAGAAGGAGAAGCTCGACATCGTCTTCAACATGGTGCGGTTCACCGACGCCATGCTGGGCAACCAGGAGCTCGAGGGCACGCTGAAGCCGATGGGCGCGGAAGAACAGCGGATGCGGCAGTTCTTCATGGAACGCGTGCGACAGGATCCGCTGCTCGACGGCCAGAACTACATCTACATGCACTACGCGGACATGATCGCCAACGGGTACCACCGTCTGACGCCGTGCCCGTTCCAGACGCAGGGCGTGATGCTCAACCCGAACGGCGACATGTTCTTCTGCGAGAACAGCGACGTCGTGGGCAACGTCACACAGGAAGATCCGCACGCCATCTACTTCCGCGAGGCGTCGCAGCAGCACCGCAAGCACATCCGCGACGAGAAGTGCCCGAGCTGCCTGAGCCCGTGCCAGATGAACGTCGCCGCCATCAAGCAGGTGGTGCCGTATGCGAAGTTCCTCGTGCGCGCCTCGATGGAGAAGCGCCGGCCTTCGCCCGACGTGCCGGCGCCGCCGGCGGCGGCAGCCGCGCAGTCCACCAGCCTCTAGACCGCACGTTCCGGTTCCGATTCCCACGGCTCAGCCTGCCGGCTGGGCCGTTGGTGCGTACGGCTGCTTAATTTAAATTTAATCGACGTTCAGTCGAGATAACGCTAGTAATGTGTCGTGAGCGCATCCGGAGCCAAACGCGGCCGGCCCCTGAAGTTCGGCCGCCCCACCCGTCCCCTGTCGGTGTCGCTGCCCGACGACGTCATCGAGTGGCTCGAGACCCTCGACCCCGACCCGGCCTGGGCCATCGTCAGCCTGTTCGAGAAGGCCCGGGCCCGTCAGGCAGGCGCCGCGCCGCGAGCGCCGGCCGAACTGGTCCAGTTGCCCGGCAGGCGCGCCCTCATCCTGGTGACGCCCGACGTGTTCGACGACCTGCCGGGGGTGTCCGTCATCCGTCTCTCCGACGGGCGCGGTTTCCTGGCCCTGCAGCCGGGCAAGGGGTACGCGGACCTCGAGCTCGCCGTCGTGGACATGATCGACGCCGTCAACATCTCGCCCGAGCGCCGCAAAGCGCTGGTCGAGATCCGCAAGCAGCTCCGCGAGTGGCGACAGGCGGGGCTGGTCTTCGAGGCGCGCTCGATCCTCGTGGTCGAACGCCAGGAAGTGGGTGAGAAGGCCCGCACGCTCTCAGGACTCGCCTCCGCATGAGCCCCGCGGCCTGGCGCGGTGACCCGCTGACCGTCGGCCTGGCGGGGCTCGTGGTCGCGGCGTATGCGGCGGTGCTCGTCGCCGTGAGCACGCCGCAGGACGCCCTCATCGGGGTGATCGTGCAGGCGGCGTTCGTCGCTCCCGGCGTCGCGATACTGGAGCGGATGGTCCCGCGTGGCGGCCGGTGGCTGGCGCTCGTCACGCTCGGCCCGGTGATCGGACTGGCGGCGAGTACGCTCACCTTGCTGGCGCTCTGGGTGGCCGGCGCACGCGGGCCGTGGCTCTTCGTGGCGGCGCCGGCCCTGGCGGCCCTGCTCGCGTGGCCGGCCGGACGCCTGCGGGAGCGGTGGCGCCTCGTGGCCGCACGCCCCGGAGACGCACGCATGCTCTGTGTCGTGCTGCTCGTCGTGCCCCTCATCGTGGGCGTGCCGTTCGCGCGCGTGGGCGCCATCACGCCAGAGGGCCGCGCCTACCGCCAGTACTTCACCGCCGACTACGTGTGGCGCCGCGCGGTGGTCGCCGAACTTGCCAAGGGCGATGTCCTGCCGGCCAATCCGTACTACATCCACGACCCGCTGCATTACTACTGGCTGCCGCATCTCCTGAGCGCCCTCGAACACCGCTCCTGGCCGGACGTGGACCTCGACGCCCTGCTGTTGACGCGCACCGTCCTCGTGGATGCGATGTTCGTTACGGCTCTGTACGGAATCGCGCGCTTCGCCGTCGAGGCACCCTGGGCGGCGCTTGCCGGCGTCCTGTGCGGGTTCCTCGCGACCAGTGCCGAAGCGTTGGCCGCCGTGTACGTTTTGTGGCGTGATCAAGCGCCGCTCAGCCTCGTCCGGTATCTGAACATCGACGCGATTAGCCGCTGGAACTTCGGCGGGATGCCGATTGACGGCCTGCAGCGCATCCTGTGGTATCAGCCGCACCATGCCGCGGGGTATCTGCTCGGCATCCTCGGTGTGATGGCGGTGGCCCGGCGAAGGCGCGAGCGGGATCCCGCGGTGTTCGCCGTGGCCGGCGCGCTGTTGGCCGTGAGCACGCTCATCAGTTCATTCGCCGGCTTGATGTACACGACCGTGGCCGCGGCGTACGAGGCGGTGGCCACGATGCGCCGGCGCGCCTGGTGGTCGGGTGTGAGCAACGCGGCCTGGTCCGCCCTGCCGCTGGCGATCGGCGCCGCGACTGTGACCGCCCTGCACTACGTGGACCAGCCGCCCGACCACGACGCCGGCATCGTGCAGTTCGGGGTGAATCCCCTCGCCCTGCACCGCGTGTGGCTGGTGACGGCCATGAGCGCTGGCCCGGCGCTCCTCCTCGGCGCGGCTGGCGCGCTCGTGGGTTGGCGCCGGAGGACCGGCGAACTATGGCCGTTCCTGGCGGTCGTACCGGTGGCGATGGCCTTCTACTTCTTCGTGGATATCCGCGATCACCAGGACGTCTACGTCGGCTGGCGCGTGGGGCATCTCACATTCCTCGCGCTCGTGCCGTTCATGGGGCTGGCCTGGGCCGGTGCGGCGGCGCTGCGGGGAGGTCGTCGCGCCGCGGGGCTGGCGGGGCTGGCGCTCGTGGTCGTGGTGGCGCTGCCGACCGTGGCGATCGATGTCTTCAACACGCAGGACATCGTGCCGAACGGGATGGGGCGCGCCTGGAAGCGCACGGAGGTGCTGACGCCTGCGGAGCTCGAAGGCCTGACTTGGCTGCGCGAGCACACCGCGCCGCGCGCCATCGTGCAGGTGGACACGGCCGCCCGCGGCGAGGAGATGTGGGCCTGCATCCCTGCATTCGCCGAGCGCCGCATGGCGGTCGGTCTGCCGCTCTCCATGGTGCCGCTGCGTAAGTACCAGGCGGGGGCCGCCCGCGTGCAGTGGCTCTACCACGTTGAGAGTGCACATGCGGCGCACGAACTCGCCGAACGGTTCGGCATCGACTACCTCGTCGTGGGCCCTCCCGAACGGGCGGCACATCCCGGTGTCGAGGCGCGCTGGAACGCGGCCGCCGACGAACTGCCTGTCGTCTTCCACAACGCGGCGTTGTCGATCTACCGCGTGCGCCACGCGGGCACGTAGGACTAGCGCGGCGGCACGGCCGTGGCGTGCGCCGGCGGCCGGCGCAGCCACAACACGAGGCCCGGCAGGTTGCCGGCGAGCCCCGTGAGCACGATGAGCGTCGAGAGCGCGAACGACGCCGCGTCGGGCACGCCCATCGGCCTCAGCAGCCACACGATGATTCCCTGCGGCACACCGAAGCCGCTCACGGAGATCGGCAACAGCAGCATCAGCAACCCGAGCGGCATCACGAGCAGGTAGTAGGCGAAGGGCACGGTGAGACCCAGGCCCAGGCCGAGCACGTAGGCCTGCACGATGCGCAGCACCTGCACGACGAGCGACCAGGCCATAACGTGCACGAGGGCGCCGCGGTGCCCCCGGTAGTGCGCCACGGCGTCGGCCAGGCGGAGCAGACGCCGCTCGACGGGGCCGGAATGGCGATGCGCCGGGAGCGCGGCGCGCAGCAGGGCGTCGCCCCAGAACGCCGCCACGCACGCCGCACCCACGCCCGCCACCGCCGCCACGAGGCGCAGCGGATCGAGGCCGTCGAGCGTCCACGCGGCCAGGCCTGCGGCACCCATCGCGGCGAGCGACAGGATGCCCAGCATGCGATCCACGACCACGGAGGCGAGGGCATCGCCGAGCCGCGCCGTGACCTGCGAGAGGCCCCACGCGCGGGCGGCATCGCCGCCGACGCCCGCCGGCAGGAAACTGCCCACGAACGAACTCATGAGGAAGAGCCGCGCCGCGTCGGTGGTTGCGATCCGGATGTTCGCCGCACGCAGCAGCAGCACCCAGCGCCAGATCATGACGGCGCGGTCGATGGCCACGAGGCCGAGTACCGCCGCGAGGTGCCACCGCGACACGCTGGCCACGGCGGCGACCGCCGCCCGCATGTCGATGCGCGTGGACATCCACGCCAGGATGCCGGCCGTGATGGCGGCGCGCAGCCACCAGGAGCCGGCCAGGCGCCCGAGCAAGACTAGCGGCCCCCTTGCGGTTTCCGCGCGACGAACGTGAGCGTCTCGAAGAGGTTCTTGCGGATCTTGAAGACGAGCTCCGTCGTGCCCGTATGGCGCGACAGCGCGTCCACCCCGGGGATGTTCACGAGCAGCGCGGCGGCGGCCAGCGCGTCGCGGCCGAAGCCGGTGGCGAGGCCGATGGCCCGTTCGACGTGTTGCACCTCAAGGCCGCCGTCGTTGAAGAGCTGCCGCACGCGGCGTTCGGTCGTGACGAAATTGTGCGTGTAGTCGACGTCCCAGAAGAACGTGCGTTCCTTGAGGTAATCGGGCACCACCACGAAGAGCACGCCGCCGGGCCGCAGCACGCGCAGCGCTTCGGCGGTGAACTGCCGCGCCTGTTCGATGCCGTTCATGTGCTCGAGCACCTGGTCGGCGTAGACGACGTCCACGCTGGCGTCGGGCACCGGAATCGGCGGCGCCCACGACTCGATGACGGCCAGGCCCTTGCTGCGCAGCACCTCGATGAGGATGCGGCTGGCTTCAATCGCCGTGTAGCGCCAGCCCGCGGCCACCGCCTGCTCGGCGAGCGTGCCGTGTCCGGGGCCGACCTCGACCATGTCGCCCGGCGCCGGCTTGTAGCGGTGGAGCAGCGCCAGCCGGTGCTGCTCGATGCGGCTGCGCCGCCCGCTCCCGTAGCCGGTGAGCTTCTTCTCCGAGAACGATTTGTAGAAGGTGTCCTGCTGCTCGTCGGCCACGTGCCCTCGCCGTGAATGTACAAGAAAACGGGCGACAGCGGCACCGCTGTCGCCCGGGATGTGACGCGCCCTCGGAACGTGCTAGGGCAGGCGCGACAGCGTGCTGGCGCGCGGCGGATAGATCTGCTGGACGCTCGGCAGGCGGCCGATGTAGCTCGGCGACCACACGGGGTTGGAGCCGCCGATGCCGCCGATGAGGTCCCACGCATCGCGGGTGTCGCAGCGGGCGATGACGTCGTCCGACTGCGGACGGCCGGGGCCGCCGTTCTTGATGCACCAGCCGGCGTCGGGGCCGCGCGGGTTCCACTTGCCGTGGCCGTAATGGAGCGCCGCCACCGCGGTTTCGAGGTACAGGTTCAGCGTGTCGCGCGACGAGCGGCCGGTCAGATCCCAGCGGCCGGCCTGATAGATCGCGAACAGGATGTCGTACGCCTCGTTGAAGCTGATGTTGCGCGGCGGGCCGACGTTGTCGCCGGTGCCGAGCACGACGCGCTGCGGCGTCTTGAACGACCACACGGACGACCAGGGACCGGCTTCCCCCGAGAACTCGGCCCGGACGCGCCAGCGGTATTCCGTGTCGAAGGCCAGGTCAGCCTCGGCGGCGAGCGACGTCTGGCCGCTCCCATCCTGGGCCACCGCGAACTCGCCGATGACCGCGCCGGCGGCGTTGAATACCTGCACGCGGTACGACAGGGCGACACTGGTGAAGCGCCCCGTGGCGTTCCGGAAGGTCACCGTGGGACGCACCGAGTCGGCCACGGCGCCATCGGCGGGGCTCACGGGCACGGGGGCCGAGACCTTCAGGGTCGAGCCATCGGGGTTCGCAGCCGTCGAAGTCTCGGTCGCCGACGGCGACATCGGGCTTTCGGGATTCTGCGCGCAGGCGGCGGTGAAGACCACAAGGGCCAGGCCCGCTCCCAGGCGAAACATTCGTCGATCCATTGGTCAGTCACTCCTCGAACGATGGCGGACCGGACCCGGTCCAGAGACCCTTGATGATACCCCACGGGCCGGAACTTGTCTGTGCTATTTCGGCCAGTCCTGCGCGGCCGTGTTACCATCCGACGTCTGCCACACCAGACGAACATCCCCTGTGTGGTCAGAGTTCCGGCGCGAGGCGCCACTTCGTGGGAGCGGAGACGACGATGCGATTGGTAACGGCTTTGGTGATGGCGGGCCTCCTGGCGGCGGCGAACGACGCGGCGGCGCAGAGTGATGAGTCGCGTTTCTTCCTGTCGGTGAGTGGCGCGTTCGAGCCGGGCACCCAGACCTTTGCCGACAACGGCACGTTCAGCCTCTACGACGAGACCGGACGGCTCAACGTGAGCAGCGACGACGTGTCGAGCGGCGCGGTGCTCGACTTCGGCGTCGGCGCGCGCGTGGCGGGCAATTTCACCCTCGGCGCCAATTTTCACCGCACCTCGGGCCTCGGCGAAGTCTCGGTCTCCGGCCAGGCGCCGCACCCGATCTTCTTCGACCGGCCGCGCTCGTTCTCGGCCACCGTGCCCGACATGAAG
This sequence comes from Acidobacteriota bacterium, assembly GCA_016789705.1. Lineage (GTDB taxonomy): Bacteria > Acidobacteriota > Vicinamibacteria > Vicinamibacterales > UBA2999 > CADEFD01. The sequence goes on from JAEUQR010000005.1 coordinate 56,891, forward strand.
CGCACCGAGCAGGCGCTGCACCTGAGCGTCGGCTACCGCCTGGCGCTTGGTGAGAAGTTCGACGTGCACATCTACGCCGGTCCGTCGCAGTTCCGCTTCTCGCAGGACGTGGTGAACGCCGTGGTGATCACGGAAACCGGCGGCGCCTTCACAACCGTGAACGCCACCAACGAGACCACGACCCGCAAGGCCAACGCGTGGGGCGGCCACGTGGGCGCCGACGTGTCCTATCCGCTCTACCAGTCGGGCAACACGAGCTTCCGCCTTGGCGGCTTCGTGCGGTACGCCGAGGCCTCGTCCGAGTTCCTCGTCGTCAGCGACACGGTGACGACGAAGGTGGGCGGCGTGCAGATCGGCGGCGGTCTCCGCGTGCGCTTCTGACACGTTCGCGGTTCACACGCGGTACACGATTCGGGCCGGCCTGGTCAGGGTGACCAGCCGGCCCGAGTCATGTACGGCGAGCCCGCAAGTGGGCGTCGATGCTGGCGCTACGGCAGGGCAGAGCGCGGTGGGGCGTAGACGTTCTGGTCGCCCGGCAGGCGCCCGATGTAGTCGACGTGGAACGAGTAGCCGTTGGCGCCGGCACCGCCGATGAGATCCCAGGCGTCGCGCGAGTTGCAGCGCACGATGACGTCGTCCGACTGGGGACGGCCTGAACCGCCGTCCTTGATGCACCAGTTCGCGTCCGGTCCCTTCGGGTTGTAGCGGCTGTGGCCGAAGTGCACCGCCGCGACAGCGCCGGCGAAGAACCGGTTGCGGCTGTCGCGCGAGGAACCCGAGCCGAGGTTCGCGCCCGTGCCGTCGTGCACCGCGCGGATAATGGCCGCCGCTTCGTTGATGTCGATGGAGCGGGCCGCGCCGACGGTGCCGCCACCGCCGCCGCCCGTGCCGCCGCCAGTCGGCGGGGCCGGCCCTGCGACGGGCGCATTCGGCGTGCGGAAGGCCGCCCAGTTGGAGCGCGGGCTCTCGATGGCGCCGTTCGTGGCGTAGGCGCGCCAGTAGAGGGTGGTGGCATACGGCGCCGCGCTGCCGGAGGCGATCGTGGTCGTCGACCCCGAGCCCACGCTCGTGCTGAGCACGGCGGCGACGGCGCCCGGGTCCGGCAGCGTGGCCACTTCGAAGCGGTAGATCACGGGGCCGGCCGGACCGGAGATGCGGCCGTTGCGCACGACGAACTGCGGCGTGGTGGTGTCGATCTGGCCGATCGGCGCAATGGGAAGCGGCGTTTCGATGATGACCGGCTCGGCCAGCGTGAAGCTCGCCGCCGCCGACCACGGGCCGGTATTGGCGCCGTCGAAACTCCGCGAGCGCCAGTAGTAGGTGCCGGCGGTCGTGAGCGCCAGGTTCATCGTGTAGCTTGTTCGGCCGTTCGGCCCCGGGTCGATGCGATCGGCGTTGTGCACGATCGTCTGGAAGCCGCTGTCGGAGGCCAGCTGGAACTGGAGATACAGCGGCCGCACGCCGGACGTGCTGGCGTTCTCGATGAGGAACCGGAAGGGCTGCTGGGTGGTTTCGAGCGTCTGGCCCACGGCCGGCTCGAGCGGCTTGGGCGCCGTGATCGACACGCCCGGGATCGGTCCGGCGATGTCAGGGCTGAGAGGGTTGGCGCTCTTCGATTGCTGGCAGCCGGCCGCAATCAGCGCGACCAGACCGATTCCCACGGCTCGTACGACACACATGGCGATTCTCCCGAGAGACAGGCTGACCAGCAGGCGACGTCGGCGAGCCCCGTGGGAGGTGGAGGCCCGGCCAATCGACACAAGTCCGGCACCCCGTCTTATCGGCGGCACTGCACAGGACTTTACAGGGGCGGCGGCGGGCGCCCGATGCGCCGTACGGCTCAGGTGGAGGGGCCGCGGTCAGTGCCGTCGGAGCAGGAAGAGCGCGCCGCCACCGAGCGAGAACAGCATGATGAGCGCGGCGCCGAGGAGCGACACGGCGACGGCGGCTTCGACGGTCATGCCGAAACGCACGAAGAAGAAACTGAAGACCGCCTCGCGCAGGCCGAAGCCGTTGATCGAGACCGGGGCCATCTGGATCACCATCGCCACCGGGACGAGCACGCCGGCCATCACGAAGGGCAGCGGGATCGCCAGGCTGCGCGCCGTGAGCGTGTAGAAGGCCACGATCACACCCTGCACGAGCACGGCACCGGCGAGCGCTCCGGCGAGCGCCGAGGGACGTGCGCGGAACCGCGCCAGCGTCTCCTGCAGGGTGACGAGTCGTTCAACCACCCAGGGATGGCCGAGGGCGCGCACCGGCGACAGCGCCAGGTCGACCACCGACGGGGCGAAGAACAGCAGCACGCAGAGCGCCAGCGTGGCCAGCGCGCCGATTTCGATCCAGAGGGTGCCGGGGATGTCGATGCCGACGGCCCGGGCCGAGAGGGCGCCGATGGCGCCGACGCTCGTGAGGGCGAAGAGGCCCAGCACGCGGTCCACGAAAATCACCATCGTCGCCAGGGTCTTCGAGCCTGCCTGTCGCGACGTGTCCGCGATGCGCACGACATCGCCGCCGATGTTGCTCGGCAGGAAGTTGTTGAAGAACAGGCCGACCCAGAACGACTCGGCGAGGGCCCTGACGGGCACGCGCACGTGCTGCGCGCCGAGCAGCACGTGCCAGCGCCACACGCTCACCGCGAGCACGAGCAGGTGCATCGACATGGCGGCGAGGATCCATGCGGGCTGCACCCGCCGGAACACGTTCCAGAGCGCCGCGAGACTGGTGTCGCGCAGGACGAATGCCATGAGGCCCACGCTCAGCACCAGCTTGGCCACGGCGGCGAGCAGGCGGCGGAGCGGATGGGGGGCGGCGTCTGACATACGGCGGGTGCTGACGGACCGACACCCGGCGTCTGGCCCAACCTCCGAGATATAGCATAAGTGTTGACAGGTCAGCAAGAAGCGGGAACCGGGATGGTATGATTCCCTCTTCACCGTGTCCCCGCCGTCCCCTGTAACCGCCTCGTCGTCTGCCGCGCCCCAGGCCCTGCGTATCCTCATGCTCGCGCCGGAGCCGTTCTTCGAGCCGCGTGGCACGCCGTTCAGCGAATTCCACCGCATCAAGGCCCTCGGGGCGCTCGGCCACCACGTGGACCTCGTGACCTACCCGATCGGGCGCGACGTGGACCTGCCGAACCTGCGCATCTTCCGCGGCCCCCGTCCGCCGTTCGTCACCCGCGTGCCCATCGGTCCGTCGGCCGTGAAGGTCGTGCTCGACGTGCTGATGCTCGTCACGATCGCCCGGCGCGCCCTGGCTGGCGGCTACGACGCCATCCATTCACACGAGGAAATGGGGCTCATCGGCGTGTGGCTGGCAAAGCTGCTCGGTATCCCGCATCTCTACGACATGCACTCGAGCCTGCCGCAGCAGCTCAGCAACTTCAAGTTCAGCGGCTCGTCGGCCCTCCGGGCCATCTTCGACGCCGTCGAAACGCAGATGGTGGGGAAGTCGGACGTCGTCATCACCATCTGCCAGGAGCTGCAGGACACGGTCGTGGCGATGGGCCACGGCGAGCGCGCGCTGCTCATCGAGAACGTCATGGGCGGCGACGTCGAAGAGCCGCCAACGCTGACCCCCGCGGCGATTCGCGAACGGTGGGGGATCGCGCCCGAGGCGCCGATCGTGCTCTACACGGGCACGTTCGAGGCGTATCAGGGCCTCGAGATGCTCATCGACGCGGCCGCGCGCCTGGCCACCACCCATCCAGCGGCGCGCGTGCTCATCGTGGGCGGCGATCCGGCGCAGGTCGCGGCGGCCCAGGCGCTCGCGGCGTCGCGCGGCGCGACAAGTGTCATCTTCACCGGCCAGCAGCCGGCGCGCGAGATTCCGGCGTTCGTCGCTTCGGCCGCCGTGCTGGCGTCGCCGCGAATCCGCGGCACGAACACGCCGCTCAAGATCTACTCGTACCTGCGCTCGGGCACGCCGATCGTAGCGACGAATCTGCTGACACACACGCAGGTACTGTCGCCGGCCGTGGCCCGGCTCACGCCGCCCGAGGCGGCGCCATTCGCGGCGGCGATTGCCGGGCTGCTCGACGATCCGGCCGCCGGCCTGGAACTCGCCGCCGCCGCCAGGGCGCTTTCGGACGCGCGCTACAGCCGCGAGGTCTACCTGGCGCGCACGGCTGAGGCCTGCCGCCGCCTGGCCGCGCGCGGGCCGGCCGGGCGGGCGGCCGCCGGAGCGGTGGCGCGGTGAGAGTGCTCGTCACCGGGGCGACCGGCTTCACGGGCGGCCATCTGGCGGCGATGCTCGCGGCCCGCGGCCACGAGGTCCGCGCCCTCGTGCGCTCGAAGAGCCTGGCGCGTTTTGCCGCCTCGCCCCTGCCGGCCGCGGGTGTCGTCGCGGTCGAAGGCGACCTGCTCACGCCCGAAGCGCTCGCCGGCGCCTGTGCCGGCGTCGAGGTGGTGTACCACATCGCCGCGACCTATCGCGAGGCCGGACAGCCTGATTCCGCCTACCGCGCCATCAACGTGGACGGCACGCGCCACCTGCTCGAGGCGGCCCTCGCGGCCGGTGTCTCGCGGGTGGTGCACTGTTCGACCGGCGGCGTGCACGGCCACATCGCGCATCCGCCAGCGAACGAGGACGCGCCGTTCAACCCGGGCGACGTCTACCAGGACACGAAGCTCGAGGCCGAGCAACTGGCCCGCCGCTTCGGCACCGACCGCGGGCTCGACGTCGTCGTGGCGCGCCCGATCGGCATCCACGGTCCCGGCGACACGCGGTTCCTCAAGATGTTCAAGGGGCTGGCGAAGGGCCGCTTCCCGATGCTCGGTCCGTGCACGGCCTTCTATCACCTCACCTACATCGACGACCTGTGCGAGGGTTTCCGCCTGTGCGGCGAAGTGCCGGCCGCGAAGGGCCGCACCTACATCCTGGCCGGTGAGCGGTACACCACGCTCAAGGACCTCGTCGCGCTCGTCGCCGAGGAACTCGGCGTCCCGCCGCCACGACTGCACCTGCCGGTGTGGCCGGTGTGGACGGCGGGACTGCTCTGCGAACTCGTCTGCGTGCCGCTCAGAATCGAGCCGCCGCTCTACCGGCGCCGGGTAGACTTCTACACGAAGAGCCGCGCGTTCGACATCACGCGCGCGAAGACCGAACTGGGCTATGCACCGCGGGTCGATCTCCGCACCGGCATCCGGAAGACGATCGCGTGGTACCGGGAGCAGGGATGGCTGTGAGGCGTACCCTGGGGGCGGGGGGCTGGGGGCTGGGGCTCACGGACGTCAACCGGGCGCGGCCGGTGTGCGCGAGGGGCGAGTCATGCGGAAGCTGAATATCGTTCACGTGTGCGACCACCTCGGGTGGGCCGGGTCGCGCATGCACGGCGTCAAGCGCCTGTTCGCGTGGATGATGCCGCGCTTCGATCGCACGCGCTTCACCGCCTCGCTCGTCAGCCTGCGCCGGAAAGACCTGTCGGACGGCACCCTCGAAGCGCTGGGTATCGACGTCTCGTACCTGGGGCGGCACAAGTTCGATCCGGCCACTTTCACACACCTGCTGAAGGTGCTGCAGGACAAGCAGGCCGACGTCGTGCACCTGCACGGGTATGGCGCCACCACGTTCGGCCGTCTGTGCGCCGCCTGGATGGGGATTCCGGCCATCCTGCACGAACACGCGAATCACACCAACACGCCCTGGTTCCAGAAGATCGCCGACAGGGCGCTTGCGCCGTACACCGACGTCGCGATTGCCGTCTCGGCCTCGACGGCCGAGTTCACGACGCGCGCGCGGCTCATCCCGGCGGCGCGCACGCACGTCGTCTACCTCGGCGCGCCGCTCGACGAGTTCGCGCGGCCGCGTTCGGCCGCTGAGGTCGCCGCGGCGCGACAGGCCCTCGGCATTCCCGACGGCGCTATCGCCGTGGGCTGTGTCACGCGCCTGATGCCGTCGAAGGGCAACGAATTCCTCGTCGGTGCGGCGCCGGCCGTCATCGCCGCGCATCCCGCCGTGCGGTTCTATCTCGTCGGCGAGGGCGAACTCGAGGCGCCGCTCAAGGCTCAGGCCGCGAGCCTCGGCCTCGGCGGTCGCTTCGTGTTCGCCGGCTTCCAGAGTGACGTCGCGGCGGTGCTGAGCGCCTTCGACATCGTCGCCTTCCCGTCGCTCTGGGAGGGCACGCCGCTCACGGCGTTCGAGGCCCTGGCGATGGGGAAGCCGATTGTCTCGACCGACGCCGACGGGCTGCTCGACGTGCTGGCCGACGGCCGCGACGCGCTCGTCGTGCCGAAGCGCGACAGCGCGGCGCTCGCGGCCGCCATCGGGCGGCTCATCGACGAACCGGCGCTTGCGGCCCGGCTCGCCGCCGGCGCCCGCGCGACCGGCGCGCGCTATGACATCGCGGCGTTCGTGCGCAAGATGGAGCGGCTCTACGAGCTGCTGCACGAGTCGTCGCGGCGCACGAAGCGGCAGAGCGCTCTCACGCTCGACCTGTCGTTTCTGCACGACGGGGCGCGCCCGTGAGTCAGGGCTGGAGCGCCCGCTCGGACGCCTGGCGCCTCGGTGCCATCGCCACGGCCATGCTGGCGGCGGTGCTCCTCGCGTGGGCGCTCTCGGTCAACTATCCGAAGGCGTCCTACGGATTCTTCTCCGACGCCTCCACCTACTACGGGCTGGGGCACAGTCTGGCCGACGACGGGGATTTCGAATTCCGCCGCGAAGACCTGGTGCGCGTGTGGCGCGAGTTCCCGAGCGGGCCGGAAGGCATCTTCCTGAAGCGCGGCAGCGATCCGGATCTGCGGATCGACGGCGCCGCGCCGTTCGTGCACGTGGACGTCAGGCCCGATGCCGATCCGTCGCGGCTCTACTTCGCGAAGTCGTTCATCTATCCGCTCTTCGCCGCGCCGTTCATCAGGCTCTTTGGCACGAACGGCTTCCTCGTGCTGCACGTGCTCGTGCTGCTCACGACCTTCGTGTGCGCGTACGCGTTCCTCGTGGCCCGAAGCCACCCGGCGGCGGCGCTGGTCTTCGCGCTGGCCTTCGTGTTCGTGTCGGTGGCGCCCGTCTACCTCGTGTGGCTGACGCCTGACCTCTTCAACCTGGGGCTGGTCACGCTCGGCTACTTCTTCTGGCTCTACAAGGAAGTGGCGGCGCCGGTCACGCCCGGCGGCACGCCGCGCAGCGCGTGGGTGGTCGGACCGCGCAGCGACCTCGTGGCGGCCGTGTGGCTGGGCCTGGCGACCTTCTCGAAGCCCACGCACGTACTTCTGATGTTCCCCGTGCTCGGGCTCTTCGCCCTGCGGCGTCACTGGCGGCGTGGGTTCGTCTGCGGCCTGGTCTTCTCGGCTGTGGTGCTCGGCTTCTTCGGCGCCAACGTCGCCATCACGGGCGAGTACAACTACCAGGGCGGCGATCGCAAGACGTTCTATTCCGGGGGCGACTCGAAGGGGTTTCCGTTCCAGACCGACGATCGGACGTTCGACACGACCGGCATCGGCAAAGCCACCAACGGCGTGCTGACCGACGTGCTGTTCAACCGCGATGCGGTCGTCAATGTGTTCCGGCACAATCTGCTGTACTTCTTCGTCGGGCGTCACACCGGGTTCGCCATCTACCTTCTGCCCGGCATGGCGGCCCTCGTGCTCTTCCTGCTGCTGCGCGGCCAGCAGACGGCGTGGGGCTGGCTGACGGTGGCCGGCGGCGTCGGTTCGGCGATCGTGCTGATGCTCTACATGCCGTTCACCTACTCGGGGGGCGGCGGGCCCGTGGGGAACCGCTACTTCCTGGGCGTCTATCCGGTATTCCTGTTCCTGATGCCGGCCTTCGCGCGGCCGTGGAACGCGATTGCCATCGCCGCGGCCAGCGCCGCGTTCGTGATGCCGGTGCTGACGAATCCCTTCTACTCGTCGTTCAATCCCGGCGAACACACGAAGACCGGTCTCTTCCGCGCCCTGCCGCTCGAACTCTCGCTCGTGAACGATTTGCCCGTGAACGTCAGCCCGTCGCGGTCGCGGCAGCCGCTTGGCGGCGTGCCACCGCTCAGCGGCTACTTCATGGATGACAACGCCTACAACCGCGAGGGCGACGCCTTCTGGGTGCGCGGGGAGAGCCGGGCCGACATCATGCTGCGGGCCCCGGCCCCGATGACGACGACGCCCGACGGTGACCGGGCGGCGGCGCTGCGCGTGCCGCAGATGGAGATCACGCTCGAAACCGGCCCGAAGCCGAACCGCGTCACCGTGCGCACGGCGGCCGTGGTGCAGGTGGTGGACGTGCCGGCCCACGACCGCCGCACCATCGTCGTGCCGATGGGCGAGGGGCTGCCCTACAAGCCGTATCCCGAGAACCCGACCAACTACGTCTACGCGCTCTCGATCGACAGTGCCACCGGCTTCATTCCGCTCTTCGAGGGCGGCGGCCGCGACAACCGCTTTCTCGGCATCTTCGTGCGGCTGACCCCGCGCTACGAGTAGGGAGCGGCGGCCATGCGCGTCCTCGTCGTGACCTCGAGCCCGCCGTTCATCGAAGGTGGCCACCTCGTCATCGCGCGTGATCTCGTGGGCGCGTGCCGCGCGGCCGGGCACGAGGCCGATCTCATCGTCACGCCGCAGAACCGCTTCGGACGTCAGGGCGCGGCCTACCTTGCGGCGTGGCTGACCGACGTGGGGGTCGCAGCCGACGGCGCCCCGGTGGATCACGTCATCAGCCTCCGCTACCCGGCCTTCGCGGTGCAGCATCCGCGCCACACCTGCTGGCTGAACCACACGATGCGCGAGTACTACGACCTGTGGCCGCGCTTCAGCGCGTCGCTGTCGTGGAAGAACACGATCAAGGAGTCCATCCGGCGGGCGCTGGTGCATCGGGCCGACGCCCACTTCCTCCAGCGCGGCGTTTCACGGCGCTTCGCCATTTCGGCCACCGTGCAGGCGCGGCTCGGCCGCTGGGGGGCCATCGACGCCGACGTGCTGCATCCACCGGCGCCCGACCGGCCCTATCGGTGCGACGGCTACGGCGACTACATCTTCGCGGTGTCGCGGCTCACGGCGCTCAAGCGCCTCGATCTACTGCTCGAGGCGCTGGCGCAGCCCGGTGCGCAGGGCATCCGCGCGGTCATCGCCGGCGACGGGGAAGAGCGCGGCCGGCTGCTCGACCAGCGGCGGCGCCTCGGTCTCGAGTCGCGCGTCGAGTTCGTGGGGCGCCTCTCGGACGCGGCGATGCTCGATCACTACGCCCGCTGCCGCGCCGTCGCCTTCCTGCCGTTCGACGAAGACTACGGCTTTGTGACGGTGGAGGCGTTCGCGTCGGGCAAGCCCGTCGTGACCTGCACCGACAGCGGCGGACCGACCGAACTCGTGAACGACGGCGTGACCGGACGCGTCACGGCGGCGACGCCATCGGCGGTCGCCGAGGCGCTCCGCCAGCTGATGGACGATCCGGCCGCGGCCGAGCGGATGGGGGCCGCGGCGCGGGCGCGCGGCGCCCGCCTCACGTGGCCGGCCACGGTGGCACGCCTGCTCGGCACGGCGATAGACTGAGTCGTCGACATGGGCTACCGCACGCCGCTCGAATCACGCGTCGCCAAGCAGGTCACGCGCGCGATCACCGACTACGGGATGATCGCCGACGGCGATCGCGTCATGGTCGGGCTGTCGGGCGGCAAGGACAGCTGGGCCCTCATCCAGATTCTCGACGTGCTGCAGAAGCGCGCGCCGATCGACTTCTCGATCGTCGCCGTCACCGTGGACTCCGGCTACAAGGACTACAAGCACGGCCTCATCACCGAGGCGTGCCGGGCGCGCGGCTGGGAACTGCGCATCGAGCACACAACCATCGGCCAGCAGATGGACGACATCCTCGACGCCGGCGACACGCCGTGTTCGCTCTGCGCGCGGCTGCGGCGCGGCGTGCTCTATCGCGTGGCCGACGAGGTAGGCGCCACCAAGATCGCGCTCGGCCATCACCTCGACGACTTCGTCGAGACGCTGCTGCTGAACGTCTTCTTCGCCGGGGCGCTCATGGCGATGCCGGCGCGGCTCGTCTCGGACAACGGAAAGCACGTCGTCATCCGCCCGCTCGTCTACGTGACCGAGGCCGACGCCCGCGCCTACACGCAGGAGAGCGCGCTGCCGGTCATCGGCTGCTGCTGCCCGGCCTGCGGCGATCTCAGCCTGCAGCGGCAGCGCATCAAGCGGCTCATCATGGAGCTCGAGCGCGAGCATCCCCAGGTGAAGGCGTCGATGCTGAAGGCGCTCACCAATGTGAAGCCGCGGCATCTGCTCGACCGCCGGCTGCACGGCGATGTCGCGGCGGTCACGGATGCGGCCCCGGCCGCGACCGAGGTGCCGTTCTCGCAGCTCGTCACCCTCAGGACTCGTTAGTGCCGACGGAGAGCCGGTAGATGCGCGCCGTTCTGCAGCGGGTGCGGCACGCGCGGGTCGAGGTGGCCGACCGCGTGGTCGGGGCCATCGGCCCAGGGCTGCTCGTGCTCGTCGGCGTCGAGCGCGGCGACGGTCCGGCCGACGTGGCGCACATCGCCGGCAAGATCCGCGACCTGCGGATCTTCGATGACGACGGCGGCGACGACGGCAACGTGCGTATGAACCGCGCCGTCGGCGACATCGGCGGGGCCGTGCTCGTCGTGTCGCAGTTCACGCTGGCCGCCGACTGCCGCAAGGGCCGGCGTCCGTCGTTCGATCACGCGGCGGCGCCCGACGAGGCACGGCGTCTCTACGAGGAGGTCGTCGCGGCCCTGCGGGCGGCGGGGCTGCCGGTCGAGACCGGCGAGTTCCAGGCGCAGATGCGCGTGACGCTCGAGAACGACGGCCCGGTGACATTCGTGCTGGAGAGCCGGCGCCCGTGACGCCCGCCGCGCGCCTCACCGTCGTGGCGCTCGCCACCCAGGCCGCCCTGGGCGCGGCCGGCTTCGTGGCCGCGCGCGCCGCCGGCGCGCCGGTGCGCTGGGGGCTCGACCGCCCGATGACCGGCCTCGCCGCGGGTCTCGCCGTGGCGGGCCTGCTCGCGGTGGCGAACTACCGCTGGCTCCACGCGCCTACGGGGGTCTTCACCCGCGTGCGTACAGCCGTGGACGAGGTCCTGGTGCCGACCTTCGCCATCCTGTCTCCGCCGCAGATCGTGGCCGTGTCGGTGGCCGCCGGTGTCGGCGAGGAGTTGTTCTTCCGTGGCTGGCTGCAGGCCGCGGCGGGGTGGCTGCCGGCCTCGCTTGCCTTCGGTCTGGCCCACGTGGCCGGCGCCCGCATGCTGGCCTTCGGCGTGTGGGCCACCGGCATGGGGCTCGTGCTCGGTGCGCTCGCTCTCGGTACGGGCGGGCTGCTGGCGCCGATGACGGCACACGCCTGCTACGACGTGCTGGCGTTTCATTATCTGGGGTCGGCCGCGCGACGGCGCGCGGATCAAGGAGAGTGACCGTGAACGGACGATGGATGCGACGTGCCGGCGTGATGGTGGCCGCCGGTCTGGGCCTGCTCGTGACCGCGCGCGCCGAGGCCCAGCAGCGGCCCCTCGTCACCGAGGACCCGCAGACCGTTGGTGCCGGGCAGTTCCTGATCGAAACCGGCGTCGACTGGATGCAGGGGGTGACGTTTCCCGTCTCGGGCCTGCGCGGTGATCTCGTGTCCGGCCCGACGATCGGCCTGAGCGTCGGCCTGGGGTCGATTGCCGAGATTCAGCTCGACGGCAGCCCCTACCGGCAGCTCCGCATCACCGAGCGGCGCGCGGCGCCGCTTTCGGCCGTGCTGTCGGTGACTGGCACGACGACGTCCGCGGTGGACGACTTCGTCATCGCCACCAAGCTGCGGCTGCTCAACGAAGGGCGCGGGCGGCCGGCGATTGGGCTGCGCTTTGCGACCCGGCTGCCGAACGCATCGAACGAGTCGGGTCTGGGCCACGACACGACCGACTTCTTCGCCTCGTTCCTCTTCGGCAAGACGGTGTCGCGCGTGCGGTGGGTGGCGAATGCCGGCATCGCAATCGTGGGAGACCCGGTCGTCGCGGCGCGGCAGGAGGACCTGCTGACCTTCGGCATGTCCCTCGCCGGCCGCCTGGGCCGCGGGTTCGAACTCGTGTCGGAGTACAACGGGCGGATGAACCTGGCCGCCAGCTCGCCTGTGCCAGGCACCGAGAACCGCGGCGTTGCCCGGGCCGGGCTGCGATTCTCGCGCGGCCGCGTGCGGCTGGATGCCGCGGCGCTCGTCGGCGCCACCTCCACGGATCTCGATCTCGGCGCCACGGCCGGCCTCACCTGGGTCTTCCGCGCCTTCCAACTGCCATGACCATGACGATCACGAAAGCGCACGCCTACGGCAACGACTTCCTCTTCGCCCACTGCGACGATCTGCGCGGGCACGATCCGGCGGCGCTCTCGCGCACGCTCTGCGCGCGTCACACCGGCATCGGCGGCGACGGCCTCATCCTGTACTCGTTCACGCCGGCCGGCGCGACGATGCGGCTCATCAACGCGGATGGCAGTCCGTCGGAGCTGTCGGGCAATGGCCTGCGCTGCCTGGCCGCGCTCGTCATCCGCGATCGCGAACGCCGCGGCGGCGCGCCCGGCGGCGTGTCGACGGACGTCGTGGCCGACACCGACGCCGGTGAACGGCGGCTGGTGCTGACATCCCGCGCCGATGACCGCTTCATGTTCACCGCGGGGATGGGGCAGCCGACCAACCTCCGGCAGGAGACGATCGAGGTGGCGGGTGAGTCGCTCGTCGTGGCGACGCTCGGCATCGGCAATCCGCAGTGTGTCGCGCTCCTGCCGGCGCTGCCGGATCGCGGTCGTTTCGAACGGCTCGGGCCCGGCCTCTCGACACATCCGCGGTTCCCGGCCGGCACGAACGTCGAGTTCGCGGTCGTCGAGGCGCCGTCGCGCGTCAACATCCTCATCTGGGAGCGCGGCGTCGGGCCAACGGAGGCGTCGGGGACCGGTGCGTGCGCGGCCGCCATCACGGCCATGCAGTACGGCGGCGCCGCACGCGACGTGGAAGTGGTGTCGCCCGGCGGCACGCAGAGGGTCGAATGGCGCGCCAACGGCGTCTATCTGACCGGCTGGGCCGAAATCCTCTTCGACGCGACCTGGAAGCCCTGAGGGTCGTCTCGTCGCGGAAGTTGCGACGAGCGCGGCGGCCGGGTGCGGCCAAAGCTGCGACCGGCCGATGTCACCGGCGGCTGCGGGCCTTCTTCGCCGGTGGTGGCGCAAGGCTGGTGAGCGCCTCGTCGAGCGTGGCTGTCTGCCCGCCAATTGTCGTGAGCGTCGCCAGTTCGCCGCGGTCGACCGCCGCGCGCGCGGCCGCGAGCGTCTCGAGCGCCGCCTTCACCTGCGCCTCCACGCGCCGCCGCGTCGCGGCTGGCACGCGCTTCGCTTCGTCGGCAGCGAGGGCCGCCTCCACGCGCTCGATGTGCACGGCGAAACGGTCCAGCGTCTCGTCGGCGGCGAGGCGCGCCTTCACGCGCCCATCGGCGGCGGCCTTGGCGGCGGTCTGTGCCTTCGTGTTGGCGTCGAGGGCGTGGCCAAGGGCGGCGCGGTAGTCGCCGGCGGTCACGTCGGCGTGGGCGCGGGCCAGCGTGGCTTCGGCGTCGGCGAGATCCTCGCGGGCGAACTCGGCGGCGCCGGCGGCGCGGGCGGCATCGATCCCGCCTTCGGCGAGCGACAGCTCCTTGGTGGGTGGTTCGGCGCAGGCCGCGGCCATCACGGCGACGGAGACGAGCGCGGCAAGACGCAGGCGGGCGGACACGGACATGCGGGCGAAAGTATACCGGACGGCCTCGGTGGGGTTCGGGGAGGCGCGAGTGCGGAGCCGGGTGCGGGATGAGGCGGCGCGGACACGAAGGGTTGCTGCCGGCGCGGTGTCTGGTCTCGCGGCCCTGGCGCCCGCCGACCGGCCGCGCGAGAAGTTGCTGCGAGCCGGGGCCACCGCCCTCGGCGACAACGAACTCGTGGCGGTGCTCCTCGGCGCGGGCCTCCGCGATCGCGACGCCCTGGCCGTGGCGGCGCACCTGCTGGCGGCGGTCGGCGGGGTGAGCGGCATCGGCCGCCACGCGGCCGAGCGCCTCACGCGGGCGCCGGGCGTCGGGCCCACGCGGGCGGCGCGGCTGCTGGCGGCCGTTGAACTCGGCCGCCGGGCCCTGGCCGGTCCAGCGCGGATCCGGCCGCGGCTCGCTTCGCCCTCGGCGGTGGGTGGCTACCTGCTGCCCGATCACGGCGGGCATCCGGAGGAACGCTTCGGCGTGCTGCTCCTCGATACGAAACACCGCGCCATCCGCGCCGTGCCGATCTCGCGCGGCACGCTCGACGCGAGCCTCGTGCATCCGCGCGAGGTCTTCCGCGCCGCGGCGGATCATGCCGCCGCCGCGGTCGTGCTCTTCCACAATCACCCGTCAGGGGATCCGGCCCCGAGCGTGGATGACGTGCATCTCACGCGCCGGCTGGTCGAGGCCGGCGAACTCATGGGCATCGCGGTGCTCGACCACGTGGTGCTCGGCGACGCCTGCTGGCACAGCCTGCGCGAGTCATCGCCCGGGCTCTTCCGGCGCTAGCGGCGGCCGGCCAGGCGCGCCGTGCCCGCGGAGAATGGAGTACGCTTGGTGGTTCAGTTCACGGCCATCATGAAGGTTCTCTACTTCGACTGTTTCGCCGGCGCCGCCGGCGACATGATCCTCGGGGCGCTCGTCGATGCCGGCGTGCCGTTCGAGGCACTGCGGCAGGCGCTCGGCTCGCTCGCGGTGGCGGGCTGCGAGGTCACGGCCGACCGCGTGGTGAAACACGGACTGACCGCCGTGAAGTTCCGCGTGCACGAGAGGGGCGCGGCCGGCCCGGGCGGCGATGCGGCGCCGGCCCACCCGCATTTCCATCTGTCGGAGATTCGCGCGGCCATCGATCGCTCAGCACTGAGCGTGGCCGGCCAGGCGCGCGCGCACCGGCTCTTCGCCCGCCTGGCCGAGGCCGAAGCCGCCATTCACGGCTCGACGCCCGAGCGCGTGCACCTGCACGAGGTGGGGGCGCTCGATTCGATCATCGACATCGTCGGCGCGGTCTTCGCGCTCGAGTACCTCGCGCCCGACCGCGTGGTCGTCTCGCCGATGAACGTCGGCGGCGGCATGGTGCGGTCGGCGCACGGCGTGTTCCCGGTGCCGGCGCCGGCCACCCTGCGCCTCGTCGGCGACGCGCTGATCTACTCGAGCGGGGTGCCGTTCGAACTGCTCACGCCGACCGGAGCGCTCGTGCTCACCGACTACGCCACGAGTTACGGCCCGCTGCCCGCGATGCGCGTCCGCGCCATCGGCTACGGCGCCGGCGATCGAGACCTGCCCGACGTGCCGAACGTCGTGCGCGTCGTGGTCGGCGACATCGACGACGCCGCGCCGGCGATGCGCGTGGCGGTGCTCGCCTGCGAGATCGACGACATGAATCCGCAGATCTTCGGCGCGCTGATGGATCGCCTCTACGCGCGCGGCGCGCTCGAGGTCTTCTATCAGCCGGTGCAGATGAAGAAGAACCGCCCGGGCACACTCATGACCATCGTCTGCCGGCCGGGCGACCGTCGTGCGCTGACCGACGTCGTCTTCAGCGAGACGACGACCATCGGCGTGCGCCATCAGGAGATGGAGCGCGAGTGCCTGGATCGCGAGTGGGTGTCGGTCACGACGCCGTGGGGCGAGGTGCGCATCAAGGTGGCCCGTCAGGCCGGCCGCGTGCTGAACGCCCAGCCGGAATTCGACGACGTCGCCCGGCTCGCCGCCGCGAGCGACGTGCCCCTCAAGGAAGTTCACGCCCAGGCGCAGCGCGCCTGGCTCGACCGACAGCGCTGACGACATGAAGTATTTCCTCACGACCGCCATCGACTACGTGAACAGCCGGCCGCACCTCGGCACGGCCTACGAGAAAATCACCGCCGACGTCATCGCGCGGTACCACCGCCTGAAGGGCGACGACACGTGGTTCCTCATGGGGAACGACGAACACTCGCAGAACGTCTTCAAGCGCGCGCAGGAGCAGGGCAAGGATCCGCTGGGCTACTGCGACGAGATGGAGCAGGCCTTCCGCGAGACATGGGCCGGCCTCGACATCTCGTTCGACGACTTCATCCGCACCACCGACCGCCGCCGCCACTTTCCGGCCGTGCAGGCGATGGCGCAGGCCTGTCTCGACAACGGCGACATCTACGAAGGCACCTACGAAGGCCATTACTGCGTGGGCTGCGAGGAGTTCAAGCCGGAGAAGGACCTGGTCGAGGGGCTGTGCCCGATCCACAAGACGAAGCCGGAGTGGATTCGCGAACGGAACTGGTTCTTCCGGCTCTCGAAGTACCAGCAGCCGCTGCTCGACCTCTACGCGCGCCAGCCGTCGTTCATCGAACCCGAGGTGCGCCGCAACGAGATCCTGCGCTTCGTCGAGGGCGGCCTCGAGGATCTGTCGATGAGCCGGGCGGGGCAGTCGTGGGGTATTCCGCTGCCGTTCGATCCGAAGAGCGTCGTCTACGTGTGGTTCGACGCCCTCATCAACTACGCCGCGGCCGTGGGCCTCGGCTGGGACCAGGCGCAGTTCCAGTCGCGGTGGCCCGCCAACCTGCACATCGTCGGCAAGGACATCACCCGGTTCCACTGCGTGATCTGGCCGGCGATGCTCATGAGCGCGAAGCTGCCGCTGCCGGGCCAGGTCTTCGGTCACGGCTGGGTGTTCTTCAAGGGCGAGCGGATGAGCAAGTCGCTCGGCAACATCGTCGATCCGCTCGATGCGGCCAAACGGTTCGGCCCGGATCCGCTGCGGCTGTATCTCACGAAGGAAGTGCCCTACGGCGCCGACGGCGACTTCACGTGGGAACGCTTCGAAGAGAAGTACAACGCCGACCTGGCGAACAATCTCGGCAACCTGGTGAACCGCGTCGCGTCGATGAGCGAACGCTACCGCCAGGGCCAGCTCCCGCCGGCCGGCGCGCGGGCGGGCGGCCTCGCGGACGCCGCGGCGGCGGCTGTCTCTGCCTACACGGAGGCGATGGAGCGCCTCGCCCTGCATGACGCGGCGGCGGCGACGTTCCGGCTCGTGAGCGCGACGAACGAGTTCGTGGCGAGCAGCCAGCCCTGGGCCCTCGCGAAGGATCCGGCCAGGGCCGACCAGCTCACGGGCGTGCTCTACGACGCCGCCGAGGCGGTGCGGGTCGCAGGACTGCTACTGCGGCCGTTCATGCCGGCCTCGTCGGCCGAGATTCTGCGGCGGATGGGCGAGACCCGCGCCGCCGACGACCTGCGCCTCGGCGACACCTCGTGGCGCACCGACGGCATCAAACGCGTGCTGAACGCCGGGGCGCTATGGCCCCGGATCGAAGACAAGGGAGCGATTGTCGTGAGCGAGACCCCCACCCCTGCAAGCTCGACCCCCGCGGCCCCCGTGGCGGCAGCTGACGCGACGCCCGCCGCCGCGCCGACGGCGGCTCCGGCCCCGGCGCCCGAGGCCGTCGCGGCCGCGGCTCCGTCGTATATCACGATCGACGACTTCACGAAGGTCGAGCTCCGTACGGCGAAGATCCTGAGCGCCGAGCGGCTGCCGAAGTCGAAGAAGCTCCTCAAGCTGTCAGTCGATGCAGGCGAACCCGAGCCGCGCACCATTCTTGCGGGCATCGCCGAGAGTTACGAACCCGACGCTGTCGTGGGCCGGTCGATCGTGATCGTGGCCAATCTGGCGCCGCGGCCGATGATGGGCCTGGTGTCGCAGGGCATGGTGCTCGCCGCGAGCACCGACGGCGGGCCGGCGATGCTCATCAACCCCGACCCCGCGGTGCCCGGCACGCGCGTGCGGTAACGATCGGATCCTGGGGGCTGGCGCGGACAGACTGTCACGCATACCGGAGAACGCACCAGATGCGTTCAGCCAGGACGCGTCACTTCGCCCGCGGGACAGCAGGCGCGCCCCAGCCCCCAGCCCTCAGCCCCATGATCGACAGCCACTGCCATCTCGCCGGCGAGGAATTCATCGCCGATCTCGACGCCGTGGTCGCACGGGCCCGCGCGGCGGGGCTCGAGCGGCTGCTCGTCATCGTGGCGGCGGAAGACGACGCCGAGTGGGCGCGGGCGCTGTCCCTGGCCGCCACGTGGGACGGCATCGAGCTGGCCACCGGCATCCATCCACACCACGCGCACCTTTTCGCGGCAGACCCGGCGGCGGCCGCCGCCCTCGTGGCGCGCCGGCTCGACGCCTGGCCGGCGGTGCGGGCGATTGGCGAGATCGGCCTCGACTACCACTACGACTTCTCGCCGCGCGACGCGCAGCAGGCGGTCTTCGCCGCGCAGATGGCCCTGGCGCAGGCGCGCGGGCTGCCGGTGGCCATCCACACCCGCGAGGCCGAGGCCGACACGCTTGCCGCGATCGCCTCGGCGCAGGCGGCCGCGCCCCTGCGTGGGGTGTTCCACTGCTTCACCGGGGATGCCGCCACGGCGGCGCGGGCGGCGGCGACCGGGTTCTACCTGTCGTTTGCCGGGATCCTGACCTTCCCGCGTGCCGTCGAACTGAGGGAGGCGCTCCGGGGAGCGCCCCTCGACCGTCTGCTGGTCGAAACCGACGCGCCGTATCTCGCGCCGGTGCCGCATCGCGGCAAACGTAACGAACCGGCGTGGGTGCAGACCACGCTCGAGGCAGCGGCACGGGAGCGGGGGATGGCGGTCGAGGATCTGGCCCGGGTGGTCCGGCGTAACTACGACGGGCTGTTCGCGCCGCAAACGCACGTGGCTCAAGCACTAAGCTCCGATGCCTCGCGTTGACACCGGCCCGAGCCCTATGGTCGAATTGTCCGGTTTGAGTCCCGCCGTGTCGAAGACGACTCTCGATTTGATTCAGCTGTTCGAGCCCGTGCGCGCCGACCTCGTCGAGGTCGAGCGGGAATACCTGCGCCAGGTCGAATCGAAGGTCGGCGTCATCCCGCAGATCGGGGCCTACATCCAGCAGAGTGGCGGCAAGCGCGTGCGGCCGGCCCTGCTGCTGATGGCAGCCAGGCTCTGCGGCTACACGGGCTCCCGGGCCATCCTCAATGCGGCGGTGGTCGAGTTCATCCACACCGCCACGCTCGTGCACGACGACATCATCGATGACGCCGAGACCAGGCGCGGCCAGAAGGCCGTGCATTCGCGCTGGGGCAACGACGTCACGGTACTCGCCGGCGACTTCCTCTACATCAAGTCGATGGCGATGGCGCTCACGCAGGACACGCTCGACGTGGTACGCCTGCTCTGCGACATCACGCTGCGCATGATCGAGGGCGAGATCTACCAGCTCACGAAGAACGGCGATCTGGAGATCAGCGAAGACGAGCACTTCGACATCATCCGCCGCAAGACCGCCCACCTCTTCGGCGGCTGTGCCGAGATCGGCGCGATGCTCGGCGAGGCCGGTCCCGAGAGGCAGCTGGCGCTGCGCGAGTACGGCTTCAACCTCGGTGTGATGTTCCAGCTGGTGGACGACCTGCTCGACTTCACCGGCGAGACCGAAGCCCTCGGCAAGCCGATCGGCGGCGACCTGCTCGAAGGCAAGATGACGCTGCCGCTCATCCACCTGCGCGATCACGGTGGCCCCGACGCGGTGGCGCTCATCCGCCGCATCGTTGCCGAACGCCACTGCTCGGCTGACGACTGGGCGCGGCTCCGGCAGCTCATGGCCGAACACCGGTCGCTCGACTACGCCCAGAACCGGGCGCAGGCGTTCGCCGAGGCGGCCAAGCGCAACCTGGCCATCTTCCCCGACCGGCCCGAGCGCGACGCCCTGCTCGCGCTCACCGAGTTCGTCGCCACGCGCGACCGCTGACGCGGACGTCCGACCCGTGTCGGCCACGCCCGCCGCTCGCGCCGAGGAGCTCCGCCGCCTGATCCGGCGGCACGAAGAGCTCTACTACGTCCACGCCGCGCCCGCGATCTCCGACCAGCAGTTCGACGCGCTGATGCGGGAGCTGCAGGCGCTCGAAGCCGCGCATCCCGAGCTCGTCGTTCCCGAATCCCCCACGCAGCGCGTGGGCGGCCGGCCCGCCGACGGCTTCGCCACGGTGGCCCACGCGGCGCCGATGCTGAGCCTCGACAACGCCTACAACGAAGCGGAACTGCGCGCCTTCGACGAGCGCGTGCGCAAGGGACTGGCCGTCGAAGGACCGGTCGACTACGTCGCCGAACTGAAGATCGACGGCCTGAGCATCGCCCTCACCTACGTGGACGGCCGGCTCGTGCGCGGCGCGACACGCGGCGACGGCACCGCGGGCGAGGACGTGACGACGAACGTGCGGACCATTCGCGCCCTGCCGCTGCGGCTGCACGACGGGCCTGCAGGCGCGATCGAGGTGCGAGGCGAGGTCTACCTGCCGAGAGCCGCCTTCGAGCGGACGAACCGCGAGCGCGAGGCGGCGGGGGAGCCGCTCTTCGCGAACCCGCGCAACACGGCCGCCGGCGCCATGCGGAATCTCGACCCGGCGCACGTGGCCACACGTGGGCTGCTCGCGTGGACCTATCAAATCGTGGCCGATCCGGCCGTCGTGCCACCCACCCACGAGGCACTCTTCCGGCAGCTCACCGCGTGGGGCCTGCCCGTGGAGCCCCACTGGCAGCGCTGCGCCGGCATCGACGCCGTGTGGGCGTTCTGCGAGGCGTGGGCCGAGACACGCAAGACGCTGCCGTTCGAGACCGACGGCGTGGTCGTGAAGCTGAACGACCTGGCCGAACGCGAGCGGCTCGGCATGACGAGCAAGTTCCCGCGCTGGGCGATCGCCTTCAAGTTTCCGGCTGAACAGGTGACGACCGAACTGCGCGAGATTCGCGTGAATGTCGGGCGCACGGGTGCCGCCACGCCTTACGCGGTGCTCGAGCCGGTGTTCGTGGCCGGCTCGACGATCTCGATGGCCACGCTGCACAACGCGGAAGACATCGAGCGCAAGGACATCCGTGAAGGCGACACGGTCATCATCGAAAAGGCGGGCGACGTGATTCCGCGCGTCGTCGGTCCGAAGATGCCGGCGGGCGCCACGCGCCAGGCACCGTGGGTGATGCCCGCGGTCTGTCCGGTGTGCGCGAGCCCGCTGCACCGCGATGCGGACGAAGTCGTGTGGCGCTGCGGCAACATGAGCTGCCCGGCGCGGCTGCGCCGCAGTCTCGAACACTTCGCGAGCCGTGCGGCGATGAACATCGAGGGCCTCGGCGAGGCCCTCGTCGATCAGCTCGTCACCGCCGGGCTCGTGCACGACGCCGCCGATCTCTACGCCCTCACCGCCAGCCAGCTCGAGGCGCTCGAGCGGATGGGGAAGAAATCGGCGGCGAATCTCATCGCGGAGATTGAGCGCTCCAGGGGCAACGAGGTGTGGCGCCTGCTCTACGGCCTCGGCATCCGGCACGTGGGGGAACGGGTGGCGCAGGTGCTGGCGCGGCACCTCGGGTCGCTCGAGGCCATCGCGGCGCAGTCGCCCGAGGCGCTCCAGACCGTGCCCGAGGTGGGCCCCGTGCTGGCGCAGGCGATCGTCGAGTGGTTCTCGGACGAGGCCAACCGCGCACTCGTCGCCAAGTTGACCGCCGCCGGCCTCACCACCGTGGGCCCGGTCACGGCCACTGTCGAGCCTGTCGGGCCGCTGGCCGGGAAGTCCTACGTGCTCACCGGCACCCTCGCGTCGATGAGCCGCGACGAGGCGGCGGCGAAGATCGAGGCGCTCGGCGGCCGGGTCTCGGGGGCGGTCAGCCGCAAGACGACGGCGGTCGTGGTGGGTGCCGAACCGGGCAGCAAGGTCGAGAAGGCGCGCACGCTCGGCGTGCCGCTTCTCGAAGAGGCGGAGTTTCTGGCGCTTATAATGGCGTCATGACGCGCGGGTTCGCGTGGGTGACGGCGGCGCTCACGGCCGTCATCGGCCTTCTCGTCGGAGCGATCCTGGCCGGCGCCTTCGCGCCGAGTGCCGCCGTGTCGGCGCCGCCCGTCGCGGTTGCGCCCGCACCGGCCGTCGCGCGCCCGACGATGCCGGTCATGGCCGCGCCGTCCGGCGGCTTCCCGACCAGCTTCGCGGACGTCGCCGAACGCGCCAATCCCGCCGTGGTCTCGATCGACGTCGCCTCGCGCGCCCGCCGCCGCGGTGCGCCGGCGCGCGGGCCCGACGAGGGCAGCGGCCCACGGCGGCCCGAAGCGCCGCGCCGCGGCACCGGCACCGGCTTCATCGTGGACCAGCGCGGGCTCATCCTTACGAATCAGCATGTCGTCGACGCCGCCGAGCGCGTGATGGTCAAGCTGGCCGACGGCCGCACCTTCCGCGCCACCGTGGTGGGCGCCGATGCCGACCTCGATCTCGCGGTGCTCAAGGTGGATGCCGGCGTGCCGCTGCCCGAGTTGCCGCTCGGCAACTCCGACGAATTGCGCGTCGGCGAGTGGGTGTGCGCGATCGGCAACCCGTACGCCTACGAACACACCGTCACCGTAGGAGTCGTCAGCTTCGTGGGTCGCAAGCTCTTCGACCAGAGCCTCGACCAGTACATCCAGACGGATGCCGCCATCAGCTTCGGCAACAGCGGCGGACCGCTCCTCAATACGGCCGGCGAGGTCGTCGGCATCAACACGGCGGTGAGCCGCCAGGCCAGCAACATCGGCTTCGCCATTCCGGTGAACCAGGCGCGTGAGGTGCTGCCGCAGCTCGTGGAAACCGGGCGGGTGGCGCGCGGCTACCTGGGCGTCGCGCTGCGCGCGGTCGACGGCGACCTGCGCCAGGCGCTCGGGCTCGGCGCGACGGTGGGCGCGATCGTGGAAGACGTGACGCCGGGGTCGCCGGCGGCCCGCGCCGGCCTGCGTCCCTACGACGTCATCACGGCCATCGACGGCAAGCCGGTGGACAGCGACCAGGCGATGATTCGCGTCGTGTCGCGCGGCGTGCCCGGGCAGCCGGCACGCGTGCAGTACCTGCGCGACGGACGTGAGATGCAGGCGCTCATGAAACTCGCCGAGCGGCCGAACCGCGTGGCGGGCGGCGCCGCGGCGCCCGGATCGATGCCGGCGCCCCAGACGACGACGCCGCAGCTCGGCCTGACGCTCATCGAAGTGCATCCCGGCAACGCGCGCCGGTTCGACGTGCCCGACGGCACGACCGGGCTGCTCGTGCAGCGCGTCGAGCCGGTCAGCCCGGCGGCCGAAGCCGGGCTCGAACGCGGGCAAGTGCTGCTGCACGTGAACCGGCGTCCCGTCTCCACCATCGCCGGGCTGCGGCAGATACTCGGCCAGCGCGCGCCCGGAGATCCGGTGGCCGTGCTCGTCTTTGATCCCGCGCTCGACCAACGTCTGCTGCGTGTCGTACGCGCCGACCCCCGCTAGTGCCCGCGCCCTCCGGAGCCCGATGACCCGACACGGTATGTCCGCCCGCATCCTCGTCATCGACGACGATGCCGCGATTCGCGATTCGCTGCGCATGATCCTCGAGTACCAGGGGTACTCGGTGATGCTCGCGGCCACGGGGGAAGAAGGCGCGGCGCTCGTCGAGCGCGAAGCGCCCGATCTCGTGTTCCTCGACATCAAGATGCCCGGCATGGACGGCCTCGAGGTGTTGCAGCGCATCACGCACCTGACCGACGTCACGCCGATCGTCGTCATGTCGGGGCACGCCACCATCAGCACGGCCGTCGAGGCGACGCGCCTCGGGGCGTTCGATTTCGTCGAGAAACCGCTCGAGACCGAGCGCGTGCTCGTGCTCGTGCGCAATGCCGTCGATTCGCGCCGCCTGCGGGCCGAGAACCGCACGCTGCGCAAGGACCAGGAGAAGCGGCATCAGATCGTGGGCGACAGCCCGGGCCTGGCCGCCGTCAGGGCCGCGATCCAGAAGGCGGCGCCGACGAGCGCCACCGTGCTCATCTGGGGCGAGAGTGGCGTCGGGAAGGAGCTCGTGGCGCGCGCCGTGCACCGCGAGAGCCTGCGGCACGACGGCCCGTTCGTGCAGGTGAACTGCGCGGCGATTCCCGACGAGCTCATCGAGTCGGAACTCTTCGGGCACGAGAAGGGCTCGTTCACCGGCGCGAGCGACCGCCAGATCGGCAAGTTCGAGCAGGCCGACAAGGGTACGATCTTCCTCGACGAGATCGGCGACATGAGCCTGAAGACGCAGGCCAAGGTGCTGCGCGTGCTGCAGGAGCAGGAGCTCGAGCGCCTCGGGTCGAACCGCCTCATCAAGGTGGACGTGCGCGTCATTGCCGCCACCAACAAGGATCTCGAGCAGGAAATCACGAAGGGCACCTTCCGCGAGGATCTCTTCTACCGGCTGAATGTCGTGCCGATCTGGGTGCCGCCGCTGCGCGAGCGCCGCGACGACATTCCGGTGCTCGTGCGGCACTTCGCCGACAGCTTCTCGCGCGACAACAACTTCCGCCGCAAGACGTTCACCGCGGTGGCGATGGAGCGGCTGCGCCAGCACGCCTGGCGCGGGAACATCCGCGAGCTGCGCAACACCATCGAGCGGCTGATGATCATGTCGAACGGCGATGCCATCGACGTCGGCGACCTGCGCCTGTCGGAGGCCGCGCGCGTTGACCAATCGGCGCCAGCCCCCGATAATGACTGGATGCGTGCACCGACGCTGCACGAGTTCAAGGCGAACTCGGAGCGTGCGTATCTGGTGACGAAACTGCGCGAAAACGCCTGGAACATCTCGAAGACCGCCGAAGTGATCGACACGCCGCGCAGCAATCTCTACAAGAAGCTGGAGCAATACCGAATCTCTCAGGAGACCGACGGATAGGAGAACGGCCGCAGTGAGCCGGATGACCGCCGCGACGAGCAACCGCGCAAGCGAAGTACTCGGCGGGGAGGAAAGTCCGAACTCCGCAGGGCAGTGCGCCGGGTAACACCCGGGCGGGGCGACCCGACGGAAAGTGGCACAGAAAATATACCGCCCGTCTTCGCTCTGGGCGCCCGAGTCGGAACGGCCATTTGTAACGGGGTCTGTCACGGTCACGAGATGTCTCCCGTTCGTGACCGTGACAGACCCCGTTACAAATGGCAGTCGATCGACAACTCGGGCATCGAGAGCGAAGGCGGGTAAGGGTGAAAAGGTGCGGTAAGAGCGCACCGCGCGGCTGGCAACAGACGTGGCAGGCCAAACCCCGCACGGAGCAAGACCAAATAGGGGCGCGCTGGCTTCGGCCAATCGGACGGCCCGTCCGATCGACGTGTCCGGGTAGGTTGCTCGAGTCCGTCAGTAATGGCGGACCTAGAGGAATGGTCATCACGCCAGAGCCGGCGCGCCGCAAGGCGCGACGGCGATGGCGGACAGAATTCGGCTTACAGGGTCACTGCGGCCCTTCACGTTCGTAGGCACGCGAGGCACGTCGAATCATGCGCACATCCCTCATCCGGTTCGCCCTGGCGGCGACCGGGCTCTCACTGACTGTCGCCGCGGTGTCGCCGCTCGTGGCCGGACCGGGGCAGGCCCCCGCCGCGGGCCAGCCGGCCGTCCGCCCCGGCGCGGTGATGCGCCGTCCGGGCGACGGCCGCACGCCGGAGTTCCCGGAACCGACCATCACCCAGTACAAGCCGCGCACCACGCTCAAGACGGCGCAGCACCCGGTGCCGCGGGCGAAGTTCCCGGTCATCGATGTGCACAGCCACCAGCCCACGCCGATCTCCGAGGAGCAGTTCGCGACGGTCGTGAAGGGCATGGACGCGAACAACCTGCGCGTGCTTGTGAACGCCAGCGGCGCCCAGGGGGAGCGGCTCACCCGCGCCGTCGCGGCCTTGAAGGCGAGCCGCTTCAAGGACCGCATGGTCCAGTTCACGGACATCGACTTCCGCAACGTCGGACCCGGCTGGGGCGCGAAGGCCGTTGCGCAGCTCGAGGCCGACGTCAAGGCCGGCGCGCTCGGCATCGGCGAGATCTCGAAGGCGTTCGGTCTGCGGTTCCGCAAGGCCGACGGCACGCGGCTCAGAATCGATGATCCGGAGCTGGATCCGGTGTGGGCGGCGGCAGGCCGCCTGGGTGTGCCGGTGCTCATCCACACGGCCGAGCCGCAGGAGTTCTTCGAGCCGATCGACTTCCAGAACGAACGCTGGCTCGAGCTGGCGCTCTATCGCGATCGCCGCTATCCCGCCGGCGAGTTCCCGCGCTTCGAAGAACTGATGGAGGAGCGCAACCGGATGTTCCGCAGGCATCCGAAGACCACCTTCATCGCCGCGCATTTCGCCTACCACGCCAACGACCTTGCGCGCGCGGCGGCGCTGCTCGACGAGATGCCGCACGTGCATCTCGAGGTGGGCGCGATTCTGGCGGAGCTCGGACGTCAGCCGCGGGCCGCGCGCGAGTTCTTCGTCAAGTATCAGGACCGCATCCTGTTCGGGAAGGACAGCTTCCAGCCCGACGAGTTTCCGTACTTCTGGCGCGTCTTCGAGACCAACGATGAGTACTTCGACTACTACCGCGACTATCACGCCTTCTGGAAGCTCTACGGCATGGGCCTCCCGGACGACGTGCTGAAGAAGCTCTACTACAAGAATGCTCTGCGCCTGATTCCCGGGCTTCCGAAGGAAGGCTGGCCGCAGTAATGGCGCGTTACCTCGTGACCGGCGGCGCCGGGTTCATCGGCTCGCATCTCGTCGAAGAGTTGCTGCGGCGCGGTGAGTCGGTGCGCGTGCTCGACGATCTCAGTACCGGCAAGGTGGCGAACCTCGAGGCGGCCGCAGCCGCGGCCGGGACGGCGGTGCCTGAGTTCCTCCAGGGCGACGTCGCCGACCTCGCCATGGCGCGGCGCGCGGCCGAGGGGATTGACTACGTGCTCCACCAGGCGGCCATTCCGTCGGTGCCGCGTTCGGTGGCCGACCCGGTGCGGTCCAACCACGCCAACATCGATGGCACGCTGGCCATGCTCGTGGCCGCCAGGGATGCCGGCGTGAAGCGGCTGGTCTTCGCCGGCTCGTCGTCGGTCTATGGCGACGCCCTCGAGCTGCCGAAGCGGGAAGACATGCCCTGCAAGCCGCTCTCGCCCTACGCGCTGCAGAAGCACGTGGGTGAGCAATACCTGCAGATGTTCACCGCGCTCTACGGGCTCGAAACGGTCACCATTCGCTACTTCAACGTGTTCGGTCCGCGGCAGGATCCGGGGTCGCCGTATTCGGGCGTGATCTCGCTCTTCGTGAAGGCGGCTAATGAAGGCCGGGCGCCCACGATCTACGGCGATGGCGGCCAGACGCGTGATTTCACCTACGTCGCGAACACCGTGGATGGCGTGCTGCGGGCCGCGACGACGCCGGGGATCGCCGGACAGGTCATCAACGTGGCGACGAACGGTCGCGTCTCGCTCAACGACCTGTGGGCGCAGGTGCGCGGCCTGCTCGGTGTCACGACGGCGCCCGTCTACGGGGAGCCCCGCGCGGGTGACATCCGCGATTCGCAGGCCGACATCCGCAAGGCGGCGGCGCTGCTCGGCTACCAGCCGATCGTCTCGTTCGAAGAGGGGCTCCGCCGCACGGTCGCGTGGGCCACCGGCCGAATCTGAACGGGCGTCATCAGCGCGGCGACGCCGTGAGGACGTCGCGCCGGCCATCGCCGTAGAACACCGACACGCCGGCACCGTCGAAGTCGAGCGCCGCGCCGGTCCCTTTGTAGACCGGCGTGAGCATGCCGGTGTCGATGAGGTAGAGCCGGCCGCCCAGGCGCTGGCGCACCTTGAAGTCGCGGTTCACCGTGTGGCCCACGACGAGGCGGTCGGCGTTCCAGCGGGCGAGGAGCGCGGTGAACGGCGCGTCGAGCGCGGCCTCCTCGGCCAGCGCATAGCCGCGGTACCAGAGCGGGCCGTCGCCGTCGAGCAGCGACCAGTCGCCCAGGCCGGTGAAGGCCGCGGCCTCCTTCACGAGGGCCAGATCCACGCCGGCGAGATTCGGGGTCTCGCCGTTCTCCTTCGCGGCTTCCACAAGCGCGTTCACCCAGCGCACTTCCGCGGCCGCGACCGCCAGCAGGTCTTCCAGCCGGAACCACGGCGCCGCCAGGCCGGCGGCGGTGAGCCGGGCGACGAAGCGGTCCACGCGCGCGATCTCGTCGCGGGCGCGCGCGTTGAGCGTCTCGACGCTGTCGGTCGTGTCGGGCGGGGCGCCGGCATGCATGAAGACGCTGCGGCCCACTCTGGCGGCGATTGGCCGCTGACGCAGCCACTTGCCGTAGACGCCCTCGGGGCCGAGCGCCAGGCGGTACTCGATGCAGCCGCGCGGGTACGACGCGGCGAAGCCGTCTTCCGCCCGCGTGAGTCCGAGCGGCTGTTCGCCCTTGCGCGACCGGGCGCGCGCCTTGACGAGCTTGTCGTACTCGCGCCAGGCGTCGTCGCGCACCTTGTCGGCGTCTTTGCCGGCGAAGCGGGCGCAGATGTCGGCGCTGGCGTCGCGCAGCTCACCGACCAGGTTCATCGCCTCGTGATTGCCGAGCAGCGGCAGCACGCGGCCGCCCTGCGCCGGGGCCTCGCGTTCGAGGGTCATCAGCAGATCGAGCGCGCCGCGCACGTCGGCGCCGCGATCGGTCACGTCGCCCGTCTGCACGAGCGTGGCGGTGCCGCCCGTCCAGCGATCCGAGGCGTCGATGAGGCCGGCAGCCCGGAGCACACTCCGCAGGCCGTCGAGGCTGCCGTGGACGTCGCCCACGGCCACCACGCGGCCTGACTCGCCGCGTTGCGCCGAGACGGCAGGCACTGCGGCGACGGCGGCAACGGCGACAAGGAGACAGGCGCGGCCCAGGGACATGGCTAGTCCAAGAATACCCGGCTCGCGCCCTTCTGTTTCACGAGCGTCTCGATTGCCTGGCGCATGCGATCGCGGCGCTTGAGGAGTGCCTCCTGCTCGGCCGGCGACAGCCACGCGCCGAGGGCGCGGGAGACATCCGCCGCGGTGAGCGCGTCGATCGTCGCCCACAGACGGCGGTCCACGGTGTTGATGGCCGCGATGCCGTCGGTGGCGAGGCGTGTCGTGAAGGCGCGTGAGTGATCGATGAGGAAGAGGTGCCAGTCGCGGTCGTAGAGCAGGTTGCCCTGATTGCGATCGACGTTGGCGATGAGCTGGTCGAAGAGCTTCATGCGACTGATCTGCCGCGACCACTCGGGCTCCGGGCCCTGCGCCGGTTTGTCCTTGTTCCAGCCGGTCGTGTTCTCGATCCAGTAGACGGCCGCGCCGACCTTGCCGTCGATGGTGCGCTCGACGACCGGCGGCACCATGTTCATGCCGAGCAGGCGATCGAGCTGGTAGGCAGCGATTTCGGCCTTGTAGCTCTCCGGGAAGCCGTTGCGCCGCGACGGCGGCAGCGCTTTCCACGCAAACCGCGCCGCCGGCCCGCCCGGCGCGAATGTGCCGCGCTGCGGTTTGGTGACGCCAGTCGGCACGGCCTCCATCGCCACGACCGTCGCGGTGGCGAGGTGGCGCTCGATTGTGGCTTCGTGGCCGGTCCAGAGACGCGAGCACTGGGACATGGCGGCGGCAGGCGTCGGCGGCGGCGCGGCCTGGCGCGCGAGGGCAGGCGTCGCGGTAGCCGCGAGGAGGGTGGCGGCCAGCAGGGGGAGGCGGCAGGGGCGTCGGGGCATGGGCGAGGCGTCTCCTGCCGGGATTCTAGCCGCGCCGTCCGGCGCCCGGTACCGGAATCGCGGCCTCGTGCAGCCACCGTTGCGCCGCCCGTAACCGTGGTTGCGCGGCGTTCCCGCGGCATGTCCGGCCCATCGGGCTCGAGAGGGGCAACCGCGGTTGACGGATGCCGCCCGCGCCTGGCCGGCGTCGAGCCGCGGCCCGGCGCCTAAGTCGTGCGGAGAGACGTGTTTGCCCGGCCGTGGCCTCGGCGGCGACGGCGCTTGCAGTGGTCCGGGTGTCCGCACGGGGCGCCGAGCGTGGTGACCGCTGACCTCGGGTGTCCGTCACGGCGCCTCGTGCGCGACATCCACCTCATTCGACAAGGAGACGCAGACATGACCTCGACCCTCACACGCCTCGCCCTCGTGCTCTCGCTCGCCCTCGGCCCGCTCGCGGTGCCGATCGCGGCGCAGGACGCACCGGCGAAATCCGCGGCCACGCCGGCCGTCGTGAACCTGAACGCGGCCACGCCCGAGCAGCTCGAGACGCTGCCCGGGATCGGCCCGCGCGCCGCGCAGCGCATCGTCGAGTACCGCACGAAGAACGGCGGCTTCAAGAAGGTCGAAGACCTGATGAAGATCCAGGGCATCGGCGAGCGAAGCTTCCTGCGGCTGCGTCCGCTCGTCACCGTCGGGAGCCCGAAGGGTGACGCCAGGGCGCAGCAGTAGGCAGGCATGGGAGCCGCGGGCCAGGCCCCGCGGCTCCCGGCCGCTCAGGCTGCCCGCCCGCCGGCACGCGGGCTACACGCTCGTGGAGCTCGTGGTGGTCGTCGGCCTGGTGTGCGCCGTGCTCACCGCGGCGGTGCCGGCCTTCGATGCCGCGGCCGATGCCGCCGAGGCGTACGGCGCGGCGCGCTATCTCTCAGGAGTCGTCGCGCGGGCCCGGCTGGAGGCGGCGCGCAGCCAGCGCACCGTGGCGGTGCGTTTCTCGCGGCACGTGCCGGTGACCTTCACGGTGGTCATCGACGGCGACGGCGATGGTGTCCGCGCCGATGACGTCGCCGCCGGCGTCGACCGCACGATGCGGGACGCCGACCGGCTCGAGGATCACTTCCCGCGGGTGCGCTTTGGTATCAGCGGGCCCGTGTCCGGCATCGACGAGGCGCGAGGCCTCACGGCCGCCGATGACCCGGTGCGCTTCGGCGCCGCCGATCAGGTGACCCTCACGCCGCTTGGCACGGCGACGGGCGGCACGGCCTATCTCACGAGTCGGGCCGGCGTGCAGTTCGCGGTGCGGGTCTCGGGCGTGACCGGGCGCGCGCGAGTGCTGCGCTACGACCACGGGAGGGCGACATGGCGGCCGCTCTGATGGGGGCCGAGCGGCGCGCGGCACCGCGCTTCACGGCGCCTGGCTTCGGCGTCGTGGATGTCGCCGTCATCCGTCCGGGGCTCACGGTGTCGGTCGTGACGATTTCACCGCGCGGCGCGCTGGTCGAATCGGTGGCGCCGATTCGGCCCGGCGTACGCACGGAGCTCACGCTCGATGCGGCGGACGGGCGCCGCTGGCCGGTGGGGATCGAGGTGTTGCGTTGCTGGGTGGCCACGCTCGACCCCGTCCGGTACCGCGCCGCGATGCGCTTCGACGGACCGATCGCGGCAGGGTAGCGGGTAAGGACTACCCGTGAGCCTCCGGGGCCTGGGCGGGTAGTCCTTACCCGACGCCTCGGGGCTCGCGGGGGCGGTCTCCCCAATTCCCAGCAATTACACGTGGAAGAGGGTGAGCGGGCGGATGGCATCCGCCTTGGTTCACCACCGTCGCAAGGGGGCAGTGCGGATGGAGCATCGACGCGAGACGGCGGACGAGAGTGGACGGCACCCACGCCAGGGCGACCGGCGGCAGGGAATTCACGACGTCGTACGGGCGCTGGCGACACATCTGGTGTCGGGCGAACCGAGCGTGCGGCTCGAGGGGGTGCTCGAGGCGGGGCTCGCGCGCGCCCTGGGCGCCGACTGGCTGCGCACGGTGCGCCAGGGCACTGCGGCAGGTCGGCTGGCGGCGCCCCGAACGGCGCGCATCACGGCGAACGGACCGGGAGCCGGGCAGGACGTGTGTTTCGAGTTGGCCCTCTCCGGCCGCCGTCTGGATGCCTGGGACGAACAGTTGCTCGAAACGGCCGCGCACCTGATGACGCTGGCGCTGGCGGCCGACCGCCGGTCCGTGCCTCGTGCGGCGCCTTCCGGGCCGGGCGCCGGCGCCGCGCCGCTCATCGGATCGAGCGGCCTCATGCGGGCACTGCGCGATCGCATCGAGCGCGTCGCGGCCAGCGACTTCACCGTCCTCGTGCAGGGCGAAAGCGGCACTGGCAAAGAGCTGGTGGCGCGGCAGATTCATGAGCTGAGTCCTCGCCGTCCGGGGCCGTTTGTCGCCGTCAACTGCGCGGCGCTCGTCGAGACCCTGCTCGAGGCCGAACTCTTCGGTGTCGAAGACCGCACGGCCACCGGCGTGCGCGGGCGGCGCGGGAAGTTCGAGCATGCCGATGGCGGCACGCTCTTTCTCGACGAAGTGGCGGAGCTCTCGATGGCGGCGCAGGCCAAGCTCCTGCGCGCCATTCAGGACCTCGCCGTGGAACGGGTGGGCGGGCACGCAACGCGGCGTCTCAATGTGCGGATCGTGGCGGCCACCAACAAGCCGCTCGCCGGCCTCGCCGATCGCGGCGTGTTTCGGTCCGATCTGTACTATCGCCTGAGCGGCCTCGAGGTGGTGGTGCCGCCGCTGCGGGCCCGTCGCGACGACATCCTCGAGCTGGCGCAGTATTTCCTGGCGTGTCACGCCTCGCGCGGCACGGTGGCGCTCTCCACCACCGCGGCCGACGCCCTGCAGGCATACCACTGGCCCGGCAACGTGCGCGAGCTGCAGCGCACGCTCGAAGGCGCCGTGGCGATGTCCGACTCGCGCGTCATCGACCTCGACGATCTGCCGACGGCACTGCGCGGGTCGTATGCCGAGGTGGTCGTGCCGTCGCTCGAGGCCAATGACAGCCTGCGCGCCTGGGCGAGCCGCTACGCGAAGCTCGTGCTGGAGCGGTCCGGCCACAACAAACGCAAGGCGTGCCGCGCGCTCGGCATCAGCTATCACACGCTGCAGGCGCACCTGCGGTACCGCGGCGAGCGCGCGCCCGTTCCGGAGGTGCGCGACGACGTGGCGTGAGCGGCGGCACGGGTCCGGCCGTCCTTGACCGGCGTGGGCGGGCGTAGTACGTTTCTGCGGATATTTCTCGCCTCCATGGTCCCCGCATGAACGACACCACGCCGACGCCCCTGAAGAAGACCGCGCTGCACGCTGCTCACGTCGCCCTCGGGGCCCGGATGGTGCCATACGGAGGCTGGGACATGCCCGTCGAGTACTCGGGCATCACCGCCGAACACCTCGCCGTGCGCACCGCGGCGGGCCTGTTCGACGTCTCGCACATGGGCCAGATCGAGCTGGCGGGGCCGAACGCCCTCGCCGCCGTGCAGCACATCACCACGAACGACGCCAGCAAGCTGCAGAACGGGCAGGCGCAGTATTCCGCGCTGACGACGCCCGAAGGCACGTTCGTCGACGACGTGCTCGTGTACCGCTTCGCCGAGAAGCACTACCTGCTGGTCGTCAACGCCTCGAATATCGAGAAGGACCACGCCTGGATCGCCGCACACGCCCCGGAGGCCGGCGAGGTCGCCATCGTCAACTCGTCCGACCGCTACGCGCTCATCGCCGTGCAGGGGCCGAAGGCTCGCGGCATCGTGCAGAAGCTCACGGCGGTCGATCTCAGCACCATCAAGTACTACTGGTTCGCGCACGGCGAAATCGCCGGCGTGCGCGGCACGCTCTCGCGCACCGGCTACACCGGTGAGGATGGCTGGGAGATCTTCGTGCCGCCGCAGTTCGCCACGCAGGTCTGGAACGCGCTGCTCGAAGCGGGGAAGCCGGAAGGCCTGGTGCCGGCCGGCCTCGGCGCGCGCGACACGTTGCGCCTCGAGGCGGCGATGCGCCTCTACGGCAACGACATGGACGAAACGTCGACGGTGCTCGAGTGCGATCTCGGCTGGATCGTCGGCTGGAACAAGGCCGAGTTCACCGGCAAGGCCGTGCTCGACCGCCAGAAGGCCGAAGGCGTCGCGAAGAAGATTGTCGGCTTCGAGATGCTCGATCGCGCCATCGCCCGTCACGGCCATGCGGTCATGCACGATGGGGCGGCCGTCGGTGTGGTCACGAGCGGCACCCACACGCCATTCCTGAAGAAGGCCATCGGCATGGCCTACGTGCCGCCGGCGCTCGCCGCCGTGGGCACCGAGTTCACCATCGACATCCGCGGACGGCAGGCCCGTGCCGTCGTCGTCCCGATGCCGTTCTACAAGCGTCCGAAGGCCTAGTGCGAGGAGCGGGACCCATGTATCCGAGCGATCTCAAGTACACGAAAGACCACGAGTGGGTGCGCGTCGACGGCGGCACGGGCACCGTGGGCATCACCCACTTCGCCCAGCAGCAGCTCGGTGACGTGGTCTACGTCGAACTGCCCGAAGTGGGCGCCACGCTCACGATCGGCCAGCCGTTCGGCACGATCGAGTCGGTGAAGGCGGTGTCGGAGCTCTTCGCGCCCGTCTCCGGCACGGTGACCGCCGTGAACACCGACATCAAGGATCGTCCGGATGCCGTGAACAGCGCGCCGCACGACACCTGGATGATCAAGGTCCAGCTCGCGAGCCCGGCCGAAGCCGACGCGCTCATGAACGCCGCCGACTACGAAGCCACGCTCGCGCACTAACCACCCGTTTCCTTTTCACGTCTGGCCCCGCCGATGGATACGTTCGTTCGCCGCCACGTAGGACCTCGTCCGCACGACCTGCCCGAGATGCTCGCGACCATCGGGGCGCCGTCACTCGACGCGCTCATCGACGAGGCCATCCCCGCATCCATCCGCCGGCCGGGACCGGTGGCGCTGCCGCCGGCCGAGTCCGAGCACGCCTACCTGACGCGGCTGCGCGGCGTGGCGGCGAAGAACCGTGTGCTCCGCTCGTTCATCGGCCTCGGCTACTACGACACGTTCACGCCCAGTGTCATCCGCCGGTGCCTGTTCGAGAACCCGAGCTGGTACACGCCGTACACGCCGTATCAGGCGGAGATCGCGCAGGGGCGCCTCGAGTCGCTCCTGAACTTCCAGACGGTTGTGTGCGACCTCACGGGGCTGCCCGTGGCCACGGCGTCGCTCCTCGACGAAGGCACGGCCGCAGGCGAAGCGATGACCCTGCTGCACCGCGTCTCGCCGAAGAAGCTCACGAGCGGCGGCATCTTCCTCGCGGCTGACACGGTCTTCCCGCAGACGCTCGCCGTGCTGCAGAGCCGCGCCGAACCGCTCGGCATCGAGCTGCGCGTGCAGCCGGTGGCGGCGATGGACTTCGACGACCCGAACGTCTTCGGCGTGCTGCTGCAGTATCCCGACGAACAGGGGCAGGTCATCGACCCCACGGCCACGATCGCGGCCGCGCACGCCGCCAAGGTGCTGGTGGCGGTGGCCACCGACCTGCTCGCGCTCACCGTGCTGACGCCGCCCGGGGAACTCGGCGCCGACATCGTGCTCGGCAACTCGCAGCGTTTCGGCGTGCCGCTCGGCTACGGTGGTCCGCACGCGGCGTTCTTCGCCACGCGGCAGGAGCACGTGCGCCACGCGCCGGGCCGCATCATCGGCGTGTCGATCGACGCGCAGGGCCATCGCGCCTACCGGATGGCGCTGCAGACGCGCGAACAGCACATCCGCCGCGAGAAGGCCACCTCGAACATCTGCACGGCGCAGGCGCTGCTCGCCAACATGGCGGCGATGTATGCGGTGTACCACGGCCCTGACGGTCTCACGGCCATCGCCCGGCATGTGCACGGCCTCACGCAGTCGCTGGCCGCCGCCGTCACGGCGCTCGGCGTCGCGCAGTCGAACGCTCACTACTTCGACACGCTGCGCTTCACGCTCACGCCGGCTCAGGCGGCCGCTGTGCGCGCCGCGTCGGTCGCGGCCGGCTACAACCTGCGGCACATCGGCGAGACCGGGATCGGCGTGTCGCTCGACGAAACCGCCACGGCCGACGACGTCGCGGCGCTCGTCGCCGTCTTCGCACAGGCCGTCGGCAAGACGCCCGGCACGGCCGCCGCGCCGGCCGTCGACGCCCTGC
Source organism: Acidobacteriota bacterium (assembly GCA_016789705.1). Lineage (GTDB taxonomy): Bacteria > Acidobacteriota > Vicinamibacteria > Vicinamibacterales > UBA2999 > CADEFD01. Next base: position 92,549 of record JAEUQR010000005.1, read on the forward strand.
CCCCGGCTCTGCGCCGCACCTCCGCCTTCCTCACGCATGCGGTCTTCCATACGCATCGCTCGGAGAGCGAGATGATGCGGTACCTCAAGACGCTCGAGCGCAAGGACATCGGCCTCGACGTCTCGATGATCGCGCTCGGCTCGTGCACCATGAAGCTGAACGCGGCCAGCGAGATGTATCCGGTGACCTGGACGGAGTTCTCGCGCCTGCATCCCTTCGTACCCGCCGATCAGGCCGAAGGATATGCCGAGATCTGCCGCGATCTCGAAGCGGCGCTCGCAGAGCTCACCGGCTTTGCCGCCACCTCGCTGCAGCCGAACTCCGGCGCGCAAGGCGAGCTGGCCGGCCTGCTCGTCATCCGCGCCTGGCATCAGGACCGCGGTGAAGGCCACCGCAATGTCGTGCTCATTCCTGCCTCGGCGCACGGCACCAATCCGGCCAGTGCCGTGATGGCCGGCTACAAGGTGGTGGTCGTGGCCTCCGACGCCAACGGCAACATCGACGTGGCCGACCTCAAGGCGAAGGCCGCGGCGCACAGCGCCAATCTCGCCGCGCTGATGGTGACCTATCCGTCCACGCACGGCGTGTTCGAAGACGCCATCATCGACATCTGCGCCACGGTGCACGCACACGGCGGCCAGGTCTACATGGACGGCGCGAACATGAACGCGCAGGTGGGGCTCACGAGTCCGGCGCTCATCGGCGCCGATGTCAACCACATCAACCTGCACAAGACCTTCGCCATTCCGCACGGCGGCGGTGGCCCCGGCATGGGCCCGATCTGCGTGGCGGCGCACCTGGCGCCGTACCTGCCGGGGCATCCGCTGTCGAAGACCGGCGGCGACAAGGCGATCCTGCCGGTGGCGGCGGCGCCGTGGGGCAGCGCGAGCATCCTGCTCATCTCCTACGGCTACATCCGCATGCTGGGTGGCGAGGGCGTGACCGAGTCCACGAAGTACGCCATCCTCAACGCCAACTACATCAAGGCCCGCCTCGCCGGCCACTACGACGTGCTCTACACGCGGGCCAACGGCCGCGTGGCGCACGAGATGATCTTCGACCTGCGGAAGTTCAAGGCCGCCGGCGTCGAAGAGGGCGATGTGGCCAAGCGCCTCATGGACTACGGCTTCCATGCGCCCACGGTGTCGTTCCCGGTGCCCGGCACGCTCATGATCGAGCCGACCGAAAGCGAAGACAAAGGCGAGCTCGATCGCTTCTGCGACGCCCTCATCTCTATTCGCAAGGAGATCGAGGACGTGGTCACGGGCAAGGCCGACGCCAAGGACAACGTGCTCAAGAACGCGCCGCACACCGCGGCCGTGGTCACCGCCGACACCTGGACGCATCCCTACACGCGCGAGCAGGCGGCCTATCCGCTGCCGTGGGTGAAGGCCGACAAGTTCTGGCCGAGCGTGGGCCGGATCGACAATCCCTTCGGCGACCGCAACCTCGTCTGCATCTGCCCGCCGATGGAGGCGTACGAGTAGCGCGGGGGGACGGCCCGGACCGATGGCTGACTTCCGGCTCGTGCGGCCGCTCCGGGTGCTGAACGCGCGCCAGATGCGCGCGGCCGACCGCCGCGCCATCGACGAGGTGGGCCTGCCGTCGGTCGTGTTGATGGAGAACGCCGGCCGCCAGGTGGTGGCCGCGCTCGAAAGCCTCGTCGAGGATCTGCCGTCGCGCGCGGTCGCGGTGCTCTGCGGCACCGGCAACAACGGCGGTGACGGCTTCGTCGTGGCGCGCGTGCTGCAGCAGCGCGGTCTCACGCCGGCCGTGTTCCTCGTCGGCGCCGCCGCCGACGTCCGTGGCGATGCCCGCATCAACCTCGACATCCTGGGGCAGCTCGGCACACCGGTCGTCGAGGTGGCCGATGCCTCGGCGTGGGAGCTGCACGGGTCGGAAGCGACCGGCGCCGACCTCATCGTGGACGCGATGGTCGGCACCGGGCTCAATCGCGCGCTGACCGGCCTGCACGAAACGATCGTGGCCGATGTGAACGCCTCGGGCACCACCGTGGTCGCCGTGGACCTGCCGTCGGGCCTCTCGGCCGATGCCGCCGAGCCGCTCGGCCCGTCGCTGCACGCGGCGCTCACCGTGACCCTCGCCGCGCCCAAGGTGCCGCTCGTGCTGCCACCGGCCGAACACACGGCGGGTGATGTCGTGATTGCCGACATTGGGATCCCGTCGTTCGTGCTCGACGAGGTCGAGGGCCCGCGTCTGTACCTCCTGACGCGCGAGTACGTGCGGACGCTGATTCCACCGCGCAGCCCCGACGCGCACAAGGGCGACTTCGGCCGCGTGCTCGTCGTGGCGGGGTCGCTCGGCATGACTGGCGCCGCCGCGCTGACCGCCCGCGCGGCGCTGCGTACTGGAGCAGGCCTCGTCACCGTGGCCACGCCGGTCTCCGTGCAGGCGGTCGTGGCCGGCCTTGGCGCGGAGTTCATGACCGTGCCGCTCGCCGAGGCGGATGGCCGCGTGGCGGCCGAGGCCGTGGACCGCGTGGTCGAAGTGGCGGCCGACGTCGTGGCGATCGGCCCCGGCCTCGGCAGCGGGCCGGGTGTGGCCGCCTTCGTGCGCGCGATGCTGGAGCGCGCGGAGGTGCCGCTCATTCTCGACGCCGACGCGCTCAACGCCTGCGCCGGCGATCCGGCGATGCTCACCGGGCGCGACGAGCGGCCCGTCGTCATCACGCCGCACCCGGGCGAAATGGCGCGGCTCCTTGGCTGCGCCACCGAAGACGTGCAGGCGAATCGTGTGGGGCTGGCCTCGGAGTTCGCGGCCCGCCACGGCGTCACGGTAGTGCTCAAGGGCTACCGTACGGTAATTGCGACGCCAGGGGGAGAGGTGTTCGTGAATCCCACCGGCAGTCCCGGGATGGCCACGGCCGGGAGCGGCGACGTGCTGACCGGGATGCTGGCGGCGGCGATGGCGCAGCTGCTCGACCCGGCCACCGCGTGCCAGCTCGCGGTCTACCTGCACGGGGCCGCCGGCGAACTCGCGGATGCCGACGAGGGCGAGATGTCGATGGTGGCAGGCGACATCGTGACCCACATCGGCGATGCCGTGCAGGAGCTGTCGGCACAAGGGCGCACGGCGCCGCAGGGCGAATGAGCGGCCCGATCACACACGTCACGGTGGGCGAGGCGGAAACGCGCGCTGTCGCCGAGGCCCTTGCGGCGACGCTCGTGCCCGGCGATCTGGTGCTGCTGCACGGCGATCTCGGCGCCGGCAAGACCGTGTTCGTGAAGGGGCTCGCGCAGGGGCTCGGCCTCGATCCCGGCGCCGTCACGAGTCCCACCTTCACGCTCGTCCACGAATATCTCGGCGGCCGCCTGCCGCTCATCCACCTCGATCTCTACCGCCTCGCGGCGACGGACCTCGATGATGTCGGACTCGATCCGGATCTGGCCGCCCGGGGGGTCGTGGTGGTGGAGTGGGCCGAGCGCCTCACGCGCCGCCCGCCGGCCTCCCTCGTCGTCCGCATCGGCGACCTCGGCGCCGAGGCGCGCGAGATCCTCGTGACTTCCGGCTACTCCGTGCGGTAGTTCGGCGCTTCCTTCGTGATGGTCACGTCGTGCACGTGGCTCTCACGCACGCCGGCCGGCGTGATGCGCACCATGCGGGCGTTGGTCTGCAGGTCGGTGATGGTGCCGCAGCCGCAGTAGCCCATGCCGGCGCGCAGGCCACCGACGAGCTGGTGCACGAGGGAGCTGAGCGAGCCCTTGTGCGGCACACGGCCCTCGATGCCTTCGGGCACGAGCTTCTCGGCGGTGTGGCTGATCTTGCCTTCGAGCTGGAACTCGTCCTGGAAATAGCGATCGCGGCTGCCCTTGCGCATGGCGCCGATCGAGCCCATGCCGCGGTATTCCTTGAAGCTGCGGCCCTGGAAGAGGATGAGTTCGCCCGGGCTCTCGTCGGTGCCGGCAAAGAGATTGCCGATCATGACGGAACTCGCGCCCACGGCGAGCGCCTTCACGATGTCGCCCGAATAGCGGATGCCGCCGTCGGCGATGACCGGCACGCCGTACGGCCGGGCCACGTTCGCACATTCCCAGATCGACGAGATCATCGGCATGCCGATGCCGGCGACGACACGCGTCGTGCAGATCGAACCGGCGCCGATACCGACCTTTACCGCGTCGACACCGAGCTTGATGAGGGCTTCGGTGGCCTCGCCGGTGGCGACGTTGCCGGCGATGAGATCCACCTCGGGGAAGCGGCGGCGGATCTCCTTCACGATGTCGAGCACGCCCTGGCTGTGGCCGTGCGCCGTGTCCACGATGATGACGTCGACGTGCGCGGCCACGAGCGCCGCGGCACGGTCGAGCGTGTTCTGCGCCGTGCCCACCGCCGCCGCGCAGCGCAGGCGGCCGAGCGAGTCCTTGCAGGCGTTCGGGTACTTGATCGCCTTCTGGATGTCCTTGACGGTGATGAGCCCCTTCAGCCGGAACGCGTGGTCCACGACGAGGAGCTTCTCGACCTTCTTCTTGTGCAGGATCTCGCGCGCTTCATCGAGCGTCGTGCCGACCGGCACGGTGATGAGGTTCTCGCGCGTCATGACGTCCGCCACCGACTGGTTGACGTTGGTCTCGAAGCGCAGATCGCGGTTGGTCAGGATGCCGACGAGGCGGCCTTCCTTGCTGCCGTCTTCGGTCACCGGCACGCCCGAGATGCGGTAGTGGGCCATCATCTCGAGGGCTTCGTGGATCTTGTGGGTGGGGGAGAGCGTGATCGGATTGACGATCATGCCGCTCTCGGACCGCTTCACCCGGTCCACTTCGGCCGCCTGATCTTCGATTGAGAGGTTCTTGTGGATGACGCCGATGCCGCCCTGCTGCGCCATCGCAATCGCCATCGACGACTCGGTCACCGTGTCCATGGCCGCGCTGAGCAATGGCACGTCGAGCGGAATGTTCCTGGTGAGGCGCGTCGAGACGTTGACCTGCGCCGGCAGAACGTTCGAGTACCGCGGCACGAGCAGCACGTCGTCGAAGGTCAGGGCCGTCGAGAGCATGGCGTCGAGCGATGGGGTGGCAGTGGGCAGCGTCATGGGCGGCGGTCTCTCGGATCAGATACGCGAAAGGCCGACGCAGGCGTCGGCCTTGGGCACTCGCGGGGCACGGGGAACGGAACAGGGAAGGGGCACGGCGTCAGTTGGCTCCGTGGCACTTCTTGTATTTCTTGCCGCTGCCGCACCAGCAGGGATCGTTGCGGCCGATCTTCGGCTCGTCGCGCTTCACCTGGGTGACCGGCGCATCGTCACCGCCCACCCGGGCGGGCGTCTGTGACGCGGGCGGTGGGAATCCACCGGCGGCCGGCGCGGCCGGCGGCGGGAAGCTCGAGGCGGGCGTGTCGGACGGGCCGCTGTAGGTGAGCGGCGTCTGCCGCCGCGGCTGCGGACGCACGGGCACGTTCACCACCGGCTCGCTTTCGGGGCCCCCTTCGATGACGGGCCGCAGCCACCAGAGGTAGCGGACCATCTCGGCCTCGATGCGGCTGCGCATGTCCTGGAAGAGCGTGTAGCTCTCCTTCTTGTATTCGACGAGCGGATCGCGCTGGCCGTAGCTGCGCAGGCTGATGCCGTCCTTCAGGTGGTCGAGCGAGTAGAGGTGATCCTTCCACTGCGTGTCGACGATCTGGAGCATCAGGTCGCGTTCGACGCGGCGCATGATGTCGGCCGGAATCACCGCTTCCTTCTCGGCGTACTTGGCGCGCGCGCGCGCCTGCAGCGCCTCGCGGATCTCGCCGGGGCGGCCGTCGAAGGGCACGCTGGCGTAGTCGTCGTCGTCGAGCGAGAAGAGCTCGGTGAGTTCGCGGCGCAGAGCGTCGAGATCCCAGGTGCTCGCGTCGCCGTCCTTCACGCAGTAGAGCTCGACCTTGTCGTCCACGAGGTCGTCGGCGGTGGCGAGCAGGTAGCCGCGGGTGTCCGACGTCTCGTCCTCGGTCACGCGCACGGTGCCTTCGAGCACCTCGCGGCGGAGCGTGTAGACGCTCTCGCGCTGCTTGTTCATGACGTCGTCGTACTCGAGCAGGTGCTTTCTGACCGCGAAGTTCTGCGCTTCGACCTGCTTCTGGGCGCGCTCGATGGCGCGGCTGACCATGCCGTGTTCGATCGGCACGCCTTCTTCCATGCCGAGGCGCTGCATCAGGCCCGAGATGCGGTCGGAGCCGAAGATGCGCATCAGGTCGTCTTCGAGCGACAGGTAGAAGCGCGAGCTGCCCGGGTCGCCCTGACGACCGGCGCGGCCGCGCAGCTGGTTGTCGATGCGCCGGGCTTCGTGCCGTTCGGTGCCGAGGATGTGCAGGCCGCCGAGCGCGACCACCTCGTCGTGTTCGGCCTCGCACTGCGCCTTGAAATGTCGGTGGATGCGGTCCCAGTCGGCGCGCGGCACACGGTAGTTGTCGCCGTGCGAGAAGTAGACGAACTCGTCGTCGTCGACGAAACGCTCGTCGCCGCGTTCGAGCTTCTGCGCGACCTCCTCGTGCAGGCACTGCTGGCGCGCCATGTGTTCGGCGCTGCCGCCGAGCAGGATGTCGGTGCCGCGGCCGGCCATGTTGGTGGCGATGGTCACGGCGCCCTTGCGGCCCGCCTGCGCGACGATCTCGGCTTCCTGCGCGTGGTACTTGGCGTTCAGCACCACGTGCCTGATGCCGCGGCGCTTCAGCATCGCCGAGATCTTCTCGGACTTCTCGATGCTCACCGTGCCGACGAGCACCGGGCGCCCGATCTGCTGCTTCTCGATGATGTCGCCGACGATCGCCTCGTACTTCTCGGCCGCCGTGCGGTAGACGAGGTCGGGTTCCTCGATCCGCCGCATGGGCTTGTTGGTCGGGATGACGGTGACGTCGAGCTTGTAGATCTTGTTGAACTCGGGGGCCTCGGTTTCGGCCGTGCCGGTCATGCCGCCGAGCTTGGCGTACTTGCGGAAGTAGTTCTGGAAGGTGATGGTGGCGAGCGTCTGGTTCTCGCGCTCGATCTTCACGCCTTCCTTGGCCTCTACGGCCTGGTGCAGGCCGTCGCTCCAGCGCCGACCCGGCATCAGGCGGCCGGTGAACTCGTCGACGATGACGACCTGGCCGTCCTTGATCATGTACTCGACGTCGCGGCGGTAGTGCGTGTGCGCGCGGAGCGCCTGCTGCACGTGGTGGAGCAGCGGCATGTTGATCGGGTCGTAGAGCCCGCCGGGCTGCAGGCGGTGCGCCAGGAGGCGTTCGGCGTGGGCGATGCCGGCTTCGGTCAGCGTGACGGTCTTGCCCTTCTCGTCGACCGTGTAGTCGCCGGATTCTTCCATCCGTTCGCGGTCTTCGGTCTTCATCTGGCCCTGGTGGACCAGGCCGCGCTTGAGCGACGGGATGATGCGGTCGACTTCGTAGTAGAGGTCGTTCGATTCCTCGGCCGGGCCCGAGATGATGAGCGGCGTGCGCGCCTCGTCGATGAGGATGCTGTCGACTTCGTCGACGATGGCGAAGTTGTGCCCGCGCTGCACCATGCGCGACAGGTCGAACTTCATGTTGTCGCGCAGGTAGTCGAAGCCGAACTCGTTGTTCGTGCCGTACGTGATGTCGCAGCCGTAGGCCGCCTGCCGCTGCTCGTCGTTGAGGTCGTGCTGGATGACGCCGACCGTGAGGCCGAGGAAGCGGTAGATGCGGCCCATCCACTCGGCGTCGCGGCGGGCCAGGTAGTCGTTGACCGTGACGACGTGGACGCCTTTGCCTGAGAGCGCGTTCAGATACGCCGGCAGCGTCGCCATGAGGGTCTTGCCCTCACCGGTCTTCATCTCGCCGATGCGGCCCTGGTGCAGCACCATGCCGCCGATGAGCTGCACGTCGTAATGCCGCATGTTAAGCACGCGGCGGCCGGCTTCACGGACGAGGGCGAAGGCCTCCGGCAGCAGGTCGTCGAGCGACTCGCCGGCGGCGACACGCGCCTTGTAGGCGGCCGTCTTCTCGCGCAGGCCGTCGTCGGAGAGCGGGCGCATCGTCGGCTCGAGGTCGCCGATGCGCGCGACGAGCGGCCGCAGCCGCTTGAGATCGCGGTCGTTCTGAGTGCCGAAGACCTTGGCGAGTAGGTTACCGACCATGCGGGGCTGAGACGTGCCTGGAGATTCGAACGATCTTACTGGTGACGGCGAGGACCGTCAAGGAACGGAGCAGGAGGGGAGGGATCAGTCGCCGCCGGTCTGACGCGCGCTCTTGAGGAGGAACTGGAGCGGGTTCAGCAACCGGTCGTTGACGCGCACTTCGTAGTGGAGATGCGGAGCCGTGGCGCGCCCGGTGGCGCCGACGCGGCCGATGAGATCGCCGCGCTTCACCTTGGCGCCGTTCTCGACTTCGAACTTCGAGAGATGGCCGTAGCGCGACTCGAGACCGAAGCCGTGATCGATGCGGATCAGGTTGCCGTAATCGCTGTAGGCGCTCGCGTGCACGACGGTGCCGTCGGCCGTGGCGTAGACGGGAGAGCCGCGGTCGGCGGAGATGTCGAGACCTGGGTGGAAATCGGCGCCGCCCGTGAACGGGTCACGGCGCGCGCCCATCGAGGAGGTGAGCCAGCCGGCGGCCGGCCAGATCGACGGCGTGGCCGCGGCGAGCTTGTTGCGCTTGTCGACGCCCGACTGCACGGACTGCAGGCGGCTTTCGAGGCCCTGCAGCAGGTCGCGCAGCAGACCGAAGGTGTCTTCCGGCGAGTTCAGGCTCGGCAGCATCGCCAGCCCGGCCGCCGTGGTCGTGCCGCCGCCGCCCATGGCGCGCGACTTCACGATGGCGGGCAGCTTGTCCATGGCCGAGCGCAGCGCGGGATCGAGCGCGGCGCGGCCGCCGAGATCGTCGAGCGCAGTCTGCAGTCCCTGGATCTGGCCGGTCAGTGCTTCCGTCGTATCGCGGTAGCTGGAGAGTTCGAGTTCGAGCGTCGCATGCGACGCGTAGAGGTCCGCGACGTCGGCCTTGGCCTTCCACGCCGCGCCCATGCCGATGAGCACGGGCAGCGTGACGACGGTGCCGAGCACGATCATCGCCGGCCGGAGGCCGACGGTGAATCGCCGGACGACGCCGGTCTGGCGGTCGGCGAGCAGGATCGTGTAGCGCGTAGAGGGCATCCGGTTCGTGTGGGTGGTGCGATGTCGCGCCGGCCCGGCCAGACGCAACCTGAGGAGCATACCACGCGTGCCGGTCGACGTCGGCGATCCGGCGCCTGAGGGGCGAACATATGGAGAAAGCGTCCACGCCACTCAGGCCGCGGGCCTCCCCGCCCGGAACTGGAGTGCTTCGAGGAGGTGAGGGGCGGCGATGTCGACGCTGCCGTCGAGATCCGCAATCGTGCGGGCGACGCGCAGCGTGCGGTGCACGGCACGGCCGCTGAGCGCGAGGCGGGTCGCAGCGGCGGCGAGGTGCCGGGAGCTCTCACGGTCGAGCGCCGCCACCCGCCTCAGGGCGGCGGGCGCGAGGCGGCTGTTGAGCGGCGCCCCGGCCTCGAGCGCCCGCGCGCGCTGCACGGCACGCGCCGCCTCCACCCGGAGCCGCACCTCGGCCGATGGTTCGGCGGGCGTGGTGGCCGTCAGCGTGTCGAAGGTCACCGGCGAGAGCTCCACCGTGAGGTCGAGCCGATCGCGCAGCGGTCCGGACACGCGCTCGTGGTACCGGGTGACCGCCATCGGCGTGCAGCGGCACGGCCGTGTCGCCTGGCCCGCGTAGCCGCACGGGCACGGGTTCATCGCCGCCACGAGCGTGAAGGCGGCGGGGAAGACGACGGTGCCGGACGCGCGGGCGATGCGCACGAGGCCGTCCTCGAGCGGCTGCCGCAGCGCTTCGAGCGCGCGGCGCCCGAATTCCGGCAGTTCGTCGAGGAAGAGCACGCCGTGATGCGCGAGCGTGATGTCGCCGGGACGCGGCACGCTGCCGCCGCCGACGAGCGCGGCGTCGGAGGCCGTGTGATGCGGGGCGCGGAAGGGCCGAGCGCCGATGAGGCCCCCGGTGGCGCCGAGCAGTCCCGCCACCGAGTGGATCGCGGTGACCTCGAGCGCTTCGTCGAACGTGAGCCCGGGAAGCAGGCCCGGCATGCGGCGCGCCAGCAGCGTCTTGCCGGCGCCGGGCGGGCCGACGAAGAGCATGTGGTGCCCGCCGGCGGCGGCGATCTCGAGGGCTCGGCGGGCCGCCGCCTGCCCGCGCACGTCCGCGAGGTCGGCTGCGGGATCCGGGCTCGGGGCCACCGTGGCGTGGGGCCGCGCGCGCGGCCACGCGGCGTCCGGTTCGTGCAGGCGCGCCACGGCGTCGGCCAGGGTGGCAATCGGCACGACGGCGAGGTCGTCCACGACCGCGGCTTCGGCGGCGTTCGCCGCCGGCAGGAGGAGCGCCTGCACGCCCTGCCGCCTGAGGCCCATGGCGAGCGGCAGCACGCCGCGCGTGGGCAGCACGGCGCCGTCGAGCGAGAGTTCGCCCACGATGGCGACCCGCGCCGGGTCGTGCCGCGGCACCAGGCCAGAGGCCGCCAGAATCGCGATGGCAATCGGCAGGTCGAAGGCGGCACCGGCCTTGCGGACGTCCGCCGGCGCGAGATTGACGGTGATTCGGTGGGAGGGGAACTCGAAGCCGGAATTCCTGATCGCCGCCCGCACGCGGTCGCGGCTCTCGCGCACGCTCGCATCGGGCAGCCCCACCATCGCGAAGACCGGCAATCCGAACGAGACATCCACTTCCACCGACACGGGGAACGCGTCGATGCCGCGCAGCGCGGCACTCTGCACCTGGGACAACATCACCAGGGAGACGTCCAAGGACGATGCCAGCCGGGCGCGCGCCGGAATTCGGCCCGCCAGCGGCACCTCGTGGATGACCACACGCTGGAAGTGCGTACGAAGACGACGGTGACCCGCGGAGATTCTGCGGCGGGTGCCGCCTCCCGCTACTGGGCGTTGGCGCTGCGCACCGTCTGGATCTGCAGGCGGTCGCCGATCGAGAGCGCCGAGCCCTTGAGGTGGTTCCAGGCGCGCAGGTTCTCGACGCTCACGCCATGACGGCGGGCGATCGAGTAGAGCGTGTCGCCCTTGCGCACGCGGTAGACGGTGCGCGTCGCCTCGGCCTCACGCGGTTCGGCCTCCGCGGCCGCCACGCGCGTGGCGACGGCAGGCGCGTTCGCGCGGCCAGCAAGCAGCGCCGCCGACGGCGCGCGCGGCACGACCAGGCGCTGCCCGGGCTGCACCCGCGCCGTGGTGTTCAGGTAGTTCGCTTCCGCGAGATCGGCGCGCGAGACCCGCAGGCGCCGCGCGATCGTCGGCAGCGACTCGCCTTTGCGCACGGTGTACCACTGCAGGGCGGCGGCATCCCCTGGTGCGGCGCCCGCGTACCCCTCGAGCACCGAGGCCATCGTGCCCATCGGCACCCGCAGCTGGTAATCGCGCGAGCGCACGGGCGTCGTCCAGCGGCGCAGTTCGGGGTTCAGCGCGCGGATGTCGTCGGCCGGCACGCCGGCCCACTCCGCCACGTTGCGCAGGTCCACCGGCCCCGACACGGTCACGACGTCGGGCGCGAAGGGCAGCGTCGAGGGAATCTCGAAGCCGTACTGCGCCGGGTTACGGGCGATGATGGCGGCCGCGAGGATCATCGGCACGTAGTCGCGCGTCTCGCGCGGCAGATGTTTCGACGACTCGGAGAGCTCCCAGAAGTTGTCGATGCCGGTGCGCTTCACGGCGCGCTGCACGCGCCCGGGGCCGCCGTTGTAGGACGCGATCGCCAGGTGCCAGTCGCCGAACATCCGGTGCAGCGCCTTCAGGTATTTCGCCGCCGCGCGGGTGGCCTTCTCCGGATCCGCGCGTTCGTCGATGTACCAGTCGCTGCGCAGGCCGTATTCCTTCCCGGTGGGCCGCATGAACTGCCAGACGCCGCGGGCGCTCGCGCGCGACAGGGCCGTCGTCTTGAACCCGCTCTCGACCAGGGGCACGAAGGCCAGGTCGAGGGGCAGCCCTTCCTCGCGGAAGACCGTGTGGATCATGGGGAGGAAGGGCCCGCCGCGCGTCAGCCCGTCCGTGAGGAACGGACGCAGCCGTCCCTGGAAGATCTCGACGAACCGCAGCACGCGGTCGTTGAGGGGGATCGGGATGTCGTGGGTCGTGGTGGCGAGATCGGCACGCACGGCAGTGGCCACCTCCGGCGCCGGCGAGGCGTCGGCCTCGGCGGGTGGCAGCGACAGCAGCGTGTCGATCGATGCTGGCTCGGTGGCCGTTTCCGTGAAACCGTCACCGCTCGACAGCGTGGCCAGCTCGAGGGCGCTGATGCGGTCGGTGAGGGCATCGACCGCAGCCGACAGGCGCGGGTCCGAGCGGGCGCCGCCGGGCATCACGAGCAGCGTGTCGAGGGCCAGGTCGAATGCGAGTCGGGCGTCTTTCAGATGCCCCTGCTGGCTGGCGGCGCGGCCGGCCTCGAACGCGGCTTCGGCGGTGGCAACGGCCTGCGCCACGGGGTCGACGGGCGCGGGTGGCTGCGCAACGGGCGGCGCGGGCGCGGCCTGCACGGGGGCCGTCGCGACCGGAGCCGGCGTACGGGAGGCACAAGCCGAGGCCCCAACGAGCAGGAAGAGCAGACCGACGCGTCGCATGCCGTCCGAAGGTCAGACGCTAGCACGCCGGGCGTGGCCGGTCAAACCGTGCCGGGACGCGCCGGCCTGTCCGTCCCCGCCGGCGTGCGGTCGCTCACCGGGCCGCGCCGTCGAGCCAGACGAGGACCTCGAAGGCGGCTCCGGCATCGCGTGCGGCGGGCGTCACGATGGTGCGCGGGCCGACGAGGATCGTCCGGCCCTCGCGGGCGGCGCGGCGCACGTCATCCTCGCAGACGAAGTCGGCCGGCGGACCCGCCGACACAGGGTCGAGCCGCGCCGGCGGAGGCGACGGAGCACCCCGCGCCGCAAGCACCCGGTCCAGACCCGCGCGGACGGCCTCGGCCGGCACGGCCTCGGGCGCCGCGGGCTGAGGCGCGCGTGGGAGCGGCGGCAGCGACGCGGCGACCGGGCCAGCGGCCGACGCCGGGGCGCCCGCGGAAGCCATGACCGGTGCGCGGCTCGCGCCGCGTGGCCGCAGTTCCCAGGCCAGCCGCTTGATGTTCAGCAGGTGGCGCGGCGAGATGTTGTCAGAGGTGATGTTACCGCCGTAGCCGCCGCAGCCGAGCGTCATCGCCGGGTCGAGTCCGGTCGTCAGCCCGATCGAACCGTGCGTCGTCGGCGTATTCACCACGATGCGAAAAGCCGGTTTGTGCAGGCCGAACTCGAGGATGACGGCCTCGTTGCGCGAGTGGATGGACATCGTGTGGCCCATCCCGCCGTACTGGAGAACCTGCCGGGCCCGCTCGCAGCCCTCCCGCCAGTCCGCAACCTCGTAATAGGAGAGTACCGGGCAGAGCTTCTCAATCGACAGCGGATGCTCGCGGCCCACGCCCGCGAGCGGCACGATGAGCGCGCGCGTGCCGGCCGGCACCTGGAGCCCGATGGTCCCGGCGATGTGCACGGCCGACTTGCCGACGAGCGCCGGGTTCGGCAGGCGTTCCGCCGTGACCAGGGCGGCCTGCAGCGTCGCGGCCGCGGCCGCGTCGAGGAAGTGGCCGCCGCCGGCCACGAGCGCGGCGCGCAACGCCGGCGCCACGGCGCGGTCGACGACGATCGAATTCGGCGACGAGCAGAGCACGCCGTTGTCGAATGACTTGCCGGCGAGGATGTCGTCGGCGGCCTTGGCGACATCGGCCGATGACTCGACGTAGCAGGGCGCGTTGCCCGGCCCGACGCCGTAGGCGGGTTTGCCGGCGGAATACGCGGCGCGCACCAGCCCCAGTCCGCCGGTTGCGAGAATCACGGCGATATCCCGCGCGCGCATCAGTTCCCGTGTGCCGTGCAGCGTTACGGTCGTGAGCCAGGCGATCGCGCCCTCGGGCAATCCCGTCTCGCGGGCAGCGTCATTCAGCAGGGTCGCCGTGTGCGTGATGCAGCGGGCGGCCGACGGGTGCGGACTGAGCACGACGCCGCACCGGGCCTTGATGCTGATGAGCAGCTTGTAGATGGCCGTCGACGTCGGGTTGGTGGACGGCACGATGGCAGCGACCACGCCAAACGGCTCCGCGATTTCGACGATCTTCCGGTCCTCGTGCCGCGCGACGACGCCCACCGTGCGCATCGGCCGGATGAACGCGTGCACGTCGCGGGCGGCGAACAGGTTCTTGGCGACTTTGTCGGCGACGACGCCGTAGCCGGTTTCTTCGACCGCGAGGCGGGCGAGCGGCTCGGCGTGGGCTTCGGCCACGGCGGCCATACGGGCGACGATGGCGTCGATTTGGGCCTGGGAGAACTCGGCGAGGAGACGCTGGGCGGCCCGGGCCCGGCGTGCGAGCGCCAGGGCCTCGGCCGCCGACGCCAGGTCACGGTCGGTCAGGTTCGGGGGGGCTGCGGGCGCCGATGCGCCGGACGCGGAGCTCGCCACGGCGGGCTATCCCTTCGGGAGGATCTTCTCGACGTCGGCGTGGGGCCGGGGAATGACGTGCACCGACACCAGTTCGCCCACCCGGCGGGCCGCGGCCGCACCGGCATCCGTGGCCGCTTTCACGGCGCCGACGTCGCCTCGCACCATGACCGTGACGTAGGCGGCGCCGATGTACTCGGTGCCGACCAGCACGACATTGGCGGCTTTCACCATGGCATCGGCGGCTTCGACCGAACCGATGAAGCCACGCGTCTCGACCATGCCCAGAGCGCCTTGTGTATCCATGTGCGAACACGGCGGGTGCCGTACGGCGCGGAACTGTACCACAAACCTCTGCCGGCGCGGTGGCGCCGACCCGCCGTAGGCGCTATCATGTTGCTTCACAAGACTATGTACAACTTCAAGACCATCCGCCCGGCCCTCGCGATCGTGATCGCGCTCGGCCTCGCGGCCGCCGGTTGCGGCGGCCAGGAAGACACCGCGCCCGCACAGGGCACGCTGACCGTCCAGCTCAGCCGCTCGCGCATCGCCCTCGGCAGCCCCGTCGAGGTCACCTACAAGTTCGTCGTCGCGGCCGACGCCGGTTCACTCGGCAACCGCAAGGCCTTCGTTCATTTTCTCGACGCCGACGGCGAGCAGATGTGGACTGACGACCACGAGCCGCCCACCCCGACCGCGGGCTGGAAGCCGGGCCAGACGATCGAATACACCCGCACCGTCTTCGCGCCGGTGTACCCGTATGTCGGGCCGGCGAAGATCGTGGCCGGCCTCTACGACACGACCTCGGGCGAGCGCCTGAAGCTCTCGGGCACCGAGGCCGGCGGCCGCGCTTACGCGGTGGCCCAGTTCGAGTTGCTGCCGCAGACCGCGAACGTGTTCCTCATCTTCAAGGACGGCTGGCACGCCGTCGAAGCCGCGGCCGATAACTCCATGGTGGAGTGGCAGTGGACGAAGAAGGAAGCGACGCTCGCGTTCAGGAATCCCCGGCGCGACTCCACGCTCTACTTCCAGGCCGACAACCCGGGCAAGGCGGCCACCGCCGCGACCCAGGTCGAAATCCGGCTGGGTGACCAGGTGATCGAGACGGTCAAGCTCGTGGCCGATGGTCCGGTGCACAAGATTGCCCTGCCGGCGGCGGCGCTCGGCGCCGGCGACATGGTGGAGCTCCGGCTGGTGGTCGATCAGACGTTCGTCCCGGCCCTCGAGCCCGGCGCGGCGTCCAACGATCCACGGGAACTCGGCGCCCGCGTGTTCCACGCCTTCGTGCAGCCGCAGGGGTCGTAGCGCCACCAGATCATGGAGTTTCGCTGCAGGCTCGGCACCGCGGCAGGGCAGGTCATCGAGGGCGTGTATGTCGCCCCGAGTGAGGCCCACCTGCGCCGCGAGCTCGAAGACAAGGGCCTGCATGTGCTCGCCCTGGCGCCGCGCGGCGGCGTGCAGGGGCTTTCGATCGGCCGCCGGAAGATCCGCCGCGACGAGTTCCTGATCTTCAACCAGGAACTGGCCACGCTGCTCAAGGCCGGCATGCCGCTCGTGCAGTCGCTCGACATCCTGCGCCAGCGCCTCACGAATCCGGTGTTCAAGGCCGTGCTCGACGACGTGCACGAGAAGGTGCGCGGCGGCACGGCGCTCTCCGATGCGTTCACCGCCCACGCGGACTTGTTTCCCGGCGTCTACACCGCGTCGCTCGTGGCCGGCGAACGCAGCGGCTCGCTCGACACGGTGCTGCGGCGCTTCGTGACCTACTCGAAGGTCATCGACACCGTCCGCAAGAAGACCTTCTCGGCGATGCTCTATCCGGCCATCCTCACCGTGCTCGCGGTGGTGCTCGTCGCCATCATCGTGGTGAAGGTGGTGCCGGCCTTCTCGGGCTTCTACGAGAGCTTCGATCAGGAACTGCCGCTCATCACGCGGCTGATCGTCGCCGTCTCGGACGTGGTGCGTGCGAATCTGCTCGTGCTCACCGCGATCCTCGTCGGCGGCGCCGTGTTCTTCGCCGCCTGGGTGAAACGGCCCGGCCAGCGGGCGCGCTTCGATCGGCTGCTGCTGAGCCTGCCGGTGGTGGGTGCCATCGCCCACAAGTTCGCCACCTCGCAGATTGCCCGCACGCTCGCCGCGCTCGTCGGCGGCGGCATTCCGCTCGTGAACGCGCTCGATACCGCCTCGACCTCGACCGGCAACCGGTATCTCGGCGATGAACTCCGCGTGGTGGCCGAACGCGTGCGCGAGGGCCGCGGCTTCGCCCAGACGCTGCTCGAGCGCCGGGTGATGCCGGATGTGGCCATCAAGATGATCGAAGTGGGCGAGTCGACCGGCGCGCTGCAGGAGATGCTGACGTCGCTCGCCGATTTCTACGACGAAGACGTCGAAACCGAGGTGAGCCGCTTCGTCACGCTCGTCGAGCCGGTGATGCTCGTGTTCATGGGCGTGGTGATCGCCGGCGTGGTGCTGGCGCTCTACATGCCGCTCTTCCAGTTATCGACCGTGGTCGGTCGCTAGGATTCCGCACCCGATGGCCATCGCCCACCCCGACGACGCGTTCGAGACGGACGTCACGCACGAGTTCGTGCCCGTGGCGCCGGCTGATGCCCGCGCGGCGGAAGAAGCGGACGCCCGCCGGCTCGCCGCCCGCTACCGGCTCGAGTTCCTCGACATGGGGCTGTTCCGGATCGACCAGGAACTCTTCCGCGGCATCCCGGCCGATCTGATGCTGCGCTATGGCTTCGTGCCGTACAAGCGCGATGGCCGCGCCCTCGTCGTCGTGGTGTCGGACCCGACCGACCTGCAGATGATCGATGAGCTGGCCGTGCTGCTCGGCACGCCGGTGCGGGTGATGGTGGGCGCGCGCTCGGCCATCGAGGGCATCCTCAAGAAGAGCGAGAGCAGCCAGCGCGTGCTCGACGATGCCACCGAGGACTTCATCCAGGTGCTCAAGGATGAAGACTCGAGTGAAGACCTCACCGTCGAGCGCCTGACGAGCGATCACAGCCCGATCATCCGGATGGTCGACGCGATGGTCTTCACGGCCATCCAGCGGCGGGCGAGCGACATCCACATCGAGACGCAGGACGACGCCGTCGTCGTCAAGTACCGCATCGACGGCGTGCTGCAGCCGGCCAGCCGCCCGATCGCCAAGGCGCAGCACAGTGCCATCATCTCGCGCATCAAGGTGATGGCCGAACTCGACATCGCCGAGAAGCGGGTGCCGCAGGACGGCCGCTTCCGGCTGCGCGTGCGCGGCAAGACGATCGACTTCCGGGTCTCGATCATGCCGAGCGCGCATGGCGAAGACTCCGTCATCCGTATTCTCGACAAGCAGTCGATCAGCGAGCAGTTCACCGAGCTCAAGCTCGACATCCTCGGCTTCCCGGAGCTCGAGCTGCGGCGCTTCCGCAAGTACATCCGCGAGCCCTACGGCATGGTCCTCGTGACCGGCCCGACCGGCTCCGGCAAGACGACGACGCTCTACGGCGCGCTCGCCGAAATCCGCTCGGTGGAAGACAAGATCATCACCATCGAAGACCCGGTCGAATACCAGCTGCGCGGCATCACGCAGATTCCGATCAACGAGAAGAAGGGGCTGACCTTCGCGCGCGGGCTGCGCTCGATTCTGCGCCACGACCCAGACAAGATCATGGTCGGCGAAATCCGAGACTCCGAAACCGCCCAGATCGCCATTCAGTCGGCGCTCACCGGGCACCTGGTGTTCACGACCGTCCACGCCAACAACGTCTTCGACGTGCTCGGCCGCTTCCTCAACATGGGCGTCGAGCCGTATCAGTTCATCTCGGCCCTCAACTGCGTGATGGCGCAGCGGCTGGTCCGCAAGATCTGCGAGAAGTGCCGGCAGCCGGTGCGGTTCTCGCGCGAACAGCTCATCGAGTCGGCGATGGACCCGGGGCTGGCCGAGACGCACGTGTTCGCCGAGGGCGCCGGCTGCGTCGAGTGCGGCGGCACCGGGTTCAAGGGCCGCATGGCCATCTGCGAACTGCTCGACCTCACCGACCACGTGCGCGAGCTCATCCTCGAACGGCGGCCGATCTCCGAAGTCAAGCGCGCCGCCAAGGAACAGGGCATGCGGTTCCTGCGCGAATCGGCTGTCGAACGCGTGATGCTCGGCCTCACGACGCTGCGTGAGATCAACAAGGTGACCTTCGTCGAATGAGTCTTCCGGCGTTCCTGCAGCAAGCCCCGCCCACCGTGGCCGTGGACCTGGCGCCCGAGCGTGTGGCCGTCGTCCGCGTCGAGCGGCGTGGCGGCACCGCCGCGATTGCCGCGCACGGCGTCGAGCCGCTGCCGCCCGGGGCGATCACCGGCGCGCTCGCCTCGCCGAACATGCCCGACGTGGCGGCCGTGGCGGCGGCCATCGGCCGCGCCCTCGCCACGGCCGGTGCGCGCGCGACGCGCGTGTCGCTCGTCGTGCCCGACACCATCGCGCGCGTGAGCCTCGTGCGCTTCGAATCGGTGCCGGCCAAGATCGCGGATCTCGACGAGCTGATTCGCTGGCAGGTGAAGAAGACCACGCCGTTCCCGCTCGACGAGGCCGTCATCGGCTACACGCCGGGGCAGTCGTCGCCCGGCGCCGTCGAGTTCGTCGTGACGGTGGCGCGGCGCGATGTCATCGAGCAGTACGAAGGCGCCTGTGAACTGGCGGGCGCGCACGCCGGCATCGTCGATCTGGCCACCTTCAACGTGGTGAACGCGGTGCTCGCGCCGGCGGGTGCCGTCACCGGCGACTGGCTGCTCGTCCACGCCGCCCCGTCGTATGTGAGCCTCGCAGTGCTGCGCGATGGCCATCTCATCTTCTATCGCACGCGTGGCGAAGAGTCGGAGGGGTCGGTGGCCGACCTCGTGCACCAGACGGCGATGTACTACGAAGATCGCCTGCAGGGGCAGCGGTTCGGCCGCGTGCTCCTCTCGGGCGGCTCGACCGTCGCCGGCGCCGACCACCTGCGCCGCGAGCTCTCCGAACGGCTGGGGCTCGAGGTGGCGCCGGTCGATCCCTTCCACGCGGCGTCGCCGGCGGCGAGGCTGGGGGCGTCGCCGTCGCTGGCCGACGCGCTGGCGCCGGGCATCGGCATCCTGCTCCGGGAAAAGGCGGCGTCGTGATGCTGAAGGGTAATCTCGCGACCCGTCCCTTCTACAACGAGCGTCTCGTACGCGGCGCGCTCGTCGTCGCGCTGGCGGTGGCGGTGCTGTGGGCGGCGCTCAACGTCATCACGCTCGTGAGCCTGTCGCAGCAGAGCACCATGCTGAGCGACCGTATCCGCAACGAAGGGCTCCGCGCCTCGGGCGCACGCACCGAGGCCGACACGGTGCGGCGCGGCCTGAACGCGGCGGACCTGCAGCGGGTGTCCGGCGCGGCCACCGAAGCCAACGCGCTCATCGAGCGGCGTACCTTCTCGTGGACCGGGCTCTTCAACCAGCTCGAGACCACGCTCCCGGCCGACGTGCGGCTCGTGGAAGTGCAGCCGCAGAGCGACGACAGCGGGCGTCTCATCCTGTCGCTCACGGTGGTGTCGCGGAAGATCGAGGACCTCGACGAGTTCATCCGCGGCCTCGAGGCCACGGGCGCGTTCTCGGGGGTCGTCTCGCGCTCCGACGAGGCCCTCGACGACGGCTCCATCGCCTCGACCCTCCAGGGTTACTACGCCCTGGCGGCCAGGCCGGCCGTCGCGGCGTCTGAACCTTCGAACGTGTCCGTGACGCCCCCGCGGACGCCGGAGGTGCCCCGATGACCGCCAGCCGCGGTTCACTCGTCCGCCGCGTGCTCCGGGAGCACCGCGCGTGGATCTGGCCGCTCGCCGTACTGCTCGGGCTGAACGTGCTGGCGCTGATGCTCGGCATCCTGCCGATGTCGCGGGCGGTCGCGTCGGCGGAAACGCGGGCCACGACGGCCGCGGCCGATGCGGCGGCGGCGGCGGCGGAACTGGCAGCCGCGGCGGCTGCCCGCGACGGACGTGACACGGCCACCCGCGAGCTCGCGACCTTTCACGCCGACGTCCTGCCCGCAGGGGTGGCCGAGGCGCGCCGCCTGCTGCAGCTCAAGGTGGCGCAGCTCGCCCGCGCCCACGACGTCACCTTCGCCCGCAGCGTGGCCTCGCCCGAGTCGATCCGCGGCAGCGACCTCGCGCGCCTTCAGGCGAGCATCGAACTCGTCGGCCGCTATCGCGATGTCCGGCAGTTCCTCTACGAACTGGAGACGTCGAAGGACTTCGTCATCGTCGATTCGATCGTGCTCTCGGAAGGGGAGGACGCCGCGGCGCCGCTCAACCTGACGATCGTGCTCTCCACGTACTTCAAGGCGGTGCCGGATGCCCGCTGAGCGGCAGAAGCAGGCGCTCGCGGCGCTGCTGGCGCTGCTCGTGGTCGTCGGTGTGTGGCAGTACATGGGCGGCGACGGCCCGGCCGCTCCGCAGGCGGCAGTCGCGGCGCGCCGCGCCGCGGCAGCCGAGATGCCGGAGCCGCCGGGGGATGTGGCACTCGATGCGCTCGACGGGGGGCGGCTCGGGCCCGCTGACGGCGGCCGCAATCCATTCGTGTTCGGCCTGCGCCAGGTGACGGCGACCGATGATGGCGCGCGCCGGCCCGTCACGCGGCGGCCGGTGATGCCCGACACGGCGCCGGTGATGGCGCCGCCGGGGCCGCCGCCGCTGCCGCCGATCCCGTTCAAGTTCATCGGGCTCGTGGAAGGCACCGCCGGCACGAAGAAGATTGCCGTGCTCAGCGATTCCAAGGGGCTCGTGGTGCACGGCTCCGAAGGGGCTATCATCGACGGGCGATTCCGGATCCTGTCCATCGGAACCGAGTCGATCGACATCGCGTATGCCGACGGGCGTGGCCGCCAGACGTTGCGGCTGACCGGGCAGTAGCAGGACAACGGGAGAACGCGTGGCGAGATCAGGGATGCTGAAGGCCGTCGCCCTCGTGCTGGCCCTCGTGGTCGTGGCGGGCTGCGGCGCGAGTCGCTCCTACCGGCGCGGTCAGCAGGCGGCGAATGCCCAGCAGTTCGACGAGGCGGTGGAGCACTACCGGCAGGCGCTGCAGGGCTCGCCAGACAAGCCGGAATACAAGATCGCGCTCGAACGGGCGATGCAGGCGGCGGCGACGTTTCACGTGGCGCGGGGACGCGCCTTCGAAACCGAAGGCCGCGGCGACGAGGCCCTGCGCGAGTACCGCAAGGCGATGGAGTACGACCCGTCGAACCGGTCGGTCGCGGCGCGCGCCGGCGAACTCGACCGCGAGCTGAGAGATCGGCTCGAGGCCAGCCGCCCACGGCCGGCGATTGAATCGATGCGCGAGCAGGCGCGCCGCAACTCGCAGGAGCCGGTGCTCAACCCGACGTCGAAGGAGCCGCTCAACCTGCGCTTCTCGAACACGAGCCTGCGCGACCTGCTCAACTTCATCGGCAGTTCGACCGGGATCAACGTCACCTACGACCGCGACTTCCAGGACCGCAGCGTCACCGTGCAGCTCGAGGGTGTGACCCTCAACGAGGCGCTGCAGCAGGTGATGATGACGAACCAGATCTTCTACAAGGTGCTGAACGAACGCACGATCATCATCGCCACCGACAACACGGCCAAGCGCCAGCAGTACGAGGAGCAGGTCATCAAGACCTTCTTCATCTCCCACGCCGACGCGGTGGAACTGGCGCAGCTCGTGAACACGGTGATTCTGGCGCCGCAGATGGCGATTCAGCCGCGCATCGCGCCGAACAAGACCGCCAACACGCTCACCGTGCGCGCCGCCGCGCCGGTGATGGAGATCATCGAGCAGGTCATCAAGATCAACGACAAGCCGCGCGCCGAGGTCATCGTCGACGTGCAGATCCTCGAGGTCAGCCGCGAGCGCGCCAAACGTTTCGGCCTGAACCTGACCGACTACGCGCTCGGCGGCATCTTCTCGCCCGAGCAGGCGCCCGGCGGCAGCTCCACCACCGCCGGCACGGGGGGGGCGGCAACGACCACGACCAGTGGCGGTGCGACTGCGCCGTCGAACGTCGGCTCGCCGCCGGTCTTCAACGCCAACACCATCTCCACCGGAGTCAGCGCGGCCGACTTCTATCTCGCCGTGCCGGCCGCCATCGTGCGGTTCCTCGAGAGCGACTCGCAGACCAAGACGGTGGCCAAGCCGCAGCTGCGTGGCACCGAAGGGCAGAAGGTCACGCTGAACCTCGGTGAAGAAGTGCCGGTGCCGAGCACCACGTTCACGCCGCTCGCGCAGGGGGGCGCCAACGCCAACCCGCTCACGTCCTTCACGTATCGCCCGATTGGCGTCATCGTCGAGATGACGCCGCGGGTGACCTACGAGGGCGACATCGTGATGGATCTCACCCTCGAGAACAGCGCGCGCGGGCAGGATTCGAACATCGCCGGTCAGTCGCTGCCGGCGTTCGCGTCGCGCAAGGTGACGACGCGGCTGCGGCTGCGCGACGGCGAATCGAATCTGCTGGCCGGGCTGCTGCGCGAAGACGAGCGGCGCGCCCTGCGCGGCTTTCCGGGCATCATGCGCCTGCCGCTCCTGCAGCAGCTCTTCGCCGACAACGACTCGAACATCCGCCAGACCGACATCGTGATGCTGCTCACGCCGCGCATCGTGCGCTCGCACCAGCTCACCTCGTCGGACCTGAGCCCGATCTACATCGGCACGCAGGCCAACATGGCCGTGGGTGGTCCGCCGCCGGTCTTCGGCGGCAACGGCGCCGCGGCGCCGCCGCCGGCGCCGCAGCCTCAGGCGGCGGCACCGGCCGCGCCCGCCGCGACGCCGGCGGCCACGACACCGGCCGGACAGCAGGTACCGCCGGGGAGCTCGGCGACGCCCGGCTTCACCGCCGCGCCGGCCGCACCTGCCGCACCCGCGCAGACGCCGCCCAACCCGTTCCAGTTCCTGACGCCCACGACGCCACCGGCCGCCGAGCCCACGGAGCCCGCCGCGGCGCCAGCCGTGCCGCCGCCGCAACAGGCCGGTGGCCAGCCGGCGCCGGTGAATCCCTTCGCGCCGCCGGCTGCGCAGACGCCGGCCACGGTGCTCGTGAGTCCGCCGGGCACGGAGTTCCGCACCGGCGGCGGACCCTATCTCGTGCCGATCTCGATCTCGAACGCGTCGCGACTCTCGACGGTCTCGATTTCGCTCTCATACAACCCCGCGGTCCTGCGGGTCCGCACCGTGCAGGAAGGCAATCTCATGCGCCAGGGCGGCGCGCAGGCGGCCTTCACGCAGAAGATCGATGCCGCCGCCGGACGCGTGGACATCGCCGTCGTGCGGCCGGGCGACGTGCTCGGCGCCTCGGGCACGGGTGTCGTCGGTGCCGTGCTCTTCGAGGCGGTGGGTGCCGGACAGTCTCCGCTGTCGCTGTCGGGCGTGGGCACGCTTGCCGGCGGGGGCGGCGCGGCGCCGTTCCAGTTCCAGCCGGTGACGGTGACGGTCAAGTAGGAGGCAGGACGTGCGCACCTGGATCCGGCGCGCCGAGCGCGGCTACAGTTTCATCGAGCTGCTCATCGTCACGACCATCCTGCTGATTCTCGCGGCAGGCATCCAGCCGCTGGCGCGCGTCACGATCCAGCGGCAGAAGGAAAGCGAGCTGCGCCACAACCTGCGCGACATCCGCGAGGCGATCGATGCATATTACGACCTCGTGGCCACGGGCCGCGTGCCGTCGACCGAGCTCAAGCCTGGCAATGAAGGCTATCCGCCGGACCTCGAGACGCTCGTCGAAGGGGTCCCCCTCGCCGGCGACGCCAGCGGCCGCAGGGTGAAGCTGCTGCGCAGGATCCCGGTCGATCCGATGACCGGCGAATCGGAGTGGGCGCTGCGGTCCTATCAGGACAAGCCCGACGCCACCAGGTGGGGCGGGCAGAACGTCTATGACATCCGGTCGACGAGTGGCGGCACCGCGCTCGACGGCACGAAATACAGTGACTGGTAGGCCGCGAGGACCGCGATGCGATTGCTGAAGAGACGCCCGACGATGGCCGATGGCTTCACGCTCATCGAACTGCTCATCGTGATGGCCCTCATCGTGGTGCTGTCGTCGGTGGCGCTCGTCGGCTACCAGAACAGCGTGGTGCGGGCCCGCGAGGCCACGCTCATGGACGACCTGCACAAACTGCGCGAGGCCATCGACCAGTACTACGCCGACAAGCAGAAGTGGCCGGCGGCGCTGCAGGATCTCGTGACCGACGGCTACGTGCGCAGGATTCCCGAAGACCCGATGACCAACTCGGCCGACACCTGGCAGACGGTCCCCGCCGAATCGGACCCGGCCAATCCCACGGCCGAACCCGGCATCTTCGACGTCAAGAGCGGCTCTGACAAGACCTCGCTCGACGGCAAACCGTACGCGGACTGGTAAGACCGCCGGCCGCCGTCAGAAGCGGATCGTTGCCTCGCCGTAGCCTTCCTGGCCGGTGGTCGTGCGCACACTCACGCGCACGATGTAGGTGCCCGACGCGGTGTAGCGGTGCGACGTCTGCGGACCGGTGGTGGTCGTGCCGGTGTTGTCGCCGAAGTCCCAGTCGTAGGTGCGGATCGAGCCGGAAATCGTGCCGCTCGTGCTCACGCTGAAGGTGACGAGGCCGCTGATGTTCGAGAGCACCTGCACCGTCACGCCCACCGTGCCGCGCTCGTTGACCACGATGGCGAGGGTGGTCGTGCCCGTGAAGCCGAAGGCGTCGGTCGCGGTGACGTTCACGAGGTAGGTGCCAGGCCGGGTGTAGATGTGCGAGCGCGAAATCGGAGCCGGCACGGCGCCGAGGTTCTCGCTCTGCCCATCGCCATAGTCGATGCGGGCACTGCGGACGCCGGCATTGGCCGGCGGCGTCAGCGTGAAGATGATGGGCAGGCCCGTCTCGGTGGTGTTGCTGCCGCCGAGCGAACTCGTGGCCGCCACCGCAATCGCCGGCAGGTCGCGCGCGGTCACCGTGGTCTTCGCCGTGAGTGCCGTGGTGCTGCCGCCGACCGTTGCGGTCACGTCGCTCGTGGTGTTGGTCGTGAGCTCGACCCGCGCCTCGCCGGCGTCGTTCGTGAGCACGGTGCTCGCCGAGAGCAGGCCCGTCGTGGCCGAGAAGCCCACGGGCACGCCACGCAGCGGGTTGCCGCCTTTGTCGATGACCTGGGCGAGGATGCCCGTGGTGCCGCCGGTGCTCGGCACGAACGCGGCTTCGGAGCGCAGCGTGACGGCGCCGGCCGCGGCCGCGCCGACGAAGATCTCGAGCTCCTCCGACTTGCTGCCGCCCGAGAATGCGCCGACCTTGGCCGAGCCGGACTGGCTGCCGGCGATGAACCGCACCGACACCTGGCCGTTCTGCGTGCGCGCCTCCCGTGGCTCGACGGTGCCGAGCGACGAGGTGAAGGTCACGACCGTGCCGTTTTGCACCGGCGTGCCGGCCGATTCGATGACCACGGCCACGATCTCGGTGCTGCCGGCGACCGGCAGCACGCCAAGCCCGGCGGTGAGGCGGATCGTCGTATTGGTGGGCGCGAGGAGCGGCACCTTGTCACACGCCGTGGCGGCCAGCGCCGCCAGAAGGAAGCCGACGAACGACGTGCGGGAGATGAGTGACATGTGGCGGGTCGCTAACGATAATAGTTACGTGCAGTTACGGGGTCAAGGCGCGCGGACCTCGGGTCCCGCCGGTGAACGCGGCTACGCGATGGCGGCCCTGCTCGTGGGGCTGAGCGTCATGGCCGTGCTCATGGGCGTGGCGCTGCCGGTGTGGAACAAGCAGGCTCAGCGCGAGCGGGAAGAGGAGTATCTCTTCCGCGCCCACGAGTACGCCCGCGGCATCCTCAAGTTCCAGCGCCGGGCCGGTCCGGGCACACTGCCGCCGACGCTCGACGTCCTCGTCGAACAGCGGTTCGTGCGGCGCAAGTACAAGGACCCGTTGACCGGTCAAGATTTCCAGCCTGTCTTTCAGACGGCCGGACCCATCGGAGGGTCGGGCGGCGCGGCCGGCGGCTTCGGCAGGACGCCCCCGGGCGGCGGCACCGGCACCGGGGGCGCCACGCCGCCGTCGGGCCTCGGCGGCACGTCCACGCAGCAGACGGGCGGCACGTCCACGACCGGACAGACGGCGGCCATGCCGGGGGCACCCGTCATCGGCGTGGTCTCGAAGAGCAAGGCCACGAGCATCAAGATCTGGAACGGTCGCACGCGCTACGACCAGTGGGCCGTGACTTATCAGGACGTGCGGCCGGGGAAGGGCCTGCCGCCTGACATCCTGCAGGCGCTCAATCAGGCGGGCGCGGCCGGCGGTGGCAACACGGGGAACCCGTTCGGTGGCGCCGGCGGTACCAACCCCTTCGGCCAGCCCGGCGGCGCCGGGAATCCCTTTGCACAACCGGGCGGGGCCGGCAACCCCTTCGCGCAGCCCGGCGGCGGGAATCCGTTCGGTCAGCCGATCGGCCAACCGGCGGGGAATCCGTTCGGTGCGCCCGGCACGAATCCGTTCCAGGGCAGCGGCAGCAGGTTCACGCCCACGATGCCTCCGCCTCCGGGACAGACCGGCGCGTCGCCATTCGGCGCACCGCCGCCGCGCAAGCAATAGCGGTCAGCGGCGCGCCGTCGCGTCCCACGCGTCCACGACCGTGTCGTGCAGCCTGACGCGCAGCCGGCGAATGCCGTCCGCGTCGTCCGCGGCGTGCACGCGGTTCGTCAGGCACACCAGGTAGAGATCGCGCGCCGGATCGATCCAGAGGGACGTGCCGGTAAATCCGGTGTGCCCGAAGGCGCGTGCGGACATGCGCGTGCCGCACGACGAGGTCGGCAGCATCGTGTCCCAGCCGAGTCCGCGCGAACTCGCCGGCACATCACCACGCGAGACCGCCCGCGTCGCGAGCCCCCCGGGGATACCACCGGCATCGCCGCCCCTGCCACTCACGCGGGCCATCCACCAGCGCGCGAAGGCCCCCACAGCGCCGGCGGTGCCGAAAAGTCCCGCGTGTCCGGCTACACCCGCGAGCGCCGCGGCGTTGCTGTCGTGCACGTGCCCGGCGACCATCACGCCGCGCCAGGGATCGACGCCGCTCGGCGCGACACGCGCGTGCCACGATGGCTGCACGCCGTAGGCGAGGTCGGCGCCGTGCGCGACGTCCCGCACGAGGTGTGTGAACTGCGCGTCGAGCCCGACACCGGCCGCATCTTCGAGCATCAGTCCCAGCAGGATGAAGCCAAGGTCGGTGTAGATGTGCGTCGTGCGCGCTGCATACGCCGCGGGTTCTGCCGCGATGCGGGCGAGATAGCCGGCGCGGCCCGCCACCGCGCGAAAGTACGGCCGGTGCGCGGGAAACCCTGCGGCGTGTTCGAGCAGGTCCTGCACCGTGACGTCGGGCCGATCCGCGAAGCCGGGGAGGCGAGCCGAAAGACGCGTCTCGAGCGGCAGCATACCGGCGGCGTGCGCTCGCAGCGCGAGTGTCGTCGTGGCGAGCACCTTGGTGAGCGATGCCAGGTCGTAGATCGTGTCCGCTACGACGGTGGCCGCGTCTGCTGCGTAGGTGAGGTGCCCCGCAGCCACGGTGCAGACCGGGCCGGCGCTCGTACCGGTCTCGATGACGCCGCCGGGCGTCACGCGTGCGGTGACCGCGTCGGCAAGTACGGCGCTTACCAGATCCGGCAGGGCCACGGACGTCATCCGCGCACGGGGGCCACGCGGGAGAGCGCCCACGCCGTGGCGACAGTCGTGGTGGCGCCGATAAAGACGTACCACGTGAAGGCGGTCGCGGTGAGCCCCCACACCGCGGTCATCACCGCGAGTCCGGCCACCATGCCCACGAAGGCGTCACGTTCGCCCACCGACGGCATCCGCGTGGCGAGCAGAAACGCGCCGAGCACCGAGCCCGACGCGAACGACAGCACGGCCAGGCCGGCATCGAGCACCGAGCGGTCCATGAGCTGCGCGCCGAGGGCGATGGCCACCTGCACGACGCCCCAGCCGATCGTGATGCGGCGCGACAGGCGGAGCAGCGCCGTCTCGTCGAGATCGCGGTGCGTGCGCGGCTTGTAGAAGTCGTTGATGGTCGTGGCGGCCATCGCGTTCAGCGACGGCGAGAGCGCGGCGGCCACGATGGCCGCCACGATGAAGCCGGCGATGCCCGACGGCAGATAGTTGACGACGAAGTGCGGCAGCACCTGGTCGGTGCGCGCGAGCGGGGCCTCGAGCGGCACGTGCTGGTGGAACGTGAAGAGCATGATGCCGATGAGCAGGAACAGGATGAACTGCACGAAGACGACGACGCCGCTCAGCACGAGCCCCGTGGCCGCGGCCCTGGCACTCGTCGCCGCCAGCAGGCGCTGCACCAGGAACTGGTCGGTGCCGTGGGTGGCGAGGGTCAGGGCGACGCCGCCGAGCAGCCCCGTCCAGATCGTGTAGACGGCCGTGGGATCGGTGGACGCATTGAAGAACGCGAACTTGCCGGCCGCCGTGCCGGCGCGCACGACTTCATCCCAGCCGCCGGGAATGTGCCCGAGCAGGGCGACCGCCACGAGGCCGGCGCCCGCCGCATAGATGAACATCTGCACCACGTCCGTCCAGATGACGGCGGCAGCCCCGCCGCGCACGGTGTAGACGATCATGATGACGCCGACGATGAGCGTGGACCACGCCGTCGGCACGCCGGTGACCACGCTGATGACGATCGACGTCGCGAAGAGGCGGATGCCGTCGGCGAGCGAGCGCGTCACGAGGAAGAGCCCGGCCGAGAGTGTCGTGACGCGACGGCCGAACCGCCGCTGCAGCAGCTCGTACGACGTGACGAGATCGCCGCGGAAGTAGGCCGGGATGAAGAGCACACTGACGAGCAGGCGGCCGATGACGTAGCCGAGCGCCAACTGCAGGAACGTCATGTTGCCCGCATACGCCGTCGCCGGGATGCCGATGAAGGTGAGCGTGCTCGTTTCGGTGGCCACGACCGTGCAGCACACGGCCCACCACGGCACGGAATGGCCGCTCAGGAAGTAGTCGCGTGTCGTGTGCTGGAAGCGGCCGAACCACGACCCGAAGGCCGTGATGGCCACGAGATACGCGACGATGACGGCGTAGTCGAGCGGGGCGAGCACGCGCCAGTATAAGCTTCAGAGGTGCACGTACTCGGGATCGACGCGGGGGGAAGCAAGACCGTGGCCTGGCTGGCTGACGCCGACGGCCGCGTGGTGGGCGAGGGGCGGGGCGGCGGCGCCAACCTGCACAGCGCCGGTGAGCTCGCCACCGAGAAGGCGCTCTACGACGTGATGCACGCCGCGCTCGGCGAGCACGACTCGATGCCGGCGGCGGTGTGCGTCGGGATGGCCGGCATGGACCGGCCCGACGATGAAGCCATCGTGCGCGGCATCCTCCGGCGCCTGGGCTGCCGCGGGCAGGTCGTGGCCGTGAATGACGCCCACATCGCGCTCGTCGCCGGCGCCGATGACGACCCGGGCGTTGTGGTCATCGCCGGCACGGGCTCGATCGCGTATGGCATCGGGCCTGCGCACACGGCCGCGCGCGCCGGCGGCTGGGGCGAGGTCTACGGCGACGAAGGCTCGGCCTTCTGGGTCGGGGCGAAGGCGCTGGCCGCCGTCGTGCGCGCGGCCGACCGGCGAGGCCCGGCCACGGCGCTCTCGACGCTCGTGTTGCGCCACGCCGACACCGATCGCATCGACGGCCTCGTGCGCCAGGTGCACACACGGCCGGATCGCCGGCAGATGATCGCCGCCATGGCCGGCCTCGTGGCGAAAGCCGACGCGGACGGGGATGCGGTCGCGGGAGAGATCCTGCGTGCGGCCGCCATGGAACTCCTCACCGCCGCCCGCTCCGTCATCGAACAACTCGGGATGCGCGGCGAACGCTTCCATGTCGTGCTCTCGGGTGGACTCTTCAAGATGGCGCCGGTGCTCGCGTCGATGCTCGAAGCGCTCGTCGCGGACCTTGCGCCCAGAGCGCGGGTCGGCGTGCTCACCGATGAACCGGCGCTCGGCGCCGTGCGGCTCGCGCTCAAGGCCTCGCGCGGCCAGTTGCGGCTCCCGGTGTATGCCGGCGCGCCTCCGGGACGGTCATGACCCTGCATCTCGTGGATGATCACGACGCCGCCACCGCGTGCGTCACGACCCTCGTGTCGTCGGCGATTCGCGCCACGCCGTCCCTCGTGCTGGGCCTGCCGACGGGGCGCACGCCCATGGGCCTCTACCGGGCGCTGCGCACGGCGGGGCTCGACTGGTCGCGCGTGCGCACGTTCAACCTCGACGAGTTCGCGACGCTCACGCCGGACCATCCCGGCTCGTTCCGCGCCTTCATGGACGAGCACCTGTTCCGTCACGTGAACCTCGCGCCGGCGTCCATCGGATTCCTGCGCGGCGATGCCGCGGATGACGCGGCCGAGTGCGCGCGTTACGAGGTAGCGATTGCCGCGGCCGGCGGCATCGACCTGCTGCTCGTCGGACTGGGCGGGAACGGGCACATCGGCTTCAACGAGCCCGGGGAATCGCTGCGGGCCGAGACCCATGTGGTGCCGCTGCACGAGTCGACGCGGCGGGCGAACGCCGAGCGCTTCGGCGGCGATTGGCGCGCCGTGCCGGCGTCGGCGCTCACGATGGGCATGCGCCAGGTGCTGTCGGCGCGGCGCGTGGTGATGATGGCGACGGGGGCGTCGAAGGCCGAGGCGGTGGCGGCGATGCTCGACGGGCCGTTGACCACGCGCTGCCCGGCCTCGTGGCTGCAGGCGCATCCGGACGCGACGTTCGTGCTCGACCGCGCGGCGGTGAGCGCGCGTCGCGCCGGTTAGCTCTTCGACGCGCCGTCGAGCAGCGCGCGCAGCCGCGGCTCGATGTCTTCGCCGATGGCGTCACGCAGGCGGTCGTGCGTCTTGCGCAGGCGGCTCAGCGCCTTCTGGTAGGGCAGGCCGGTCTTCTGCATCACGATGGCCGCCTTCACGTTCCAGTGCGCGCGCTTGAGCAGCGCCTCGGTGGCCTCCATCTCGAGGCCGGTCACGATGTGCACCATGCGGCGGGCGCGGTCGCGCAGCTTGTCGGAGCCGGTGCGCACGTCGACCATCAGGTTGCCGTACGTCTTGCCGATGAGCACCATCGCCGACGTCGTGAGCGTGTTCAGCACGAGCTTGGTGGCGGTGCCGGCCTTGAGGCGCGTCGACCCGGCGATGACTTCGGGGCCGACCGCGGGCGCAATCGTGAGGTCGACGAAACTCTGGAGTTCGGTGCGCGGATCGCAGGTGACGAAGATGATGCGGGCCCCGGCGCCACGGGCGCACGTGAGGGCGCCGCGCACGAATGGCGTCATGCCGCTCGCCGACACGCCGACGACGACGTCGCGTTTGCCGGGCGTGAGGCGTTTGGTGGCCCGCGCGCCTTCTTCGTAGTCGTCTTCCGCGCCTTCCTTCGCGCGCAGGATGGCCGTTTTGCCGCCGGCCATGATCGCCTGCACGAGTTCCGGATCGGTGCCGAACGTGGGGGGCATCTCGGCCGCTTCGACGACGCCCAGACGGCCGCTCGTGCCGGCGCCCACGAAGATCACCCGGCCGCCCTTGCTGAGCGCCTTGGCGAGCATGTCGGCGCCTACCGCGATGCGGTCGCGTTCGCGCTGCACGGCGGCGAGCACCTTGCGGTCCTCCGCCAGCATGAGGTCGACGACGCCGGTCGCCGGCTGTTTGTCGATGGCCAGCGTCGCGGGGTTGATGGCTTCCGTCGGCAGCGACTGCCACTTCGAGGATTGGGACATGGGGTGCTCGGCGCGTCGAACGCCAACCCCGCATGCTAGTCCCGCCTTTGGACGGGTGTCAACGAAGGGCGGAGCGGCGCGTACAATACCGGCAGTCGTGTCGTCCATCGATCGGTATCTGGCGCATCTCGAACTCGAGCGCCGCGTGTCACCGCATACACGCGACGCCTACGCGCTCGATCTCGGCAAGCTCGCAGCCTTTGCCGCCGGCGAGGGCGCCGCCGTCGAGCGTCTGACGCTCGACGCGCTCGAACGTTTCGTGCGCACGCTCATGTCCGAGGGGCGCTCACCGCGTTCGGTGGGCCGGCTCGTGGCCGCCGTGCGCGGCTACTACCGTTTTACGTCAGCAGCGCAGGGCACGGAGAACCCGGCATCGGACCTGCAGGCGCCGCGCGCCTGGAAAGCGCTGCCGAAGTTCCTCACCGTGGACGAAGTGGACGCGCTGTTGCACGCGCCCGACGTGACCGAGCCGCGCGGACTGCGCGACCGCGCCTTGCTCGAACTCCTCTACGCGACGGGCCTGCGTGTGACCGAACTGCTCGGGCTCACGCTGGCGCAGGTGGATCTCGACGGCGGCGTCGTGACGACGATGGGGAAGGGCCGCAAGGAGCGCGTCGTGCCGATGGGCGACGAGGCCGTGCGGTGGATCCGCCGCTACGTGACCGAGGCGCGCGGCACGCTCGCTGCCGGGCGGCCGCAGCCGCGGCTCTTCGTGAACGCGCGTGGCGGGCCGCTCTCGCGCATGGGGTTCTGGAAGATCCTGCGCGCCTACGGGCTCGCGGCCGGGCTGATCCGCGCCATCTCACCGCATGTGCTGCGGCATTCCTTCGCCACGCACCTGCTCGAACGCGGCGCCGACCTGCGGGCCATCCAGATGATGCTCGGTCACGCCGACCTCTCGACCACGCAGATCTACACCCACGTGCTCGACGAGCGCCTGCGTGCCGTCTACGAACGCTTCCATCCGCGCGCATGAGCCAGCAGCCCCGTCGTCTCCTGCGCGGCACGATCATCGTGATCGCGGCCGCCGCGGCGCTCGTCGTCTGGCGGGTGAGCCGGCTGCCGGCGCCCGTGGCGGTGCCGGCTGCCACCACGTCCGCGGACGTGCGTGTGGTCTACCACGTGCACACGACACGGTCGGATGGCACGGGCACACCCGACGAGGTGGCGGCTGCGGCGCGTGAGGCCGGTGTGGACGTGGTCATCCTGACCGATCACGGCGATGGCACGCGGGTGCCCGATCCGCCGCGCCGCGTGAGCGGCGTGCTCGTCATCGACGCCGTCGAAGTCAGCACGTGGGCCGGGCACTACGTGGCGCTGGGCGCCCGGACGGCGCCGTACCCGCTTGGCGGCCTGCCGGAATCGGTGGTCGAAGACGTGGCGCGCCTCGGGGGGATGGGCGTCGTGGCCCATCCGGGGTCGGCAAAGGACGACCTCAAGTGGCGCGACTGGGACACGGCGTTTCCGGGCATCGAGTGGCTGAACGCCGACAGCGAGTGGCGCGATCGGCCCGGCCGGCTCTGGGACGCGATCACGACCTACCCGTTCGCCCCGGTGGCCACGATTGCGGCCCTGCTCGACCGGCCGCAGTTCGAGCTGCGCGCGTGGGACCGTCACGGCGCGCTCCGCCCGGTCGTGGGGCTGGCCGCGCACGACGCGCACGCGCGCCTCGGCCTGCGCGGCGTGGGAGAGCCGTACGACGGCGCCGTGGCCCTGCGCGCGCCGGGCTATACGACGATGTTCCGCGCGTTCTCGAACGTGGTGCCGGTGGACCGCGCGTCCTGGGGCCGCGAGGCCGCTGCCGATGCCGCCACCATCATCGACGCACTGCGGGCCGGACGGGTGTACGCCGTCATCGGCGCGCGCGGAGACGGACGGCTGGCGGCATTCACGGCGACCTCCGGCGGCACCACCGCGCACATGGGCGGCCATCTCGAGCCGGCCGGGCCCGTGACCTTCACCGCGGTGTCGAACGCACCGGCCACGGCCGCCACGACGCTCGTGTGCAATGGCCGGTCGGTGTCGACAGCGCGCGGCGGTGCGCTGACGTGGACGACGCCAACGCCGCCGGGCGCCTGCCGCCTCGAGGTCACGCTCGATGACGACACGAGCCCGCGGGCGCCGTGGATCGTCTCGAATCCGATCTACGTGCGCGAGGCTCGTGAGCGCGCCGCGCCACCGAGCGTGCTGCCGCCGCAGTTGAGGGTGCCGTTTGCCGGCAGCGCCGAGGCGGCGCAGTGGGCGGCCGAAACATCACCGGGGTCGACAGCCGTGATGCGGGCGGACGGCAACGTGGCCGGCCGTCTCGTCTACGACTGGCAGCTCGCCGCCGGTGGGCGCGAACAGTTCGCGGCGCTGCGCATCGACACGCCGGCCGACCTCGCACGCTTCGATCGGATGGTCGTACGGGCGTCGGCCGATCGGCCGATGCGGGTGTGGCTGCAGTTCCGCGCACCGGCCGATGGCGGGCACCGCTGGGGTACGTCGGTGTACCTCGACGAGACGCCCCGTGAGGTGACCCTGCCGTTCGCGCGGTTCCTGTCGATCGATCGCCGGGCCGGGACGGCCGTACCCCTCGACACGATCACCGCGCTCCTGCTCGTCGCGGATACGGTGCACGCACGCCCCGGCGAGCGGGGCAGTGTGCGCCTCGACGCGCTCGGGCTGGCGCGCTGACGCGCTACGTGCGCACGGTCAGCAGCAGGTAGACGGCGCCGGCGCCGAAGAGCAGGTTCGGCGCCCACGCTGCGAGCAGCGTCGGCATGGCGCCACCGGCCCCGAACGCCGCGAACACGCTGATGAGCGTCCAGTAGGTGAGGGCGAGCACGATGCCGACGCCCACGCCGTACATCGCGCCTCGGCGGCCGGTGGTGACCGCGAACGGCACGCCGATGAGCGTCATGACCAGCGTCACGAAGGGGAACGCGATCTTGCGGTAGAGCGCCACCTCGTCTTCGCGGACGTCGTAGCCGCTCGCCCGCAGTTCCTCGACGTAGCGGCGCAGCTGCACGTAGTTCATCTGCGACGGTGGCGGCACCTCGGTGATGAACGTGTCGGGGGCTTCGAGCGTGAGCGCCTGGGTGTCGAAGGGCGCGTAGGCGGTGACCGTGGCGCCGTCGCCGAAGGCGCGCGTCCAGCCCTTGCGGGCCTGCCAGGTCGTCGTGGCGGCGTCGGGCGCGACGGCCACGGCCGCATACACGCGCTCCCGCACCACGCCGGAGTCGCCGTCGGCGAAATCGAGCACGGTGAGCCCGTTCAATTCGCGCTCTTTCGGGTCGTAGAACTGATAGTGATAGAGTCGGCCGTCTTCGCCGGTCAGCCACTTGCGGTTCAGCACGTCGAACGTGCGCGGCGTCTGGCCGCGGATGATGTAGTTGAGACGCGCGGCGTTCTTGTTCGCCGGGCCGAGGACGAACTCCTCGAGGGCGAAGAGCGCGCCCGAGGCGATGAGCGCCGAGACCAGCAGCGGCACCGACGTGCGGTAGAGGCTGATGCCGCAGGCGCGCATCACGATGAGCTCGCTCGACTTCGTGAGCGCGCCGATCGTGACGACGGCCGCCATCAGCACGGCAAGCGCGATGATGTAGTAGAGGAACTGCGGCGTCGCCCACCAGAAGTACTCGAGGAGCAGCGCCGTCGTGGCCGTGCCCTTGAAGAGCTTGTCGGAGAGGTCGATGAAGGTCGAGATGTAGAACAGGCTGGCCATGCCGAAGAGGCAGAGCACCAGCACCCGCAGGTACATCACCCCGACGTACAGGTCGAGCAGCGTGGGCCGCAGCCACGCCAGGTTCGGCACGCGCGACACGAGCGAGCCGCGTGTCGCGTTCCACGCGCCGCTGACGCGGCGGGTGAGGGCGGCCGGCATGAGCGTGCCGGCCCGCCGCGCCGGCCTCAGGCGGCGCCAGAGGGCCACGATGCCGGCGAGGCCCAGCACGAGATTCGGCAGCCAGCGGGCGAGCCACGGGTCGAGGTAGCGGCCCTTGGCCATCGACTCGCCGATCCACATCACCGCGTAGTAGGTGAAAATGACGGCGAGGCCGAGGACGAAACTCGCGAGCTTGCCATCCTTCCGGTCGGTGGCGCCGAGCGCCACCCCGAGCAGGACGAACACGAAGCAGGCGGCGGGAATCGAGAACTTCTTGTGAATCTCGAGCCACTGGCCGTGCGACGAGTCGCCGCGGCCTTCGAGTTCCGACGCCCGCGTCAGCAGCTCCGCGATCGACATCTCGCGTTCGCCGCGTGCCGGCCCCTGTCGGGGGAAGACACTCTCGGGATCGAGCGGCACGATCGTCTCGGCGAAGGTGCTGATCTCGTAGCCGTTGGGGTCGCGGTCCGAGGTGCTGTGCCGGCTGCCGTCGGTGAGCACCATCTGGATGGTGCGCTTCGCGCGGTCCACGAGCATGCGACCGCGTTTCGCCACGTACAGCACCGGGTGCTGCGGCGAGCGTGTGTCGGCGGCGACGACGCCAGTCCAGCCGCCGGTGTCGGGCACTTCGCGCACGTAGACGACAAAGCCCGGGAAGTCCTCGAAGAAGACGCGCGGCTTGACCTCGCCCTCGGCGCGGTCGGCCACGAGGCGGGTCGTGATTTCGCGGAACGTCTGGTTGGCGTCGGGGATGGCCCAGATGAGCACCCAGGACGTGGCGGCCCAGCCGAGGACCCCTGCGACGAGCGCCGGGCGCAGCAGGCGCAGGGGACTGAGGCCGCAGGCCTGCATGGCCACGACCTCGCGGTCGCCCGACAGCCGGCCAAGGGCCACGAGCAGCCCGACGAGCAGCGCCATGGGAATCGTGAGGCCAAGGGCCTGGGGGACGAGCGTCACCATCACCCGCGCCACGGTCAGCCAGGGCACCCCCTTGGCAATCATCGTCTCGGCCTGGGCGATGATGAAGGGGATAATCAGGATGAACGTGAGAACGAGCAACGCCAGCGCGAAGGGCGCCAACACTTCGCGAATCACGTACCGGTCGAGCGTGCGCATGCGCGGCTGACCCGATTGTACCAGCAGCATGCCGTCACCTCCCGTCAGGCTCGCGCTTCTCTGGCACATGCACCAGCCGTACTACCTCGACCCGGAGACGGGCGAGTCGGTGCTGCCCTGGGTGCGGCTGCACGCGCTCAAGGACTACTGGGGCATGGTGGCGCTCGTCGATGAGTGCCCCGGCATGCGGGCTACGTTCAACCTCGTGCCGTCACTGGTCGAGCAGGTCGAGGCCTACGCGCACGAACGGACGTGGGACCGCCAGCTGGTGCTCGGGTTGCGCGAGGCCGCCACCCTCGACCGCGCCGAGGCCGAGTGGTTCATCCGCGAAGGGTTCCACGCGCATCCGCCGACAATGGTCGACCCGTATCCGCGGTATGCCGAACTCTCGCGGCTGCAGGCGGGGGAGCGGCCGTTCGATCTTGCCGCGCTGCGTGATCTGCAGGTCTGGCAGAAGCTGGCCTGGGTCGACCCCGATATTGCCGCCACCGATGCGCGGGTGCAGCGCCTGCGCGCCAAGGGCCGCGACTTCGACGAACACGACAAACTCACCCTGCGGGCCGTCGAACTCGAGGTGCTGCGCCGCATCGTGCCGGCCTACCGCCGCGCTGCGGCGCGGGGGCAGGTGGAGCTCTCGTGCTCGCCGTACTTCCACCCGATCCTGCCGCTGCTCTGTGACTCCGCCGCGCACCACGACGCGCATCCGGGGGCGCCGCTGCCGGAGCCGCCGTTTGCCTGGCCGGTCGACGCCGACGCGCAGCTCGCCCGCGCCATTCACGCCCACACGGCGTGGTTCGGCCAGCCGCCGCGCGGCGTGTGGCCCTCGGAAGGCAGTGTCTCGCCGGCAGCCGCCGACGCCATCGCCCGTGCCGGCTTCCACTGGATGGCCACCGACGAAGACATCCTGAAGCGTTCGCGCGCGCTGGCCGGTCAGGCGACGCCCGACGTCCTCAAGTTCCGCGCGCATGCGTTCGCGACGGCCCACGGCGACGTGCGGATGCTCTTCCGCGACCACGGCCTGTCAGACGCGATCGGTTTCGTGTACCAGAGCTGGCCGGCGGATGCCGCCGTGGACGATTTCGTCGGCAAGCTGCACGCGATCGGCGCGCACTGCGCCGCGGTCGACGGACGACCGGCCATCGTGCCGATCATTCTCGACGGCGAAAATGCCTGGGAACATTACGCCGGCGGTGGCCGGCCGTTCCTGCGGGCGCTCTACCGGCGCCTGGCCGGGACGGCAGACATCGAGCCGGTCACGATGCAGGAGGCGACAAGCGGGGAAGTCACACCGCTGACTCGCCTCTTTGCCGGCTCATGGATTCATGCCGACTTCGGCATCTGGATCGGGCACGCCGACGACCGGCGCGCCTGGGTTCAGCTCGGCCAGGCCCGAACCCGCTTCGAGGCCCATCGTGCCCGTCTTACCGCCGAGGCGGCAGCCGAGGCTCTGGACGCGCTCCAGGCGGCTGAGGGCAGCGACTGGTTCTGGTGGTATGGCGACGACCATTCGTCGGCGCATGACCGTGACTTCGACGCCTTGTTCCGGCGGCACCTGCGGCGCGCCTGGCGTGCCATGGGCGTCGAGCCGCCCGAAGAGCTGCATCGCACCAACATCACGACCGCCGTGGCCGGCGATGACATCCTGCGGCTGCGCCTCAACGCCGAGCCGACGGCCGACACGTCCAGTTACTTCGACCGCATCGGCGCGTCGGCACTCGAACGATCGGCCGGGTCGATGCACCGGGTCGGCCGGTCAGCCATCACCCGCTGCGACGCCGGCGCCACGGCAGATGGGCTGGTGCTCTGGGTCGAGGCCGACGCCGGCGTCAGCCTGACGGTCGAGGCGGTGTCGCTCGAGCCGGCCGCTGTGCCGGTCACGCACGAGATTCCGCGGGGCCGGGTGGACATCCCATGGGCGGCGCTCGGCGCCGGTCCCGGCGCGGTCGTGCGGATCCGGATCGTGGCGCGGGACGGCGCCCGCCGGGTTGTCGAAACGGTGCCGGCAGACGGACTGGCGCGCCGCGTCGAGTTGCCGGCCCAGGCCACCAGCGCGGCCGTCTGGACAGCCTGAGTCACGGGCGCGGGTCGCCCGAGTCCGAGGTCGCCGCCGGCCTGCCGCTCGGGCAGGGCAAACCACCCACAAACCATCAACAGCCCATGTTTCGGTCAATTATCGACAGAGTCTGATAATATATCTTATGTAAACTAAGCCACACAGAGCGCCGGTGACACCCATCAGAACTGCCGGCTTTCAGACGCGAGGTCCGGCCTGCGAGGCTGCAGGATGGCCGCCACTCCGCTGCGACGCGATCTCGCGGCGTCGAGCTACGGCTGGGAATCTGTGGCTGGAATTGCCGACCCGAAGCACGACTCCATCGCCGTGATTCGGGGGCGTCTCGAGGTGGGCTCCGGACGTCGTGTCCGGATTACTGCTGGTGCCTGAGGTCTTCGATGATGGCCTCGAGGGCGCCGATGACTTCGTCCTTCGATGCCTGCTTCTTGCTGAACGTCAGGCGCAGATTGAACGCCTTGGTTGGCGGCCGGAAGCTGAACACGAACGCCTTCGGGCGCCCGGGGCCCGGCTTGGGCTTTTCCTGTTCCTTCCGGAGTTGCTCCCGGGTGACGCCCTGAGTGGCGATCTTCTCGACGAGCGCGGCCATCTTCTTCGGATCGCCCTGACGCGCGATCTGCAGCAGGATCGACTTGCTCGAGATGTCCGCCAGGCGGCAAACCTTGCGGACCTCCGGCGGGATGCTGGTGAGCGACAGTGACTCGGTGATGGACGTCCGCGACTTCCCCAGACGCTTCGCCAGATCCTCGTGCGTGTAGCCGCACTTCGTGCTCAGGCTGTGCAGCGCTTC
Organism: Acidobacteriota bacterium; assembly: GCA_016789705.1. Taxonomy (GTDB): domain Bacteria; phylum Acidobacteriota; class Vicinamibacteria; order Vicinamibacterales; family UBA2999; genus CADEFD01. Next base: position 132,543 of record JAEUQR010000005.1, read on the forward strand.
GGCTTCTTCGAACGCCGTCAGGTCCTTCCGCTGGATGTTCTCGACGAGCGCGAGCTCCAGCATCTCGGTGTCGTCGACGTCGCGGACGACCACCGGGAGTTCGACGATGCCGGCGCGGATGGCGGCCTGATAGCGCCGTTCACCGGCGATGATCTGGTAGCGCTCGCCGCGCTGGCGCACGATCAGGGGCTCGATGATGCCCTTTTCCGTGAGCGACGAGACGAGGTCCGAGAGGTCGCCCATGGCCTGCCGCGGCTGGTCCGGATTGGGATCGACCTTGTCGATGGGCACGATGCGGCCCACCGGGGTGGCTGCCGAGGCGGCGAGCGTGTCGACGTAATGCGCGTCGTGGCGCATCTGGAGCGCAGATGGAAGACCGCGTGGTTTAGGCACGTTCGATGACCTCTTCGCACAGGCTGTAGTACTCGCTCGCCCCCGACGACTCGGGGGCGAACGTGAAGATGGACTCGCGATACGCCGGACTCTCCTCGAGCCGCACGCTCTTGCTGATGACCGTCCTGAACACCTTTTCTCCGAACACCTTGCGGATCTGGGTCAGGATGTCGCGTCCGAGGGCCGTCCTGCGGTCGTGCATCGTGATGACCACGCCGAGAATCTTCAGTCCGGGGTTGGGCCGCTGCCGGACCTTCTCGATGGTCTCCAGGAGGTCGTCGGTGCCCTCGAGGGCGAAGTACGACGACTGAATGGGAATCAGCAGGTGTGTCGCCGCGACGAGCGCATTGACGGTCAGGAGGCCCAGCGCCGGCGGGCAGTCGATGACCACGTGCGTGAAGTCCGTGAGGCGCGCGAGCTGATCCTTGAGGCGGAACGGCGCGTCGAGTTCGCCGACGAGGCGCGACTCGAGCTTCGCGAGTGAGATGCGCGCAGGTGCCACCGAGAGGTTCGGCATCGCGGTTGGCTTGATGACTTCCCGCATCTCGAGCGCGGGATCGACGAACACGTCGTACATCCCCCGTTCGACGTCCCGCAGGTCGAGATACGACATGCTGCTGTTGGCCTGCGGGTCGAGGTCGATGAGCAAAGTCGACTTGCCTCGTAGTGCCAGCGCGGCCGCCAGGTTGAGGGCGGTCGTGGTCTTGCCGACGCCGCCTTTCTGATTCGCGATAGCGAGGATCATTGATGACGGATGAGGCTGCAGCGAGATTGGGATCCGGGCACTCGAGGGGCGCGAGTGCGGCCATTCTAGGAGTGCGTGCGCAACCGCGTCAAGGCGAGGCCGTGGACGATACGTGTGTTGGCGGGAAATCGCTTACGCTAAGTGCCTATAAACGTGCAGGTTAGCGCAATTGTCGGCCGGCCGACAATTCCTTGCGTGGCGCCCCGATTCAGGGGACGCGCCTCTACATCTTGTACTTGCCGAGGTCTTCGGGGTCGAGGCTCTCGAGCCACTGATGGAGGCGTTCGCCATCGACCTTGGCCGTGCTGGCGTCGATGGTCTTGGCGCTGTCGATGACCGACTCCTCCACCCAGATCGGCGACCGCGTGCGCAGTGCGAGCGCGATGGCGTCGCTCGGGCGGGCGTCCACGGCCACCTTGCCGGCCGGCGTCTCGAGATGGATGAGCGCGAAGAACGTGTTGTCCTTCACGTCGGACACGACGATGCGCTCGACACTCGCCTGCAGGTCGTGAATCACGTTCCGCAGGAGGTCGTGTGTCATCGGCCGCGGCGTGTGGACGTTCTCGATCTGCAGCGCGATGGCGTTCGCTTCGAACACGCCGACCCAGATTGGCAGGATGCGCCGGTCCTGGTCGTCGTGCAGGATGACAATGGGCATGTTCGTCACGGGGTCGACCGTGAGGCCCTTGATCGTCATCTCGATCAGCACGTGGCCGCCTCGGCGTGTCGTGCCTCGCTGGCGGCCGGCCGTCCCCAGACGCCGAACGCGCCGGCGCGCTCGATGGTGACTGGCACCACCGTGCCCAGCCAGTGGCTTTCGCCCGGGAAGTTCACGACGGTGTTGCCCGACGTGCGCCCGGCGAGTTCCCACGCGCGACGCCTGCTGGTGGTGTCGACGAGCACGTCGACTGTGCGGCCGACGGACGCCTCGTGCAGTCTGGCCTGGATGCTCTTCTGCAGGGCCTGCAGTTCCACTATGCGACGGGTCTTCTCCGCTTCCGGCACGTCGTCGGGCATGCGCTGGGCGGCCAGCGTGTTCGGGCGGGGCGAATACTTGAACGAGAACATGCTGTGATATCCGACGGCCTCGGTGAGAGACAACGTCTCGCGAAAGTCGTCGTCGGTCTCCCCTGGGAATCCAACGATCATATCGGTCGAGAGCTGCAGGTCCGGGAGGGTCGATTTCAGCTTTTCGACGAGCCGTAGATACTCCTCGCGCGTATGCCGCCGGCGCATCGCCTTCAGCACGCGCGTCGAGCCCGACTGGACCGGGAGATGCAGATGCCGGCAGACCTTTGAGAGATCGCGCATCGCGGCGATGAGCCGGTCGGAGCAGTGCCGAGGATGCGGGCTGGCGAACCGGATGCGCTCGATCCCGCGGACGTCCTGCACGGCTTCGAGCAGGCCGGCGAAGTCGCAGGCCGCGTCGTCGGGGGCCTGGTAGTGATTGACGATCTGCCCGAGCAGCTGCACTTCCTTGCGGCCCGAGGCGGCGAGCTCCTCTACCTCCCGGAGGATTTCGGCCTTGGCGCGCATGCGCTCGTGACCGCGGGTGTACGGCACCACGCAGTACGAGCAGTAGTCATTGCAGCCTTCGACGATGGTGACGAAGCCCTTCACGGGATCGTCGCGGCGCGTCAGGCCGAGAGGGAACGTTGGTTCGTCGTAGGGCGTTGCGACGTCCACCAGCGGCTCAGCGGCGGCTTCGGCCCGGGCCACGAGCACCGGCAGCATCTTCACACGCTGCGTGCCGATGACGATGTCCACGAGCTTCGACTTGGCGAGCACCTGCGCGCCTTCCTGCTGCGCCACGCACCCGGTCACCGCCACCATCGGCGCCCGGCCGGTGCGCCCGGCCAGGCCCTTGATGTGGCCGAGGCGCGTGTAAAGCTGCTCCTCGGCGCGTTCGCGCACCGAGCAGGTGTTGATGACCACGAGGTCGGCGTCGTCGTCCGTGTCCGTTGCCTCGTAGCCGGCCTGCTCCAGAAGTCCGGCCATCCGTTCGGAGTCGTGGACGTTCATCTGGCAGCCGTAGGTCTCGATCAGATATTTCCTGGCCATTATCTGCGCACTTTCGCTTTCGCCCCGCGGGCACTTTCGCCTTTCGCTTTCGCCTCGGCGGTGACTCTTGCTTTCGCCTGCAGGAGCGTGCGGGCGGCGGACAATACGTCGCTCGAGAGGGCGCTCTCCCCTGCCATCATCCGGGCGATCTCATGCTCGCGCGCCCCGTCGTCGAGCCGGGTCACCGAAGTGACCGTGCGCGGCCCCTTCACCGTCTTGTCGATGCAGTAATGGGTCGAAGCCAGGGCGGCAATCTGCGGCAGGTGCGTGATGCAGAGCACCTGAGTGCGCTGGCCGAGCGACCGCAGCTTGTCGCCGACGACCGAGGCGGCGCGGCCGCCGATGCCGGCATCCACCTCATCGAAGATGAGCGTGCGCACCGGGTGTTCTCCTGCAGAGAGCGTCTTGAAAGCGAGCATGATGCGCGAGAGCTCACCGCCCGAGGCGATACGCGCCAGCGGGCGCAGGTCTTCGCCGGGGTTGGCGGCCAGGAAGAACTCCGCCGTGTCGATGCCGCCGCTGTGCCAGCCCTGCGGCGACTCGCTCGTCACGAGCCGCACGTCGAAGCGGGCGCGCGCCATGCCGAGCTCGGCCAGGCCGGCTTCGACAGCCGTGCCGAGCGCCTTCGCGGCGCCGTGCCGGGCCCTGGACAACGTACGGGCCATTGCGACGAAGGCGGCGCGGGCCTGTTCGAGGGCGGCGCGGGCGGCGTCCTTGTGCTGGGCGCCGCCGGTGAACGCGTCGAGTTCACGTTCGAGGGCGGCTGCCCTCGCGCGGACGTCGTCGAGCGTCGGGCCGTGTTTGCGCTTCAGCCGCTCGAGCAGGGCCAGGCGGTCTTCCACCTCCTGCAGGCGGCCCGGGGACGCGTCGAGGCCGTCTGCATAATCGCGCAGCGTCAGCGCCAGGTCGTCGAGCTGCGCCTTGACGGCCTCGCGCGCGGCGACGTGCGGCGCGAAGGTGGCGTCGATGGACGACAGCTCACCCACCCGCTTCCACACCTGCGCCAGCGTGCCGAGGGCGGCGTGTTCCTGTTCGTAGAGCAGGCCGTAGGCTTCGCTGCAGAGCGTCTGCAGGCGCCCGGCGTGGCGCAGCACATCGCGGGTGCGTTCGAGCGCCTCGTCCTCTCCTTCTCTCACCGCCGCCTTGCGGAGCTCCGTCAGGTGGAACTCGACGAGCTCGAGGCGGCTGGCGCGTTCACCGGCGTCGAGTTCGGCGCGCGCCAGCGCCTGCTCCGCCTCGCTCACGACCGACCACGCCGCGGCCACGGCCGTGGTCTGGTCGCCGAGGTGGGCCCAGGCGTCGAGCATGGGCAGGTGCGTGGCGGGATCGAGCAGCGCCTGGTGTTCGTGCTGTCCGTGCAGTTCCACGAGGTCGCTGACGAGGGTGCGCAGCGCGGCGGCGTTCACGAGCTGGCCGTCCACGAAGGCGCGGGAGCGGCCCTGGGCGGTGATCTCGCGGCGCACGACGAGGTCGCGGCCGTCCGGGGTTTCGAGCTGGGCTTCGACGCTGGCGGTGTCTTCGCCGGTGCGCACCAAGTCCGAGGAGGCGCGTCCGCCGAGCAACAGGCCCACGGCCTCGACCAGCATGGACTTCCCCGCTCCGGTCTCACCGGTCAGGACATTGAACGATCGTTCAAATTCAATGGCGGCCGACTCGATGACCGCGAGGTTCTTGATCGCCAGATACCGGATCATCGACGGGTCGCCAGGGGTCGGCCACGCGCGTAGGACGGTGGAGACGGAAGTGCCATCGTATCATGGGTTTGACAGAATTTCCCAGGGCGTGTTACGTTTGCACACCCGCGCTGTTCCCAGCGGCGCATCTCTCCCCCTGACAGTGGAGGTGTCGTTGCGCACGTCTGGATTGTTCTTCCTGGCCCTGCAGGCGCCGGAGGCCGAAGCCCCCGTTCGCGGGTCGCTCAGCATCCTGCAGCTCGTGGCGGATGCCAGCCTCGTCTCCAAGGTCGCGCTCGGGGTGCTCGTCATCTTCTCGATCGTGTCGTGGGCGATCATCTTCTCGAAGTGGCTGGCGCTGCGCCGGGCGCAGCGCCAGTCGAAGTCGTTCCTCGACGTCTTCCGCAAGAGCGCCAAGTTCTCCGAGGTGCAGGGCGTCTGCAAGTCGCTCGAGCACTCCCCGCTCGTCGGGCTCTTCCAGGCCGGCTACGCGGAGCTGAACCTTCAGCTCCGGGCCGACCCGAAAGCCACGCCGGCCAGTCCAGGCGTGGCGGCGGCACGTCCAACCCTCAAGAGCCTCGCCGCGGTGGATCGCGCGCTGCTCCGGGCGTCGTCCGTCGAGGTGAACAAACTGGAGCAGCAGGTCACCTTCCTCGCCACCACCGCCAGCCTTGCGCCGTTCATCGGCCTCTTCGGCACGGTGTGGGGCATCATGTCGGCCTTCGCGGGCATCGGCGCCCAGGGGTCGACCGATCTCGCCGTGGTCGCGCCGGGCATCGCCGAAGCGCTGGTCGCGACGGCCGTGGGCCTCTTCGCGGCCATGCCGGCCGTCTACTTCTACAACCACTTCACCTCCACGGTGAAGATCATGGCTTCCGAGATGGATGACTTCGCGCTGGAGTTCCTGAACATCTCGGAGCGGAACTTCACATAGGACGCTGTCATGCCGAAGGTGATGGCGTCTTCGCCGGGCAGTGGCGGCCGGTCGCGCGGGCGGCGGGTCACGACGACGCTCGCCGAGATCAACGTGATTCCGCTCGTGGACGTGATGCTCGTGCTGCTCATCGTGTTCATGGTGGCAGCGCCGATGCTGCAGAAGGGCATCGAGGTGAACCTGCCGGTGGCAGCCCGGGCCACGAAGCTGCCCGAGGAGCGGCTCTACGTGACGGTGCCGGCCTCCTACCGCCGCGACAGGCGCGTGCAGATCGGCGACGACCGCGCCGGCATTCCGCTCACGGCGCTGCGCGAGCGCATGCGTCAGGCCATGGCCGAGCGTGACGAGAAGGAAGTGTTCCTGCGGGGGGACGCCACCGTGCAGCTCCAGGAGCTCACCGAAGTGATGGACGCGCTCAAGATTGGCGGCGTCGAACGCGTGGGCATCCTCACGGCCACGCCGCCGGGACGGCGCTGACGATGGACGCCGTCTCGCAGGTCATCGCCGCCCGCTACGAGGTCGATCGCACGAGCCCGATGCTCGGCGTGTCGGCGCTCGTGCACGCGGTGCTGGCGGCGGCGGTGTTCCTCGTGCCGGCGGCCTGGATGGGCATCAACGTCGCGCCGGAAGAGCCGGTGATGACGGTGAGCCTTGCCGGGAACGTCGGGCCGCAGACCGGCGGACGTCAGGTCGAGAGCCGGCAGGCTACCCAGGCCGTCGCGCCGCCGGCGGCGCGGCCGGAGCCCGTCGCGCCCCCCTCGGCGAAGACGCCGGAGATGGTCGAACCCACCAAGGCGCCGCCCCGCAAGACGCCGCCGCCGAAGGTGGCCCAGGCGCCGAAAGAGGCGGCGCCGCGCACGGCGCCGTCCACCGGCGCCCAGGTGCAGTCGGGAGACGCCATCGCCAACACCGGCACGACGAGCCGCGTGCCCTTCGGCGGGCTGGCGTCGGGCGGCGGCGGCACCGGTGCCCGCGTGGACGTCGGCAACTTCTGCTGCCCGCAGTATCTGGCCACCATGCAGGAGCGCATCCTGCGCAACTGGGAGAGCCGTCAGCAGTCGCTCGGCACGACCATCATGGTCTTCAAGGTGCTGCGCGACGGCACCCTCACCGACGTCGCCGTCGAAAAGTCGAGCGGCAACAGCACGCTCGACTTCATCGCCACGCGCGCGCTGCGGCTGACGCAGAAGATTCCGCCGCTGCCGCCGGAATACACCAACGCGTCGCTCACCGTCCATCTGACCTTCGAGTACCAGCGATGACACCGACCGTTCGCACCTTCGTCTTCCTCGCCGCGGCCGCGAGCGCCGTTGTGGCCGGCCGCGCGCAGACGCCGGCGCCGGCCCAGCCACCGCAGCAGCCGTCCGAAGTGGTCTCGAAGATCACCGGCGACTCCGGCGCGCCGCCGCGTATCGCCGTGCCCGACTTCCTCGTCGCCGGCGGCGACAAGGACACCGCCGAGATCGCGAAGCTGCTCGCCCAGGTGCTCTACGACGACCTGACGTTCGAGGCCGAGTTCGACCTGATCCCGCGCGATACCTATGCGTCGATTCCGGTGGCGCGGTCGCTGTCGGAGGCCCCCTTCGATCGCTGGCGCGAACTCGGCGCCGACGGTCTGCTCATGGGCACCGTGAACAAGAGCGGCCAGAACATCAAGGTGGAGATTCGGCTCTTCGACGTGCGCACCCGCCGGCAGCTCCTCGGCCGCGAGTACAGCGGCGCCGCGTCGAATCCGCGGCTCTACGCCCACACCATGGCCGACGAGGTGCATCTGACGCAGGCGAACCTCAAGGGGGTCGCGCGGACCAAGCTCACCTTCTCGTCCGACCGCGTGCGCGATCGCGCCACCGCCACCATCGAGCAGCGTAACGTGAAGGAGATCTTCATCGCCGACTACGACGGCTTCAACCAGCGGCGCGTCACCGTCAACCGTCAGCTCAACGTGTTCCCGTCGTGGTCGCCCGACGGCCGCGCCATCGCCTACACCTCGTATCGCCGCGGCTATCCCGACATCTTCATCTCGCTCATCTACCAGGGCACGATGGAGACGCCGACGAACGGCACCGGCCAGAACTGGCTGCCCGCCTTCTCGCCCGACGGCACGCGCATCGCGTTCACGTCGAACCGCGACGGCAACTCCGAGATCTACGTGATGAACCGCGACGGGTCGAGTCTGCGCCGGCTCACCACGCATCCGGCCATCGACTCCACGCCCACCTGGTCGCCCTCGGGCGCGCAGGTCGCCTTCACGTCCGACCGGACCGGTGCGCCGCAGATCTGGGTCGTCGGTGCCGACGGCCTGAACCTGCGCCGCCTCACCTCGGAGTCGTACGCCGATCGGCCCACCTGGTCGCCGGCGCCCTATAACGAGATCGCGTTCTCGGTGCGCACCGGCTCGCGGTTCGACATCAAGATCTATCAGGTGGACAACGGCGCCACGCGCCAGATCACCTTCGGCGAAGGCACGAACGAAAGCCCGGCCTGGGCGCCCAACGGCAAGCACCTGGCGTTCATGTCGACGCGCACCGGCCGCGCCAGTCAGATCTTCATCGCGCGGCGCGATGGGAAGGACGTGCGGCAGGTGACGCGCGACGGCAACAACTTCACGCCGAACTGGTCCCCGGCGCAGTAGCGGCGGGTGCACGGGATCGGCGACGGACAGGACGACGACAGGAGTCAGATGATGCAGCGCATGCGCACGTGGACGACGATGGTGGCGGTAACGATGATGGCGGTGGCTGGCGCGTCGTGCTCGAAGAAGACGCCGCCGGTCGTCCGGCCCGCGCCGCCGCCGGCCGCGACGGCCGATGCCGGGATGGGGTCGACCCCAGCGCCCCCGGCGCCGCCGCCGCCGGTGCGCGACGAACCGGTCTCGGTGGCGCTCGCGCCGCCGGACCCGGCGATCGGCAGCAAGAACCTCGACGACCTCAATCGCGAGTCGCCGCTCGCGCCGGTGTTCTTCGCGCTCGACAGCTACGAGCTCTCGGCCGACGCGCGCACCCAGCTCCAGGGCAGCGCCCAGGTGCTCAAGACCAACGCCACCTGGCAGGTCACGGTCGAGGGCCACTGCGACGAACGCGGCACGGCCGAATACAACCTGTCGCTCGGTGAACGCCGCGCGCTCTCCGCCAAGGCCTACCTGGTGTCGCTCGGTGTCGCCGCCGATCGCCTCCGCACGGTGAGCTACGGCAAGGAATTCCCGTTCGATCCCGGCCACGACGACGCCGCCTGGGCGAAGAATCGCCGCGCCCATTTCGTCATCACCGCGAAGTGAGACGTGCGCGGCCGCCCGTGCTCGATCAGGTATGCTGACAACAGGTGCACTATGACCGTGACTGCCCTCCGCATGGCCCTGGTGGCCGGCTTCGTGGCGTGCGCTGTCTCTCCGGCTTCCGCCCAGCGGCGTGAGCTGCAGCAGATGGCGGCTGACATCCGCATCCTGCAGGAACAGACGCAGCTGCTCCAGAACGCACTCCTCGGGCTGACCGACGCGCTCAAGGCCGTCAACCAGCGCATCGACGAGCAGACCGGCGTGACGCGGAAGACGTTTGCCGACGCGAAGCTCCAGTCGGAGACGATGGGCAGCGACATCCGCGTCGTGCGCGAGCGGGTCGATGACACGAACGTACGCATCACGTCGCTCTCGCAGGAGGTGGAGTCGCTGCGTGACGCCATCGCCGCGATGCCCGTGCCCGCGCCGACGACCGACCCCGCGCTGACCGCCGCCGGTGTGCCCGGCGATCCGGCGGCCGCGCCCGGCGCCACGCCGCCGCCCACAGCAGGCGGCGCGCCCGCTCCCGTCACAACCGCCCCGGCGCCCACGGCCGGTCCGAATGCGATGTCGCCGAGCCGGCTCTACGACCTGGCGTGGGCCGACTACACGGCCGGCAACTACGACCTCGCCGTCGAAGGGTTCTCGAGCTACGTGCGGTCGTTCCCGAAGAGCGAATTCGCCGACAACGCGCAGTACTACATCGGCGAGAGTTACTACCAGCGGGGCAAACTGGCCGAGGCCGTGGATGCCTTCGGCCGGCTCATCTCGACCTATCCCCGCAGTGATGTGGCCGGCCAGGCGTACTACAAGCGCGGCCTCGTCTACGAACGGATGAACCAGCCGGATCGCGCCCGCGAAGCCTACGACTACCTGGTCAAGACACTCGGCGACACCGACGCGGGCCGCCTCGCCAAGCAGCGGCTCGACGCGCTCAACCGCGCCCGGCCACAGTAACGACCCGGCGCAGCGTGCGCCTCAACGCCTTTCTCCTCGAGGACATCGACACATGGGCAGCGTGAATAAAGTGATTCTGGTGGGCAATCTGGGCCGCGACGCCGAACTGCGCGCCACACCGAGCGGCGCGTCCGTCGCGAACTTCAGCATCGCGACCACCGAGAACTGGACCGGCAAGGACGGCCAGAAGCAGGAAAAGACAGAGTGGCACCGGATCGTGCTGTGGGGCAAGACGGCCGACACGCTGCAGCCCTACCTGACCAAGGGCAAGCAGATCTATGTCGAGGGCCGGCTCGAGACGCGCCAGTGGGAAAAGGAAGGCCAGAAGCACTACACCACCGAGATCAAGGCCGACAAGGTGGTGCTGCTCGGCGGCGGGCGCGGCGGCGACCGCGGTGATCGCGGCGACGGCGGCGGCTACAACGAGCCGATGGGCCAGTCGGCCGGCGCCATCACCGACGACGACATTCCGTTCTGAGCGGCGCTCGACGCACCGCTCAGAACAGGGCGGGGCTCGGGTCCCGGGTCCCGCCGTTACGTCCCCTGCCGTCCGTAGCGGTCTTCGAGGCGCACCACATCGTCGGTTTCGGGTGTGGAGACTTCGAAGATGTCGCTGTCTTCGAGCGCCGTCATGCGGTGCACGGTGGGCGGCGTGACGTGCACGGCGTCGCCCTTCACGAGCTCGCGTCCCACGAGCTGCTCCCCTTCCTGACGTTCGAAGAGAATCTTTCCCGACCAGACGAAGATCGTCTCGTCCTTGCGGTTGTGATACTGCAGGCTCAGCGCGTGGCCCTTGTTCACGTGAATGACCTTGCCGACGTACTTGTCGGTCACGGCCCACCACAGTTCGTAGCCCCACGGCTTCTCTACCCGCTTGAGCGGCTCGGTCACGATGCGAATCTCCTTCTCGTCCTGATTGTCACACGAGCGCGGTCAACGCGGCACGGAGCCGCGGCTGGCCGCCGCCAGCGCGTCGAAGAGATGGTGTTCGATGTCGGCCGCCGTCGCCAGACGCAGCACCTCCCCGGCGGTGCGACGGGCATCGGCGGCGCGGACATCCTGAATGAGGCGGCGGGCGACCGGAATCGCCGACGGGGTCATGCTGAACTCGCGGAAGCCGAGGCCGATGAGCAGGCCGATCATGGCCGGATCCGAGGCCATCTCACCGCACACCGAAGCGTCGATCTTCGAGCGCGCGGCGGCGCGCCGCACGAGGCGCAGGAGCCGCACCACGGCCGGATGCAGGGGTTCGTACAGATCCGACACGCGTTCGTCGGTGCGGTCGACGGCCAGCGTGTACTGGATGAGGTCGTTCGTCCCCACCGTGAAGAACGCGGACTCGCGCGCCAGCAGGTCCGCCGCCAGCGCCGCCGACGGCACTTCCACCATCGCGCCCACCGGCACGGCGCCCGGGCGGCCGAGTTCGTCGGCCACCTCGCGCACGACGGCCGTCGCCATGCGCATTTCCTCGACCGAGGTCACGAACGGGAACATGACGCGGAGCTGGCCGAGTGGCGCCGCGCGCAACAGGGCGCGCAGCTGCGTGCGGAGGACGTCCGGATGCGCCAGGCCGAGGCGCAGGCCGCGGCGTCCCGGACGCGTGTCCCGGCGATCTCGGCCGGCCCAACGGGAGAGCTGGCGTTCGTCGAGGTCGAAGGTGCGCACCGTGACGCGGCGCGGCGCCACCGACATCAGCAGATCGCGGTAGATCGCATACTGGCGTTCTTCGGTGAGCCGTTCGGGTGAGCGCTCGGCCAGCAGGAATTCGGAGCGGAAGAGCCCGATGCCCTCGGCGCCCGCTTCGAGCAGCGCCGACACGTCTTCGAGCCGCTCGAGATTCGCCTCGAGGCGGATGGCCACGCCGTCGGCCGTGAGCGTCGGGACCGGCGACGCCGCAGCCGCCGCACCCGCCGTGGCTGCCGGCCGCCGGCGCGCCGGCGCCTGCCGCCGCGCGTCCTCGACGTCGGCCGGCGACGGGTCCAGCGTGACGGTGCCGGCCGTGCCATCGATGACCACCGCGGTGCCGGGACTCACCCGTCGGCTCAGATCGCGCAGGCCGACGACGGCCGGCACCTTGAGCGAGCGCGCGAGGATGGCGGTGTGATGCGTGCGGCCGCCGGCGTCGGTGGCGAAGCCGAGCACACGCGACCAGTCCATCTGCGCGGCGAGCGACGCCGTGAGTTCGTCGGCGATGAGCACCGCCGGTCCGTCGACGTCACGCAGCAGGTCGGCCGCCCAGCCGCCGGCGCGGCGCAGGTTCATCCTGATGCGCCCGGCCACGTCGGCGAGATCGCTGTCGCGCTCGCGGAGGTACGGGTCTTCGACGGTGGCGAAGACCGCGCAGAGTTCCTCGTAGGCGCGATGCACGGCCCACGCCGCATTCACCCGGTCGTGGCGCACGATGTCGCGCGCCCGGCCCATGAACATCGAGTCATCGAGGATGAGGAGTTGCGCGTCGAAGAGCGGCGCCAGGTCATGTCCTGGCCCGCTGGCGAGGCGCGCGCGGATTTCCTCGAGTTGCGCGTGCGACCGCGCCCGCGCCTGATCGAGCTGCTCCAGCTCGTGCTCGACCCGGTCGGGCGGGATCGGAAACCGGACCACGTCGGCGTGGCCGGTGAGCACCACGGCCCGCCCGACGACGATGCCGGGCGAGACGGGAATACCCGTCAGTCGCTGCACGTATCCTCGCCGAAGCCCGTGCGCACGAGCGCCGCCAGCGACTGCAGGGCATCGGCCTCATCGAGCCCATCGGCGCTGATGGTGATGACCGCGCCCCTGGCCGCGGCGAGCAGCAGGATGCCCATGATGCTCTTGCCGTCCACCTGGCGGCCGTCGCGGCTCACCCGCACTTTCGAACGGAAGCGGCCGGCGAGCTGCACGAAGCGGGCGGCCGCGCGGGCGTGCAGGCCCAGGGCGTTCACGATGGTCACGTCTTCACGTATCACGCGCTCGTTCCTCCGGCACCGCTCAACAGGTCGGAAGCGACCCAGATGGCGTTGCGTCCGTGCTCCCGGATCTGGCGAGCCGCGTCGAGGACGTTCGACGTGTCGCGCAGGCCGGCCAGCTTGATGAGCATGGGCAGATTCACGCCCGTCACCACTTCGATCTTCCCGGTCTCGAGAAACGTGATCCCGAGATTCGCCGGCGTGCCGCCGAACATGTCGGTGGCGATGATGACGCCCTCGGGGGCCGACACCGCTGTGATGGCCGCCGCGATCTCCTGGCGGGCATCATGCACGTCTTCGTGCCAGCCGATCGAGACGGCCTTCATCTGCGGCAGATCGCCGACGATGGTCTCGGCGGCGCTCACGAGTTCGGCGGCGAGCTGGCCATGGGTGACGACGACGACGCCGATCATGCGCCTGTCCTTTCGCGGCCAAGATCCCGGTGCCGCGCGCGCGCCGTGACGCCGCGCGTGCCGCCGAGGGCCCGCCGCAACGCCTCAGCGATGTACACCGAGCGGTGGCGCCCGCCGGTGCAGCCGATGGCCACAGTGAGGTAACTCTTCCCCTCCGCGATGTACTGCGGCACGAGGAACTTGAGGAGCGAGGTGAGGCGCTTCAGCAGCTGCCCCGCGGCCGCCTGCTGCTCGAGGAAGGCGGCCACCGGACGGTCGCGCCCGGTCTGCGGGCGCAGCGCCGGGATGAAGTGCGGATTCGGCAGGAAACGCACATCGAACACCAGGTCGGCGCCGAGCGGCAGCCCGTGCTTGAAGCCGAAGCTTTCGAACGTGAGCACCAGCGTGGCGCGCTGCTTGCGGTCGCGCGAGAGGTCGAGGAACACGTGCCGGAGTTCGTGCACCGTGAGGTCGGACGTGTCGACGATTTCGTCCGCCATCGCCCGGATGCGCGCCATCTTGCGGCGCTCGAGCGCGATGGCATCGGCGATGGGCTCCTCGGGGGCGATGGGATGCGGCCGGCGCGTCTCGCTGAAGCGCCGGTGCAGCGCCGCGGCGCTCGCCTCGAGGAAGATGAGCGACGGCGACACGTCGGCCGCCGCGCGCAGCCGCGCGTAGACGGGCGGGAATGCCGTCAGGAACCGCTTCTCCCGGATATCGACCACCACCGCGACGCGCGCCAGCGCCTCGTCGGTGCGGTGCAGGGCGTGCAGTTCGGGGAGCAGTTCCACCGGCAGGTTGTCGACGCAGTAGTAGCCGAGGTCCTCGACCGCGTGAATCGCCTGCGACTTGCCGGCGCCCGAGAGGCCCGTGATGACGAGGAAGTCGGCGCGCGACGGCCGCGCGGTGAGCCGGGGCGTGCGCTTGGTCATGCGGCGCCTCCGGCCTCGAGTTCGTCGGAGTCGTCGGGATCGTCGTGACCGCTCGCCATGCGGGCGAGCCGCGCCTCGAGGGCGCTCACGAAATCGCGCGCCGTGTGGATGCCGCGGGCCCGCAGGAGCTGGTTGCGGGCCGCCACCTCGACCAGCGTCGCCACGGTGCGGCCCGGCGCCACCGGCATCGTCACCTTCGGCACGCGCAGCCCCAGCAGGTCGTGGTGGATATCGTCGAGCCCGAGGCGATCGTAGTTGCGCGCCGTGTCCCAGCGTTCGAGTTCGACGACGAACTCCACGCGCTTCGACGTGCGGGTCGAAGCGACGCCGAAGAGGTCGCGGACGTTCACCAGGCCGAGACCGCGGATTTCCATCACGTAGCGCGTGGCGGCGGGCGCCGTGCCGATGATGACCGTCTCGGCGCGGCGGCGCACCTCCACGGTGTCGTCGGCGACCAGGCGATGACCGCGGCCGATGAGGTCGAGTGCGCACTCGCTCTTGCCGATGCCGCTCTCGCCGATGAGCAGCACACCCAGGCCGAGCACGTCCATGAGCACGCCGTGCACCACCTCGCGCGAGGCCAGGCGGTCCTCGAGCATCGACATCAGCTTGCCGATGGCGAGCGGTGTCGAGATGGCCGTGCGCAGCAGCGGCACGCTGGCGGCGTCGGCGGTGGTGGCGATCTCGGGCGGCAGCGGGAGGTCGGTCGAGATGAGCACGCAGGGAACGCCGGCGGCGAACGACCGGGTGAGCGCTTCGCTGCGGGCCTCGGACGTCAGGCTCATCAGGTAGCGGATCTCGCTGTCGCCGTAGATGAGCACGCGGCCCGGGCGCAGGTACTCGTGGTAGCCGGCAAGCGCGAGTCCGGTCTTCTGGATGTACGGGCTCGTGATCGATCGGTCGAGTCCGCTCGCACCGGCGATGAGCTCCAGGCCGAGCCCGTAGGCGTCGGCCCGGCCGCGCAGCAGATGTCCCACCGTGACGACGGGCGGAGGCGGCATGGCTCGTGGGCGCGCCTAGTACAGGACCTTGCGTTGGTTCGAGGTCGGGATGCGAAGTTCTTCGCGATACTTCGCGATGGTCCGGCGCGCCAGCACGAGACCTTCCCGCTGCAGGATGCTGACGATCTTCGAATCGCTGAGCGGCTTCCTGGGGTCCTCGGCCTCGATGATCTTCTTGATGCGCTGCTTGATGGTGACCGACGACACCGCGTCTCCGTAGGAGCTGCTGATGCCGCTGTGGAAGAAGTACTTCATCTCGAACACGCCCTGGGGCGTGTGCATGTACTTGTTGGTCACGACGCGGCTCACCGTCGATTCGTGCATGCCGATGTCGTTGGCGACGTCGCGCAGCACGAGCGGTCGCAGGTGTTCGATGCCGTGGTCGAGGAAGTCGCGCTGGAAGTTGATGATGCTGGTCGCGACCTTCTGGATGGTCTTCTGCCGCTGCTCGACCGACTTCAGCAGCCAGCGCGCGGCGTTGAAGCGCTCCTTGACGTAGGAGCGGGTGTCGGCATCGGCCTGATCCTTGTCGAGCAGCCGCTTGTACGATGAGCTGATGCGCAGCTGCGGCAGGCCGTCGTCGTTGAGCACCGCCACGTACTGGTCGTCCACCTTCAGGATGTAGACGTCCGGCATGACGTACTCGGGCTGACGCGCGTTGTAGCGGGCACCGGGCTTCGGGTCGAGGTGGCGGATGATCTCGATGTGCTCGCGCAGGTCGTCGATGCTCATGCCCATCTTGCGGGAGAGCTCGGGGATCTGGTGGTTCTGCAGTAGCCGCAGATGTTCGGTGACGATGCGTTCGGTGGGCGTGCCTTCGAGACCGAGCGCGCGCAGCTGCAGCGTGAGGCACTCCTGGAGGTCGCGGGCGGCGACGCCGGTCGGGTCGAAGCCCTGGACGAGCCGCAGCACCTGCTCCACCGTGTCGATCGGCCAGGGGCCCATCTGGGCGATCTCGCTCACCGAGGCGACGAGCTCCCCGTTGTCGTCGAGGTTGCCGATGATGGCCGAGCCGATGGCGCGTTCGGTCGGATCGTCGGATTTGAGCGAGAGCTGCCACTCGAGGTGGTCGGTCAGCGAGGAGCCGGTCGACAGGGTGTTCTCGATCGGCGGGAGTTCCTTGACCTCGGTGGGCACGCGCGACCGGTAGCCGTCGTCGAGATACTCGCTGAAGAAGTACTCGTAGTCGTTGTCTTCCCAGTTGTCGGCCTTGCCCTCGGTGCGCTGGGCATCCTGCTCGTCGGCCTTGTCGGTCGCCGGCTGGGCCTCGGCGGCCTGCAGGTCCTCACTGGGAATCTCTTCGAGGAGGGGGTTCTCGACCACCTCCTGGTTGAGCATGTCCGCGAGCTCGAGCGTCGACATCGGCAGCAGCTTGATCGCCTGCTGGAGCGACGGCGTCAGGATGAGCTTCTGCGAGAGCTTCGCTTGGAGCTTCTGGTGAATGGCCATGGACGTTGCCGGGGGAGCCCGCACGTGGGCTCCCAGGGCCCGAACTGAGATTCTAGCAGCCCTTTGCAAGAATCGTGACAGGCAAAACGACTGGCTCAGTCGAGACGGAAGTCCTGACCGAGGTAGATTCGCCGGACTTCGTCGTCCGAGGCCAGGGCCTGGGGCGTGCCGGCCTTGAAGATCGTGCCGTCGGTGACGATGTAGGCGCGGTCGGTAATCCGCAGCGTCTCCCGCACGTTGTGATCGGTGATGAGCACGCCGATCCCCCGCGCCTTGAGCTGGAAGATGATCTGCTGGATGTCGCTGATGGCGATGGGGTCGATGCCGGCAAACGGCTCGTCGAGCAGGATGAACCGCGGCGACATCACGAGCGCGCGGGTGATCTCGGCGCGCCGGCGTTCGCCGCCCGAGAGCGTATAGGCGGCGGATTTCGCCAGGTGGGTCAGGCCCAGTTCGGCAAGCAGGTCGGCCAGCCGCGTGCGCCGCTCGGCGGCGGAAATCGGCAGCGTCTCGAGGATCGCCAGCAGGTTCTGTTCGACGGTGAGCCCGCGGAAGATCGACGGCTCCTGCGGCAGGTAGCCGACGCCCTTCCTGGCGCGGATGTACATCGGGTCGTCCGTGACGTCGTGTTCGTCGAGCAGCACGCGGCCGCTGTCGGGCGCCACGAGGCCGACGGTCATGTAAAACGTCGTGGTCTTGCCGGCGCCGTTCGGACCGAGCAGCCCGACCACTTCCCCGGCCGAGATCTGGAGGCTCACACCGCGCACGACGGTGCGTCCGTTGTAGCTCTTGGTCAGCGCGTCGGTGCGCAGCGTCGCCGTCGCGGCGGCAGCCGGCGTGGCGGTGGCGGAACCAGGGGGCGGGGGTGGGGTCACGGCGGCGGTGGCACGCAGGCGCCGCCGCCCGTGGTCACGGTGCGGGCCGCCTCGTTGCCGTCGACGATGAGCTTACCGGCCGTGCCGAAGAAGGTCAACGTGCGGCCGGTGGTGACGCGGCAGGCTTCGGTGAAGCGCACGGGCGAACCCGTGAGCACGTAGCGCTCGTCGCCGGCGTGATAGACGAGTTTGGCGCCGCGGGCATCCCGCGCGGCGACGCGGGCTTCGACCGCGCCGTCGCCGTCGATGCGTTCGAGCGTGCGAGTGGCCGACGCGAGCACGAGCGCAATCCGGTCGGCTTTCAGGTCGCCCTGTGGTCCGCTCATCTGGGCGCCGGTGGTGTAGACGGCAGTGCGGGCGGCATCGTCGTAGCGCAGCGTCTGGCCGCGTGCGATCGTGCCTCGCGACGGCGCGCCGGCGCCGCCGGCCGCGGCGAGGTTCAGCGTGGACGTCACGCCGCCTGTGGCCGTGAGGTCGCCGCGCTGTTCGTCGAGGGTCACCGACTCGGCGCGGATGTCGGTCGCGCCCTGCCACAGCCGCGCCCGGCCCGTGTAGGTCGCCTTGCGCGCCTGGCTGTCGTACTCGAACGCGGCGGCGCTCGCAAAGAGCGGCTGGTCGTCGGCGAGCAGCGCCGGCGTCCGCGCGGTGCCGGTGCCGCCGCGCGTGGCGGCCGGCTGCATCACGCTTGCGACGGCGCCTGAGGCCGACACGGCGTTGGTGGCAAGACCGATGGCGATGTCCGTGGCTTCCACCTGCAGGCCCGTGTCGGTCACGCGCGGCGCGGTGCCCGGTTTCCCCACGAGCACCAGCCGGTCCTCGGCCATCAGGTAGCGGGCTTCCGCGGCGGTGGCCCGGAGTGAGCCGTCCTCGAAAATGGTGTCGCCGCCGAAGTTCGCGCGTTCGGGCGCGCCGGCCGCCGAAAGCGCCAGCGTGAGCGTGGCCGACTTCGCCAGCCGCGTCGGCGGCGTGCGCGCGGTGCCGCCCTCGAGGAAGTCCACGTTGCCACTGAAGCGCATCGCCGTCAGGCCGGCGCCGGCGGCACCATCGCCGGTGAGTTCGTCGGCGCGGACCGTGCGCGCCGGCGCGCTGCCGGCGGCGGGCAGTGTGACCTGCAGGCGCTCGCGCGCCACCAGGTTCGTGATGGCGCCGTCGGGCCCGAGCGCGAGATCCACGAACTCGGCGGCGAGGCGCTGGCCCGGTTGTCCTGGTGCGGCCCCGGCGAGTGTGATGCTCGCCTTGCCCGAGAGCGTCACGTGCTGGATGGTGCGTCCGTCATCGGCATAGTCGAGGTTGATGTCGCGCGCCTCCATGGCACGCAGGCTGCCGAAACCCGTGCCGCCGCTGATACGGGCGCGGCCGCGCAGCTCCATCGCATCGGGCTCGTCGCGGTCCGGCAGCAGGTAGACCATCATGTCGTCGGCGGCGAAGGTCTGGCCGGGCCGTGTCACGTGCGCCTGCCGCTCGAGCCGGATGTAGCGGTCGCGGCGGGCTTCGCCGAAGGCGCCGGCGGTGACGTCCATGTCGCCGGTGGTGTCGCTGCCGGCCACGTGCGCCACGGCCTTGTCGAGCACCCACATCGTGTCCCGCTGCTTGTCGTAGGTGAAGCCGACGCCGCTGCCCCGCGTCTTGCCGCGTTCGAAGGTGACCGGCCCGGGCGCGCGCAGGATGCCCTCGCCGTTCGAGTAGCTCGCCGTGGGGGTTGTCGCCACGAGTCCGTCGGCCGCCTGCAGCCGCACGTCGCCGTTCATGTCGAGCGAGGCCTGTCCGGGGCCCACCGTGCCTTCTTTCGCGGTGATGACGAAGCGGCGGTTGCCGGGGCGTGTCACCGTCGCCGTGAGGTCGTGGGCCACCGAACGGCCGTCGGAGTATTGCACCTGTTCTCGGAACTCGAGCGCGAAGTCCTGGCGCTGGCCGCTCGTCTGTTCGGCCTCGCCCGCCGTGACCCTTGCGGTGACCGTGGGCGCGAGCGGCGTCACCGGCGGCGCCGGCGGCGGCGTGCGGCGGGCGCTCGTCAGCCAGTACGCGCTCACCGCGACCCCCAGGGCCACGGCTCCCGCGATGAGGCGCCCTCGGCGCTGCCACGACCTCACGACACGTGTCCTCGTCTCATGGTGACGGATAGGCGGCAGGGGCGCAAGCCGCGCCGCCGGGAAGGCACGCGGGCGCCACCGGCGCCGGTCGTCACGCGCGGCGCGCGTCCGAGAGGCGAAGCTCGGTGTAGGTGTTGCCGTTGAACTCGTTCTGTTCGAGCGCGTAGGCCACTTCGAGACCGCCGTCGGCGCCGGCAATCACACTCTCCTTCTCCACGGCGTTCCAGGCGATGGCACGGAAGGTGCGGCCGCGCTGCCGCAGCGACATCTTGAGGTGCCGTTCCTTCAGGCGGCGCGGGCCGTCCACCACCTCGACGCCCGCCGCCGTGAACAGCGGCTTCGGGTTGGCGAGCCCGAAGGGCGCCATCGCCATCAGATCGCTCACCACCTTCGGCGTGAGCGCGTCGAAGTCGAGCGGCCCGTCGAGCGACAGATTCGGCCGCAGATCGTCAGGGCCGAGCACGGCGTGCGCGAAGTCGTTCACGGCACGCCGGAACTCGGGAATGCGCGCGGCGTCGAGCTGCAGGCCGGCCGCCTGCTTGTGGCCGCCGAAGCGCTGCAGCATCGGCGCGCACGACTCGAGCGCGGCGAGGATGTCGAAGCCCGGGATGCTGCGGCACGAGCCGTGCGCCACGCCGTGTTCCACCGAGAGCACGATCGCCGGCCGGTAGTAGGCGTCCACGAGCTTGGAGGCGACGATGCCGATGACGCCGCGATGCCAGCCTTCGCCGCCGACGACGAGCACCGTGTGCGCGCCGATGTCGGGATCGGTCTCGACCGCCTTCTTCGCGGCGGTCACGATGTCCTGCTCCTCGCTGCGGCGCTTCGTGTTCTCGGCGTCGAGCTGCTGCGCCAGCGCCTGCGCCTCCTCGGCGAGCGACTCATCGGCGGCGAGCAGCAGCCGGGTCGCGATGTCGGCGCTGGCCATGCGGCCGGCGGCGTTCACGCGCGGCGCCACCATGAAGGCGATGTGATACGCGTCGATGGACTTGCCGGCCAGCCCCGAGACGTCGAGCAGCGCCCGCAGGCCCACCTTGTGAGGGCCGCGGGTGAGCTGCTCGAGGCCGAGCTTGGCGATGACGCGGTTCTCGCCGACGAGCGGCACGACGTCGGCCAGCGTGCCGATGGCGGCGATCTTCACGAACGCCTGCAGCCAGCCGTTCTTGCCGGCCTTCTGGCAGAGGCCCTGCACGACCTTGAGCGCCACGCCCACGCCGGCCAGGTGCTTGTCGGGATACCGGCAGTCGTGGCGTTTCGGATTCACGACGGCGACGGCCTTCGGCAGTTCGGTGTCGGGCTCGTGGTGGTCGGTGATGATGAGGTCGATGCCGAGCTCGGTCGCGCGCCGCGCCGCTTCCGGCGCCCGGATGCCGCAGTCGACCGACACGATGACGCGGGCGCCCTCGGCATGCAGCCGATCGATCGTGGCCGGCTGCAGGCCGTAGCCGTCGCGCAGCCGCTCGGGGATGAAGTGCGTCACATCGGCGCCGAGCAGTTCGAGCGTGCGGCGCAGGATGACCGTGGATGTCACGCCGTCGACGTCGTAGTCGCCGTGCACCACGATCCGCTCGCGGCGCGCCGCGGCGGCGAGCAGCCGGTCCACGGCCGGCGCCAGGTCCGTCATGAGCCATGGATCGTGCAGGTGCGAGAGGGCCGGCCGCAGGAACCGGTCGGCGAGCTCCGGGTCGTGAAGGCCGCGGATGGCGAGCAGCCGCGCCACCACCGGCGACAGGCCGAGTTCGCGCTCGAGGCGCGTCGCGGCGGTCTCGTCGCAGGGGCGCGGTTTCCAGACGAGCGGAGGGGCCACCCGCTACGCCTCGATGATGCCGACGCGGCCCATCGTGCGGAACTTCTGGTAGCGCCGCTCCAGCCGTTCGTCGGAGCCAAGGGCGCCGATCTCGGCGAGCGCCTTCGACAGCGCCACGTCGAGGAACTGTCCGGCGGCGGCCGGATCCGTGTGGGCGCCGCCGGCCGGCTCCTTCACGATCTCGTCGATGATGTCGAGGCCGATGAGGTCCGGCGCCGTGATCTTGAGCGCCTCGGCGGCCTGGATCTTGCGATTGGTGTCGCGCCAGAGCAGCGCCGCGCAGCCTTCGGGTGGAATCACGCTGTAGACGGCGAACTCGTGCATGAGGATGCGGTCGCCCACGGCGATGCCGAGGGCGCCGCCGCTGCCGCCCTCACCATGCACGACGACGATGATCGGCACGTCGAGCACGGCCATCTCGCGCAGGTTCACGGCGATGGCCTCGGCGACGCCGCGTTCCTCCGACTCGATGCCGGGATAGGCCGCCGGCGTGTCCACGAAGCACACGATCGGCCGGCCGAACTTCTCGGCGAGCTGCATGGCACGCAGCGCCTTGCGGTACCCCTCGGGGCGCGCGTAGCCGAAGTTCCGGTAGATCTTCTGCTTGGTGTCGCTGCCCTTCTGGTGCCCGACCACCATCAGTGGCGTGCCGTGGTACACGGCCGGCCCGGCCACGATCGCGTGGTCGTCGGCGAAGCGGCGGTCGCCGCGGATCTCGACGAAATCGGTGAAGAGCTGCTCGACGTAGTCGAGGGTGGTCGGCCGCGCCGGATGGCGGGCCACCAGCACCCGCTGCCACGGTGTGAGCGACTCGTAGAGCTCTTCGCGGATGGACTGGATGCGATCGCGCAGCCGGGCGATGTCGCGCTGGCGGTCGGCCGTCGAGGGCAACATCGACAGCGCCTCGATTTCCTTCTGGAGGACGCCGATCGGTTCTTCGAATTCGAGGAGGTCAGCCATCGGTCTTCCAGTCTATTGCAGCACGACCGAACCGGCGCCACAGACCCGTTCCACCGCCGTGATGAGCTGTTCGGAGGGCTTGACCCGGATCTGCGGCGTGACGTTCGCCTTCACCCGCAGCCGGCGCCTGTCGTGCGCCACTTCCAGTTCCAGGACGATCGGCCGGTCGCCCTGGTGCTGGGCCAGGACGTCCCACAACGCTTCAAGCGTGGACCGCGAGGCGGTGGCATTCAGGTGGATGCTGACCGAGCGGGCCATCCGCTCGCGCAGCCCTTCGAGCGGCGCCAGCTCGTTGGCCTGGAACCGCGTGGAGTCCTCGTCGCGCTCGAACTTGCCCTTCACGAGCAGCAGCGCGCCGCTTTCGATGAGGTGCCGGAAGCGTCCGTAGGTCTCCGGAAACACGACGGTTTCAATCGAGCCCTGGGCGTCTTCGAGCGTGAGGACGGCCATCGGGTCGCCCTTCTTCGTCTTGAGCGCGCGCACGGCCGCCACGACGCCGCCGACAGCGACGTCCTCGAGCAGCAGTCGGCCGGGTTGCCCCTCCTCGGCTTCGGGCATCTCGAGGCCCAGCAGGTCACCCACGGTGCGCGCACCGAACGCCCGCAGGTCTGGCGTGTGGCGGTCCACGGGGTGGCCGCTCAGATACAGCCCGAGCGCCTCCTTCTCGTTGGCGAGCCACTCCATCTCGGTCCACGGCGGACCGTCGGGCACGGCCCCGTCGGGGGCGCCCGGCGCCGAGGGCACGGCTTCGCCAAAGAGATTCGCCTGGCCCTGCTCGCGGTCGCGCTGCACGCGGGCGCCGTGTTCGAGGGCCAGGTCGAGGCCGCGCATGAGGCGCGCCCGGCCCACGGCCGGGGGCAACCGCGCGCCGTCGGGCCCGGGCAGGATCAGGCTGTCGCACGCGCCGCTCTTGACCAGGGCTTCGAACACCCGCCGGTTGGCGATGCGCAGGTCCAGTTCCTCGGCGAGCTGATGCAGGGCCGTGATGCGGCCGGTGCGGGCGCGCACGTCGAGGATGGCCTGGATGGCGCCTTCGCCCAGGCCCTTGATGGCGGTGAGTCCGAAGCGCACACCCTCGGGCACGACCGAGAAGTGCATCTGGCTCTCGTTCACGTCGGGCGGCAGCACGGCGATGCCGCGGTCGCGGCACTCGGTGATGTAGAGCGCGAGTTTGTCGGTGTTCGCGGCCTCGATCGTCAGCAGCGCCGCCGCGAAGTGCCGCGGATAGTTCGCCTTGAGGTAAGCCGTCTGATAGGCCAGGAACGCGTAGGCCGTCGAGTGCGACTTGTTGAAGCCGTAGCCGGCGAAGTACTCCATCAGCTCGAAGATCTTGGTGGCCTTCTTCTCGCTGATGCCTTTCTTCTTCGTCCCCTCGAGGAAGGCCTCGCGCTGCTTGGCCATGACCTTGGGGTCCTTCTTGCCCATGGCCTTGCGCAGCACGTCCGACTGCCCGAGCGTGAAGCCGGCGAGCACCGCCGCGATCCGCATCACCTGTTCCTGGTAGGCGATGACCCCGTAGGTGTCGGCCAGGATCGGTTCGAGCGCGGCGAGGTCGTACTTCACCTCCGTCTTGCCCTGCTTGCGGGCCACGTAGTCGTCCACCATGCCGCTCTTGAGCGGGCCGGGACGGTAGAGGGCGTTGAGGGCGATGAGGTCGTCGAGCCGCTGCGGTTTCGACTTGCGCAGCAACTCGCGCATGCCCGAGCTCTCAAACTGGAAGATGCCGAAGGTCTGGCCTTCGCAGAACACCTGGTAGGTCTTCGCGTCGTCGAGCGGCACGCCGTCGATGTCGAGAACGAGCTCTTCGGTGCGCTTGATCTCGGCGAGCGCGTCCTGGATGAGCGTGAGCGTGCTCAGGCCGAGGAAGTCCATCTTGAGGAGGCCGACGCGCTCGACCTCCTTCATGGCCCACTGGGTCGTGATTTCGTCGCGGTTGCTCTTGTAGAGCGGCGCGTAGTCGGTGATCGGTCCCGGCGCGATGACGACGCCGGCGGCGTGCACGCCGGCGTTGCGCGACATGCCCTCGAGGCGCTGCCCCATGTCGAGCACGTCCTTGACCCGCGGGTCCTTGTCGCGCATTTCGCGCAGCACGGGGTTCTCGGTGAGCGCCTTGGCGAGCGTCATGTCGAGCGCCGGCGGGATCTGCTTGGCGATGCGGTCGACGTCGGCGTAGGCCATGTCGAGGACGCGGCCGACGTCGCGGATGACGGCCTTGGCCTTCATCGTGCCGAACGTGATGATCTGCGAGACGTTCTCGCGGCCGTACTTGCGGGTCACGTAGTCGATGACCTCGCCGCGGCGCCGCTCGCAGAAGTCGACGTCGATATCGGGCATCGACACGCGTTCGGGGTTCAGGAAGCGCTCGAAGAGCAGGTCGTAGTCGATCGGGTCGACGTCGGTGATACGCAGGCAGTAGGCCACGAGGCTGCCGGCGGCCGAGCCACGGCCGGGGCCCACCGGGATGCCGTGTTCGCGGGCATAGCGGATGAAGTCCCAGACGATCATGAAGTACCCGGTGTACCCCATGCGCTTGATCATCGCGATCTCGTAGTCGAGCCGCGCGTCGTATTCCTCGAGCGAATGCCGCAGCTTGCCCTCGGCGGCGAGCTGGCGCAGCCGCGGCAGGCGCTCGGCATACCCCTGGCGCGACACGTGCTCGAAGTAATCGTCGAGCGAGTACGGCGACGGCACCTCGAACTTCGGCACGTGCAGCGTGCCCGAGGGGATGACGACGTTGCAGCGCTCGGCGATGGCGAGCGTGTTCCTCATCGCCTCCGGGTAGTCGCCGAAGACCGCGGCCATCTGGGCGGCGGTCTTCAGGAAGAACTGGTCGCCGTGGTACTTGAGTCGCTTCTCGTCGTGCACCGACTTGCCGGTGCCGATGCAGAGCAGCAGGTCGTGCGGCTTGCTGTCGTGCTGGTGCAGATAGTGCACGTCGTTGGTGACGACGAGCGGCATGTCGAGATCGCGGGCGATCGGCAGCAGGCCGTTGTTGACGATGCGCTGCTCCTCGATGCCCTGATACTGCATCTCGAGGAAGAAGTTGCCGGCGCCGAGGATGTCGCGGAAGGTGGCGGCGGCGGCTACCGCACGTTTCGCGTGTTCGGTGCGGATCTCACTCGCCACTTCCCCCTTGAGGCAGCTGCTGAGGCCGATGAGACCCTCGCTGTGCTGCGCCAGGAGCTGTTTGTCGATGCGCGGCTTGTAGTAGAAGCCCTCCGTGTAGCCCGACGACACCAGTTTGATCAGGTTGCGGAAGCCGGTCTCGTTCTCGGCCAGGAGCACGAGATGGTTCGCCGTCTCCCCGGGCGTGCCCGACTTGTCGCGGCGGTCGCCGGGCGCGACGTAGACCTCGCAACCGAGGATCGGGTTGATGCCGCGCTTCCTGGCCGCGTCGTGGAAGACCACCGACGAGAACATGTTGCCGTGTTCGGTCACGGCGAGCGCGGGCATCTTGAGCGCCGCGGCCTGGTCGAGCAGCTCGTCGATGCGGCAGGCGCCGTCGAGCAGCGAGAACTCGGTGTGGCAGTGGAGATGGACGAAGTCAGACATGGCGGGGCTCGGGTCCCGGGTCCCGGGGCTCGGGGCCGGCAATTCGGCAGGCGCGCGCTGCGCGGCAGATTCGTGGACTCCGTGACGCTGGCATTCGTTCTTCCCCGAGCCCCGGGACCGGAGTCCCGAGCCCCGCCAAGCATGCTACTCCCACTCGATAGTGGAAGGCGGCTTGGAGCTGATGTCGTAGGTGACGCGGTTGATGCCGCGCACTTCGTTGATGATGCGGCGCGACACGGTCTTGAGCAGGCCGTACGGCAGCTCCGCCCAGTCGGCGGTCATGAAGTCGGAGGTCTGCACGGCGCGCAGCGCGACGACGTAGTCGTAGGTGCGGCCATCCCCCATCACGCCGACGCTCTTCACCGGCAGGAACACCGCGAAGGCCTGGCTCGTGAGGTCGTACCAGCTGCGGCCGGTCGCGTCGTCATGCCAGCGGCGGAGTTCCTCGATGAAGATCGCATCGGCCTTGCGCAGCAGGTCCGCGTACTCGCGCTTCACCTCGCCGAGGATGCGCACGCCGAGGCCGGGACCGGGGAATGGATGGCGCTGCACCATCTCGGCCGGCAGTCCGAGCGCGATGCCGAGTTCGCGCACTTCGTCCTTGAAGAGATCGCGCAGCGGCTCGAGCAGCTTCAGGCCGAGTTCCGCCGGCAGGCCGCCGACGTTGTGGTGACTCTTGATCGTGACGGCCTTCTTCGTCTTCGCGCCGCCCGACTCGATGACGTCCGGATAGATCGTGCCCTGGGCGAGGAACGTCGCGCCCTTGTGACCGCCGGTGCCGGCCTTGAGCGTCGCGGCTTCGGCCTTGAAGACCTCGACGAACTCGCGGCCTATGATCCTGCGCTTCTGCTCCGGGTCGGTCACGCCGGCGAGCTGGCCGAGGAACTGCGCGCTCGCATCCACGTGGATGACACGCGCGTGCAGGCGGCCGACGAACATCTCCATGACGTGCCGCGCCTCGTCGAGGCGGAGCAGGCCGTGATCGACGAACACGCAGGTGAGCTGATCGCCGATGGCGCGATGGATGAGCGCGGCGGCGACGCTCGAGTCGACGCCGCCCGAGAGACCGAGAATCACTTCCTCGTCGCCCACCTGGCGCCGGATTGCCTCGACCGCCTCGGTGATGTGATCGCGCATCACCCAGTCGGGCGTCGCGCCGCAGATGTCGACGACGAACCGCCGCAGGATCGCCGCGCCCTGACGGGTGTGGGTCACCTCGGGGTGGAACTGCACGCCGTAGAAGCGGCGCGTGTCATCGGCCATCGCGGCAATCGGGCAGCTCGGCGTGGACGCCATGAGTGTGAAGCCCGGCGGCAGCGCCGTCACCTTGTCGCCGTGGCTCATCCACACGTTCAGCACGGCGTCGCCGGCGGCGTCGCGGCCGTCTTCGATGCCGGCAAGCAGCGCCGCGTGGCCGTGGGCGCGCACTTCGGCGAAGCCGAACTCGCGATGGCTGCTCGGTTCGACCTGTCCCCCCTGCTGCACGGCCATGGTGAACATGCCGTAGCAGATGCCAAGCACCGGCACGCCCAGCTCGAAGACGGCCTGTGGCGCCCTGAGATCCTGCGCCTCGTAGGTGCTCGCGTGGCTGCCCGAGAGGATGACGCCCTTCACGGCGTGCTCGCGGGCGTAGTTGCGCACCCAGTCGTCGGTCACGTCGCAGGGATGCACTTCGCTGTAGACATGGGCGTCGCGCACGCGCCGCGCGATGAGCTGGGTGACCTGTGAGCCGAAATCGAGAACGAGGATGGTCTGGTGTGCCACGGGTATCGGGTCGGGATGCGGGGACGGACGCGGCGCGGACGCGCGCGTCGCCGGTATTATATCGGGGTGAAGCGTGTCGCCGTCGCGCGAAGTCGGGCCAGCGCGGGTGCTCTGCTGGCGCTGCTGGTCCTGTCGCCGCCGCGCGCCCTCGCGCAGGGGCCGCCGGCCGCGCCATTGGCCACGCCCGCTTCCCCGCCGGTCGCCGCGCCCGCCGCCCCGTCCGCGCACCTCAGTCTGCTCTCCGGTGGAGTCATGGACGTGCGCTGGGCCACGGCGCAGGACGTGGCGCTCACGACCGCGCCCGGCTTCGATGCCACGACCGCCTACGTGCCGACACGCGACGGCGCGCTCACGGCGCGCGACCTCGAAACCGGCGCCGCGCGCTGGCGCGTCGAGGCGCCCACGCCCTACGCCCCGGCCGTCGGCGGCGACCTCGTCTTCGTCGTCGTGAGCGGCGGGGTGCGGGCGCTGGCCGCGACGAGCGGCGCGGTGCGCTGGCAGCGTCCGCTGCCGGGCACGGTCGCGGCGCCGCCCTACTGGGACACCGGGTGGCTCATCCTGTCGTTCGAGGGCGGCGATCTCGCGGCGTTCCGCGCCGCCGACGGCGAACTCGTGTGGCGCGTGTCGCTCGGCGCCGTGGCGCACGTGGCCCCGGCCCCGGCACTCGACAACCTGTATCTCGGGCTCGACGACGGCCGCACGGTCGCGCTCGCGCTCGCGTCGGGCCAGACCGTGTGGACGCGCACGACGGAAGGCCGGGCGACCGGCGTCACCGCGCTGGACGACCAGGTGTTCGTCGGCACGTCAGCGGGTGTGCTCTGGAGCCTCGATCCGCGCAGCGGGCGCGTCCGCTGGCGCTGGCGCACGGGGGCGGCGGTCGTCGCGTCGGCCGCGGCCGACGAGGCGCGCATCTACGTGCTCGCCTACGACCACATCCTGCGCGCGCTCGATCGCGGCAACGGCAACCTGCGCTGGCGTCGCGCGCTGCCGCATCGCCCGGCCGGCTCGCCGATTGTCGTCGACGGCACGGTCATCGTGCCCTCGTTCTCGACTGAACTCGCCGGCTACGACGCCGTCAAGGGCACGCCCACGCTGTCGATGGCGAGCACGAGCGAAGTGGCCGGCTCGACACGGTTCCGTGTCGGCGGACGCGTGACCGGCACGCGCCTCACGGCCGTCTCGACCGACGGGCAACTCATCGCCTTCGGGCCGCGCGTCGAACCGCCCGTCGAGCCGCTCGGCGCGCTGCCCGGCACGCCCAGTCCGGAACCGCCGCCGTCGCCGCCTCAGGCGCCGGTGCCGCCGCCCTCGCGGTAGAGCCGCAGGTAGGCGACGAGCGCGGTCAGGCCGAGGAACTGGAAGACCAGGCCGCGCACCATCCACGCGCCGACCTGCAGCGGCAGCGCCGCGAGTCCCACGAACGGCACGAAGGCGATGAGGCCCAGGGCGGCCGTGGCGAGGAACGACGCCGCCGTGCCGAGGGCGACGAGCGTCGAGACGACGCCGAACACGATGCCGACCTCGCACGGCCGCCGCACGAGGAACGCCGTCGTGCGCGCCACCGCCGTGCCGGCGTCGCAGTCGTCGACGGCCACGGCAATCTGCATCAGCAGATACAGCAGGTTCACGACCGTCACGGCGACGATGACGGCGACGGTCACGGCGAAGATGCGCGCCGCGTCCCAGGCGGAATCCGGCGTGCCGAGCGACACGACGGTGGCGAGTGAGGCCGTGCCGATGAGGCCGTAGGCCACGAAGAGGCCCACGCCGAGGCGCGCGAACCGTCCGAAGAGGCGCTGCGCCCCGGCGGTCGCCGTCTCGAGCCGGAAACGTCCGGTACGGCCGACCGCGCTCAGGTGCAGCGGCGGATGTTCGATCGGGCCGGCCTCGCCCTCGGCCAGCGCCAGCACGGCGATCGTTCCGCCCTTGACGAACGCCATGAAGAGCGCGCCGCCGAGCAGCACCACGAGCATGGCGGCGAGGAAGGCGGCGAGGGCGATCGGATGGGCCAGGAGCGCCGCTGCCACGGCCGGCACCGCTCGCCGCAGGCCCTGATCGAAGAGGTCCTGCGGCGCCAGATCCGAGGTCAGCACGACGAGGGCGGCGCCGCCCACGACGGGCACAGCGAGGAGGGCCGTGAAGACCGAATCGGCCACCCACTGCAGCACGACGACCTGCCAGTTCGCGGCCGTGAGCAGTGCTCCGCGCTTCAGCGCCAGCTTGGGAGAGGCGAAGAGCGCCATCGGTGGTGGGTGTCGAGCACTATACCAAACGCGTTCGGGCGGGATTCGCCTTGTCGGCGCGCGGAGCGGCCTGCAAGAATGGGCAGCGTCCATGTCCTGTCCCCCGCTCGTCAGGCGCGCGCTCGTCAGGGTGGGTGCGCTGCTCCTCGTGGCGCTCGCGGTCGTCTGGGGCGGCGGCTGGCAGTGGTCGCGCCAGCGGCTCGGGCCCACACCTGCCGACACACGGAAGCTGGTCGAGGCCGAAACGCGGGCGCGGATGTCGCGGCTCACGGGCGCCCTCGATGCCGCGGTGGCTGACGTCACGGCCGACGGTGCGCTGGTCGAACGGGCGGCCGGTGGCGATGGCCCGAGCATCACGCACCTCTTTGCCGCCGTGGCCCTCGACGAGCGCCGGGACGCCGGGCGGATTGCGGCACTCACCATGTACGGGGTGGATGGCGCGCCGCTCGCCTGGGACGGCCGCCCATCGACGCTCCCGGCGTCACGCCTGAGTGCCGGCGACGCCACGTTCCTGCTGCCCACGCCGCTCGGCGTGCGGCTGGCCCGGGTGGCGCCGGTCTTCTCGACGGAGAACGCCGGCCGCCGCATCGGCAGTGTCGTGGCCGAGGCCACCGTGTCGACGGCCACACCGGGCGATCCGGTGGGGTTGGCGCAGTGGGCCACTGAGGTTGCGCCGGTCGTGGTCGGGCCGCCCGTGCCGCACGACGCCGATCCCGACGCCTTCGACGTCACCACTGACGGTGGCGCGCTCGTCGGCACCGCGCGTCTGGCGCCCGACGCCCTGGCCGCCGCCCGCGCGCGTGCCGACGCCACCGTGGGCGCGCTCCTCTGGTTCACGGCGGCGCTGGGGCTGGCCATGCTGCTCGGCCCGCTGGCTGACTGGCGCACGCTCGCGCGCACGACGAGCGCCTTCCTTGGGGTGAGCGGGCTCATGGCCGCGGTGGTCCTCGCCGCCGGCGTCATGGCGGCGCGCGGCCTCGACATCGCGGCGCCGGTGTGGGCGCGCGAGGGCCGCTTCGCGGGGGCGGCGCTCGTGGCCTTCGCGCTCTCGGCGCTGCTGGCCACCGTCGTGGACCGCTGGCGGACGCTCCGGTGTGGCGCCCGGACCGGCCAGGCGGTGTGTCTGCTCACCCACGTCGTGGCCGGCGCCCTGCTTGGCGCCGCGGCCCTCCGTCACGACCGGCTCCTCGCGGCCGCGCTGCCGGTCGATCTCGGCGACGCCGCGCGCTTCGCGCTCGCCCCGTTCGAACCGGCGCGACTTGCCGCGACCGCGGGTCTCGTGTTCCTGCACGCCGCCGCCGCGCTCGTCGCGGTCACGCTCATCCGGGCCCTGACGGCCTTGACATGCGCGCGCCGCCGCGGTGTGTATGGCGCGGGTCTGATCGCGGCCGGCGTCGCGGCCGCGACCGTGGCATGGGCCGGGGCGACCGGCCCGGCCCCCGCGGTCGATCTCGGACTCGTGGCCGGCGTGCTCGGGCTCCTGGCCGCCTTCGATGCGGCCTTCCGCACGTTGCGCCGGGGGTCGCAGCCGGCGCGGCTCGTCGTGGCTTTTGCGGCACTGGCCGTGCCGTCGCTGGCGGCCTATCCGTCGCTCGCCGTGTCGGCCGCGTCGAGCCGCCAGGACGTGATCGCGCGCGATATCGCCCGCCAGGTCGCCGACCAACGTCAGGACCTGCAGCGCTCGCTGCGCACGGCGCTCGACGAACTCGATCGCTCCGCCGATCTGGCCGATCTCGTCGGTGCGTCGGCGCCGGGGCCGAGCGGTCTCGTGCCGACCGATGCCGCCTTCCTGGTCTGGTCGCGCACCACACTCGCCACCCGCCGCCTCACCTCGTCGGTCGAACTCTACGACGGCGGCGGGCGGATGGTGAGCCGTTTCGCGCTCAATCTGCCGGAGACGTCGGTCGATCAGGCGTGGCAGGAAACCACCTGCGGCTGGGAGCTCTTCGAGGAAGTCTCGCCGTTCTTCGCCGAGGAGCGACGGCTGCTCC
Organism: Acidobacteriota bacterium; assembly: GCA_016789705.1. GTDB lineage: Bacteria > Acidobacteriota > Vicinamibacteria > Vicinamibacterales > UBA2999 > CADEFD01. The sequence goes on from JAEUQR010000005.1 coordinate 164,578, forward strand.
ATGCCGGGCGCGGCGTGTGCGTCGATGGGCGCGTCGTCGGCTCGATCGTGGTGCATGTCGTGCTCGACTACGCGAACCTCCCGTTCCTCGCCGCGCAGAATCCCTATGTGGCGCTGCTCGGCGCGTCGGAAGCGGCGGTCGCCGCCGGTGAGGCCCGCGCCCGTGACGACGTGGCCTTCGTGGTCTACGGCTGGAGCCGCCGGCCGCTCTACGTGTCGGGCGGCGAGGCGTGGACGCTGCCCGAGCCGCTCTTCGCACGCCTGGCGGCATCGCGCGAGCCGTTCTGGGCGGCCATCGACGATCACGGCGTGGTCTCCGACGTCTATCTGCTGAGCGATCGCGGCGCCATCTACGCCATCGGCTATCCGCGGCCGTCGCTGCTCGCCCACCTTTCGAACGTCGCCGAACTCGTCGCCCTCACGAGCGTCATCTTCGCCCTGCTGCTCGTGGCGGTGTCGATGGGCGCCCGCATCGGCGGCCGCTCGCCCGTCTCCGGCCGCGCGCTCTTCCGCGAGGTGCGGGCGAGTTTCTCGCGCACGCTCTTCCTGGCCTTCGTCGCCGCCGTCGTCGTGCCGGTCGTCGCCCTCGCGCTCGTGACCCGCGCCTACATGGCCACGTCGCTCAGGCAGGACATCGAACGCGAGGCCACGCGCACGGTGCTCTCGGCCAGCCGCGTCGTCGAGGACTTCGCCGCCATCGAGTCGCGTGGTGCCACCAATCTGCCGGTGCTCGACGACAGCCTGCTCGTGTGGCTGAGCCGAGTCATCGGTGAAGACATCAACGTCTTTGCCGGCACGGGGCTGCTCGCCTCGAGCGAACGCACGCTGTTCGCGTCGGGACTGCTGCCCACGCGCACGCCGGGCGACACCTACCGCGCGCTCGTGCTCGAGGGCCGGCCCACCTACCTCGCCCGCGAGTCGGTCGGTGACTACGAGTACCAAGTGGTGTCGGCGCTCGTGCGCGTGGACGACGAGCAGGCGATCGTGAGCGTGCCGCTCACGCTGCGGCAGCGCGGCATCGAACGCCAGGTGGACGAACTGGACCGCCGCGTGCTGCTGGCCGCCATCGCCTTCATCCTGCTCGGCTCGGCCATCGGCTACTGGGCCGCCGAACGCATCTCGGACCCGGTGAGCCGGTTGACGCGGGCCACCCGGCGACTCGCCGCCGGCGATCTCGAGGCCCACGTGCTCGTGCGCACGAGCGACGAGCTGGGCCGCCTCGTCGAGGCGTTCAACGGCATGGCCGACGACCTGCGGCGCCAGCGCACGCAGCTCGAACGCACGAACCGCCTCGAAGCCTGGGCGGAGATGGCGCGCCAGGTCGCCCACGACATCAAGAACCCGCTCACGCCGATCCAGTTGAACGCCGAGCATCTGCGTCGCGTGCACGTCGATCGCGGCCGCCCGCTCGGCGCGCTCGTCGACGACTGCGTGAACAACATCCTGCTGCAGGTGCGGCTGCTCCGGCAGCTCGCCTCGGAGTTCTCGAGCTTCGCGAGCGCCCCGCAGGCGCGGCCGGCGGCGACGCCGCTCGCGCCGCTCCTCGAAGAGATTCTGGCGCCCTACGTGCCGGCGCTCGCCGGCCGCATCACGCTGACGCACGAAGGCGCCGAGGCGCTGACGCTGCACGTCGACCGCGTGCTGCTGGCGCGGGCGCTGACGAATGTCATCGAGAACGCGCTCCACGCGATGCCCGGCGAGGGCCGGCTCGTCGTGCGTGCCGAGGTGACGGGCGACGGCCGTGTGCGCATCGACGTCGTGGATTCCGGTGTCGGGATGGATGCGGAGGCGCTCGGCCGCATCTTCGAGCCCTACTTCTCGACCAAAGCGACTGGCACCGGCCTCGGACTCACGATCGCGCGACGGAACGTGGAGCTGAACGGCGGCACGATCGCGGTCGCGAGCACCCAGGGCGTGGGCACGACCGTGTCGATGTGGCTGCCGGCGGCCTGAGCCGCGGTGGTGCGTCTAGAGCTCGCGGTGCGAGGCCGCCTCGGGCGGAGCCTCACCGGGCGGGACGTCCACGAGCGCCGGCGCGGCCGCCGGCGCCGCCTTGCGGCTGCCGCGCGTGGCCGCCCACTCTATGATCGGCGACACCAGGTAGCCGTAGGCGAGCACGAGCAGCACGACGTCAGGCGAGGTGGTGAAGAGCGCGATGGCCGCGGCCACCACGATGAGCACCTTCGAGTTCACGGGCGACGACAGGTTCATCGTCTTCAGGCTGCGGAAGCGGAACGTGCTCACCATCAGCAGCGCCGGCACGACCAGCATCACGAGCGCCAGCAGCGCCGGGCCGCGCTCGGTGAGGCCGTCGCCCACGAAGAAGATCGTCGCGGCCGGCACGCCGGCCGCCGACGGACTCGGCATGCCGACGAAGTAGCGTTTGTCGGTCACGTGCTGGATGTTGAAGCGCGCCAGGCGCACGGCGGCGGCGGCGAGATACAGGAACCCCACGGCCCAGCCCAGGCGGCCGAGTGGCTGCAGGCCCCACTGGAACGTGAGCGCGGCCGGCGCCATGCCGAACGAGATGAGATCGGCCATGGAGTCGAACTCGACGCCGAAGGCACTCGACGACCCGGTCATGCGGGCGATGCGGCCATCGAGCATGTCGAGCACGACGGCAAAGCCGATGAAGGGCGCCGCGGTATGGAACTCGCCCCGCATGGCGTAGACGACACACGCCCAGCCGCAGAACAGATTCGCGACCGTGAAGAGGCTCGGCAGCAGGAAGACGCCGCGGCGCAGGCCGCGCCGCTCGGGCACCGGCGTCGTCGGCACGTCGTGCAGGCTCATGCCGGGGTCCACCGTCCCAGGATGGTCTGCGCGGCGACGACACGGTCGCCCTTCTTCACCGACACCGGAATCCCTGGTGGCAGGAAGACGTCCATGCGCGAGCCGAACTTCATGACGCCCACGCGCTGGCCGACGACCAGCACCTCACCCTCCTTCACACGCGCCACGACACGGCGCGCCAGGAGGCCGACGACCTGGCGGTAGACGGCGGTGCGGCCGTCGTGATCCACCCAGACCTCCGACTGCTCGTTCACGGCGCCGCTCTCGGGTTTGTAGGCGGGCAGGAACTGCCCCGCCTTGTGTGTGACCTTCGTGACGCGGCCCGAGACCGGCGCGCGATTCACGTGCACGTCGAGCGGCGACAGGAAGATCGTGATCTGTGTCCAGACGCCGGGCGGCGCGCCTTCACCGGCGGGCCCCACCGCCATCACCAGGCCATCGGCCGGCGAGACGATGAGCGACTGGTCGGACGGCAGCGGCCGTTCCGGATCGCGGAAGAAGAACAGGAACGTCAGGGCGAGAGCCACGCCCGGCAGTGACCACCAGCGGCCGCCGAGCCAGGCGCCCGCGAGCGCCAGCACCAGGGCGCCGAGGAGGAACGGCCAGCCGGCGCGATCGAATCCGAACATAGAAGGGATTGTACTGTTGCCCGAGACCGGGCGTGAGGGGGGCGACGCCGGCGTGGTCGCCACCGGCGTCGCCGAGATCGACGGAGACCTCAGTTCGGCCGCGTGCTGACGGGGGCCTGGTGGCGACGGACGATCGCCTCCATCTGGTCCTTGAGGCGCAGTTTCTCCTTCTTCAAACGCACTTCTTCGAGCTGTTCGTCGTCGCTGAGATGGGGCTTGCCGGCCAGGAGCTTGAGTCGATCGTCGAGTGTGTGGTGGTCGGAGGTGAGCTGACGGTAGACATCGCTGCTCTGGAGCAGCAGGCGGCGTGTTTCCTCGGTGTCGGTCATGACATCCGCCCCTTTCCCGTTCCCCGGCGCCCTACGCGCCCGGGGTCATTGGGGCGACTCTAGCACCGTGCCCCTGGCGGTTCAAGACGGTCCGGGCCGGCCTCGCCACAGGATGAGCGCATCTTCGACGGGATGGGTGTAGTAGGCGCGGCGCAGCCCGGCGCGCACGAAGCCGCCGGCGTGATAGAGCGCGAGGGCCGCGGTGTTCGAGGCCCGCACCTCGAGCGTGGCGTTCGGGGCGCCGATGGCCTCGGCTTCCGCCAGCACGTGCGCCAGCAGGGAGCGTCCGAGGCCCTGGCGGCGGTGCGACGGATGCAGGGCGAAGTTGTTCAGGTGGATCTCGTCGAAGATTCGCCAGAACGAGCAGTAGCCGACCACCACGCCGTGCACCTTCAGCACGTACAGAAAGCACCGCGCCGGATCCTGCAGTTCGCGCTCGTAGTCGGCGCGGGTCCATGGGTGATGGAAGCACACGTCGTCGAGCGCCAGGATGGCGTCGAGCTCGGCGGTCGAGGTCACACGGGCGAACGTCGTCATCCGGTGCGCTCGGCCGTGCGCCTGCGGTCGCGTTCGATCTCCACGTCGGGCCGGCGCACGTATTCAGGCGCGAGGCGGGCAGGCGGCCCGGTGTGGCCGAGCTGGTGCAGCCGCCAGGCAAGGCGCCCGACCACGGCCGCGAGATGCACGGCCGGCGTCGTCGTCACGTATCCCGCCGCGCCCGCCTCGGCGGCCGCCGCCGGCAGGCAGGTCGCGGCGATCGCGGTCCCGGCCGGCACCAGTGCACGCCAGGCCGTGAGCGTGGCGGCGGGTGACGCGGCGGTGGCCGGCGCCGACGGCGTGAGCGGCCAGCCCGGCGGGGTCGTGGCATCAGGACGGGTGAAGGCGGCGGCGAAGACCTCGCCGCGCGAGGCGTCCATCCAGGCGCCGGCCGCGGCGGCTTCGGGCATGCGGTCGAGCACGTCCCAGGCGAGCGCGTCGAGCGAGGGCACACCGGCCGTGGGGCGGTCGAGCGCGAGGGCCAGACCCTGCACGGCGGCCAGGCCGATGCGGAGGCCCGTGAAGCCGCCGGGGCCGGTGGCCACGGCGAAGACGTCCACGGCGTGCAGGCCGAGTCCCGCATCGGCGAGGATCGCGCGCAGGTCGGCGGGAATCCGTTCGGCGTGGGAGACGCCGGCGTCACCGGGACGCGCCAGCACCACCGCGTCGTCGCGAATGAGGGCGACGCTGCCGTCGCGGGAAGTCGTGTCGAGGGCCAGCACCCACATGCGTGCGCCGCGTCCGCGGCAACCCGACTATACTCGACGGCGCGACGGCCGGCGCCCGCCGGTCGCGTCCCGTCGAGGTATCCCTGTCTCCCGCGCCTGATTCCGCCCCTCCCCTGCCCACGCTCGGTGCGTCGACGACGCCGGCCATGCGGCAGTACCTCGAGGCGAAGCGGCAGTATCCCCTGGCGCTCATGCTCTTCCGCATGGGCGACTTCTACGAGCTCTTCTATGAAGACGCGCTCGTTGCCGCGCGCGCGCTCGACCTGACGCTGACGTCGCGCTCGAAGGACCCGAGCGGCGCCGCGGTGCCGATGTGCGGCGTGCCGTTCCACGCCGCCGACGGCTACATCACGCGGCTCGTGAAGCTCGGGCACCGGGTCGCCGTCTGTGAGCAGATCGAAGACCCGAAGAAGGCCAAGGGTGTCGTGAAGCGCGACGTCGTGCGGGTCATCACGCCGGGCACGCTGGCGGATGCCTCGTATCTCGACGCCCGTGAGCCAGCCTTCCTGCTCGCCGTGACCGGGCTCGAGGCGGCGCCCGGGCCTCAGCAGCGCCTCGGGGTCGCGCTGCTGGATCTCTCGACGGGCGAGTTCCAGGCCACCGAGTTCGTCGGCCCGGCCGCCCGCCAGACGCTCGACGACGAAATCGCCGTGCTGCGGCCGCGCGAGATCGTCGTGGCGTCCGGGATCGACGTGGCCGCGGCGCTACCCTCGGCGGCTGCCGCGAAGATTGCCGTGACGCCGGTGGACGGCTGGACGTTCGACCAGGCGCGCGCGCGCGCGACCCTGTGCGAGCAGCTGCGCGTGGCCGGCCTCCAGGGCTTCGGCCTCGACACGCGACCGGTGGCCGTGGCCGCGGCGGGGGCGCTTGTGCACTACCTGCGCGAGACGCAGAAGGCGGATCTGGCGCACGTGCGCACCATCCGCCTGCGCGAGACGGCCGACCGCCTGCTCGTCGACCCGACCACCCTGCAGCACCTAGAGGTGGTCGAGTCGTCGAAGGGCGGCCGGAGCGGCTCGCTGCTCGACGAGATCGATCGCACCGTCACGCCGATGGGCGGACGGCTCCTGCGCAGCTGGCTCATCGCCCCGCTCGTCTCGCTCGACCGCATCCGCGAGCGGCTCGATGCCGTCGAGGAACTCGCCTTCCGCGCCGCCGATCGCGGCAAGGTGCGCGACACGCTGAAGGTGGTGCTCGATCTCGAGCGGCTCGTCTCCAAGGTTGCGCTTGCCACCGCCAGCCCGCGCGACCTCGTGGCGCTCGCCCGCTCGCTCGCCGCCGTGCCGCGCACGCGTCTGCTGCTCGGCGAGTGCCAGGCGCCGCTCATCAGCGCGCTCGTCGCTGCGCTCGACGATTTGCCCGAGGTGCGTGGGGCCATCGACGCCACGCTCGTGGACGAGCCGCCGGCCCTCGCCCGCGACGGCGACGCCATCCGCGACGGCGTGGACGCGGAACTCGACGAGCTGCGCCGGATCAGCCGCTCCGGCAAGCAGATCATCGCCGAACTCGAGGCGGCCGAACGCACGCGCACCGGCATCCAGTCGCTCAAGGTGCGCTTCAATCGGGTCTTCGGCTACTACATCGAAATCTCGAAGTCGAACCTGCACGCGGTGCCCGACGACTACATCCGCAAGCAGACGATCGCCGGCGGGGAACGCTTCGTGACGCCGGCCCTCAAGTCGCACGAAGAAAAGGTGCTCGGCGCCGACGAACGCAGCGTCGAACGTGAGCTCGAGCTCTTCGAGACGCTGCGCCGCGAGGTGTCGGCCGCCTCGGCCCGCGTGCTCGAAACGGCCCGGGCGGTGGCGGCGCTCGACGTCCTCGCCGGCCTCGCCGAAACGGCCGCACTGGGCAACTTCACCAAGCCGCACGTGCACGATGGCGACGAGTTGAGTGCCACCGACGTGCGGCACCCCGTGGTCGAGCGCCTTGCCGGCGGCACGTTCGTGCCGAATGACGTCATGCTGAACGGCTCGACGCACCAGCTCGTCGTGCTGACCGGGCCGAACATGGGCGGCAAGTCCACCTACCTGCGACAGGTCGCCCTGCTGTCGCTGCTCGCCCAGGCCGGCTCGTTCGTGCCGGCGCGCGACGCCAAGCTCGGCCTGGTCGATCGCATCTACGCGCGCGTCGGTGCCGCCGACAACATCGCCCGCGGCCAGTCGACGTTCATGGTCGAGATGCAGGAAACGGCGCTCATCCTGAACGGCGCCACCTCACGCAGCCTCGTCGTGCTCGACGAAGTGGGACGCGGCACGGCAACCTTCGACGGACTGAGCATCGCCTGGGCGGTCGCCGAACACCTGGCGACCAACCACCGGGCCCGGCCAAAGACGCTCTTCGCCACGCACTACCACGAACTCACGGACCTGGCGGATGGCGTGCCGGGCGTGGTGAACGCGCACGTCGCCGTGCAGGAGTGGAAGGACGACATCGTCTTCCTGCACAAGATCAAGCCGGGACGCTCCGACCGCAGCTACGGGATTCACGTGGCACGCCTCGCGGGGCTGCCCGGATCGGTGCTGGGACGGGCGCGGGAGATCCTGACGGCGCTCGAACGCGACGAGCTGGCGCGTGGCGGCAAACCGGCCATCAGCGGCGCCGCGCCGGTGGCGCAGCAGCAGCTCGGGCTCTTCCAGGTGGCCGCGGATGACGTACTGCGCGAGCGCCTCAGGGCGATCGACGTGAACCAGACGACGCCGCTCGACGCGCTGCGGCTGCTGGCCGATCTGAAACGCGAGGCCGACGACTAGGCCGCCGGGGCCGTGCGGCCCCGGTGAGGCGGACGCGCCTAGCTCTTGAGCTTGTCGAGCTCGGCGCGCGCCTCGGCGGCAAACGGCGACTCGGCGTGCTTCTCGACGATCTCGTTCAGGGTCTTCCGGGCGTCGTCTACCTTGCCGGCGCCGCGGTAGGCCCGCGCCAGCTCCATCAGCACCCCTTCCACCGGCATGCCGGCGGCGGTCTGCGTGCTGAGCGCCTTCAGGCCTTCGATGGCCGGATCGAACTGCCCGGCGCGAACCTGGGCCTGCGCCTTGCCGAGCGCCGCGCCCTTCGCGACGATGTCGGTGCCGCTCGCCAGCTGCTCGTAGTGCGTCTTCGCTTCGTCGAAGCGGCCGAGCGCCACGAGGATCGAGGCGGCGTTCAGGCGGGCCAGGCGGCCCGGCGTGCTCGAGGGCGACGAGTCGGCCGCCGCGATGAACTTCGGCAGCGCGGCTTCGAGCTTCGCCTTTTCGGTGGGATAGGTGCCGGGTGCCTGCGCCGGCACGCCCGTGCCGCCTTCCATTCCTGGCGGCGCCGGCGCCTGGACGGGGGCCTCGTAGACCACCATCGCGTCGGCCAGCAGGCCGCTCACCGCGGAGTCCTTGGTGCGTTGCCAGGTCAGGAAGCCGCCGACGGCCACGAGCACCGCCAGCACGGCGCCGCCGATGGCGAGGACCTGCGAACGGTTTCGACCGAACGTCTCGGAGGCCGCGGCCAGGGCGTGGGCCACTTCGTTTTCCTTCAGGTGCTCTTTCTCGGAGTGCTTCATAAGTCTCTGCCGTTCGGGGACGTGGCGACCCCTCAGTGTATCAGCGGGTGGAGTCGGCCGTCACGTCGTAGCGAAAGGCCTCCCAGCGGGGGCCGCAGTGGGCTTCGGCCCGCACGCGGAGCAGGCGGACGCCGGCGGCGGCGAGCAGCGCCTCGACGTCTTCGCGCGGCACGGCATGCATTTCCATGACGGGCGCGAAGGCCGGTGCGGCGGGCGTCGTGGCGGGCGGGGCTGGCACCGTGGCGGTGGCCGGCGCCGCGGCCGCCACGCCCACATCGAGGCGCACGGTCGGCGAGCCGTGCCAGGCGAACCAGGCGACGCCCTCGTGCACGAGGTCCAGTTCGAGGACGTCGGCGTCGGCCACGGTGGACCGTGGCGCGGTGAAGGTGACCGTCGCCGTGTCGCCCGGCGCCAGCGGGCGCGGCACGGCCACACGCCGATCGTCGGCCACGACGACCGCGCCGTCGCGCGTCAGCCAGTGGTTGCCCAGGTTCAGGGGCGCGTCGTCCGGCCACGTCTCCGCCCCGGCATTGGTGATGGCCACCTCGACGACGACCGTGGCGGCATCGGTGGCGAGCAGCCGCCGGGCCGTGAGCTCGGCGTGGTAGGCGCCGATCGGCAGCGCGCCCTCGGGCAACACGGGAGCATCGAGCCAGCGGCTCGGCACGTCGAACGAGAGGAAACCGCCGGGCGCCACGACGCGCGCCAGCTCGCGGATGTACTCGCGGGCGTAGACCGGCGCGATGTGCTGCAGCACGCGCCCGGTGTAGACGACGTCGATCGAGCGCGACGCGATCTGGTGGAACGGCGGTGCCGTCTGCACCGCGTACCGCACGCGCGCGCCGTGGCGGTTGAACGTGGCGGCCTGCGCGATCATCGACGGCGCCACGTCGAGTCCGAGCGCCTCGTCGCAATGGTCCGCCAGCGCCTGCGTGAGGCGGCCCAGACCGCAACCGAAATCGAGCGCGCGACGGCGGGCCATCGGCCGGCCGAAGCCGCGCGCCTCGTCCATCAGAGCCTCGATCTCCGCCACGCCGGTGGCGAAGAACTCCTCCGCCGTCCAGCGGCGGCCCTTGCGCGCCGGGTCGGTCAGGATCGCCCACATCGGGTCCTGCTCGCCGAAGGCGTCCCAGTGGCGCTGGAGGTCGTGGAGGTTCATCGGGATCGAGGTGACGTGGCGCGCCCGGTTGGAATTGAACCAACGACCTTCCGCTTAGGAGGCGGACGCTCTATCCCCTGAGCTACGGGCGCACGCGAGGCGACTGGGTTAGGGTATCAGAGCCGGAGCCGCCGCCCTTCGTGAGGCGCTCAGTAACGCAGGGCCGAGGTGACCGCCACGTCCGTCAGCTTGTCGCGCCCCTTGAGGAACTCGAGTTCGATGAGGAACGCGGCGGCGTGGAGCGTGCTGCCGAGCCGCTGCACGAGGTTCACCGCGGCGCGCGCCGTGCCGCCGGTGGCGAGCACGTCGTCCACGACCAGCACGCGGTGGCCCGGCCCGAGCGCGTCGTCGTGGATCTCGAGGCTGTCGGTGCCGTATTCGAGCGCGTACGACTCGCCGAGCGTGGTCGAGGGCAGCTTGCCGGGCTTGCGAATGGGCACGAAGCCGGCGCCAAGCCGGTCGGCCACCGCCGACGCCAGGATGAAGCCGCGGCTCTCGATGCCGACGACGCGGTCGATCCCCTGCCCCGCGTGCGGCGCCGTCAGCGCGTCGATGGTCTCCCGGAAGCCGGCCGGGTCGGCCAGCAGCGTCGTGATGTCGTAGAAAAGGATGCCCGGCTTCGGGAAGTCGGGGACATGGCGGATACGTGCCTTCAGGTGTTCCATGCGCCCCCAGAGGTTACCGTATCGCGAAGCCATCCGCGAGACCGAGCGGCGCGAGGTCTTCGCTGACGACATCGTCCACGCGGGCGCGTGAGGGCCCGCGCCAGAGTGCGGCTTCGAAGCGCGAGAGGCTCTCCAGGTCCCCGTCGGCCACAGCCTCCACGCGTCCGTCGGGCAGATTGCGAACGGTGCCGTGGAGACCCTCGCGGCGGGCGCAGTCGGCGGCGAAGTAGCGGAAGCCGACGCCCTGCACCCGGCCGGTCACGAGGTAACGGCGCGTGAGACGCATGCGGCGAGTGTAGCAGCCGCCACGCGGCCGGACCGCGTTACTGGTGCGGTGCCCACACGCCGGCCTCGACGCTGGCGGCCACGTGTGACAGGTCAGCTGCGAGTTCGCTGACGCCGGCGGGCGTCTCGGCTACGACGCCGCGGTACTTCTCGAGCGCGCCGCTCTGCACGAGCGTGGCGAACGCCTCGACCAGTTCGGGCTGCCGCCAGCCCATGGTGGTCTCGTGCCGCAACACCGTGATCGCGTCCGCCGCGCTGCGCGGCGCCACGTACTCGCGGCCCATCGTGATGGCCTCGAAGAGGTCCACGATGCTGACGATTTGCGCGAGCAGCGGCACGGCGTCACCCTTCAGCCGATCGGGATAGCCCGATCCGTCGAGCCGTTCGTGATGGTGCCGCACGATCGGGCGCACCGGCGCCAGCGTGCGGAGGTTGGCGCACAGCGCGTCGCCGATGACCGGGTGCGACTTGATGACCTCGTATTCTTCCGGTTCGAGGCGACCGCCCTTGTGCAGGATGCCGTCGGGAATCGACAGCATGCCGATGTCGTGCAGGAAGGCGCCGCGGTAGAGGGCCTTCAGGTCGGCGGCGCTCAGGTGGATGGCGCGGCCGAGGGCGGTCGCGTAGTTGGCCATCCGGTAGCAGTGGCCCGGCGACGACTCGCGCGCCTCGATCATCGCGGTGACGGTCATGATGATCGACGCCGCCGAGTCGAGGTCGCTCGTGTACTGGCTGACGCGGCTCGCCACCCGCACCCGGGCCAGCAGCTCATCGGGATCGAACGGCTTGGCCAGCACCGCCTCGGCGCCGGCCTCGATGCCGGCCAGCCGGTGGTCCTTGCGGCGGTCGTCCGAGAGCAGCACGATCGGCACGAGCCGCGTGGCGCTGTCGCGCTTGACCTGGCGGCAGAGGTCCACGGCGTCGCCGTGTGCCTCGTCGACGTCGATCACGATGACGCTCGCGCCTGTCGTCTCCAGCACCCCGCTCGCCGCGGCCGCCGCGGCGACATGCGTGCACGGCAGGCCCTCGCGGTCGAGGAACCGCTGCACGGCCGTCGCTTCCGATGACTCTCCGACGACGAGTGCGGGCAGGCCTGCGGGGGACTCGGACATCTGGGGCTCCACAGGGTCAATCGGCAATGGTGTGCCGGGCTTGACCCCTGCCGGAGGGCCGGATGGCGAGCGTCCCGCCGGCTCAGGCGGGTGGACGCGCCCCGGCCGGCGGCGCGGCGGGGGTGGACGGCTTCGCCGCCGGATCGACCGGCGCCAGTTTCTCGCGCCGCAGGGCGTTGTTGAGGCGCGGCAGGTCGGCGTCGAGCGTCTTCTTCATCGTGCCGAGCTGGGCGTCGAGCGCCTGGCTGAGCTCGGTGAAGACGTCGTAGCTCTGTGTGGTGGGCTTGTGGTCCGCGCTCTCCACCACCCCTGCCAGGGCCGCGATCTTGTTGTTGAGCATGATCGGGTAGTTGAGCGGGTCCTGACTGCTCCGGTTCTTCACCTGATAGACCTGCGCCTCGACCGTGGCGAGTGTCGTCAGCAGCGAGTCGGCGAGCTTCTGGATCTCGGCTTTGCGGCGCGGCGGGATCTTCTGCATGCGTTCGTTCACCTGGTCGCGCAGCGCCCGGATGGTGATGACGGCCTGGTTGGCCTCGGTGACCTTGTCGCGAATCTTCGCCGAGAGCGCGAACTGCTCGCGCAGATCCTCCACCGTGATGCCGTCGGCGCCGAGCCGCGGGTCGAGGCCGATCTCGAAGGCCATCGTCTTCGTCTCGCCGTTCGCCGTGATCCGGGCGGCGTACTTTCCGGGAGGCGCGGCGGGCCCGCGCTGCGGCTGCGCCGCCCACATGATCATCCCGGGGAAGACGACCGCCCCTTCGTAGCGCATGTCCCACGTGAAACGGTTCATGCCCGTGGCCACGCCCACGCGCGAGCGTCCCATGCCGAAGAACGCGGCCATGTCGGGGTCCACGCCCGGCGGCAGGCCGGCGTTCGGATCGTCTTTCGGCGTGCCGGTGAAGCTGCGCAGCACGGTGCCGGCGCCATCGAGGAATTCGATCTTCACTTCGTCGGCGGCGCGGCCCAGGTAGTAGTCCACCGTGACGTTCCGGTCACGGCCCCTGAGCGGGGTGAAGGTGTTGAAGACGTGCAGGTTCGCCGTCGAGATCTCGGGCGTGGCCTGGCGCAGCACGCCGATGTTGTCGAGGACGTAGAAGCCGCGGCCGTGCGTGCCGATGACGAGGTCGCGCTCTTCGACGACGATGCCGTGCACGGGCGTGTCGGGGAGGTTCAGGCGCAGCGACTGCCAGCTCGCGCCGTCGTTGAACGAGACGTAGACACCGTGTTCGGTGCCGGCATAGAGCAGGCCGCGCCGCTTCGGGTCTTCGCGCACGGTGCGCAGGAAGTCGTCGGCGGGGATGCCGCTCGTGATCGACGTCCAGCTCCTGCCGAAGTCCGCGGTCTTGTAGAGATAGGGCCGGCGGTCGCCGAGCTGGTAGCGGTTGGCCGCCAGATACGCGACGCCGTTCTGATGCGGCGATGCCTCGATGAGGCTGATGCGCGCGAATTCGGGCAGGTCCGGCGGCGTGACCTTCTCCCACGTCTTCGCGCCGTCGCGGGTCACGTGGGCCCAGCCGTCGTCCGATCCCGTCCAGATGGTGTTGCCGTCCTGCAGCGACGGCGCAATCGTGAAGATGACGGCATAGGTTTCAACGCCGGTCTGGTCCCGGGTGATTGGGCCGCCGGAGGCCTGCATCGTCTTCGGATCGGACCGCGTCAGGTTCGGGCTGATCTTCTCCCAGCTCTGGCCACCGTTGGTCGTGCGCCACAGGTGCTGCGACGACGCGTACAGCACCTTCGTGTCGGTGGGCGCGAAGACGATCGGAAAGGTCCACTGGAAGCGTTCCTTGATGTCGATCGACGAATACCCCATCGGGTTGTTCGGGTAGATGTTCACGGCCCGCTGCTGCCCCGTCTCGCGATCGAGGCGTGACAGGAAGCCGCCGTAGCTGCCCGCGAAGAACACGTTCGGATCGAGCGGGTCAGGCGCGATGTAGCCGCTCTCGCCGCCGCCGACGGCGTAGAAGATCGGCGGCAAGCTGCCTTCACCGGCGCCGGCCTGCGCCTGGCTGCCCACGCAGGCGGTCGAGTTGTCCTGCTGCGCGCCGCAGATGTGGTACGGCACGTGTTTGGTGGTGAAGACGTTGTAGAACTGGCCGGTCGGGATGTCCTGCCCCGTCCAGGTCTGGCCGCGGTTCACGGTGACGTTGGCGCTGCCGTCGTTGCTCTGGATCATCCGCTGGTGGTCGGTCATCGAGATCCAGAGGTCGTGGTTGTCGCCGTGCGGCACGCGGATGTTCGTCAGGGTCTTGCCGGCATCCGTCGAGCGGTAGAACTGCACGTTGAGGATGTAGAGCGTGTCCTTCTCCTTCGTGTCGGCCACGAGGCGCGTGTAGTAAAAGGCGCGTTGGCGGATGTTGCGGTTGTCGGAGATCTTCGTCCACGTGGCGCCGAAGTCGTCGGTCATGTAGAGACCGCCCTCGAGCTCGTTTTCGATGAGGGCCCAGGCGCGGTTGCCGTCGACCGGCGAGATCGTGACGCCGACCTTGCCCCACAGGCCGGTGGGCAGCCCCGGGTTCTTCGTGATCTCGGTCCACGTGTCGCCGCCGTCGGTCGAGCGGAAGAGGCCACTGCCGGGGCCACCGCTCGACATCGACCACGGCGTGCGGAACGCCTCCCAGGTCGAGGCCAGCAGATGATTCGGATTGTTCGGGTCGAGGCTCAGGTCCACCGCGCCGCTCTTCGCGTCGCGATAGAGCGTCTTCCGCCACGTCTTGCCGCCGTCTGTGGACTTGAAGACGCCGCGTTCGGGGTGATCGTTGTAGGTCTGCCCGAGCACCGCCGCATAGACGGTGTCGCAGTTCGTGGGATGCACGCGCAGCCGCGCCACGGCCTGCGAGTCCCTGAGGCCCAGGTGAGTCCACGTCTTGCCGCCGTCGGTGGTGCGGTAGACGCCGTCGCCCTGGATGATGTTGCCGCGGAAGGCCACTTCCCCGCCGCCGATGTAGACGACATCCGGGTTGCTCTGGCAGACGCCGAGCGCGCCCACCGACGACATCGTGATCTTGCCGTCGGTCATCGGCGCCCACGTCGTGCCGCCGTCGGTGGTCTTCCAGGCGCCGCCGCCCACGGCGCCGAACCAGTACTCGTTCGGCCGGGCGTCGCTGCCGCCGACCGCAATCGAGCGGCCACCACGGGCCGGACCGACGCTGCGCCACTGCATGCCGCTGTAGAGCACCGGATCGACCGTGGGGGTCTGCGCGGCCACACGGCTGAACGTCAGCGGCGCGGTGGCGACGAGCGCGGCGATGAGGAGGACGAGGGCGGGAATCGAGCGGCGGGCAGTCATGACGGCACTCCAGTGAGGCCATCTAGCGTCGGTCCGGCCTCGCCGGCAATTGTACGCCTCAGCGGCGGGCGCGGGCTAGCACGACCAGGCCGCAGGCGTTCCAGACGAGGATGCGCAGCTTACGCACGAGCGCGAGCGCCACGCCGTGGCTCGGCGGAATGCCGAGGGCCGTGGCGACCACCGCCGCCCCCGCCTCGTCGACGCCCATCCGGAACGGGATGACCTTGAACAGCACGGTCACGAGGCGGCCGGCCGACTCGAGCACGAACGCATCGGCCAGGGTGGTATGGCCGCCCGACAAGGCCCGCAGCACGATCCACACTTCCAGCACGGCGCCCAGATGGAAGGCCGCCTGCCAGGCCGCCGCCGTCCAGAGCGCCGCCGGCGGCCACGCGAACACCCCGTAGAACCGCTGCTCGATCTCCTGCAGGGTCTCGGGCGAGCGCGCTTCCCGTCCCACGATCCGTGCGGTCACCTGCGCCAGGCGCGAAAGAATGGCCGGCCGCGTCAGGGCCACCCACGTGGCCACGACGACGGCCGCGACGACGGCGGCGAGCACGCCCTCGGCGACCAGGCGAAGCGAGGGGTCGAGCGCCACCTGCCGGACCAGCGCCCACGCGCCGGCGGCGATCATCACGAGCACGGAGGCCGTATAGAAGCCGTTGTCGAGGGCCACGGAGGTGAGCGCGGGACTTGTGGCCAGCACCCGCCGCACGAGCAGCACCTTCGTCGGTTCCGAGGCTAGAAGACCCAGCGGCGTGAGGTTGCCGACGGCGTCGCCGGCCAGTACGGCGTCGAAGGCCGTGCCTGGCGTGAGGCCGCGCGCGCCGATCTGGTCGGCGCAGAGAATCCAGGACTTCGCGCGGGCGAAGAAGCGGGCGCCGCCGAGTGCGACGACGACGAGGAACCAGGCACCCACGGCGCCCACGCCCTGCCGAATCTCGACCCAGCCCACCTGGCGGATGGTGGCCACGAGCAGCGCCACGCCGACGAGGGCCGCGACGAGGCCAACGAGCGGGGCGCGGGGCGAGGTCCTGGACGGCGCGGGCGAAGACACGGAGTCCCCAATTGTAATCGGGGCCGCGGATCGCTTGACTCGTGCACCGGCTGCTCCTTAGGCTACGCACCATCATGCGCGTCCCCGCCGCTGCTCTTCTCGCCGTCAGTTTCGTCAGCACGATCGCGCTCGTCGCGTCGCAGGGCCGTGCCGCGGCCGGTCAGGCGCGGCCGCGTCCGGGCGCGACCGCGCCCGTCGTGAAGGACGTGACCGTGCACGAAGGCACGTCAATGTCCGTGGCGGCCTCACCTGACGGCCGCCGGCTCGCGGTGGACTTCCAGGGCAGCATCTGGGTGCTGCCGGCCACCGGCGGCACGGCCACGCGCATCACCGACGTCTTCAACGACGCGCGCCAGCCGGCGTGGGCGCCTGATGGCCGGACGATCGCCTTCTTCGCGTATCGCGACGGCGGGTACGACCTGTGGGCGGTGGCGCCCGACGGCACCAACCAGCGCAAGCTCACGACCGGCGCCTACGACGACCGCGAGCCGGTCTGGTCGCACGATGGCCGGCGTATCGCGTTCTCGTCGGACCGCGGCGACCCGCTCGGCAGCAACTACAACATCTGGACGCTCGAGGTTGGAACCGGCGCGCTCGTGCAGCTCACGAGTCACGCGGCGGAGGATTCGATGCCGAGCTGGTCGGCCAACGACGCGGATATTTCATTCATCTCGACGCGCGACGGCGGCCGGCACGTGTGGGCCGTGCCATCGACCGGTGGCCAGGAGCGCCAGGTGGCCTCCTCCACCGGCGTCATCGATGCGGCCTCGTGGGGGCCGGCCGGGCAGATCGTGGCGCATGCCGTGCAGGGCCCGTCGAGCCGCCTCGAGCTGGCCGCCGCGAACATCACCGGCACGGAGAACGTGTTTCCGTTCCGCCCCAGCTGGGCGAGCGCCACCGAGTTCTACTACACGGCCGACGGCAAGATCCGGAAGCGGACGCTCGGCACGGCTGCGTTCACCGACGTGCCGTTCACGATTACGGTGCAGGCCACGCAGGCCCGCGGCACCTACACGCGCGCGAAACGTGACTTCGATTCGCGCACGCCGCGCAAGACGCTCGGCCTCGTCCGCCCGGTGCTCTCACCCGACGGCGCACAGGTGGCGTTCGCTGCTGTCGGCGACATCTGGGTGATGCCGGTCGGGGGCGCGGCCATGAACATCACGAAGGATCGCTTCCTCGACACCGATCCCGCCTGGTCGCCCGATGGCTCGAAGCTCGTCTACTCCTCGGACAAGGGTGGCAACCTGCTGCAGCTCTGGGTGCGCGACATGGCCACCGGGCAGGAGCGGCAGCTCACCTCGCTCACGACGCAGCCGCAGGGCGCGAGCTGGTCGAACGACGGCACGAAGATCGCGTTCTTCGACGTGGACGGCATGTGGCGGCGCGCGCAGATCTCGGTCGTGGACGTGGCCTCGGGCCAGGTGACGCGCATCCACGACGCGCTCTTCTCGCCCGGCAACACCACCTGGTCGCCGGATGGCACGCGCGTGGCCGTGGCGATGGTGTCGAGCTACTCCTCGCGCTTCCGCGAGGGCACCAACCAGGTGCTCACGATGTCGTCGAAGGGCGGAGACGACCGGTGGTTCGTGCCCGATCCGAATCTGTCGATCGACTCGCGCGGCGGCGGCGGCGTGGTGTGGTCGCCCGACGGCACGAAGATGGCGGCCATCTACGAAGGGCTGCTCAAGGTGTGGCCGGTCTCGAAGACGGGCGAGCCGCTCGGCCCGCCGCGCCGGGTCACGACCGAGATGGCGCATTCGCCGAGCTGGGCGGGTGACTCGAAGCGGCTGCTCTACCAGTCCATGGACCAGCTCCGCATTGTGAACATCGAGACGGGCGAGACCACGAGCGTGCCGCTCGACCTCACCTGGACGCCGGCCGTGCCGACGGGCCGCATGACACTGCGCGTCGGCAGACTCGTGGACGGCGTGGCGGAGACGGCGCGCGAGAAGGTGGACATCGTCATCGAGGGCAACCGCATCCGCAGCATCAGTCCGGCCGCGGCGACCCGGCCGGCCGGCACGTTCGTGGATGCCTCGACGCTCACGGCGATGCCGGGGCTCATCGAGTTCCACTCGCACCTGCAGAAGGACTTCGGCGAGGCGCAGGGGCGGGCCTGGCTGGCCTTCGGCGTGACCACTGTGCGCAGCCCCGGCAACACGCCCTACGAGGCCGTGGAAGACAAGGAAGCGAACGAAGCCGGCGTGCGCATCGGGCCGCGTGTCTACGGCACCGGATACCTGATGGAATGGCAGCGCGTCTACTACAAGATGGGCGTCGCCATCTCGAGTGTCGCCCATCTGGAGATGGAACTGCAGCGCGCCAAGGTGCTGCAGCACGACCTCATCAAGAGCTACGTGCGGCTGCCCGACCTGCAGCAGAAGCGCATGGTGGAGTTCGCGCACTCCATTGGCGTGCCGGTCGCCACGCACGAGATCTTCCCCGCCGCCCTCGTGGGCGTCGACAACACCGAACACACCGCCGCCACGAGCCGCCGCGGCTACTCGCCGAAGCAGGCGCCGAATCAGCGCGCCTACGAAGACGTGGTGCAGCTCTTCGGGCAGAGCGAACGTTACTGGTGCCCGATGATGTCGGGCGGCGGGGTGCGCCGGTTGCTCGAAGGGGCGCCGTCGCTGCGTCAGGATCCGCGCTTCAACCTGTATCCGCAGTGGATGCAGAGCCAGGTGCGCAACCCCGGCGCCGGCGGCAACCCCGGCGGCGGCGCCGACAGCCCCGGCAATGACCAGATGCTGATGGAGATCTTCAAGGCCGGTGGCAAGGTGGTGGCCGGCACCGACACGCCGAACGCGTTCAACCTGCACGGCGAGCTGAACGCCTACGTGATGGCCGGGATGACGCCCTACCAGGCGCTGCGCGCGGCCACGGTGACGCCGGCCGAGGCGCTCAATCTGGATGCGGGTCAGCTCAGCGTGGGCAAGCTCGCCGATATCGTGCTCGTCGAGGGCAATCCGCTCGTGAACATCGGCGATGCGCTGAACGTGAAGCGGGTCATCGCGAACGGCCGCGCCTACATGCTCGAGGAACTGCTCAAGGGGCGTCAGCCGTAAGGGGCGTCGCTGGCGTGCCAAAATCGCAGCGCCATGCCGAACGCCATCATGCATCGCCTGCCCGACGGGCGGTTCCGGGTCACGAATGCGCCGGACGGCTGGGTGAACGACGGGCGCGACTATCCCCCGCCGAATCCGTCGGACGCGGTCTACGAGTTCCAGGTGGATGCCGTGCGTGACTATCTCGAGCGCACGACGCCGCGGGATCCGTCGGATGACATCTCCGGTCCGGACGACGACGACCCGGATGACGAACTGGCGGGCTGGGGCTCGGGCGGCGGGCGCGGGCGCTAGACGGAGTTCGCGAGTCGGCAAAATGAAAAAGCCCGGTGATGTCGCTATCACCGGGCTTTGAAATTCTGGTCGGGGCGAGAGGATTCGAACCTCCGACCCCTCGGTCCCGAACCGAGTGCTCTACCAGGCTGAGCCACGCCCCGACTGAGGGAGCATCATACCTCAGATGGCGTCCGCGCCACCAGAAACTGCGCCGGTGCCCCGCGTTTTCCTGCGGCACCGTCGCTTCGGCACCTAGCCGTCGGTTTCGAGCCGTCCCAGCCACGCCGGGGCGCCGGAATGGGCGGTCATGTCGGGCTGGAGTGGCGTAATCGACACGTAGCCTTCGCGGCACGCCACGTGGTCGCTCCTGTCGTGGGCGTGCCAGTCGTCCTGCCCTTCCTCGATCCAGTAGTAGGTCTGGCCGCGCGGGTCGAGGCGTTCGGCGATGGTGGTCACGTGGTTGCGCTTGCCCTGCACCGTCAGGCGCACACCCTTCGGCAGGCCGCGCGGCACGTTCACGTTGAGGAACACGCGCTCCGGCAGGCCCTCTTTGAGCACGTGCGCGGCGACGTCCTGCGCGACGGCGGCGGACGGGCCGAAGTCGAACGTCCGGTCGCGCGTGCGCATGAGCGAGACGGCGATGGCCGGCGCGCCGAGGAGGGCGGCTTCGAGGGCTCCGGACACCGTGCCCGAATACGTGATGTCGTCGCCCAGGTTCCAGCCGGTGTTGATGCCCGAGACCACCAGGTCGGGCAACTGGCCCTTGAAGAGCACGGCCACGGCGATGTTCACGCAGTCGGTGGGCGTGCCGTCCACGGCGTAGATCTGCGGGCCGAAGGTCTCGAGCCGCAGGGGACGCCGCAGCGTGAGGGCGTGGCCGATGGCGCTCGATTCCTGGTGCGGCGCGACCACCACGACATCGCCGAGCAGACGCATGGCGTCGGCCAGGGCCCTGATGCCCGGGGCGTGCACGCCGTCGTCGTTGGTGACAAGGATTCTGGGCATGTGAGCCTTGGATCCTACCATCCGGCCGCCGCCCCACGGCCCGGCCGGCGCGGCCGAATGTCCGGTGCGGCAGGCCGAGACCCGCTATGATGCCTCCCATGGAATGGTGGATGTGGCTGGCGGGAGGCTTCGTGCTGCTCGTGGCCGAACTGGTCACGCCGAGCGGCTTCTTCATCATGTTCTTCGGCGTGGGGGCCATCCTGACCGGGGTGGCGGCCTCGGCCGGCCTCGTGACGGCGCCTGTCACGCAGTGGTTCCTGTTCACCGTGATCTCGGTGTCGAGCCTGCTGCTCTTCCGCGGCAAGATTCAGGCGCGCGTCGAGCCCGACACGCGGCCGCCGGTCGATTCACTCGTGGGCGAAATCGCCCTTCCCGTCGAGGCGATGGCGCCGGGCGCCGTCGGCCGGGTGGCGCTGCGCGGCTCGAACTGGGAAGCGAGAAACGAAGGCGACACCGCGCTCGGCGCGAATCAACGCTGCCGGGTGACGCGGGTGTCGGGATTACAGCTCGGCGTCGTCGCCGAGTAACGAAGGACACGACCCATGGAAGGCGGATTCATCGTCATCGTGCTGCTCGCGATCATGGCGCTCATCGTCATCGCCAAGACCGCCATCGTCGTACCGCAGCAGAGCGCGTTCGTCGTCGAGCGGCTGGGCCGCTATTCCGGCACGCTCGACGCCGGCTTCCACATCCTGCTGCCGTTCGTGGACGTCATCCGCTACAGGCACTCGCTCAAGGAAGCGGCGCTCGACATCCCCGCCCAGGTCTGCATCACCCGCGACAACGTGCAGGTGGGTGTGGACGGTGTGCTCTATCTCAAGATCTTGAACCCCGAGCGCGCGAGCTACGGCATCCAGGACTACCTCTTCGCCATCTCGCAGCTCGCCCAGACGACGCTGCGTTCGGAAGTCGGCAAGATCGATCTCGACCGCACCTTCGAGGAACGCACCAACATCAACATCGCCGTCGTCGCCGAGCTCGACAAGGCCAGCGAGCCGTGGGGCGTGAAGGTGCTCCGCTACGAGATCAAGAACATCACGCCGCCGGCCGACGTGCTCGCGGCCATGGAAAAGCAGATGCGCGCCGAACGCGAAAAGCGCGCCGTGATCCTGACGTCCGAGGGCCAGCGCGACGCCGCGATCAACAGCGCCGAAGGCGAAAAGCAGCAGACCATCAAGGCGTCGGAAGCGCGCAAGCAGCAGCAGATCAACGAGGCCGAAGGCCAGGCGGCGGCCATCCTCGCCGTGGCCACGGCCACGGCTGAAGGCATCAAGCGGGTGGCCGAAGCCACGCAGGCGCCCGGCGGCCAGGAGGCGATTCAGTTGCGCGTCGCCGAGCAGTACATCGGCGAGTTCGGCAAGGTCATCAACAACGCCGACACGATCATCCTGCCGAGCAACGTGGCCGACGTCGCCTCGATGATCACGACCGCGATGTCGGTCGTGAGCCAGCAGACCCCGTCGGCGCAGGTGCGGCGCTAGGGCACGTAGGCGATGCAGTCGATCTCGACGCGCAGCCCCTTGCCGGGCAGCTTCGCGGCCTGGATCGTCGTGCGCGCCGGGCGGTGATCGCCGAACATCCGCTGGTAGACGGCGTTCATCTCCTGGAAGTCGTCCATGTCCACGAGAAAGACGCCGCAGCGCAGCACGTGCTGCAGGTCGGTGCCGGCCGCGGCGAGAATTGCCGCCACGTTCTTCAAGCACTGTTCGGTCTGGGCGGCCGCGGTGTGCCCAGCCAGCTCGCCGGTGGCAGGATCGGTGGCGCCCTGGCCCGAGACGAAGACGAGGCGCTCGAAGCCCATGCCGGGCGAGTACGGGCCCACGGGTTTCGGCAGGTTGGCGGCGTGCACGGGACGATGCGACTGGGACATGGGCTGGTATTCTAGCCCTGCGTGCCACGATTCAAACTCACCATCGAGTACGCCGGCACGCGCTACAGCGGCTGGCAGGCCCAGCGGAACGCGCGGACGGTCCAGGGCGAACTGAACCGCGCCATCGTCGAGGCGATCGGCGACGGCGCGCTCGTCGACTCCCAGGGCTCCGGGCGCACCGACGCCGGCGTGCATGCGCTGGCGCAGGTCGCGCACATCGACGTCACCCGCGCGCCCGCGCCGGAGCAGTTGCGGCGGCGTATCAACGACGGCCTCCCCGCCGACATCCACGTCATCGACGTCACGCCCGTGAGCCGTGGATTCCACGCGCGGCACAGCGCCGAGCGGCGCAGCTATCTCTACCAGATCTCGCGGCGGCGCAGTGCCTTCGCAAAGCCGTTCGTGTGGTGGGTCAAGGAGCCGCTCGAGGCCAGCCGGATGACGGCGGCGGCGGCCCGCTTCACCGGGCTCCACGACTTCCGCGCCTTTTCGGACGACGACCCGCGCGAGAAGTCGACCAAAGTGCTGCTCGACGAGGTGACGATCGCCGAGGATGGCGCGCTGCTGCTCGTGCGCGTGGCCGGCTCGCACTTCCTATGGAAGATGGTGCGGCGGATGGTGGGCGTATTCGTCGCCATCGGCACGGGCGACCTCGTGGACGACGACATCCCGTACCTGCTCGCCGGTGACGGTGGCGACGTCGTCGCGCAACTCACCGCGCCGTCGGCCGGGCTCTTCCTCGAGCACGTGCTCTATCCCGGCGACGCGTGGCCTCGGCCGATCGTGGCGGCCGTGCCCGTGCGTTGAGCGCGGGGACACTCGCCCAGCTACGCGCGTCGCGTCGTGTCGCGGCCGAGGCGGGCGTCCACGGCGGCGCGGATCCGCCGGGCATCGTCGTGCACCAGCGGGCCGTGCGTGTCCACCCCGCGCCAGCTCCACGGCCAGGCGCCGGCATAGCCCAGGGCGACGGCCTCCTCGGCGAGCCGCACGGCCGAGATTGCCGGCCGGTGTCGCGACAGGTCCTCGGCATCGCCGCGGGCCGAACACTCGCCGATGACAATAGGCCGCGTCAGACCGAGCGCGCCTGCCGGCGTCGCCAGCAGGTCGAAGTCGTGGTCGGGGTCGTAGTACGTGTGCGCCTGCAGGAAGTCGAGTCCGAATGCGGGATCGTCCCACCAGGACACAAAGCGCAGCCGCGCGTTGCCGATCGTGACGGCGCCGGCGCGTTGCTCGCGCACCGTCGCACTGGCCGCCCGCACCCACGCGGCCAGCACGTCGAACGGAACCGGCGCCGGGACGCGACGGTTCGGATGGTGTTCCGCGACGATCCAGTCGGGTTCGTTCAGCAGATCCCAGGCGAACACGGCGGGGCCGAGATGGCCGTGCGAGCCCCGCGCGCCGTAGCGGGCGAAGAGCGGAGTGATGACGCACTCGAGCAGCCGCGCCTGCCCTTCCGGGTCGGCGAGCCAGGCGTAGTGGCCGCCCACGCGGGCGCCGCCGGTCTCGGTGGGCGCGAAGACGAGCGTGTGGTCGAAGAGCACGGGCACCACGCGGAGGCCGGCGTCGAGCGCGAGCGTGAAGAGCGCGTCGAGGTCGTCGAGAGCGCCGTCGAGAAAGCCGGCCGGCCAGCCCTGCGCGTCCACCCGTAGCCCGCCGCGCGCGTCCGTGAAGAGGAACCAGCGCACCACGTCCACGCCGGCCGCCGCCATGGCGGCGAAGTCGCCGGCAATCGCGGCGTGGTCGGCGCGAACGCCGTGTGTCGTCCCCCAGATGGTCGGGCCGAAGTCGCCGCCGTAACGCCGCCACGGGTAATTGACGCCTGCCGTCATCCCTGCATTGTCGCTTACCGCCCTACCGCCCTGTCGCGGCGGGCGGGTCACGGGTAGACTGGGCGGATGTGCCGCAACATCCGCACCCTGTTCAATTTCGAGCCGCCCGCGACCGACGATGAGGTGCGTGCCGCCTCCCTGCAGTTCGTCCGCAAGCTGAGCGGCTTCGCGGTGCCGTCGAAGGCGAACCAGGTGGCCTTCGACGCGGCCGTGGATGACGTCGCAGTCGTCGCGCGCCGTCTCATCGACGCGCTCGTCACCACCGCCGAGCCGAAGAATCGCGAGATCGAGGCGGCACGGGCGCGGGCGCGAAACGCCGAGCGCTACGGTCGGGGCGCGTAACCGCGCCGACCGCCCTCGCGGCTAGACGTGCGGCAGTTCGTCGCCGGTATCTTCCACCGGGCCGAGCTTGCGGGCGTAGAGGTACGACCCGCCGAAGATCACGATGATGAGGCCGAGCGACAGCCACTTCGGAATCTCGAAGTGCACCCAGCCGATCGAGTGTCCGTATTCGAGGAGCAGCTTGATACCCACCCACGCGATGATGACGAAGGCGCCGTCGACGAGCACCGGGTAGCGCCGGATGAGCCCGAGCAGCTTGCCGATCACCATGCGCATCATCAGGATGCCCAGGATGCCGCCGGTGATGACCACCCAGAGCTTGTCCGAGACCGCGACGGCCACGAGGATCGAGTCGATCGCGAAGACGATGTCGGTCAGTTCGACCTTGACCACGGTGGCCCAGAACGGCGACATCCCGAGCCACGGTTCCGCGGGCTTGATGGTGTGGCGTGACTCGCCGTCGCCGCCGGCGTGCTGGCTGAAGTGCTGGAACGGCAGATACAGCAGGTAGAGCCCGCCGACGAGCTTCACCCAGCCGAGCGCGATGAGATACGCCGCCGCCGCGGTCGCGGCCGCGCGGAACGTGAAGGCGCTCGCCATGCCGTAGCGCAGCGCCTTGGTCTGGAGTTCCTTGGGCAGACTGAGCACACGAATCGCCAGGACCATGGCGTTGTCGGCGCTGAGCACGCCCTCGAGGAGGACCAGCAGCAGGATGGTGACGAGATCGGACGTGGAGATGTCGGGCACGAGCGGCTTCTAAGTATGACGCCGCTCGGCGGCTCTTGTCACGCGCGCGCGGCGCGCCGCGATCCGGCGACGGGTGGCGGCGGATGTCAGCTCCCGGAGCGCGTCGCGGGCAATCCATCGGGCGGCCGGCGTGTCACGCGCGAGCATGTTGCGGGCGCACGCCATGGCGGCGGCGTGGAGCGCGGCGTTGCGCTTGCCAATCTGGCGCAGCGCCCAGTTGACGCCTTTGCGCACGTACGGGCGCTCGTCGCCGGCCGCGGCCACGAGGAGCGGCAATGCCGCGATGAAGCGCGCATCGGGCGACGTCCGGTCATGCACGGCGAGCGCGGCGAGCAGAGCGAAGGCGGCGCGGCGCTGGTACTCTCCGCGGCGCCGGCACCAGGCGGCCACGCGGCCCCACGCCGGCGCGGCGTGGCAGAAGAGGTGGAGGCACGTGCTGTCGGTCACCGCCCAGTTGTCGAAACCGCGCGCCCAGTGGTCCATCAGCGCGGCCGTCACCCGGCCCGGCTCGGCGACGTGTCCGGCCACGAGGCGCGCTTCCAGCCACCCGGTCTCCCACAGCGCCACGGCCAGGGCGTGATCGCGGCCCAGGCGGGTGACGAGCGGACGCATTGCCGCCATCGACACGCCGAAGACCTGCGGCGACGTGATGCCGAACCGCGCCATGCCCTCGCGGTCGCGCGCCCGTCCGCGGCGCGATAGCCACGACAGCACGGCCGCCACGCGGGCGGCGGGCTCAGAACTGGAAGTAGATGAACTCGCTCGTGCCGCCATGGAGCGTGATGATCGCGTACGCCATCGCCGCGGCGAGCGCCGCCCGTGCCGTGGCGCCGAGGGCCGGGGCGCGGCCGCGTTCGTCGAGCCACGTCCATGCGTGCACGACGACGAGCGGCGCCACGAACAGCAGCGCCTGCACCATCCAGACGTCGGGCAGCCGCCAGGCGCCGACGACGAGATTGGCCACGAAGGTCGTCGCCCCGCCGACACTGGTGCTGCGGAAGTAGATCCACGCGACGAGTACCGCCATCTGCACCACGGCGAACCACGCGGCGCGCACCACCCACGGACGCGGGAGCGGGCGATGCAGCCCGAGCACGCGCTCGCCCGCCAGGCACAGACCGTGGATCGCGCCCCAGACGATGAAGGTGTAGGCGGCGCCGTGCCACAGTCCGCCGAGCAGCATCACGAGCAGCAGGTTCAGGAGCGTGCGCTGTCGCGAACCGCGATTGCCGCCGAGCGGCACGTAGAGGTAGTCGCGCAGCCAGCGCGAGAGCGTGATGTGCCAGCGCTCCCAGAAGTTCTTGAACGTCGCGGCGAGGTACGGGGCGTTGAAATTGTCGGGAAACCGGTAGCCGAGCAGGTAGCCGAGGCCCCGGGCGATGGTCGAGTAGCCGGCGAAGTCGGCGAAGATCTGCCCGGAGAACATCACGCCGAGCCAGACGACGAAGGTCGCATCGGCGCCCTCGCGGTAGCCGCGGTCCCAGTGTTCGTCCACGTAGGCGGCCAGGTTGTCGGCGCACACCATCTTCAGGAAGAAGCCGACGATGAGCAGCCACGCACCCTGATAGAACACCCGCGCGTGCAGCCGGCGCGGCCGCGGGATCTGCGGCAGGAACTCGCTGGCGCGGACGATCGGGCCGGCGACGAGCTGCGGGAAGAAGCTGATGAAGAGCAGGAAGCGCGGGAAGTTGCGCACCGGCGCGAGTTCGCCGCGGTAGACGTCGATCGTGTACGACAGTGTCTGGAAGGTATAGAAGCTGATGCCCATCGGCAGCACCAGCGAGAACTCGGGGAGGCGCAGCGTGGTCCCGAAGGCCGCCGCCGCTTCTTCGGCGGAGCGCACGGCGAAGGTGCCGTACTTGAAGAACGCAAGCAGGCTCAGGTTCATCACGAGCGACGCGATGAGCCAGGCCCGACGGCCCCCGCGCTGCTGCGGCGCGAGGTTGCCGATCGCAATCGCCGCCACGTAGTCGATCGACGCGGCGCCGACCAGCACGGCGAGGTAGGCCGGAACGTGCCAGCCGTAGAAGACGAGGCTCGACAGCAGGAGCACGCCCACGTACGGCGATTCAATCTTGCGCCGCCCCACGGTCAGGCGGGCGGCGAACACCACGACGAAGAGGGCGACGAACGCCCACGAGACGAAGTTCATCGCGGCGGGCCGGCGTCGCCGAGATGCGGCGTGAGGGCCTCGAGAAAGGCGCGCGACCAGTCGTGGGCACTCGCCTGGTCGAGGTGACTCCGATCGCCGCTCGTGAGCCCCGGCGGCGCCACCATGACGAGCGGCACCTGCAGCAGGTCGGCGAACCGCGCCGGACCGGCGCCGCCGTGCGGTTCGGGCGTCGGCACGCGGGTGACCACGAGCCGCGTGCCGCGGGCGTCCATCTCGGACTTGAAGGCGCGCGCGGCGGCAATCTCGCCCCGCGAGAGCGGCGGTCCGTCGACCGGCGGTGGGGCGAACGCCGTGTGCGACTCGGGCCAGGGTGACACCTGCCAGGTGCCGTCGAAGCGTGAGCGGTACATGTTGAGCTCGCGGGCGTGACCGAGTCCGGGCCGGCCGAAGAGCGCGAGCCAGTTCGGTGCCACGATGTGGACGGCGCGGCGCACGTCGTGGGCCGTCTCGGCCTCCCACCGCAGCTTGCGCGCCGCGAATGCGGTGTCCCGGTTGACCACTTCGGCCCAGGCGCTCAGTCCCCCGCCGAAGAAGCCGTCGGCGTTCACGACGACGAGGCGCGGGCGCAGGTCGAAGCGGCGGATGATGGCGAGGGGAAAGCGGTCGGCCTCGCGGAACCCGAAGCCCATCGCGTAGTACGAGCGGCCGAGGGCCGCGAACCCCGGCCGCAGCACCTCGGGCCGCAGCGCGAACATCAGCCGCGAGTTGCCGAGGAAGAGGACCTCGGCGGCCTGCAGCCGCGACTGCGCGTCGGCATCGATGCCGAAGAACAGCACGTGGTGGTCCACCTGCCCGCCGATGTCACCGGCGAGGTAGTGGTCGGCGTCGCCCGGCCGCTCGGCTTCGAGCAGCCCCGAGGCCGCGGCGCGCAGCGACGGCAGGTGGTCCACCACCACGACCGTGGCGGCCAGCAGCGCGGCGAGCCCCATCGCGAACACGGCCGCCGGCCACAGGGCGGGCGGGGCTGGGCGCGCGGACGACATTTTTCGAGTGTAATTCAGAACAGTCCCGGGAAATCCTGTCAACAGACCGTCGAGTGCGCCAGCTCAGCCAGCGCCCGGGCACGCCCGGCTTCTCGCTATACGCCGTATCGAATCATGGCATTGACACGAATCGTATCAATGCTTAGACTCTTGGTGTGGCAACGTCCGATCTCATCTTCATCAGCGTGGCGGCGCGGATGCTCAGCATGCACCCGCAGACCCTGCGCAAATACGAGCGTCTGGGACTGGTGCAGCCAGCCCGCACGATCGGCAGCATGCGGCTCTACTCGGATGCGGAGATCGAGCGCCTGCGGCTCATCAAGGTGCTCGTCGAGGACGCCGGCGTGAATCTGGCCGGCGTGCAGCGGCTGCTCGCCGTCGCCGAGGGACTGCAGCGGCTGGAGCCCCTCGTCGACGATCCGGCCCTCGGACGTCCGGAGGGCCGCCGCCGTCTGGCGCGTGAGGTGCAGCGGCTCAAGGACGTCGTGGGGTTGTGACCATGGATTTTCGCGACTATTACGCCACGCTCGGCGTGCCGAAGACCGCCACCGAGAAAGAAATCAAGCAGGCCTACCGGCGGCTGGCGCGCAAGCACCATCCCGATGTGAACCCCGGGGACCGCTCGGCCGAGGCGCGCTTCAAGGAGCTGAACGAAGCCTACGAAGTGCTCGGCACGCCCGAGACGAGGAAGAAATACGACGAACTCGGCGCCAACTGGCGGCAGTACGAACAGACGGGCGCGCCTGGTGGCGGTCCGTGGACGGCGCCGGGCGGCCAGGCCGGCGCGGGCGGTTACCGCACGATGACGCCTGAGGAAATGGAAGAGATGTTCGGCGCCGGCGGGTCGCCGTTCTCCGACTTCTTCAACACCTTCTTCGGCGGCGGTCAGGCGCCGTCCGGCGGACGCGGCCGGCGCACGAACGCCGGCGGGCGGCAGCGCCGGGCGCCCGAGGTCGAGTACGAGATCCCGCTCGATCTCGCCAGCACGCTCGGCGGCCATGTCGAGCGCGTGCAGGTGCAGCCGCAGGATGGCCCGCCGCGCACGCTCGAGGTGCGTATCCCGGCAGGCGTGACCGACGGCACCCGCCTCAAGGCCGGCGACGTGCACCTGCGGGTCCGGCTGCGGCCGCATCCGCGCTTCGAGCGCACGGGACGCGACCTGCAGACGACGCTGGCGGTGCCGGTGACGACCGCGGTACTCGGCGGCAGCGCCGAGGTCGTGACCCTGAGCGGCAGCCGCCTCACCGTGAAGCTGCCGCCCGGCACGCAGCCAGGCCAGCGGCTGCGCCTGCGCGGCCACGGGCTCCCCTCCCCCGGCGCCGCGGACGACCGTGGGGATTTGTTCGCGAAGGTGGAGGTGCGCGTGCCGGTCACGCTCAGCGACGAACAGAAGGCCCATTACGAGGCCCTGAGGGCATTGGAATCGAAATAGCAGCAGACAGTACGGCCCGCGGCTGGCGGGCGCACGGCAGGAAGGACGGACGGACATGAATCTCAACACGTTCACCGAGAAGGCCCAGGAAGCGATCGTGGCCGCCCCGCGGCTGGCGGCCTCGTTGTCGCACGCGCAGGTCGAGCCCGAGCATCTGCTCGTGACGCTCGGCGAGCAGGCGGGCGGCATCGTGCCGGCGCTCTTCCAGAAGCTGGGTCAGCCGGCGGCGCCGATCGCGCTCGCGCTCAAGGATAAGCTCGGCCGCCTGCCGAAAGCCCATGGCGGCGCCGAACCCGGCGTGTCGCCGCGCCTGCGGGCCGTGCTCGAGCAGGCGCAGGCCGAAGCGACGGCCATGCAGGACCAGTACGTCAGCACGGAGCATCTCTTCCTCGCCATCGTGAGCGAGGGCGGACGGGCGCCGGCCGCCGAACTGCTGCGCGGCCGCGGTGTCACGCGCGAGGCTGTCGTCGGCGCCATCACGGCCGTGCGCGGCAGCCAGAAGGTCACCGACCAGAACCCCGAGGGCAAGTACCAGGCGCTCGAGAAGTACGGCCGCGATCTCACGGAACTCGCGCAGCGTGGCAAGCTCGATCCGGTCATCGGCCGCGACGAGGAAGTGCGGCGTGTCATCCAGGTGCTGGCCCGGCGCACCAAGAACAACCCGGTGCTCATCGGCGAACCCGGCGTCGGCAAGACCGCCATCGTCGAGGGCCTCGCCCAGCGCATCGTGCGTGGCGACGTGCCCGAGGGCCTCAAGGACAAACGCATCGTGGCGCTCGACATGGGCTCCCTCATCGCCGGCGCCAAGTACCGCGGCGAATTCGAGGAGCGCCTGAAGGCCGTGCTGCAGGAGATCGTGCAGGCGGAGGGCCGCATCGTGCTCTTCATCGACGAACTGCACACGGTGGTCGGAGCCGGCGCATCGGAAGGGTCGCTCGACGCTTCGAACATGCTGAAGCCGATGCTCGCCCGCGGCGAGCTGCACACGATCGGCGCGACGACGCTCGACGAATACCGTAAGTACATCGAGAAGGACGCCGCCCTCGAACGGCGCTTCCAGCCGGTCACGGTCGGCGAACCGACCGTGGAGGACACGATCAGCATCCTGCGCGGCCTGCGCGAGAAGTACGAGCTGCACCACAAGGTGGGCTTCAAGGACGCCGCGCTCGTCTCGGCGGCCGTGCTCTCCCACCGCTACATCGCCGACCGCTTCCTGCCCGACAAGGCCATCGACCTCATCGATGAAGCGGCCTCGCGTCTGCGCATGGAGATCGACTCGATGCCGGCCGAGCTCGACGAGGTGCAGCGGCGCGTGATGCAGCTGGAGATCGAGCGCGAGGCGCTGCGCAAGGAGACCGACAAGGCCTCCATCGAGCGGCTCGGCAAGCTCGAGAAGGAACTGGCGGACCTCAAGGAGGAACAGCGGACCCTCACCGCCCACTGGACGCACGAGAAGGACGCCATCCAGCAGAGCGCCAGCCTGAAGGAAGAACTCGATGCCCTGCGCCGCGACGTCGAAGCCGCGCAACGGCACGGCGACTACGCCAGGGCGTCGGAGCTGCAGTACGGGCGGATTCCGCAGCTCGAGGCGCAGATCAAGGCCCAGGAACCGCCGGCCGCGGGCGGCACCCGGCTGCTCAAGGAGCAGGTGGACGAGGAAGACATCGCCGAAGTCGTCGGCAAGTGGACCGGCATCCCGGTGAGCCGGCTGATGGAAGGCGAGGTGCAGAAGCTCATCCAGATGGAGACGCGGCTGCATCAGCGCGTCGTCGGCCAGGACGAGGCGATTCAGGCGGTGGCGAACGCGATTCGGCGCGCCCGCGCCGGTCTGCAGGATCCGCAGCGGCCGCTCGGCAGCTTCATCTTCCTCGGCCCGACCGGCGTCGGCAAGACGGAGCTCGCGCGCGCGCTCGCCGCGTTCCTCTTCGACGACGAACAGGCGATGGTGCGTATCGACATGTCCGAGTACCAGGAGAAACACACGGTCTCGCGCATGATCGGCGCGCCGCCGGGATACGTCGGCTACGAGGAGGCCGGCCAGCTCACCGAAGCCGTGCGGCGGCGCCCGTATGCCGTGGTGCTCTTCGACGAGATCGAGAAGGCGCACCCCGAGGTGCTGAACGTGCTGCTGCAGCTGCTCGACGATGGCCGCCTCACCGACGGCAAGGGCCGCACGGTGGACTTCCGCAACTCGGTCGTCATCATGACGTCGAATCTGGGCAGCCAGTTCATCGCCGACGCGGCGACGCGCGGCGGCGGCCTCGACGAGGGCGTGCGCCGGCAGGTGGGCGACGCGCTGCGCGGCCACTTCCGGCCGGAGTTCCTCAACCGCGTCGACGAGGTGATCTTCTTCCACGCCCTCGATCGCGGCCACATCGCGCAGGTCATCGACATCCAGCTCGCCGGACTGCTGAAGCGGCTGGCGGATCGCAAGATCGGCATCACGCTCAGCGAGGCGGCCAGGCAGGCGCTCGTCGAGGAGGGGTACGACCCGATCTACGGGGCGCGGCCGCTCAAGCGCACCATCCAGCGGCGCGTGCTCGACCCGCTCGCGCTGAAGGTGCTCGAAGGCGCGTTCGCCGAAGGGGACCACGTGCTCGTGGACGTCGGCCCCGGCGGGCTGGCGTTCACGAAGCGCGAAGCGGTCAAGGCGTAGGTGGACCCGGGCTCCGGGGGAGACCTCGGAGCCCGGCCTCCGGCGGCTAAACCGCCGGCTTGTCGGCAGCGTCGGGCCCGAGCGCGGCTTCGGCGGCGGCAAACCCCATGCGGCTGTGCGAGCCGTCGCAGAAGGGTTTCTTCGTCGAATGGCCGCAGCGGCAGAGGGCGAAGGGCCGCTTGGCGAGCGGATAGGGATTGCCGTTCCAGTCGATGAGGGTGACATCGTCGCCCTCGACGAGGAGCGACCCGTTCTGGCGGACCTTGATCGTGGCCATGCCCGGGCAGTATACCGTGCGGCCGAGTGCCCGAATCCGCCCGGCAGCCGCTACAATCGCTGGGTGCGACGGTCGCTCGCTCCTCTGCTCGTGCTCGCGGGCCTCACCTTCCTCGTCGGGCTGGGCGCGCCGGCCATGACCGATTCCGACGAGGCGTTCTACGCCGAGGCGGCGCGCGAGATGGTCGAATCCGGCGACTGGCTCACGCCGTACTACAACTACGAGCCGCGCTTCCAGAAACCGATTCTCTACTACTGGGCCACGGCCGCCACGTTTGCCGTGACCGGGCCGGGCGAGGCCTCGGCCCGGCTGTGGGCGGCCATCTCGGGCATCGCGCTCGTCTTCGTCACCGCGGGCATCGCCCGCCGCTGGTACGACGACGACACGGCGCTGCTCGCCGGCGCCATCGTGGCGACGAGCTTCGGCTACGTGGCCCTCGGCCGGATGGCGCTGCCCGACCTGCCGCTCGCCCTCTTCGTCACCGCCACCATCGGGACGGCGCTCGTGGCCGTGGGCGACCGCGTGCCGCATCCCCGCGGCTGGTTGTTCGCGGCCGCGGTGGCCGCCGCCCTCGGCTTCCTGACCAAGGGGCCGCTCGCCGTCGTGCTTCCGGCGGTGGTCATCGGGCCGATCGTGACCATCGAGCGGCGGCAGTCGCGCGTCGGGTTCGGCGACCTCGCGGCCGCGGCCGGCGTGTTCGCCGTCGTCGCCGCGCCGTGGTACCTCGCCATGTGGTGGCGGCACGGCACGCCGTATCTCGAGAGCTTCTTCGTCGGCGACAACTTCGAACGTTTCGCCACTGATCGATTCAACGAGCCGAGGCCGTGGTGGTACTACGGGCCGGTCATCGTCGGCGGCGCCGCGCCGTGGTCGCCGTTCCTCCTGCTCGGCGCCGGCGCCATCCTGCGCCTGGTAACCGGCCGCGGCGGTCCTGGCAGCCTCGAGACGCGGCTGGCCATCTGGGTGCTCGCGCCGCTCGCCCTCCTCACGCTCTCGGTCGGCAAGCAGCCGCGGTACGTGCTGCCGCTGCTGCCGCCGCTGGCGGTGCTGCTCGCCCACGGCATCATGGACCGCGTGCGCTCGCGCCGCGGGCTCGACGGCAGCCTCTATCAGTCGCGTCCCGACCGCGGCCTGCAGTGGGCCTCGATCGCCTCGGGCGCCATTCTGCTGCTCGCCGGCGGCCTGCTCTGGCGCGCGCGCCCGCTGTTCGTGGAACTGCCGCCGCTGCACAGCGCGGTCGCCGCCGCCGTCATCACGCTGGCCGGCCTCGCCGTGGTCGTGACGGCCCTGTCGCGGGCGTGGCGCGACGCCCCGTGGGTGCTGGCCATCGGCAGCAGCCTGGCCCTGCCGGCACTCGTCATCGGCGGTCTCGCCGGCGGGCCGGAAGATGCCGTGCACAAGGCCGCGCAGGCGGTGAAGGCGGCGCGCCGGGCCGACGAGCCGATTGGCGTGTCGCGCGTCTTCGTGCGCAACCTGGTCTTCTACACCGGGCTCAGGCAGACCGACCTCATCAACGACGAGCAGCTCACGGCCTTCCTCGGCCAGGCCGGGCGGGCGCTCATCGTCGTGCCGGTCGTGGATCTCGACCGCGTCGAAGCGGCCGGGGCGCACAAGGGGCGGCGCCTGGCGGAGTTCGCCTACCTCAACGAAGCCGGCCTGCGCCTGCGCTCGTTCCTGTGGCCGGATCCTGCGCGCGACGTGCAGCGGATCGTGCTCGTCGCCACCC
Source organism: Acidobacteriota bacterium (assembly GCA_016789705.1). GTDB lineage: Bacteria > Acidobacteriota > Vicinamibacteria > Vicinamibacterales > UBA2999 > CADEFD01. The sequence continues at coordinate 199,076 of JAEUQR010000005.1, forward strand.
GCGACTGAGCGGCGATCAGTCGCCGGCCCGTTCCCCCGACAGGCCGCGCAAATCTTCGGGCGTCGTCTCCCACATCTTGCCGGGGTTGAGCACGCCGTGGGGGTCGAAGGCGTGCTTGAGACGCGCCATGAGCGCGATCTCCGCCGCCGACAGTTGCAGCCCCAGGTACTGCGCCTTCGCGTAGCCGATGCCGTGTTCGCCCGAGATCGCGCCGTCCAGGGCGACGACGCCGGCGAAGAGCTCCCGCTCGGCGGCCGACGCGCGGCGCATCTCGTCGTGGTTGGCCGGATCGACCATCAGATTGACGTGGATGTTGCCGTCGCCGGCATGGCCGAACGCGGCGATGACGAGCCCGTGCCGCGCGCGGATGCCGTCGATGAGCCCGTAGAGTTCGGGCACGCGGCCGCGCGGCACGACGACGTCGTGGTTGATCTTGCGCGGCGCCAGCCGTCGCAGCGCATACGAGAGTTCCCGCCGCGCTTCCCACACCGCCGCGCGGGCCTCATCGGTGTCGGCCTCGACGAGCGACGTGGCGCCCGTGGCGGCACAGGCCTCGCGGGCGAGGCGCGCTTCCTCGAGGGCTGCCGCTTCCCCGCCGTCCACCTCCGCGAGGAGGAGCGCCGCCGTGCCGGGTGGCGCCATCGAGCGGCCGAGGTGCGCGGCCACGGCGTCGAGCGACGCCGCGTCGATGAGTTCGAGCGTGGCCGGAATGACACCCGCCGCCACGATCGCGCCGACGGCGCGGGCCGCGGCGTCGATGGTCGGGTAGGTCGCGGCGAAGGTGTGGCGCGCGGCCGGCTTCGGCACGAGCCGCAACGTGATCTCGGTGATGATGGCGAGCGTGCCTTCCGAGCCGACGAGCAGGTCGGTGAGCGCGTAGCCGGTGACGTTCTTCACCGTGCGGCTGCCGGTGCGCAGGATCTCGCCGGTGGGCAGCACGGCCTCGAGCGCCAGCACGTAGCGGCGCGTCGTGCCGTACTTGAAGGCGCGCGGGCCGCCGGCGCATTCGGCGACGTTGCCGCCGATCGCGCACTCGGCAAGGCTCGCCGGGTCGGGCGGATAGAAGAGGCCCTGCGCCTCGACCGCCGTGTGGAGCGCGCGCGTGATGACGTTCGGCTGGACGACCGCCAGCAGGTTCGCGGCATCGACCTCGAGGATGCGGTTGAAGCGCGACATGGCGATGACGAGGCCGCCGCGGATCGGCACCGCGCCGCCGGTGTAGCCGGTGCCGGCGCCGCGCACGGTCATCGGCACGCGGGCGTCGTGACAGGCGCGGGCGATGGCGGCGACTTCCGCGGTCGTGCCCGGCGTGACCACGAGGTCAGGCCGGTGGCCGCGTTTGAGCGCGTCACGGCCGGCCGTGTCGAGCACCACCGGATCCGACGACACCCAGGGGGCGCCGACGATGCCGGCGAGGGTCGCGCGCAGCGCGTCGAGCACGGCCTATCGCGCCGTGGCCGCGCCGCGCTCACGCGCGTGCACGAATTCCTGCAGGCGCGTGACGCCTTCGCGCAGGCGTTCACGCGACGTCGCGTAGGAGATGCGCACGAAGCCCGGCGCGTCGAAGCCTTCACCCGCCGTGAGGGCGACGCGGGCCTCGGCGAGCAGCTGATCGGCGAACTCGGCCGAGGTCTTCACGCCGCACGGCGCCAGCAGCTCGGCGACGTAGGGGAACAGATAGAAGGCGCCGCCGGGCTTCAGGCATTCGACACGGCTGTCGCTCGTGAGCCAGCCGAGCGTTTCATCGCGGCGGCCGCGGTACTCCGTCAGCATCGCCGTCACGGCATCCTGCGGACCGGTGAGGGCTTCGACGAGCGCCTTCTGCGTGATCGACGAGATGTTCGAGGTGGCGTGGCCCTGCACCGTGTTGCAGGCCGTGACGAAGTCTTTCGGCCCGAGCGCCCAGCCGGCCCGCCACCCCGTCATGGCGTAGGCCTTCGACGCCGAACTGCAGATGACCGTGCGTTCGCGGTGCCGGTCGGTCAGCACCTTGACGATGTTGTGCGCGACCGGCTCGTAGATGAGCTTGTCGTAGGTGAGGTCGACGATCACCCACACGCCCGTCCTGGCGCAGTGGTCGGCAATCGCGGCCACGGTGTCTTCGCGCATCACCGCGCCCGTGGGATTACACGGCGTGTTGAGGATGATGGCCTTGGTCTTCGGGGTGACGCGGTCGAGGATCTCGTCGGCTTCGACGACGAAGCCGCGTTCGCGCTGCCCGCGGGCCAGCACCGGCGTGGCGCCGCAGAGCAGCACCTGATCGACGATGGTCGGCCAGAACGGCGAGTGGGTGATGACCTCGTCGCCGTCGTCGAAGAGCACGACGGCGGTGTTGTAGAGCGCCTGCTTGGCGCCCGCCGACACGATGACTTCGGCCGTCGGGAAGCTGACGCCGTAGTCTTCGCGGGCGCGGTAGCTGACGGCTTCGCGCACGTCGGCCGCGCCGGCCGCCGGCGTGTACTTCGTGAAGCCGGCGTCGAGCGCGCGATGGGCGGCGTCGACGACGTTCTTCGGCGTCTGGAAGTCGGGCTCGCCGGCGCCGAAGTCGACCACGTCGACACCGGCGCGGCGCAGGCGGTCGGCCTCGGCAGCGACCTTGAGGGTGGGCGATGGGGCCACGCGGGCCATGCGGGCGGCAAACGTCATACGTGCCTCGGAGCGTTGAGGGGATCGCGCGCGGCGGCGAAGGTGCGCTGCAGCCGATCCTCGACCAGGGGCGGGACCAGCCCGCGGATATCGCCGCCCAGCCGGCACACCTCCTTGATGAGGCGCGAGCTGGTGTAGGCGTAGGGTTCGGCCGGCATCAGGAACATCGTCTCGATGGCGGGCTTGAGGCGGCGGTTCATGAGCGCCATCTGCGATTCGTACTCGTAGTCGGCAATCGAACGCAGGCCCTTGACGATCACGGCCGCGCCGCGCGAGGCCGCGTAGTCCACGAGCAGCCCGTCGAAGGTGTCGACCTCGAGGCCGGGCCGATCGCGGAAGACGTCGCGGATGAGTTGCACGCGTTCGGCGGCGCCGAAGAGCGGGGCCTTGGATTCGTTGCGCAGCACGGCGACGACCACCCGGTCGAAGAGGCGCAGGCCGCGTTCGATGATGTCCACGTGCCCGTTCGTGATCGGGTCGAACGACCCCGGATACACCGCGAGGCGCGCGCCGGGGCTGCCGCTCGTGTTCATGGATGCTGCGCTCCTCTGTCCGTCGCGGCGCGATACGTGCTCAGCGCCGAATCCCCTGCCCGCCTGGTCCGCTCGAGGACGAGGCCCGTCACCACCGGTGCCGCGCGCTTGGCGGCGTGTTCGAGCGCCAGGCGCCCGCCCGGGGCCAGGAGCGCCGCCGCCGCCCCCACGGCGTCGTCGATCCAGGGAGCGGCATAGGGCGGGTCGAGGACGATGAGGTCGAACGGCCCGCCGAGCCGCGCGCCCGTGAGATGTTCCGGCGCCGTGCCCCGCACGATGATACAGCCTTTCGCGAGGCCGCACCTGGCGGCGTTGGCGGCGATGAGCGCGACGGCGCGGGCGTCGTGTTCGAGACAGGTGGCGCTCGCCGCCCCGCGGCTGAGGGCTTCGAGCGCGATGGCGCCCGTGCCGGCGCAGACGTCGAGCAGGCGCGCCCCTTCGACCTCCGCGCCGAGCACGTTGAAGAGGGTCTCACGCAGGCGATCGGAGGTCGGCCGCACTCCGTCCCACGTGGGCGACTGCAGGAGGCGGCCGCGGGCCGTGCCGGCGATGATGCGCATGCCCGGCGTCCCTAGCCGACCGTCACGAGGCCGAACTGCTGCTGCCAGACGCGCCCCACGTGCGCGGCGAGCGCCGGGGGCACCGCGTCGCCATCGACGAGGGCGCGCGCTTCGTCGTGGGCCAGCGCCAGCAGGTCGGCATCGCGCACCATGTCGCCGGCACGCAGCCACGGCAGGCCCGACTGGCGGGTGCCGAAGACATCGCCGGGCCCGCGGATCTGGAGGTCCGTCTCGGCCAGCGCGAAGCCGTCTTCCGAGTCGGCGAGGGCCGTGAGTCGCGCCCGTGACTCCTCGCTCCACGGCGCGGCATAAAGCAGCACGCAGGTCGAGGCCTCCGAGCCGCGGCCGATCCGCCCGCGCAGCTGATGCAGCTGCGCGAGGCCGAAGCGTTCGGCGTGTTCGACGACCATCACCGTGGCGTTCGGCACGTCCACGCCCACTTCGATGACCGTCGTGCTTACGAGCACCTGCACCTCGCCGGCGACGAAGCGCCGCATCACGGCGTCCTTTTCGTCGCCCTTGAGGCGTCCGTGCAGCAGCTCGACGCGCAGGTCGGGGAACACCGTGTCGGCCAGGTGGGCGGCCATCGTGGTGGCGGCCTTGAGATCCGACTTCTCCGACTCCTCGATGAGCGGATAGACCACGTAGACCTGCCGCCCGGCGGCCACTGCCGCGCGCATCAGCCCGTAGACCTCGTCGCGCCGCGTCTCGGGCCGCACGATCGTGCGCACAGGCTGCCGCCCCGGCGGACGGTCGCGCATCACCGAGACGTCCATGTCGCCGCACGCCGTGAGCGCGAGCGTGCGCGGAATCGGCGTGGCCGTCATGAGCAGCACGTCGGGATGGAGGCCCTTGTCGGCGAGCAGGCCGCGCTGCACGACGCCGAAGCGGTGCTGCTCGTCGACGATGGCGAGCGCCAGCGCGCGGAACGTCACCGCATCCTGCACGAGCGCGTGCGTGCCGACGACGAGCGAGACCTCCCCGGCCGCAATCGACTCGCACAGCCGGCGCCGGGCGGCGTCGCCCTTCCGGCCGACGAGCAGTTCGACGCGGAAGCGCGTGCCGAAGAGCCAGCGCTGGAAGGTGCGCAGGTGCTGTTCGGCCAGCAGCTCCGTCGGCGCCATGACGGCCACCTGATAGCCGTTCTCCATCGCGACCATCGCCGCGAGGAACGCCACGACGGTTTTGCCCGAGCCGACGTCGCCCTGCAGCAGGCGCTGCATCGGCCAGCGGCGCTGCATGTCGGTGACGATCTCGCGCACGGCCTCGCGCTGACCGGCCGTGAGCCTGAACGGCAGCACCTGCCGCACACGGTCGCGCAGCGCGTCGTCGATGGCGATGACGTGCGGCTTCTGCACGGCGGCGTTCTGCCGGCGGCGCAGGGCGAGGCCCGTCTGGTAGACGAAGAAGTCTTCGAAGATGATGCGGCGCTGCGCCGGCGTCGCGCAGACGTTGAGCGCCTCGACCGCGGTGCCCGGGTCGGGAAAATGCGCCTGGCGGAACGCCGTGCGGCGATCGGGCCAGCCGTGGCGGGCCGCCATCGCCGCCGGCACGATGTCGGGCAGCGGCGCCGTCAGCGTCTCGAGCGCGCGGTGCACGAGCGTGCGATGCATGTTGGGCGTGACCGACCCGGTGCGCTCGTAGATCGGCACGATGCGGCCGGTGTGCAGCGGCTCGCTCTCGCCGTCATCCTGCAGCACTTCGAACTCCGGCGCGGTGAGCTGCAGCCCGCGGCTGCCCCAGTATTCGGTGCGGCCGAAGAGCACGACCTTCATCTTCGGCTTGAGCACGTCCTTCAGGAACTTCTGGTTCGGCCAGACCGCCTTCACCTGGCCGCTCTCGTCCTGCACGAGCGCGGTGAAGAGCGAGAATCCCTGGCGTCTCGTCGGCGCCACGCCACAGCTCAGGATCTCGCCGAGGATGGCGGCGGTGCCGCCGGCACGCAGCGACGCGATCGGCTGGAAGCGGCTGCGGTCCTCGAAGCGGCGCGGGAAGCGCACGAGCAGATCCTCGACCGTGCGCAGCCCCGCCTTCTCCAGGTCCGCGGCTTTCCGCGGCCCGACACCCGTCAGGAACTGCAGCGGGGTCTGCAGAGGATCGTCGGCCATCCCCGCGATCTTACCGAATGCGCCGGATGGTCACTGAATGACGACGGCCTGGCCGGTCGAGACATCGATGCGTTCGATCTCGGAAGGGAGTTCGAACGGTTCTTCGAGCCGTACGCCCGAGGGGTTGTCGGCCGAGCGCGTGTAATACGCCAGCAGTTCGGCGACGAAGACCCGCGGCACCGGGATGCCGTCCACCGTCGCGGTCTCGAGGAGGAAGCGGCCCTTCCCCGCCGACGTGGCGAGCGTGCCGGTCACGTGTACCGGCAGCCGGCCGCTCAGATACGCCGTGGGGTCGAACCAGCCGCCCGCGCTCTTCTTCCGCACGCCGTCGAGATCGGCGGTGACCACAGTGGTGATGCGGTTGCCCCCGATGAACTGCACGCTCGGCTCGGTGAGGCCGGTGGGCAGCCATGTGTTCGCCCGGTAGCGCAGGTAGGCGTTCATCTCCGTCTGGCTGAAGACGGTGCGGCGCGCCGGCGCGGCCGCCTGCTTCACCGCGCGCATCACCGCCTGCAGTTTCGCGTAGGCGGCATCGGCCTGCGCCTGCAGCGACGACTGCGCGGCAGCGGACGTGGCCATCGCCACGGTCAGGAGAGCCAGCACGAATCTGGTGCGCATCGGGTTGCCCTCGATCCCGGCGAGGCGGTGCCGGGGCTGCCGCCATTGTAGCGCGCCCGCTCGGGCGCGGCGCTACTGCTGCCGGCGCTGCAGGCGCTGCTGCCGCGCGTTCTGCCGGGCGCGCAGCATGAGCTCCAGCTTGCGGCGCTCGAGCTGGTCTTCGAAGACCCGGAAGCGCGCCTGCTGCCGCGGATCGAGCAGCGCGTCGAGCTCGGTGTAGGCCTTGCGGACCTCGGCGGCGCTGCGCGATTCGAGCTCCTGCAGCGCGGCGAGCTGCGCTTTGAGCGCCGCGTCGTCGGCGGGACGGGCGGCGCGTGGCGCGCTCATCCGCGCCAGGTCGACGAGCAGCGCGGCGCGCGACGTCAGATGGCGGCGGCGCGTGTCCTGCAGCGCCCTGAGGCGCGTGAGGAACGGCGCGTACTGCTGGTCGCTCAGGCCGAGCGTCTGCTGCGCCTCCATGACGAAGTAGGCGTCGAACAGCCGCTGGATCTCGACCGGCCGCAGATCGGCCGCGTCGGCGGGCGGCGCCGGTGTCTGGGCGAACGACGGCAGCGCCGCTCCAATGAGTGCGGCGAGGGCGAGCAGGGCGGATGACAGAGCAGATCGCAGGCGCGTCATGACTTGGGCCGCTCCACGGCCGATTGCAGCAGGGCGGCGAGCGCGTCGCGTTCGTCCGCGGTGAGCGCCGCGGCGGCGATGTCGAGATCGGGCAGGCGCGTGACACCGAGCGCGTCCCAGCCGCCTTCGGGTAGCGTCGATGCGAGGTCGGCCATCATCGCGAGGGCATCGTCGGCGGTGGACACGGCGGCCTCGGCCGCAGGTTCGTCGACGACGCCATCGGCGACTTCGAACGACCTCGCGCCGTCGGTGATCGTCCACGTGATGTCGCTCGCGCCCGCGCCTGCCGGTGACACCGCGTCAATGGCCGACGCGATCGCCATGACCACCAGCGCGAGCCCGGCAATCGGCACGAGCACGTCGAGGCGCAGCCACGCCCGCCAGCCCGTGGCCGGCGACGCGGCGACGGCGGCCTGCACACGCGCGTTCACGCCCGGCCAGAACAGCGGCGAGGGCTCCGGCACGTCGGCACTCAGCGCGGCCGCGAGCACCTCGCGCACGTCGGTGGCGGTGGCGGCGCAGGCGGCGCACGTGGCGAGGTGCGCCTCGCGATCCGCGGCGAGCGCGCCGTCCACGAGGTCCACGAATTCGTCGGGGGTGAGGCAGGGGGTCATACGAGCGGCTCCAGCCGCTTCTTCAGGTTGGCGAGCGCGTGGAACACGTTGGCTTTCACCGCGCCCACGCTCGTGCCGACGATGTCGGCCACTTCCTGATGCGACAGCTCGTGATACGTGCGCAGGATGAGCGCCGCACGCTGCCGGGGCGGCAACGAGTTCACGGCCGCGCGCACCATCGCCTGGCGCTCGGCGGCGTCTATGGCGGCGCCCGGCGCCGGTTGGCGCTGGTCGGCCACGAGGTCGAAATCCACGACGTCGGTCTTCGGCGTCTTGAGGCTCACGCGGTTGAGACAGACGTTCACGGCGATGCGGTAGATCCAGGTGCTGAAGCGGGCCTGGCCGCGGAACGAGCCGAGGGCCTTCCAGGCGCGCACGAACGTGTCCTGCGTGAGGTCGGCGGCGTCCTCGTGATGGTTCACGAACCGGTAGCACACCTGATACACGCTGCGCCGGTGCCGCGTGACGAGCACGTCGAAGGCGGCCGTGTCGCCGCCGATCGCCGCCTCCACGAGCGCGGCATCGTCGAGCGGCGCCTCCGGGGCGTCACTCATCGGCGTGGCGCCCAGGGGCCAGGGAGTTGCGGTGGCATCGGCACGCATGACACGAGGTCTCGAACCGTTGGACAGGGCGTCCCGGCGGAAGGTTACATCCGCCCGCCGAGAAAGGCGCGCAATTCCGTAAGGGTCGGGGTGGCCGTGCGGGCGCCGAGGCCGCGGCACTTGAGGGCCGCGACCGCGTTGGCCCAGCGGAGTGCGTCCTCGACCTCGGTGGTGTCGCCGCCGTGCAGCCACGCGGCCACGAAGCCGGCCCGGAAAACGTCGCCGGCCCCCGTCGAGTCCACGACCGGCACGCGGAACGCCGGCGTGCGGACCTCGTGTCCGGCCACGCGCGCCAGGCTGCCCTCCTCGCCGAGCGTCACGCAGACCACCGGCGCCCCGGTGTCCGCCTGCATGCGGGCCAGGGCCAGGCCCAGTGAGGAGGCGCCGGTCAGTGCGGCCGGAAACGCCGCGGCGGCGATGATGACGTCGATGCTGCGCAGCAGCCGGTCGGTGCCCGGCAGCGTCGTGTCGATGTCGACGACCGTGCGGGTGCCGCTCCGCCGCGCGTGCTCGGCGGCTGCCGTTGCCGCCGCGACTTCCGTGCCGTCGAGGTAGAGCACGCGCACCGCGTCGATGGTGCGGGCGGGGACATCCGCCGGTGTCATCACCAGCCCCGGGTCACGATAGCCGAGCACCGTGCGCGTCCCCGACCGCCGGTCCACGAGGATGACGGCCACACGGCTGGTGACGCCGGCCACCGTCACGACATTCGAGACGTCGATGCCTTCGGCCACCAGACTCTCGAGGCCACGCCGGCCGTAGTCGTCGTCGCCGACGCGGCCGATATAGCGCGTCTTCAGGCCGAGCCGGGCCATCGCCACGGCGGCCGTGGCGGACTGTCCGCCGGGTCGTTCGGTGAGGCCCGCCAGGGCCATCTTGGTGTCGGGGGCGGGATGACCGTCGAGTTCCGCCAGCAGATCGATGCTGTTCTCGCCGACGGCCAGGACGTCGTCCGAGCGGCCGGCCGGCAGCGTCAGGGGAATGCGCACGCGGCGGCATTCTACCGGCTCGGCGGGAATGGCGCTGGTTTTCGCTTTTTGTTTGGGGTAAGATGCCGCTGCGACTCGAACCTTTCGGTTCTTTCTTCGCCATCCGGAGGCCGCCGTGCAACCGCTCACCAAGCGCCAGCGAGAGATTCTCGACTACCTGAACGAGTTCATCCAGCAGCACGGCTACGCGCCGAGCCTGGAGGAAATCGGCGCGCGCTTCGGCCTCTCGTCACTCGCCACCGTGCACAAGCACATGACGAATCTCGAGACGAAGGGATTCATCAAGCGCTCGTGGAACCGCAGCCGGTCGGTCGAACTGCTCGCCGGGCCGAGCGGCAGCCGTGCGGTGGACGTGCCGCTGCTCGGCTACGTGGCCGCCGGCCAGCCGATCGAAGCCATCGCCTCGAACGAGACGATCTCGGTGCCCGAGGCCCTGCTCGGCAACCGTCGCGACACCTACGTGCTGCGCGTGCGTGGGAACTCGATGATCGACGAGCAGATTCGCGACGGCGACTGGGTGGTCGTGGAAGATCGCAAGACCGCCAACAACGGCGAGATGGTGGTGGCCCTGCTCAAGGACAGCGACGTCACGCTGAAGACGTTCTATCGCGACAACGGACGCATCCGCCTGCAGCCGGCGAATGTCACGATGGATCCGATCTACGCGGACCCGGCCGACGTGCAGATTCAGGGCGTGGTCGTGGGGGTCATGCGCCGCTACTGACGCGCGGACGGCCTGATATGCTGGCGGGCATGGCCGACCACAAGCAGATCAACTTCACGATCGTTCCCGACGACGCGCCGGGCCCGGATCGCCAGTACGCCAACTTCTGCGCGGTCGCACACACGCCGTTCGATTTCACGCTCACCTTCTGTGAGGTGGCGCCGCTCTCCGAGAAGGAGATCCGCGACGCCGAGCAGGAGCATCTCGTCAAGGCGCCCGTGCGCGCGAAGATCGTGCTGCCGGTGCAGTTCATCGGCCCGCTCATCGCCGCCCTGCAGGAGAACCTGCGCGTCTACACGGAATCCACGCAGAACCAGGGGCCGAAGGGGCCGGTGCACTGACGTGCCCGACGCCTCGCGCGACGCCGCCTTGATCTTCGCGGCGCTCGCCACCCATCACCCCGGGGCCGACACCGAACTGGCCTTCAGGAACGCGTTCGAGCTGCTCGTGGCCACCGTGCTCTCGGCGCAGTCGACCGACCGCCGCGTGAACGAGGTGACGCCGGCGCTCTTCGCGCGGTATCCCGACGCCCGCGCGCTCGCCGCCGCCGCGCCGGCCGATGTCGAGACGCTCATCCACTCGACCGGCTTCTTCCGGCAGAAAGCCAGGGCGGTCATCGGACTGTCGCAGGCGCTCGTCGATGGTCATCGCGGCGCCGTGCCGGCCGAGATGGACGCGCTCGTGGCGCTGCCGGGCGTGGGACGGAAGACCGCCAACGTCGTGCTGGGGCATGCGCTCGGCGTGCCGGGCTTCCCCGTCGATCGCCACGTGCTGCGCGTGGCCGCGCGGCTCGGTCTCATCCACACCGACGACCCGGTGAAGGCCGAAACGGCGCTCACGGCGCTCTATCCGAAGACGCAGTGGACGCGCGTCTCCGACACGCTCATCCTGCATGGCCGGCGCATCTGCGGGCCGACGCCGTCGTGTGACCTCTGCCACGCGCGCCATCTCTGTCCGCACGCCGTGACCGGGGTCCGCAAGGCGCGTCCGGCAGCCGCGACGGCCGCGAAGAAGGCCGCAAAGGTCGCGCGCACGCCGAAGGCGCCGCGGTCCGCGACTGCGGCGACGCCGGCCGGGTCCCCGCGGTCGCGCCGATGACCCGCGACGCGTTCCGGACGCTCGTGGCGGAAGCCATCGATTCGATTCCGCCACGCTTCGCGCAGCACGTGAAGAACGTCGCCATTGTCATCGAAGAGACGCCCTCGGCGGAGCTGCTCGACGAGATGGGCATCGAGCCGCCCGACACGCTGCTCGGTCTCTACCAGGGCACGCCACTGCCCGAGCGGCGCTGGGATCACGGCAATGACCTGCCGGATCGCGTGCTGCTCTTCCAGCGGCCCATCGAAGAGGACGCCGAAGAGGACGGTGACATCGTGGGGGTCATCGGCGAGACGCTCATTCACGAGCTCGGTCACTACTTCGGCATGAGCGAAGACGAGATCATGGCGATCGAAGAGCGCTACTGGCGCGGCGAGCCCGAGCCGGACGCCGAGCCGGCGAATGACGCCTCCGGAGAGCCGCCGCGATGATCCGCGCCCGCAAGCGCTTCGGCCAGCATTTCCTCGAGCCCGTCTGGGCGGCGCGTGTGGCCGAGGCCTGCCAGCCGCAACCCGACGACCAGATGGTCGAGATCGGCCCCGGCACGGGGGCCATCACGCTGCCGCTCGTGCCGCGGGTGGGCCGCCTGCTCGCCTTCGAGGTCGACCGCGATCTGGCGGCGCGACTCGTGGCCCGGCAGGTGCCCGGACTCACCGTGCATACCGGCGATGTCCTCGAAGACGACGTGGACGCCGTGCTCGACGGCTGGCTGGCGGCCGGGCGCGCCGATCGGGCGTTCCGCGTCGTCGGCAACCTGCCGTACAACATCTCGTCGCCGATTCTCTACATGCTCGCCCGCTGGTGGCGGCGCTGGCCCGGCCTCGTCGACGCCACGGTGATGCTGCAGGCGGATGTGGCCGACCGGCTCGTGGCGAAGCCCTCGACGGGCGAGTACGGCGTGCTGACCCTCCTCGCGTCGATGTCGGCCGAGGTGACGCGGGTGCTCGACCTGCCGCCGGGCGCGTTCCGCCCGCAGCCCAAGGTGCGTTCGACGCTCGTCCGCCTCCGCTTCCGCGCGCCTGAGCCGCCGGTGCCCCATCCTGAGGTCGTCGACCGCCTCGTCCGCGTTGCCTTCACGCAGCGGCGCAAGACCCTGGCGAACACCCTCAAGGCCGTAGCCGGCGCCGACGGGCTCGAGATCGGGGCGGTGCTCTCGGCCGCCGGGCTCGACGGACGGCGCCGCCCGGAGACCCTGCACCTCGTTGAATACTCGGCACTTGCGGACGCCTGGGTGGCCGCTCGCCGGGCGCCGTCTGTGCTATAGTTTCGCCCAACCCGCCTGTTGTTCTTTCGGGGCGTCCCAGCGTCCTGAGCGTCGGTGATCGTGCGTCGATGGCGTAGCCATCGATAACCGACAAAGCACGGAGGCCCCTTCGCCAGAAGGTGCATCCTGCTTCGCGCCGTCTCCGGACCTGTTCCGGCTGGGATTCGTATGTCCGCGTCGAGTGTGCCGCCAGCGGATCTGGCGGTGGATGTCGTGCCCCTCGGGGGCCTCGGCGAGTTCGGCCTCAACATGATGGCCGTCTCGTGTGGGGAGACGACTATCCTCGTCGACGCCGGCTCCATGTTTCCGGAGGCCGATCTGCCCGGCGTGGACCGCGTGGTCCCCTCCTGCGACTACCTCGACCAGCGCGGGCCCGTGGCGGCCCTCTTCCTGACCCACGGCCACGAAGATCACATCGGCGCCGTGCCGTACGTAATTTCGCGCGTCACCGGCCCGGTGTACGGCACGCCCTTCACGCACGCGATTCTCGACAACAAGCTCGACGAACACGGCGTCGATCTCGGCGACCGCCGCCGCGAGGTGACGCCCGGCGACAGCGTGACCGTGGGCCCGTTCCGTGTCGAGTTCGTGCGCGTCACGCACAGCATGCCCGACTGCGTGGCGCTCGCCATCCACACGCCCCAGGGCGTGCTCGTGCACACCGGCGATTTCAAGATCGACTACACGCCGCTCGACGGCCAGCCCACCGATCTCGGCCGCCTCGCCGAACTCGGCGCCGCCGGCGTGCTGGCGCTCTTCGCCGACAGCACCAACATCGACCGGCCCGGCGTGACCGGGTCGGAGTCGGACGTGAAGGACGCCTTCGACGAGGTGTTCGCGACGACCGCCGGGAAGCTCGTGGTGGCGTCGTTCGCGTCGAGCGTCTACCGCATGCAGCTCATCGTCGACCTGGCGGCCCAGTTCGATCGTCAGGTGGCGTTCGTCGGCCGCGGCATGGTCGAGAACTCCGAGATCGCGCAGCGCCTCGGCTACCTGCGCATCCCGGCGGGGATCGCGGTGAAGGACAGCGACGTCGGCAGCCTGCCGCCGTCCGATGTCGTGTGCCTGGTCACCGGCTCGCAGGGCGAACCGCAGGCGGCGCTCTCGCGCATCGCCATCGACGACCACCGGCACATCTCGCTGTCGCCCGATGACACCGTGGTCTTCTCGGCCCGTGCCATTCCCGGCAACGAGAAGGCCATCGGCCGCATCGTCAATCACCTCGCCCGCCGTGGTGTCGACGTCGTGACCGAAGCGCAGCGGCATGTGCACGTGTCGGGGCACGGCAGCGCCGAAGAACTGAAGCTCGTGCTGTCGCTCGTGCGACCGCGCTACCTCGTGCCGGTGCACGGCGAATACCGCCAGCTGGCGCGGCACGCCCGCGTCGCCCGCGACGTCACCGGTGGATCCAAGACGCCCACCACGGTCATCCTCGCCGAGAACGGCCACCGCATCCGCTTCGACCGCGAGGGCGGCCGGGTCGTCGACAGCGTCACGGCGGGCCGCGTGCTCATCGACGGCACGCGGTCGGGAGAAGTCGACAGCGAGATGATCCGCGATCGCCGGCAGCTCGCGGCCGACGGTCTCGTCGTGCCCGTCGTCGTGATGAACCGCCAGAAGGGCGTGCGCGAAGGCCTGCCCGAGATCGTGGCGCGCGGCTTCGTGCCCGAAGCCGAGGCGGGCGACGTGCTGACCGACGGCGCGGCGTTCATCGCCGGCGTGATCGACGACTGCCCGGCCGGCGAACGCCTGGACGAGGGTCTGCTCAAGGAACGGATTCGCGGCGAGTTCCGTCGCTTCCTCAAGCGCCGGACGGGCCGGCGGCCGATGGTGTTGCCCGTGGTGATGGAGATCTAGCGATCGTGGCTGCGAAACAGGCTTCCTCCGTGGTGTTGTCCCAGGGCTTCGCCTCGCCGGTGTCCCGCCGGGTGAGCGAGATCGTGGGCGTGGCGCTCTTCGCGCTGAGCCTCATCTGGCTCATCGCGCTTGCCAGCTACGACCCGAACGACGCCGCGTGGTTCTTCGCCACCGGCACGAACGACGTGCCGTCGAACTTCATCGGCCCGGTGGGCGCGTTCCTCGCCGAACTGTCCTTCCAGGTCTTGGGCTTCGCGTCGTACATGCTGCCGGCGCTCGTCGCCGCCGCCGGCTGGCACTACTTCTGGTGCCGCACGGTGGACGCGCTCTACACCAAGGTCACCGGGCTGCTGCTGCTGCTCGGCTGCACGAGCGCCATGCTCAGCCTGCTTGTGGGCTCGGCCACGTCGGGCGCGCGCACCTACGAGGCCGGCGGATTCGTCGGCGCGGTGCTCGCCTCGACCTTCACCGCCTACCTGAATCGCACCGGCGCCGTCATCGTGCTGCTCACGCTGCTCTGCCTGGCCGCCGTGCTGACGACGCAGGTGTCCTTCAGCACGCTCTTCACGCAGGGGGTGGAGCTGGCGGGCGCGGCCGGGCTCGCCGCGCGCGGCCGGGTCGTGGCCTGGCTCGACGAGCGGCGCCGGATGAAGCAGCGGCGCGACGTGCTGGCGAAACACGCGGCCAAGGACGGCCCGAAGGACGGTGCTGCCGACGAGCCAGTGAAGCGGAGCAAGGGCGCCGTGCCCGCCGTCGATCTCGCAGCGCCACCGCCGCGCACGCGCGTCGCGGCCCCGGAAACGAAGGGCGTGGCCGATCCCGTGGCGCCCGAGCCGCCGCCGGTCGCGAAGCGTCCACCGCCCCGGGTGGCCATGCCCGTGGCGCCCGCGTTGCCACTCGCCGACGCCGAGCCCATGCCGCCGGCCGCCCGCCGCCAGGGCGCGTTCACGTTGCCGCCGGCCTCATTGCTCGACGCCGCCAAGGCGCAGGGCAAAGTGGACGAGCGCGAGCTCATGGACGCCGCGCGCCATCTCGAGGAGAAGTGCCGCGAGTTCTCGGTCGAGGGCGCGGTCGTGCAGATCCATCCCGGCCCCGTGGTCACGACCTTCGAGTTCAAGCCGGATGCGGGCGTGAAGTACAGCAAGGTCACGGGCCTGGCCGACGACCTGTGTCTGGCGATGAAGGCCGAATCCGTCCTCATCGACCGCATCCCCGGCAAGTCCACGGTGGGCATCCAGATCCCGAACCCGAACCGCGAGGCCATCTCGCTGCGCGAGCTGCTCGAGTCGGAGACCTACGCGCGTTCGGCCTCGAAGCTGACGATCGCGCTCGGCAAGACGATCCACGGCGAGCCGTTCATGGCGGACCTCGCGACCATGCCGCACCTGCTCATCGCCGGCTCGACCGGCACCGGCAAGTCGGTCGGTCTGAACTCGATGCTGACGAGCATCCTGTATCGCAGCACGCCCGACGACGTGCGGATGATCATGATCGATCCGAAGCGCCTCGAACTGGGCATGTACGAAGACATCCCGCACCTGCTCACGCCGGTGGTCGTCGATCCAAAGAAGGCCGCCAACGCGCTGCGCTGGGCGGTGCGCGAGATGGAAGAGCGCTACAAGCACCTGGCGACCTTCGGCGTCCGCAACATCGAGCAGTACAACCGCAACGTGCGCAACATGCTCGAGGAGCCGGGCGCGGCCGAGAACTCCGAGACGCCGAAGCTGCTGCCCTTCATCGTCGTGGTGGTCGACGAACTCGCGGACCTGATGATGGTGGCGGGCAACGAAGTCGAAGAATCGATCTGCCGCCTGGCGCAGATGGCGCGCGCGGTCGGCATCCACCTGATCCTCGCCACGCAGCGGCCGTCGGTCGACGTCATCACCGGCCTCATCAAGGCCAACCTGCCGGCGCGAATCTCCTTCCGCGTGTCGTCGAAGATCGATTCGCGGACGATTCTCGACGCCAACGGCGCCGAGCAGCTCCTCGGCAAGGGCGACATGCTGTTCATGCCGCCGGCCACCTCACGGGTCGTGCGCCTGCACGGGCCCTACATCTCCGAACAGGAGTCGGCGCGGCTCGCCAGCTTCCTGCGCAAGCAGGGCCGGCCGTCGTTCGACGAGAGCATCACCGCCGACGACAAGGCCGACAAGGCCGGCGGCATCGAATACGAGAAGGACGAACTCTACGACGAGGCGGCACGGATGGTCGTGCAGAGCGGCCAGGTGTCGATTTCGTCGCTCCAGCGCAAGCTGCGGATCGGCTTCAGCCGCGCGGCGCGCCTCGTGGACATGATGGAAGCTGACGGCATCGTCTCGGGCGCCTCGGGCAGCAAGCCGCGTGAGGTGCTCGTGGACCGCGGCTACTTCGAAGAGGTCGACGAGCACCTCCGGTGATGACGCGCTCCACGTCCGCGCGCTTCGTGGCGGCTGCCCTCGCGCTCGTCGTGTCGGCGGCGGCGCCGCTCGCCGCGCGTGCGCCGACGGCGCGCGAGCGCTACGAGACCGCGCAGCGCCGAGAAGCCGACGCCCGCGCGGCCGTGGAACGTGTGGCGCCCACGGCGCCGACCGACGAGCTCGATCGCGTCGTGCGGCCGGCCCGGCGCGTCGTGACCGACTACGAAGGCGTGGTGCGACGCTTCCCCACCAGCGGCTACAGCGACAACGCGCTGTTGCAGGCGGCGGTGCTGTCGCAGCACCTCTACGCGCGCTTCGGCCGCGCCGCCGACCGCGTGGCGGCGCAGAAATACTTCGACTGGCTGGTGCGCGAGTACCCGAACAGCCCGCTGCGCCGGCAGGCCCGCGCCGCCGTGCGCGCGCTCGCCACGATCGTGCCGGCCTCGGAGAAGGCGCCGGACACCCGCACCGTGGCCACCGCGCCGGCGCGTCCGGCCGTGACGGCCCCGGCCCCGCCCGTGGAACGGCCCGCCGCCCCAGTGGCCCCGGCCACGCCGGCGGCGGCATCCGCGAGCGCCGGCGTGCCGGCGGTGGCCACGCTGCGGGCCATCGAACGCGCCGTGCTCGATTCCACCGTCCGCATCACGCTCGCCCTCGATCGCGAGACGCCGTTTTCGCATGAGGTGCTTGCCGGCCCGCCGCGCGCGTTCGTGGACCTCTTCGGCGCCACCGCCGCCGAGCCGCTGCAGGATGCGGCGATCCGCTACGAGGCCGGCGCCGTGCGCCAGGTGCGCGTGGGCCGTCGTTCAGGGGCCGTGCGCGTGGTGCTCGACCTCGAAGGCGCCACCCCGGTCAGCGTGTTCACGCTCTACAACCCTTATCGTGTCGTCATCGATGCCGAACAGCCGGCTGCCGCGCGGTCGCGCACGCTGACGGCGGCAGGTTCCGCCGTGCCAACTCCGGCGTCAGCCCCTTCGGCGATCCCGCCCGCGATGCCCACGCCTGCCGTGCCGCCCGTGGTGGTGTCGATCGCCCCGTCCGCGCCGGTCGTGCCAGTCACGGTCGCTGCCGGGCCCGAGGTGCAGCTCGTGGACGAGCGGGACGTGGACCTGTCGCTGCGACCGGCGCCGCCGGAGACGGACGAATTCGTCGCGGCGCCAGCGCTGACAGCGCCGCCGGCGGCCGCACCAGCCGGCGGCGCGTCGCCCGCGGTCGGTCCGGCGCCCGGCGTGTCGGTCGCCGCGCGCCCGGTCGTCGAACCCGTGCCTTCGGCGCCGGAGCCCGCCCGGCTGCCTGTCCCGCCGAGCACGCCGGCCCCCACGGTACCGGCCGCCAACACCGACGGGAGCTTCTCGCTGGCGCGCCAGCTCGGTCTGGGGATCTCGCGGATCGTCATCGACGCGGGTCACGGCGGGCACGATCCCGGCACGCTCACCTCCGGCACCAACGAGGCCCGCCTGGTGCTCGACGTGGCGCTGCGGCTCGAGAAGCTGCTCGCGAAGGACGGCTTCGACGTGGTGCTCACCCGCCGCACCGACACGTTCATCCCGCTCGAGCAGCGCACGGCCATCGCCAATCGCGAAGGCGCGGATCTGTTCCTGTCGATTCACGCGAACGCGAGCCGGGATCCCAAGGCGCGCGGCATCGAGGTCTACTATCTCAGCTTCGCCTCGAACCCGGAGGCCGAAGCCGTGGCGGCGCGTGAGAACGCCACGTCCGCAGGGGGCATGCACAACCTGCCGGGCATCGTGCGGGCGATTGCGCTCAACAACAAACTCGATGAGTCGCGCGACCTCGCGGCCATGGTGCAGCAGTCGCTGACGGCGCGACTCTCGAAGACCAACGCCGGCCTGCGCAGCCGCGGCGTGAAGAAGGCGCCGTTCGTCGTGCTCATCGGCGCGCAGATGCCGAGCATTCTGGCGGAGATCGGGTTCATCACGAATCGCCAGGAAGTGGCGCTCATCAAGACGCCGGCCTACCGGCAGAAGATCGCCGAGTCGCTGCAGGCCGCCGTCGCGCAGTACCGCCGGTCGCTCAAGCGGCAGACCGCCGTCGCCACGCGCTGAACCGGCGCGTCCGCGCCGGCCCGCCACCGCTACTCCCGCAGGAAGTTGTGGTTGTTGCCGCGCGCTTCGATGGTCGTGACGGCGCGGCCCTTGCGGAACCAGACGTAGGTGGCGCCGACGAGCAGTCCGGCCAGGAGCGCGCCGGCCATGATGAGCCCGGTGAGGTGGAACGCCGACACCGTGACGTCGATCATGCTGACCTCACGCGTGGGTTCCTGCGCGCCGGTGCGGTACACCGGCGTGACGGCGATCGCTTCGGGCGGCGCGCTCTGGTTCACATCCCGATTCTATCAGCCCCTCACGAGGGCAGCTCGCCGGCGGCCAGCTCGACGAGCGTGCGCACCATGACGCCCGACGCCCCCTTGGTGGCCCACGGCTTGGCGTCGTCATTCCAAGCGGTGCCGGCGATGTCGAGATGCGCCCAGGGCGTCTCGCCGACGAACTCGCGCAGGAACACCGCCGCGGAGATCGCCCCCGCGGCCCGCCCCCCGCTGTTCACCATGTCGGCGATTTCGCTCTTCATGATGTCCTTGTATTCGGGGCCCATCGGCAGTTCCCACACCGCCTCGCCGGCCCGGGCGGCCGCCTGGCGCACCCGGTCGGTGAAGGCCGGCACGGTTCCGAAGAGTCCGGAGGTGACCTTGCCGAGCGCCACGACACACGCGCCGGTCAGCGTCGCAACGTCCACGAGATGCGTGGCCCCCTTCCGCCGGGCGTACCACAGGCCATCGCCGAGAACGAGACGGCCTTCGGCGTCGGTGTTGTTCACCTCGACGGTGATGCCGGCGGCACCACGGATGACGTCCCCCGGCTTGAGCGCCTTGCCGCCGGGCATGTTCTCGGTCGTCGGCACGACGGCGACGACACGACGCGGGATACCGAGCCGCGCGATGGCGCGCACGGCGCCGATGACGGCGGCGGCACCCGCCATGTCGTCCTTCATGCGGTCCATGCCGTCGGCCGGTTTGATCGAGATGCCACCAGTGTCGAAGGTGATGCCCTTGCCCACGAGCCCGAGCACCGGGCCGTCGGTGATGCCGGGCGGCGTGTAGGTGAGGCACAGCAGGCGCGGCGGTTCGGCGGACCCGCGCGCCACGCCCAGCAGCAACCCCATGCCCAGGGCCTCGATCTTCTCGGGGCCGAGCACCTCGGCGTGCACACCGGGTTCGGCGGTGAGGGCCACGGCGCGATCCGCGAGCTCGCGCGGCGTGAGCACGTTGCCCGGTTCGTTCGTGAGGAGGCGGGCCGCGTTGACCGCTTCGCCGATGACGAGCCCCCGTTCGAGTGCGGCGTGCTGCCCGCTCGCCACGAGGACGGTCGCCTCGGTCACCGGCGGTGCCGGCGCGATGGCCTTGAGGTGACCGTGATTGAAGTTCGCAACCACGACCGCCTCGGCAGCGATGGCCGTGAGCGTGTCGACGTCGGCCGTCAGGTTCGAGAGATCGATGGCCAGCCGGCCGCAGCGGTGTTCGCGCGCCCAGTGCGCCGCCGTGGCCACCGCGCGCCGCATACGGTCCGGTGTCAGCGGCCCGGCGCCGGCGCCGACGACGAGGCAACGGCAGCCGGCGCCCGTGGAGCCGGCGACGAGCACATGGCCGAGGTCGACGATCGCTTCACCGCGGGTCAGGGCGGCGTCGAATTCGCCGCGAGCCCCCGCCGGCAGGCGCGGACGGAAGGCATCGGCCGGCTCACCTGCGTACAGCACCGCCACCACGTCAGTCGACACGGCGTCCGGCGTCGTCGTGACGGCGCGCAACAGGGGTAGCTCGAACGGACTGTGCATCTCTGAACCTCGTGCCGGGGGGAGACAGCTAGGCAGTCTAACATCGTGCTGCCGGGCTGGCGTCTGGACCCCGCCGATTCCGTGCACGCGTGCGCGTCAGCGCGCGAGCGGGAGCAGCCAGAACGCCATCGAGACGACCACGCTGATGACGGCGAAACACAGCGCGGCGTAGCCCATGATGTCGCGGAAGCCGAGCCGCGCCGCGGCCAGGAGCGGCAGCGCCCAGAAGGGCTGGATGAGGTTCGACGCCATGTCCCCCCAGGCGTAGGCCAGGATCACTTCGTCGAGGCCGACGCCGATCTGTCGTGCGGCGTCGATGATGAACGGCGCTTCGACGGCCCACTTGGAGCCGCCCGACGGCACGAAGTAGTTGAGGACGCTCGAGTACCAGTACAACGCGAGCGGCAGCGTGTCGGCCGTGGCGGTGCGTGCGATTGTATCGCCCAGCACCCGTGCCAGGCCCGTGCCCTCGATGACGCCGTACATCCCGGCGTAGAGCGGAAACTGCAGGAGGACGCCGGCCAGGAGCCGCGCCCCCTGCTCCCCTGCCGCCATCACCGACGCGAGCCGGCCGTGGAGCACGATGGCGGTCATGAGAAAGATGAAGTTCAGCACGTCGAGCGTGAGCTGCGGTCCCGACGTGCGCACGTGCCACACGAGCCACGCCGTGCCCATGGCGCCGAGCGCATAGGGCAGCACGCGTGTGTGATCGCACCACGCCGCGAACGAGCGGCCGGCCGGCGCGTCAGGCGGGTTGAAGCGCTCGAGCGCGTCGAGCGCCTCCGGTGACACGGCGACGGCGTCGGCGGCCGGGGGATGCAGGCGCCAGACCATCACCGCCATCACCGCCGCGATCGTCGCCGTCAGCGCCAGGTTGAATGGCGCGAAGGTCGTCGCGGAGAGCGGCACGAGGCCGGTCGTCTTCTCGAGGAAGTGCCCCGGCGAGGCCATGAGCAACGGCACCGAGCCGCTGAGGCCGGCATGCCACGTCGTGCCCATCCCCAGGTAGGCCGCCGTCACGAGCAGGCGGAAATCCACGCGTGGCTGCGCCCGCGCGATGTGCCGCACGAGCATCGCCGACCCGACGAGGCTGAGGCCCCAGTGCAGCCATGCCAGCAGCATCGAGACCACGGCCATGAGCGTGGCGGCGCTGGCGGGTGAACCGGCCCGGCGGGCCACCGCGCGGAACAGGCGGTCGACGACCGGAGCCGTGGACACGAGGAAGCCCGTGAGCACCACGAGCGCCATCTGCATGGCGAACGGGCTCAGCGCCCAGAAGCCGCGGCCCCACGCGACCAACGTTTGCCCGGGCGTGGCGCCGATGGCCACGGCGCCGGCGAAGGTGACGCCGGTGAGCAGCACAGCAATGGCGAACGCGCTCGGAACATAGCGCTCCGCAGCGGTGGCAAGCAGCGTGGCGACGCGGGCGAGCACGCGGCCATTGTAGCCGCGCGGCCGGCGCCGCCGCGGCGCCTAGAGGACCGCCGACGGCTCGACGACCGGTTCAGCCGGCAGCGGCGGCACCGGTGGCGGCACGACGGCCCAGCGTCCGAGCCCCGTCATCACCGCCGCGCCGAGTCCCACCGTCCAGGCGACGTACTCGACGACCGTCCCGACGACGAGCAGGGCGACCGCGATGGCGCGCAAGGCCTCGGGCCCGACCCCGGCCAGGCGCGCCAGGAACGTCGGCAGGACGAGGATGACGAGCCCGGCGAGCACCGCGACGACGGTGTCGTGCCCAGTGACGTGTCGGCCGAGCCGCGCGGCGAGACTCGTGAAGCCGAGCACCATCGTCGCGAGCATCGCCAGCACCGCCAGCGGCACCACGACGGCGACGAACGGCAGGCCCACGATGGTGATGGCCATCACGATGGTCACGACGATGAGCGCCGGCACGAAGACGGCCTGCGCGGCCAGGCCGATGAGGCCGGCGCGCACGGGCGAGGCCGCGGCGGCGGCGCCGATCCGGACCACGCGCCCACGCGCGAAGAACGCGAGCGCCGCCATCGTGAATGCGAGCAGGACGATTCGCGTGGTCGTGCCGGCTAGCGGCAGCCAGCTCGCGGCGCCGCCCGGTTCGAACCGGGACCAGCCGAGCGAGGGCCACGACCAGCGTGGCCACGAGGCGCCCTCCGCGTGGTGCACGGCGCCGGTGTGGCGGGCCCCCTCGGCAATCGAGAGCGTCCCGCCGACGACGGTCAGGTCGCCGCGGACGTCGGCGGTGGGCGCGAGGGTGAGATCACTGCCGATAACCACGACGCCGTCGCGCACGCGTCCGTCGATGCGCACGCTGCCGCCGAGGGAGAACACCCCGTCGGTCACCTCCTCGTCCGCGGCCACCACGATCGGCTTGGCCACGCCGAGTCGCGCGCCGGTCCGGTGGAACACGGGCTGCGCCTCGGCCGGTGACGGACGGTCGAATACGGGCGGCGCCGGGGGCACGGCAGCCGCCGCGGGTGTCGAGGGTACGGGCGGTGTCGGTGCGGCGGGCGCCGAGGCGCCCGATGCCGGCGCGGCGAACAGCCGGCGCAGGGCGTCGTTGTCGAGATACGAGAGCCGCAGCACGAGGTCCGCGTCGGCGCCGAAGCGTCGTCGCAGTTCCTCGCCCGAGAGCGGTACGCCACGGCTCAGCACCACGCCGCGATCGATCTCAAGACGGCGGTCGGCGGATCGTCCGACCAGGGCGATGCCGTCGCGCAGCGGCACGACTTCGAATCGTGCCTCCACCTGCCGCCGCAGCGCCTCGTCTGCGACCGTGGGTGCGGGCTGCTCTGCGGCGCGCACCGAGATGACGGCCGAGAGCGCCGCGAGCGCCAGCACGACGCGCATGGCGCGCACGGCGCGACTTCCCCTTCGCGATGTCCCTGTGGCCATGCCACCTCCCGGCGGGCGACGTCGCGCCCGTCTCGTCACGTACGGACGAGGCTGAGGCTGGCGAAGTTCCCGTCCACGAGGCGCCACGCGGCCACGGCCGGCGCCGGCGCGAGACCGACGATCATGTACACGAACTCCGGCGTGGCCTCGGCCCGGTCGGTCGGCGACGGCTCGGGCGGCCCGGCCGGGTGGGAGTGATAGGCCCCGATGACGGCCAGACCTTCGCGGCGCGCCTCCCGCAGTGCGCTGAAGTGGTCCGCCGGGTCGATCGTGTAGCGCGCGGGCGAGGCGTCCACGTTGCGCGCCGGCACGATCCGGCGCACCTCCTGCCCGCGGCCGATGAGGAGCCCGCAGGCTTCGCGCGGCGCGGCGGCCATGGCCTCGGCTACGAGGGCGTCCAGGCAGGACGCGGGAAGGGTCAGCGTCGTGGCCGCCGCCTCCACAGACGTGCCTAGAACGTGCCGAGCGGCGAGGCAGTCGTGAGCGGAGCCGCGGTGGCGGCGCGCACGGCGCCTTCGGTCGTGCCGTCCGCGATCTCGCGCAGCACGAGCCCGCCGGGCGTCACCTCGATGACCGCGAGTTCGGTGACGATGAGGTCGACGACGCCCTGGCCGGTCAGCGGCAGCGTGCACTGCGGCAGGATCTTCGAGCCGCCGTCCTTCGTCGTGTGCTCCATGGCGATGATGACCCGGCGGGCGCCGGCCACGAGATCCATCGCGCCGCCCATGCCCTTCACCATCTTGCCGGGCACCATCCAGTTGGCGAGGTTGCCGTGTGCGTCCACTTCCAGCGCGCCGAGCACGGTGACATCGATGTGCCCGCCGCGGATCATGGCGAACGAATCGGCACTGCTGAAGTAGCTCGTGCCCGGCAGTTCAGTGACGGTCTCCTTGCCGGCGTTGATGAGGTCGGCATCGACCTCGTCCTCGGTGGGATACGGCCCCACGCCGAGCATGCCGTTCTCGGAGTGCAGCGTGATCTCGATACCCGGCGGCAGGAAGTTGGCGACCAGTGTCGGCATGCCGATGCCGAGGTTCACGTAGTCGCCGTCCTTCAGTTCGCGGGCGACGCGGCGGACGATGCGTTCGCGGATGTCCATGGTCAGCCCCTCACCGTGCGCTTCTCGATCCTGCGGCTGAAGGCCGTGCCCTGGAAGATCCGCTTCACGAAGATCCCGGGCGTATGCACGTGGTCGGGCACGATCCGCCCCGCCTCGACGAGATGTTCGACCTCGGCGACCGTGACCCTGGCGGCGGTGGCCATCATCGGATTGAAATTGCGCGTCGTGCGGCGGTAGACGAGGTTGCCGGCGGTGTCCCCGGTCCACGCCTTCACGAACGCGAAGTCGGCGGTGAGGCCGCGTTCCATCACGTACAGCCGCCCGTCGAACTCGCGGACGTCCTTGCCCTCGGCCACGACGGTGCCGACGCCGGTGGGCGTGAAGAAGGCCGCGATTCCGGCGCCTCCCGCGCGGATGCGTTCCGAGAAGGTGCCCTGCGGCACGAGTTCGACCTCGATCTCCTTCTGGAGATACTGCCGTTCGAATTCCTTGTTCTCACCGACGTAGGTCGAGATCATCTTGCGGATCTGGCGGGCCCTGAGCAGGATGCCGACGCCGTGGTCGTCGGTGCCGGCGTTGTTGCTCACGATCGTGAGATCGCGCACGCCCTTCCTGTGCAGCGCGGCGATGAGGTGCTCGGGTACGCCGCACACGCCGAACCCGCCCATCATGATGGTGGCGCCGTCGAAGACGGTCTCGACCGCCTGGTCGGCATCGCGCACGACTTTCTGCATGCCGCGATTATAGCGGGGGCAGGCGCCGGCGGCCGGCATTCGCGGCCGCGAAGAGCGCGCGAACCGCGGCAGGGTCGTCGAGCTGGTCGGCCAGGGAGAGGAGCCGCGCCGCCGTGGCGCGCACGAGCGGCGCGAGCCGGTCGGCATTGGACGCGAAGACCGGCTGCCACATGCCCACCGGACCTTCGGCGATCCGCGTCGAATCGCGCAGTCCGCCAGCCGCCGCGGCCAGTGCCGCATCGTCGGCGGCCTCCGCCACGGTGGCCATGAGCACGCTCGCGACCGCCTGGGGCAGATGGCTGATGGCCGCGACGGTGGCGTCGTGGCTGTCGGGGTCGGTCTCGATCACGCGGGCGCCGCAGCCGTCGGCGAGCGCCCTGGCGAGGGCGACCGGGCCTTCCGGCGCGTCGCCGCGCGTCAGGAACCACGGACGGTCATCGAAGAGCGTCGCGCGCGCGTGCTCGGCTCCCGGCCGGGAGCCGCCGGCCATCGGATGGCCGCCGACGAAGCCCGTGAGTCCCGCCGCCGCAGCCTCCAGGTGCGGGCGGCGCTTCACACTGCCCACGTCGGTCACCGCGCTGCCCGGCGCCTCGCGGGCGAGACGCCGCATGCACGCGGCATAGGCATCGACGGGCACCGCCAGGACCGCCAGATCGAACGCGGGCAGTGGCGCCTCCGGGTCGAGGTGGACGTCGAACGGCGCGTGCGAACGCGTCGTGGCATCCAGGGCGGTCAGATGCACGCCGGGCCAGCGGCGCTTCGCCGCGAGTGCCACCGACGTGCCGAGCAGGCCCGCGCCGACGACGAGCAGGCGGCCGAACGGCATGGCCGTCACGGCCTTACCGCGCCCAGCCGCGGCGCGCCATCGGCTCGAGGCAGATGCTGCGGCCGATGGCCGGGGCGATGATGCGCAGCTCGGCCATCAGGCGTTCGAACTGCACGGGGAACAGCGACTGGGCGCCGTCGGACCAGGCGTGATCCGGGTCGCAGTGCACCTCGATGAGCAGGCCATCGGCCCCGGCGGCCGCGGCGGCGCGCGCCATCGGCGCCACCTTGTCGCGCCGTCCCGTGCCGTGGCTCGGGTCGACGAACACCGGGAGGTGCGAGAGTTCCTTCACGATGGGAATGGCCGAGACGTCGAGCGTGTTGCGCGTGCTCGTCTCGAAGGTGCGGATGCCGCGTTCGCAGAGCATCACGGCGCTGTTGCCCCCGGAGAGCACGTATTCGGCCGAGAGCAGCCATTCCTCGATGGTGGCGGCGATGCCGCGCTTCAGCATCACCGGCGTGCGGCCGCGGCCGAGCTCGCGGAGCAACGTGAAGTTCTGCATGTTGCGCGCGCCCACCTGGAAGATGTCGGCGTACTTCGCGCACACCTCGATCTGCGACGCGTCCATCACCTCGGTGATGAGCTTCAGGTCATGGGCGTCGGCGCCGGCGCGCAGCATCCGCAGGCCTTCTTCGCCGTGGCCCTGAAAGCTATAGGGCGACGACCGCGGCTTGAAGGCGCCGCCGCGCAGCACCTTGGCGCCGGCGCGCTTGACGGCCGCCGCCGTGGCGTGCACCTGCTCCTCGGTCTCCGCGGAACAGGGACCGGCCATCACGATGACTTCGTCACCGCCGATCTTCAGGTCGCCGATCGTGATGACCGTGTCTTCCTGCTTGAACGTCCGGCTGGCGAGCTTGTAGGGCTCGGTGATGCGCAGCACCTCGTGCACGCCGTCCATCAGCGCGACCAGGCCGCGATCCACCTTGCCCGAGCCGACCACGCCGAGCACCACGCGCGCGGCCCCCGACGAGCGATGCACGTCCATGCCGCGCTCGACCAGGTGGGCGATCACCGCCTGCACCTCGGCATCCGACGCCCGTTCCTTCATCACGACGACCATGGTCTATGCCCCCTGCCCTGTTGCCGCCGGCGCGTCGCCGCGCCCGGAGTGCTCCGTCCGCATCGCCTCAACCCGCTGGATCCGGCGTGCTTCATCGATGACCCGTTCGAACAGCCGCACGATGGCCTCGTCGTCGAGCGGACCACCGAGGCTGCGGTTGACGTCGCGCACGTGCGCGAGCACCGAGGCCTCCCGCGACGGTTCGTACACCGGACGTCCTTCGGCATGTTTCACGCGGCCGATCGCGTAGGCGCAGCGCGCCCGGCTGTCGAGCAGCCGCACGATGACCTCGTCGATCTGGTCGATTTCGGCCCTGAGGGCCTCCACACTCAGCTCCGCAGCCATCGTACGTACCGTTCGACTTCCCCGCCGAGGTCCGGGTTCCCGGCGTGTTCGGCGACCACCTGCACGAGCGCGGACCCGACCACCGCGGCATCGGCCCACCGGCCGACGGCGCGCACGTGCTCGGGACGCGAGAACCCGAAGCCGAGCGCCAGCGGCCGGGTGGTCTCGGCGCGCACACGCGCCGCCAGCGACTCGGCCGAGTCGGCCACGTCCGCCCGGGCGCCGGTGACGCCGAGGCGCGAGATGCCGTAGAGGAATCCTCCGCCCAGCTCGGCGGCACGCCGGATCCGCTCGACGGATGTCGTGGGGCTCAAGAGGAAAATTGTATCAAGCCCTTCGGCCACGAACGATGCCCGGGCCTCGCCGGCCTCCTCCGGCGGCAGGTCGAGCACCAGCACGCCGTCGATACCCGCTTCACGGGCCCGCCGCGCGAACGCCGGGATGCCCATCCGCACCATCGGATTGGCGTAGGTGAAGAGGACGAGCGGCGCCGCGACGTCGGCGCGCAGACTGGCGGCCAGGTCGAGCACCCTGGCCAGCGTCGTGCCGGCGGCGAGCGCCCGTTCGGTGGCGCGCTGGATGACGGGGCCGTCGGCCAGGGGATCAGAGAACGGCACGCCGAGTTCGATGACATCGGCGCCGCCGCGATCGACGGCACGGATCACCTCCGCCGAACGCGGCAGATCGGGATCGCCGGCCGTCACGTACGCCACGAGGCCGGTGCGCTGCTCGGCACGCAGGCGTGCGAACGTTCCGTCGAGACGGCTCATGCGCGGCCTCCTGTCAGGTTGGCCACGCTCTGCACGTCCTTGTCTCCCCGGCCCGACAGGTTCACCACGATGATCCCCTCCGGCCCGAGTTCCCGGCCGAGCGCGGCGACGTGCGCCACCGCGTGCGCCGACTCGAGCGCTGGCACGATGCCCTCGAGCCGCGCCAGCGACTCGAACGCCGCAAGCGCGGCGCGGTCATCCGCCCAGGCATACTCCGCGCGTCCGGTCGATTGCAGCCACGCGTGTTCGGGCCCGACCGCGGCGTAATCGAGCCCGGCCGAGACCGAGTGGGTCGCCGTGACGTTGCCGTCGTCATCCTGGAGCAGCCACGTGCGTGTGCCCTGGAAGACGCCTTCGGCGCCTCCGGCGAAGCGCGCCGCGTGACGGCCGATCGTGATGGCCTCGCCGCCGGCTTCGACGCCGATGAGGCGCACCGAGGCATCGTCGACGAAGGCATCGAAGATCCCCATGGCGTTGCTGCCGCCGCCGACCGAGGCCACGACGGCATCCGGCAGGCGTCCCGCCTGGGCGAGGATCTGGGCCCGCGCCTCCTGCCCGATGACGCTCTGGAACTCGCGCACCATGAGCGGATACGGATGCGGCCCGAGGGCCGATCCGAGCAGGTAATAGCTGTCGGCCACGGACGCGACCCAGTCGCGCATGGCTTCGTTGATGGCGTCCTTGAGCGTCGCGCTCCCCGAGTCGACGCCGCGCACCTCGGCGCCGAGCAGGCGCATGCGAAAGACGTTGAGCGCCTGACGCGCCATGTCTTCGGTGCCCATGTAGACCACGCATTCGAGGCCGAGGAGCGCCGCCGCGGTGGCCGAGGCCACGCCGTGCTGGCCGGCGCCGGTTTCGGCGATGAGCCGCCGGGCGCCCATCCGCTGTGCGAGCAGCGCCTGGCCGAGCGCGTTGTTGATCTTGTGCGCGCCGGTGTGGGTCAGGTCTTCGCGCTTGAGGAACACCCGCGCGCCGCCGCTTGCCGCACCGAGGCGTGCCGCTTCCCAGAGCGGCGTCGGCCGCCCGACGTAGTGCGTCAGCAGGCGCGTGAGCTCGGCGCGGAACGCCGGGTCGCGCCGCGCCTCCAGATAGGCCTCGGTCAGCGCCTCAACCGCCGAGACGAGGGTCTCGGGCACGAAGCGGCCGCCGAAGGCGCCGAAGTAGCCGCGGGCATCGGGGTCGCGCGTGCCGAAGTTGTGGGTCGGAACGATCTCGGGTGTCGTCATAGGGAAACGGATGGCACGGCCTGGCGCACAGCGGCGACGAAGGCCTCCATGCGCACGGCGGACTTGACGCCCGGAGTCACTTCGACGCCGGAGGAGACGTCCACCCCGTAAGGGCGGACCTCGGTGATGGCGCGCGCGACGTTCTCGGCGGTGAGTCCGCCGGCGAGCACGAGGCGCTCGCGCGCGCTGATGGCACTCGCGCGCGACCAGTCGATGGTGCGGCCGGTGCCGCCGTGGCGCACCGGATCGTGCGCGTCGAGCAGGAGCGTCGTGCCGGCCGGCGCCACGGGCTCGGCGCCGTCCTCGCGCAGGGACGCCGCCCAGAGGACGGGCACCTGCAGCGCGCGGAACGGCGCGGGATCGTCCACCCCGTGCAACTGGATGACGCCGAGGCCCGCGGCCGTGATGGCAGTGCGCACCTCGTCGACCGAGGGCGCCACGAACACGCCCACGCGCGCCGTCCACGCCGGCAGCGCCCGGCAGAGGGCGGCTGCGTCAGGCAGGCGCACCGCCCTCGGGCTGCCGGGCCAAAGGATGATGCCAACGGCGTCCACGTCGAGCTGCCCGGCCAGCCGGGCGTCCTCGAGGCGCGTGAGCCCGCAGATCTTGATGCGCACGCTCATGCCGCCGCCTCCGCGCCGGTCAGGTGGCGCAGATCGCGCGCCGGGTCGTCCGACGTCATGAGCCGTTCGCCGATGAGGAACGCGCGATAGCCGAGCGCCTGCATCCGGGCGACGTCGTCAGGCCCCCTGAGTCCACTTTCGCTCACCGCGATGACCTCGGCCGGCATGCGCGCGGCCAGACGCTCGGAGACCCGCGTGTCTACGGCGAGCGTGCGCAGGTCCCGGTTGTTCACGCCAACGATGCGGGCTCCTGCCGCGAGCGCGATGTCGAGTTCGGCGTCGTCGTGCACCTCGACGAGCACGGCGAGGCCGAGCGCCGTGGCCGCGGCGTGCAGCCGCGTCAGCGTCGCCGGCGGCAGCGCGCTCACGATGAGCAGCACCGCATCCGCGCCGGCCACCACGGCCTCGAACAGCTGGTATTCGTCCACCACGAAGTCCTTGCGCAGCAGCGGGACGGACACGGCGGCGCGCACGGCGGCGAGGTGCGCCAGGGCCCCGTCGAAGAACGAGGGCTCCGTCAGCACCGAGATTGCCGCCGCGCCGCCGTCGGCATAGGCGCGCGCCTGGGCCACCGGGTCGTAGGCGTCCTTGAGCACACCGCGCGACGGCGAGCGCCGCTTGCATTCGGCGATCACGTTGACCGCGCCGTCGCGGCCCAGGGCGCGCGTGAAGGCGGCGCCATCGGGTGTCCGGGCGGTGGCGACGCGGGCGCCGATCCGGTCGTACGACTCGGCCTGCTGCCTGACGACGACGTCGCGCCTGGTCGCCGCGACGATCGCGGCCAGCAGATCGGGCGTCGCGCTCATGCCGCCGGCCTCGTGGCGGCGACGAGCGCATCGAGCGTGCGGCTGGCGCCGCCGCTGTCGATGGCGGCGGCGGCCTGCGCGATGCCCTCGCGCAGCGCCGCCACCTTGCCGCAGATGAGCAGCGCCGCGCCGGCGTTGAGCAGCACGACGTCACGGGCCGGCCCGGGTTCGCCTGCCAGCACGCCGCGCACGACCGCGGCGTTATGCGCCGCGTCGCCGCCGCGCAGCGCGCCGGCCGCGGCCTTGGGCAGGCCGACGTCCGACGGGTGCACGTAGAACGTCCGCACGACGTCGCCGTGGCATTCCGAGACCTTCGAGTAGCCGGTGGTCGACAGCTCGTCGAGGCCGTCGGCGCCGTGCACGACCCAGGCGCGAGCGGCGCCGAGCTGCTGCAGCGTGCGGGCCATGAGCTCGGTGAGCTCGGGCCGCGCCACACCGACGATCTGGAACGGCACGCGCGCCGGATTCGTGAGCGGGCCGAGCAGATTGAACGCCGACGGCACGCCGAGCGCCCGCCGCACCTCGCCGGCATGCCGCATGGCCGGATGGAACGTCGGCGCGAAGCAGAAGCCGATGCCGGCCTCGTGCACGGCGCGCTGCACGGTGGCCGGCGGCGCGTCCACGGCGACGCCGAGTGCCTCGAGCACATCGGCGCTGCCGCAGTGGCTCGAGACGCTACGGTTGCCGTGCTTCACGACCTGCACGCCGGTGGCGGCGACGACGAGCGCCGCCGCCGTCGAGATATTGAAGGTGCCGGCGCGGTCGCCGCCCGTGCCGCACGTGTCCACGGCCACCGGGCCGGCCTCGATGCGCACGCCGTGGGCGCGCATCGTGCGGGCGAGGCCGACGAGTTCGGCCGGCCGCTCCCCTTTCATGGCGAGGCCGACCAGCATCGCGGCCACCTGCGCCGGGTGCGCGTCGCCGCGCATCACGATGTCCATCGCGGCGGCGGCTTCGTCCGCCGTGAGGTCGTCGCGCTTCAGGAGCTTGGTGACGAGCGCGGGGAACATCAGACGCGCTCCAGGAAGTTGCGCAGCATGCGGCGGCCTTCCCCGGTCAGGATCGACTCGGGGTGGAACTGCACGCCGTGCAGCGGGAATTGGCGGTGCCGCAAGCCCATGACCACGCCGTCGTCATCGGCGTGCGCGGTGGCTTCGAGCGCGTCGGGCCAGCCGTCGGCGGCGACGACGAGCGAGTGATACCGCGCCGCCTCGAATGGGCTCGTGAGGCCCTGGAAGATGCCGCGGCCGTCGTGGCTGACGCTCGAGGTCTTGCCGTGTTTCGGCGCCGGCGCCGTGGCGACCGTGCCACCGAAGGCGTGCCCGATCGCCTGATGCCCCAGGCAGACGCCGAGGATCGGCACGCGGTCGGCCAGCCGCCGGATGAGCTCCACCGAGATGCCCGCCGACGACGGATGTCCGGGGCCGGGCGAAATCACGATCCGCGCCGGCGCGAGCGCCTCGATCTCGTCCACCGTCACGGCGTCGTTGCGCCGCACCTGCAGGTCGGCGCCGAGCTCGCCCAGGTACTGGACGAGGTTGAAGGTGAACGAATCGTAGTTGTCGAGGACGAGGACCATGATCAGAGCCCCGTGCGCGCCAGTTCGAGCGCTTTGAGCATGGCACGCGCCTTGTCGCGGGTCTCGTCGTACTCGGCGGTGGGGTTCGAGTCGGCGACGATGCCGGCGCCGGCCTGCACGTACGCCTTGCCGTCTTCGAGCACGATCGTGCGGATGGCGATGCAGAAGTCGAGATTGCCGGCGAAGTCCAGATAGCCGACCGCGCCGGCGTAGACGCCGCGCGGGCCCGGCTCGAGCTCGCTGATGATCTGCATCGCCCGCACCTTCGGCGCGCCCGACACGGTGCCGGCCGGGAAGCAGCTGGCCAGCGCGTCGAGACGGTCGTTCCCGTCGGCGAGCTGCCCTTCCACCACCGACACGAGATGCATCACGTGCGAGTAGCGTTCGAGGCTCATGTAGGTGGGCACGCGCACGGTGCCATAGGCGCTGACGCGGCCGATGTCGTTCCTGCCGAGATCCACGAGCATGACGTGTTCGGCACGCTCCTTCTCATTGCGCTTGAGCTCGTCGGCGTAGCGCTGGTCCTCTTCCTCGGTCCGGCCGCGCGGCCGCGTGCCGGCGATCGGATGCGTCACGGCGTGCCGGCCCTCGACCCGCACGAGCATCTCGGGCGAACTGCCGACCACGCTGCGCGGGCCGCTGCGCACGAAGAACATGTAGGGCGACGGATTCACGTGCCGGAGCGCCCGGTAGACGGTGAACGGGTCGGTGCCGATCTCGGCCGTGAAACGCTGCGACAGCACCACCTGGTAGATGTCGCCGGCGGCGATGTGCTCCTTCGCCTTGCGCACCGCCGTCTCGTACTGCTCCTGCGTCTGGTTCGACGACAGCACGAGCGGCCCGTCTTCGCGCGTGCGCGGCACCGAGAGGGGGCGTTCGAGTTCCCGCTCGACGAAGCCGATCTTGGCGACCGCGAACTGATAGAGCGCCTTGAGGTCCTCGTCGCCCGAGATGCGCGCGTTGGCGATGATGAGGATGCGGTGCTGCACGTGATCGAAGGCCAGCACGGTGTCGAACAGCATGAACGCGGCGTCGTCACCCGGCATGGCCGCGCCATCGGCGCGGGCGGCGGTGGGCTCGAACCAGGAGGCCGCCTCGTAGCCGAGGTAGCCGACGGCGCCGCCGGTGAACCGCGGCAGCCCCGGCACGAATGGCGACTGGTACTCGGCCATGAGCCCGCGCAGCGCCTCGGCAAACGGCACGTCGAGCGTCGTCGTCTCACCGGAGCGCTCCACGGTGACGACACCGGCCGCCGAACGCAGCACCAGGAACGGATCCTTGCCGAGGAACGAGTAGCGCCCGACGTGTTCACCGCCTTCGACGCTCTCGAGGAGGAAGGCGTAGTCGGCGTGTTCGGCCACCTTCAGGAACGCGGAGACCGGCGTGAGCAGGTCGGCGACGATCTCCTTGCACACCGGCACGAAGTTGCCGCGTTTGGCGAGATCGACGAATTCTTCGAAGGTCGTGAGCTTCATACGGACTCGATCGGAACGGAAGGGGCCGGCGCGAGACGCGCGCGCGCGGCCTCGTGCATGCGGGACAGGGACGGCGACGTGCCCGTCCACCAGGTGAACTGCGCGGCGGCCTGCGCGACGAGCATCGGCAGGCCGCCCAGGGTGTCGGCGCCGAGCGACCGGGCGCGGGCGAGCAGCGCCGTTTCCGGCGGGTTGTAGACGAGGTCGTAGACGAGGTGGCCCGTGAGGTCGCCGGCAAGCGCGAGTGGCGCGCGGGTGACGTCCGGTGTCGTGCCGACGGGCGTCGTGTTCACGAGCACGTCCCAGGCATCGGGCGGCGGCGGCCACGCGCCTGCCGACACCCCCGTGGCGGCGGCGACGGCCGTGGCGGCTTCGGCCCGGCGGGCGTGCACGGTGACGTGGCCGGCCAGGTCGCGCAGCGCCTCGGCCACGGCGCGCGCAGCGCCGCCGGCCCCGAGGATGGCCACCCGGTGCGCGCTGAGGTCGCGACCGGCGAGTGGCGCCAGGAATCCCTCGACGTCGGTGTTTCGCGCCTCCCAGCCCCCTTCGCCGGCGCGCAGGGTGTTCACCGCGCCGAGGCGCGCGGCGAGCTCGTCGGTCGAGGCCGCGGCCCGCCATGCCTCCTGTTTGAAGGGAGCCGTCACCGAGGCGCCACGCACGCCGAACGCGCGCGCGAATTCCAGAAAGTCGTCGAAGTCGGCGGCCGCGAGCGGCACGTATACGGCGTCGAGGCCGGCGGCCGCGAAGGCGGCGTTGTGCATCGTCGGCGACAGGGAATGTTCCACCGGACGCCCGACCACGCCGTAGACCGCGGTCTCGGCGGTCACGGACTGCACGCGGAACTCATCGCGCATCCGCGCGAGTGGCAGTTGCCCGGGGGCGACGCTCTCGCCGGCGTAGGTCCAGAGCGAGCCGAGCTGCGCCGCGAGAATGCGCGAGGTCACACCCGCCGGCCCCATCGCCAGCAGCACGCCGCGCCCCCGCACCTCCGCCGACAGCCTGTGCAGGGTGACGACGTCGGCGAGGCGATGGGCCGTGACGGCCAGCTTCACGACCTCGGCGCCCGACTGTGCGAGGCGGCGCAGCCGTGCCGCCGCGTCGGCCGGCAGGCCCTCGAAGTCGTGAAACGAGCGGACGATCCGCCGCCCCTCGACGCGGGTCACGAAGTCGTCGAACGCGCCGTCCTCGACGTCCACGTACTCGGCGCCGAGCGCCCACGCGCGCTCGAGGATGCGGCGGCGGGCGTCTTCGCTGCCGTCGAAGCGGCCGCCCTGCCAGGCGGCACGGCAGGTCACGACGACCGGCAGGCGGCGGCCTTCGAGCGCGCCGTCCACGTCCACGTCGCCGATCCCGTCGAGGCGCAGCTCGACCAGGTCGGCACCGGCGACGAGGTCGCGGCGGCGTCTGAGTTCGGCCATCGAGGTGGCCGTGACGGTAGCGCAGAGGCGCGTGGTGGTCATGAAATGCAAAACGCCCCTTCAACCGGAGGTCGAAGAGGCGCTGGTCGGAAAACGAATCGCGTGGAGTGACTGGCTACGCGAGACCCGGGGCCCCTTCGGTGTTGCGCCAATACCAATACCAGGCAGCCTGACGCGACACGCCGTACGTGGCGGCCGTGGTAAATCGGCGGCTCGAAAACGCACGGACGACCGGGGCGACTGCGGTGAACACGCTTCCGGGACGGTACCAAACCGCACGTCCCGCTGTCAATCGCGGCGCGTGACGTGCCTTGATTCGCCCCCGAGAACCTCGTATAACGAGTTGAGCCCCCGTGACATTCCGTCCTTCTCCGCTCCTCGCCTGCGCCGTTGCCTGTGCCGCGATCGGCTTCCTCGGGGGTGCGGCGGCCGCCCGCGACACCCTGATGCCCGTCGCCGATGTGCGTCCCGGCATGGTCGGCGTCGGCCGCACCGTGTTCAAGGGCGCCGCCATCGAAGAGTTCACGGTGCGGATCATCGGCACGCTCAAGAGTGTCGTGGCGCCGCAGCGCGATCTCATCCTGGCCAAGCTCGAAGGCGGCCCGCTCGCCGACACCGGGGTCATCGCCGGCATGAGCGGGAGTCCGGTCTACATCGACGGCAAGCTGCTCGGCGCCGTGTCGTATCAGCTCGGCCAGTTCCCGAAAGAGCCGATTGCCGGCATCACGCCGATTGCCGAGATGACCGACGCCACCGCCCTTGGCGCGGCCCGCGCGCTGCGTCCGGTGAGCCTGTCCCTCGGCGCCGCGGTGCCAGCCTCGGAGCTCCTGCCGCTCTGGCGCGCCGCGCTCACATCGCCCTCGCCTTTTGCGACCGGCGCGGGCGATCTGCTGGGAATGACCGTGAACGCCGGCCTGCCGCGCCAGGTGGGCCTGGATCTTCGGCCCATCACCGTGCCGATCACCGCCGGCGGCTTCGCCGACGGCGCCATCGACCGGCTGCTGCCCGGGTGGCCCGGCGTCTCGGTCGTCGCCACATCGCAGACGGCGGCGGCGACCGCGGCGGCTGCCGCGCCGCTCGCCCCGGGCGATGCCGTCGGCGTGGCGCTTCTCTCGGGCGACTTCTCGATTGGCGCGACCGGCACGGTGACCCACGTGGACGGCGACAAGGTCTACGCCTTCGGCCACCCGCTCTACAACCTCGGACCGACGGCGTTCCCGATGACGCGGGCCGACGTGATCGCGGTGCTGCCGAGCATGGTCACGTCGAGCAAGCTCGCGAGTCTCGGTGCCGTCGTCGGCACGATCTCGCAGGACCGCGCGACCGCCATCGCCGGCCGGATCGGGGCGCCGCCGCCGCTCGTGCCTGTGAAGGTTACGCTCAACTCGAAGCGGGCGCCGAGCCGCACCTTCTCCTTCCAGGTCGTGAACGACGAACTCTTCACGCCGCTCCTCACCTATCTCGCCGTCGCCAACGTGCTCACCTCGTACGAGCGGCAGACCGGCGCCGCCACCTACGTGCTCACGGGGGAGGCGCGGATCGCCGGCCAGCCGCCCGTGCGCTTTGACGACGTGTTCGTCGGGGATCAGGGCGCGGCGAACGCCGCCGCCTATGTGGCCGCGCCGCTCACCGTGCTGTATCGCAACGCGACCGAGCGGTTCTCACTCGATGGCATCACCCTCGCGATCGAGGCCGACGAAGCGACGCGCACCGCCGAGATCGGCCGCGTGTGGATCGACGAGCCCGTCGTGCGGGCCGGCCGTCCGGCCCGCGTGCAGGTGCAGATCCGCACGCACGAGGGCGAAGAGCGCCTGCTCTCGCAGACGATCGACATCCCCGCTAACGCCACCGGCTCGCTGCAGCTGCTCGTGAGCGACGGTCCGCGGATGGCGCTGCAGGACGCGCGCGGACGCGCCGACCTGCAGTCGGTCGCGCAGATCGTCCGTACCGCCAACCGCGGCAAGTCCAACCACCGCGTCTACCTGCGCCTGACCACGAGCGCGCCCGGCGCGGTCATCGACGGCGAGCCGCTACCCGGTCTGCCGCCGTCGGTGGCCGGCGTCATCGACGCCGACCGCGGCGCCAGCGGCAGCACGGTGCTTCGTTCGACGCCGCGCGGAGAATGGGCGCTCGCCGTGCCCTTCGCCGTGAGCGGTTCGCGCCAGATCACGATCGCCGTCGATCCCGACTGACCGTCCCCGTCCGGGGACTCCGCGTGGCCACCATTCCGATGCCCAGACTTCTCGTTCCGTTCGTGTTGTTCCTCGTGGCGGCGGCCACGTCGCTGTCCGCCGGTCCCGACGTGTGGCGGGCGGCCACGCAGGCCGAATTCCTCAAGGGCGATCTCGAGCAGGTCTCGGTGGACGAACACGGCCGCCTCATGCTCGGTCCGGCCATCGCGAAGGTGTATGAGACCGGCGCGCCGTTCGTGTGGACGGTGTTGAGCGATGGGAGCGGCACGACCTATCTCGGCACCGGTAACGACGGCAAGGTCTTCAAGGTGGATGCGAGCGGGCGCGGCTCGCTCTTCCACGATGCGCCTGAACTCGAAGTGCATGCGCTGGCGCCGGCACCGGGAGGCGGGCTCTACGTGGGCACGTCACCCGACGGGCGCGTCTACAAGGTGGACGCGAACGGCGCGGCGACGCCCTTCTTCGATCCCGACGAGAAGTACATCTGGGCGATTGAGGCCGACGCGAGCGGCCAGCTCTTCGTGGCGACCGGTGACCCGAAGGGCCGTATCTATCGCGTGAACGCCGCCGGTGCCGCCACGCCGCTCTTCACGACGTCGGCCACGCACATTGTCTCGATGGCGCGCGACCGCGAACGCCGACTCGTCGTCGGCACCGAATCGCCGGGCCGCGTGTTCCGGGTCGACGCCGAAGGGCGGCCGTTCCTGCTGCTCGACACCAACCTGCAGGAAGTACGCGCCATCCGACCCGACGCGCGCGGCCGCCTGTTCGTCGTGGCGCAGGCGCGCCGCAGCAGCGATGGCGGCGAGGCCACGACGGCCGCGGCACCGGCGGAGGCCCCGCGGGCCCCTGTGCCGAACGTCACCGTGTCGATTACGTCGATGGCGGTGGTCGACAACCAGCCGGCCACGCCCGCGGCGGGCGGCGGGGCGGCCGGCGGCGGGGCCGTGACGGGCGCCCTCTTCAAAATCGACGCCGACGGCGCGGCGGAACAGATCTGGGAATCCCGCGACGACACGCCCTACGATGTCGCGCCGCTCGAGAACGGCGCGCTGCTCGTTGCGACCGGCCATCGCGGCAAGCTCTATCGCCTCGAGGGTGAGCCGCTGCGCGCGACGCTGCTTGGCCGCGTGCCGGGCCGGCAGGCGGTGCAGCTGCTGACGTCGGCGGACCGCACGCTCGTGGCCACGTCGAACGCCGGCGCCCTCGTACGTGTGGACGCGGGACACGCCGATCGCGGCACCTACACGTCGGAGGTGCGCGACGCCAAGGCGGTGGCTCGCTGGGGCGCGCTCGCCTGGCGCGCCACGACCCCGGCCGGCACGCGCGTCGAGGTCGCGACGCGCTCGGGCAACACGCCGACGCCCGACGAGGGGTGGAGCCCCTGGAGCGCGGCCGCCACGAGCGCCGACGGCAGCGCCATCACGAGCCCCACCGCGCGCTATCTCCAGTGGCGTCTGACGCTCACCGGCAAGGACGCGAGCCCGGTCGTCACGTCCGTCTCGGCCGCCTATCTCCAGCGCAACCAGCGCCCTGTGGTCAGCGGGCTGGTGGTCCATCCGCCGGGTGTCGTGTTCCAGAAGCCCTTCTCCACCGGCGAGACCGAAATCGCAGGCTATCGTGCCGAGGCGGCGGAACGGCGCTTGTCGAACCAGGGCCAGCCGCCGCCCTCCACCGGCGCCCCGGCCCTCGGACGGCGCACCTACCAGCAGGGCCTGCAGACGATCGTCTGGAAGGGCGATGATGCCAACGGCGACGAGCTGATGTTCGATGTGTCGTTCCGCCGCGAGGGCGACACGGCGTGGACGCCGCTCGCCACCGGTCTCACCGACGCCATCTATGTGTGGGACACCGCGTCGGTGCCGAGCGGGCACTACGTGCTGCGCATCGCGGCCTCGGACGCGCTGTCGCAGCCGGCCGACCATGCGCTCGTCGGCGAACTCGAATCGTCGGTCGTGGAAGTGGATGCGGTCGCGCCGGTCGTCACAGTGCGCCCGGCCACCCGAGCGGGGGATCGGCTGAGCGTCACCGTGGACGTGCGGGACCAGCACTCGCCCGTCGCCCGCGTGGAGTATTCACTCGACGGCGCGCCGTGGGTGCCGGCCTACCCTGCTGATGGCCTGCTCGACAGCCGCACCGAGACGATTACGCTCAGCCTCCCGGCCAGCGCCCAGGGCAAGATGCTGGTGGTGCGGGCCACCGACACGCTCCACAACGTCGGCGTGACCGACGCGGCGCTCCGGTGAGCTGAAGCGCAATCAGCCGGCGAACGACGCGCTGGCGGCGGGTGACGTCACCGGCCCGGGCACGTTCAGCGCGACCGGCTTCGACCGCGGCGGCCGCTGTGGCCCGAGGCCCGATTCGGGCGTCGGCTCGAGGGGCCGCATCAGGCGCTCCACATCGGCGGCGCTGCCGACGACCGTGGTGTGCGCGAGCAGCCACACGAGACTCACGGCCACGGGCGCGCCACCGGCGCGGGCCGGCTCGAACTGCGCGCGCGAGGCCGCTTCGATCATCGCCAGCACGACCTCGGGTTTCACTTTGAGCGCCCGCGCCTGTTCGGCGGCGAGCACGTCGATATTCTGGATGCGGCCCTCGCGGGTGACCACGGCCGAGAGCGCCAGCACGGCGTCTTCGCCGGCAAGTGGCCAGTCGGACGATTCATGGCGGCGTGGCACCATCGTGAATTCGTCGATGCGCGCCGGATTGACGTTCGATCCGGGGCTGGCGAGATAGTCGATGACGCCGGCGAGGGAATCGGGCCGCTGCACGGCTGTGGCCTGCATCACGCCGGCCGATGCCAGCAGACAGACGATCACCGCGCCCGTGGCGCCAATCGCCGGCCACACGAGATGCATGTCGTCGAAGACGTGCGCCAGCCACGTGTGCCACGAGAGCTGGCGTTCCACCTGCACCTGGTCGAGCACGTTGCCGGACCAGCCATCGGGCGGCGCGAGCGAGCGGCCTGACGGCGCCTCGTGGAACGCGGCGCTCAGGCTGCGCAGCGCCTCGACTTCGTAGGCGCAACCGGCGCATTCGTCGAGATGGGCGCGCACGGCCAGGTGCGTTTCGAGCGGCAGTTCGCCGTCGTGGAACGCCTCGAGGTGCTGGCGCACGCCCTCGCACGGCACGAGCATCATGCGCGCTCCTCGACGAGGTCGGCGCGCAGCGCCTGGCGGGCGCGCGTGAGGCGCGACTTCACGGTGCCGACGGCGATATCGAGCGAGAAGGCGATCTCTTCGTAGCTGAGGCCGTCGAACTCGCGCAGTACCACCGCGGTGCGCTGGTCGAACGGCAGGCGGTCCAGGGCTCGCCAGAGACGGGCCGCGGCTTCCTTGCGCGCGAGCAGGCGATCGGGGGCGGCGACGTCGGCTCGCTGCGGCAGTTCGCCGTGGGTTTCGACGTGCTGGTCGAGCGACACCTGGTCGCTCTGGCGCCGGCGCCGCCACCAGCGCTGCCGGTTCCGGGCCTGGTTGATGACGATGCGATAGATCCAGGTGCGCAGCGACGACTGGCCGCGGAAGGTGCCCATCATGCGGAACACCCGCAGGAACACTTCCTGGGAGAGGTCGAGGGCTTCCTCACGCGTGCCGAGCAGGTGGTAGGCGAGCTGGTATACCATCCGCTCGTGCGTGGTGACGAGCTCGGCGCACGCCGTCTCGTCGCCGGCGGCACAGCGCCGCAGCAGATCGGCTTCGTCCGCGCCGACATCCGACCATCCGAGGGCTCGTGCGTCCTTCACAGCTGGGGTGGCGAAGAATCGTCCCATGTCAGTGTAGCACCCTGGAAAGAGGTGGAGCGTGGAACGTTAGAACCCGCCGCCGCTGAAAGGTTCCCTTTGTTACCATCGGCGGGTGTCGAGGTATCTGGGCTGGCCGCTGGCGCTGGCCGTCACCCTGCTCGTGGCCGTCGCCGCCGTGCTGGCGGTGGTGTCGCTGCGGAACGAGCGTGAGTACACCCGGCTCGTCGCGGCAGGCGACACCGCGCTCGCCGCGTCGGATCTCGGTGCGGCCATCGAGGCGTACACCGGCGCCATCACGCTCAATCCGGATTCGATGGCTGCCCACCTCAAGCGTGGACTCGCCTACCGTCAGCGCCGGGAACTCGAGGCCGCCCTGCGCGACCTGCGGCGCGCCTCCGAGCTCGACCCCTCGGTGCCGCGTGTCTTCGAATGGCAGGGCGACGTGAACCTCGACCTCGGGCGGTACTCCCGGGCCGCCGAACGGTTCGCGCAGAGCGTGCGGCTCGACGACCGTCAGGCCGACGTGCACTACAAGCTCGCCGTGGCCCACTACCGCGAAGGCCGCGCCGGGGCGGCCGTGGAGCCACTGCGTCGAGCCGTGGCGCTCGACGCCAATCACGCCGAAGCGCACTACCTGCTCGGGCTCTGCCTGCGCGATCTGGGCCGCCTCGATGACGCCCTGGGGGCGCTCACGACGGCAGCCCGACTCGCGCCCGGACTGCTCGCCGTGCGCGAGGCCCGCGCCGATGTCTTCCAGGCGCGCGGCCAGACGGC
Organism: Acidobacteriota bacterium; assembly: GCA_016789705.1. Taxonomy (GTDB): domain Bacteria; phylum Acidobacteriota; class Vicinamibacteria; order Vicinamibacterales; family UBA2999; genus CADEFD01. Next base: position 241,056 of record JAEUQR010000005.1, read on the forward strand.
CCGCGCGGTCGACGAACTCGACGCGCTCGCCGCGCTCGAGCCAGAGCGTGCCGAACGCGCCGTGGCCGTGGCGACGGCCTACGTGCGGGCCGGGCGCCACGATGCCGCCGTCCTGGCCCTGGGGCGTGCGGCTGAACGGTTTCCCGAGAGCGCACTCGTGTACACAACGCTCGGCGGCGTGTGGCTCCGCGCGGCCGAGACTGGCGACCGCGTCGCCCTCGACAAGGCGGTCGCGGCGCTCACGCGCGCCGCGGGGCTGCCCGGGGCCAACGGCGAGACGCTGGCCCTGCTCGGCCAGGCCCGTCTTCGCTCCGGCGACCTGGACGGCGCCGAACGCGACCTGCGCGCCGCGGTGCGGCGTGTGCCGGTGCGCGCCGAGGCCTATCGCGCCCTGGCCGACGTCTTCGAGCGGCGCGGTGCGCCGGGCGATGCGCTCGACGCGCTCGAGAAGTTCGCGACGCTCGCCGCCGGCACACCCGCCGCCGGCGCCGTCACCCCCAGACTCGGCGACCTGGCGATGCGCATGGGCGACCCGCACGGCGCCGCGTATTGGTACGAACGGGCCACCGCCGAACTCGGGCCGTCGCCCGCCCTGCTGCTCAAGCGGGCGGAGGCGGACCTGAGCCGCGGCGAGCGCGATCACGCCCGGCAGCTCGTGGCAGACGGCCTCGCCATCGAGCCCGGCCACGCCGGCCTGCGGGCGCTGGAGAGGGCGCTCGTGCGTCCGCCCGTGCCCGTGGCGCGCTGAGCCGCGCCTCGTCAGACGCCGTGCCCGGGCCACACCGTGTTCACCCGGTGCGCTCCAGGGCGGCCCCGCCGTCGCGCGCAAGGCCGAGCCGCGTCGTGAGCTTGGCGAGGCCCTGGCGCGAGAGACCGAGTTCACGCGCCACCACTGCCGGCCGCCGGCCGCAGCGCTCGAAGGCCGCGCGCACGAACTGCGCCTCGAAGGCGCGGCGCGCCTCGTCGAGCGTCGGCGGCCGGTCGCGCTCGGGGCCCGTCCACACCCCGACCGCGTCGTCGCGGGTCACGAGGCCGCGCGCGGGCCCCGCCGCGGCCACCGCCGTGACCACGTTCTGCAGTTCCCGCGCGTTGCCCGGCCAGTCGTGGGCGGCGAGTGTGGTGACGAGTGACGGCGCCAGCCGGGCGGCACGGCGCAGGCGCTGCATCGTCTGCCGCCAGAAGTGATCGACGAGGGGCGGAATGTCGTCGCGCCGCTCGCGCAGCGGCGGCACGACCAGCCGTACGACGTCGAGGCGGAAACGCAGGTCGAGGCGGAAACGCCCGGCCACCACTTCGTCGCGCAACGGCCGGTTGGTGGCCGACACGACGCGGACGTCGACGCGCCGCGGGTGATTTTCGCCGAGGCGCCGCACTTCCCCTTCCTGCAGCACACGCAGCAGCTTGGCCTGTGCGCGCGGCGAGAGCTCCGCCACTTCGTCGAGGAAGAGTGTGCCGCCATGCGCTTCCTCGAAGAGCCCGCGGCGTTCGATTGCGGCGCCGGTGAAGGCTCCACGCGCGTGCCCGAAGAGTTCCGCATCGACGAGTTCGTCGGAGAGTGCGGCGCAGTTCACGGCCACGAAGGGCGCGGCGCGACGTGGTCCGGCCAGATGGAGCGCGCGGGCCACGACTTCCTTGCCGACGCCGCTCTCCCCTTCGACGAGCACCGGCACGAGCGCGGCCGCCGCGCGCGGAATGAGCTCGCGCAGGTGCCGCATCGCCAGGCTCACGCCGACGAGCCCGTAGAGCGCGTCGTGCGGCGGCGGCACCGGCGGCGTCTCCATCGACGCCACGAGCGGCGCCACGATATCTGCGGCGGCGAGCACGAGTCCGCGATGCGGTTCGACGTTGGCGTGCCCGCACCAGGCGAGCTGCGCCACCGGGTCGTCGCCGTAGACGATCGGCGTGGCTTCGACACCGCGCCCCCCGGGCTCGGGCAGCCGGCCGCTGCCGGCCACGACCGACTGCGGATCGCCGCGCCACACCGCCACGCCGTCAGCGCCGAGCGCCGCTCGCAGGTGGCGACAGATGCGTTCGACGGCGCGGTGATCGTTGCGGGTGGCGGCAGTCACGGCGAAGCTCCGGCCGCGGCACTGCAAGGGACGGACCGGCGGCGGATGTCCGGCCGTTCGGTGCCTCGGACGGCGACGTCGCGCTGGAGACCGCAGAAAGTTCGTTTACAATTTCGAGGCAATGCTGCGGTTTCTCACTGCCGGTGAATCCCATGGCCGCGGCCTCGTCGTCATCGTCGACGGCCTGCCGGCCGGCCTCGCGGTCGATCTCGATCGGCTGAACCACCACTTGCGCCGCCGCCAGGGCGGGTATGGCCGCGGCCGGCGCATGGCCATCGAATCAGACCGCGCCGACATCCTCTCGGGCGTGCGCCGCGGCCGAACGACCGGCGGGCCCGTGTCGCTCGTCGTCGAGAACAAGGACTGGGTGAACTGGCAGCGCACGATGCACACGGAGCCCGACGTGCCCGAGGGCGCGACTGGGGCCAGCCGCGCTGCCGTCGTGAGACCACGCCCCGGACACGCCGACCTGGCCGGCGCCCTCAAGTACGAACACGAGGACGTGCGGGACGTGCTCGAGCGCGCCTCGGCGCGCGAAACCGCGGCGCGCGTAGCCGCCGGGGGCCTGGCCATCCAGCTGCTCGAAGCCCTGGGCGCTCGTCTCACCAGTCACGTCACGGCCATTGGCGAACTCGGCCTCTCGCCCGACCGCGTGGTGACCTTCGACGAAGCCGCCGCTCTCGCCGAGGACGCGCCGCTGCGCTGCGTGGACGCGTCGCTCGAGGCGCGGATGACGGCGCGGATCGATCAGGCCAAAGCCAACGGCGACACGCTCGGCGGCTCGTTCGAAGTCATCGTCACCGGCGTGCCCGTGGGGCTCGGCAGCTACGTGCAGTGGGATCGCAAGCTCGACGGCCGCCTCGCGCAGGCGGTGATGTCGATTCCCGCCATCAAGGGTGTGGGCATCGGCCTCGGTGCCGGCAGTGCCAACCGGCCCGGCTCGCAGGTGCACGACGAGATCCTGCCGCCCGACGCGCAGGGGCGCCCGTATCGGCCCACCAACCGCGCCGGCGGGCTCGAAGGTGGTGTCACCAACGGCGAGGACGTGCGCGTCGTCGGCCACATGAAGCCCATCGCCACACTGATGCAGCCGCTGCGCTCGATCGATCTCACGACGCTCGACGCGGCCCCGGCGGCCATCGAACGCAGCGACGTCTGCGCAGTGCCGGCCGCGGCGGTCGTCGCCGAGGCGATGGTGGGGTTCGTGCTCGCCGACGCCTTCATGGACCGCGTGGGCGGGGACTCAGTGGCGCTGATGCGGCGGCACCTGGCGGCGACGACGCAGGCGGTCGCCGCCCGCACCACGCCACGCCCCGGAGCGCGCTGACATGGCCCGTCCGGTCGTGCGTCTCGGCGCGCCGGTGCTGCGGGTGCCGGCCCGCGACGTCGAGGCGATCACGCCCGAGACGACGGCGCTCATCGACGAGATGATCGCGGCCATGTACGCCGAGCGCGGCATCGGCCTCGCCGCGCCGCAGATTGGGGTGAGCCTCCGGATCTTCGTCATCGACCTGTCGAGCGGACGCGACGCGTCGGCGCTCAAGGTCTGCATCAATCCCGAATGGGTCGAACGCGAGGGGATGCAGCTCGAAGAGGAAGGCTGCCTGAGCCTGCCGGGGTTCTCCGCCACCGTGGCGCGGCCGGCCCGCGCCGCCGTGCGCGGGCTCGACCGGCACGGCGCGCCGCAGACGATCGAGGGCACGGGTCTCATGGCGCGGGCGCTGCAGCACGAGATGGACCATCTCGACGGCATGGTGTTCGTGGATCGCCTGCGTGGCATCAGCCGCACGATGATCCTCCGCAAGATCAAGAAGCTCGAACGCGACGGGACGTGGTGAGACGTGCGGATCCTCTTCTTCGGGACGCCTGACTTCGCCGTGCCCACGCTGCGCGCCCTGCTCGCCTCGTCGCATGAGGTCGCGGGCGTCGTCACGCAACCCGATCGCCCGAAGGGCCGCGGACAGAAGGTCGCGCCTGGTGCGGTGGCCCGGGTGGCGCTCGACGCCGGACTACCGCTGCTGCAGCCGGTGAAGCTCTCGGACCCCGGCGTGCGCGAGGCGCTCGCGGCGTTCGCCGCGGACCTGGGCGTGGTGGCCGCCTACGGCAAGATCCTGCCCGAATGGCTGCTGGCGCTGCCGGCGCGCGGCATGATCAACGTGCATGCGTCGCTGCTGCCGGCGTGGCGCGGTGCGGCACCGGTGCATCGCGCGGTGATGGCCGGCAATGCCGAGACGGGCGTGACCATCATGCGCGTCGTCAAGGCGCTCGATGCCGGCGCGATGCTCGATCGCGTGGTCGTGCCGATCGCCGACGACGTCACGAGCGACGTCCTCGAGCGCGAGCTGGCCGAGGCCGGCGCCGCCCGCCTCGTGGCCGTCGTGGACCGCCTGGCCGCGGGGGCCGTCGAGGAAGTCCCGCAGGACGAGTCGCGCGTCACGTATGCGGCGAAAATCACGCGTGCCGACAGCCCGCTCGACTGGCGGCAGCCGGCCCGGGTCGTGCACGACCGTGTGCGCGGGCTGCATCCCTGGCCACATGCCTCGGCGACGATCGGCGGCACGCGCCTCATCCTCCACCGCAGCGTGGTCCCCGCGGGCGCGACCGATGCGGCACCGGGCACGATCGTCGCCGCGGGACCTGCCGGCGTTGACGTGGCGGCCGGCGACGGCCGCCTCGTGCGTCTGCTGGTGCTGCAGGCCGAAGGCGGCAAGCGCCTCGGCGCGGCCGAGTTCCTGGCCGGCCGGGCGCTCGCGCCGGGCATGGCGTTCGAGCTGCCGTGATTGCGCCGGCCCGTCGCGCCGCCTTCAGCGCCCTCGTCGAGATCGCGCGCGGCCGCGCCGATCTCGACGAGGCGCTCGACCGGGCGCGCCAGACGCTCGGCGACGCCCGCGACGTCGGCCTGCTGCGTGAACTCGTGACGGGCACCCTCCGCTGGCAGTCGCGGCTCGACTGGCGCCTCGCGCCGTTCAGCCGCGTCGCGATGCCGAAGCTCGACGTGGAAGTGCTCGTGGCGCTGCGCATGGCGGCGTATCAGCTCGACCATCTCGACCGCGTCCCCGCCTCCGCGATCGTGCACGACGCGGTGGCGCTCGTACGGGCGGCGAAGAAGTCGAGTGCGGCGGGACTCGTGAACGCGGTCCTGCGGGCGCTCACGCGGGCCGGACGGACCGAGCCGCCGGTGGCTCCGCCGAGCGCGCCGCCCGCCGAGGTTGCCGCGGCCCTCGCCGTCTCGACCGCGCATCCCGCCTGGCTCGTCGAGCGCTGGCTGGCGCGTGAACCGCGCGACGTGGTGGAGGCCTGGCTCCACTTCGACAACGAGCCGCCCCCGACCACGCTGCGCGTCAATCCGCTCTCCGGCGCCACGCGCGACGGCGTCGCGGCGCGCCTCGCAGCCGACGGTATCGTGACGACGCCGGCCATCGCCGCGCCACTGGGCCTCGTGGTGCGCGAGGGCCTCGTCGTCGCGCACCCGGCGCTCGCGACCGGCCTCTGCGGCATCCAGGACGAAGGCTCGCAGCTCGCCGCGCTCGTGGCACCGGTGGCGCCGGGCGCGCGGGTGCTCGACGTCTGCGCCGCGCCCGGCGGAAAGACGCTCGCGTATGCCTGGGCGGCGGGGGCGGAAGGGCACGTCGTGGCCTGCGACGTGCGGGAGCGCCGCCTCGCGGTGCTGCGCGAGACGCTGCATCGCGGTCACGCCGGGGGCGCGGCGGTCGTGGCCATCGACGAGACGGCGCCGCTTCCCTTCGCGCCGGTCTTCGACGTCGTCGCCGTGGACGCGCCGTGCAGCGGCCTCGGCACGCTGCGGCGCGATCCCGACATCAAATGGCGGCGCACGGCCGAGGACCTGCGCCGTTATCAGGCGCGGCAGGTCGGTCTGCTGACACGGGCGGCGGCCGTCGTCGCCCCCGGCGGGGCGCTCGTCTACACCACCTGTTCGACCGAACCCGAGGAGAACCTCGACGTCGTGCGGCAGGTGCTGTCCGTGTCTCCCGACTTCACGCTGCGGCGCGCCGACGCCGGTCCCGGCGGCGAGGTGCTGACACCGTTCGTCGACGCGGATGGCTGCCTGCGCACCCACCCCGCTCGTCACGGCCTCGAAGGATACTTCGGGGCCGTGCTCGTCCGGCGGGCCGATGGACCTCGCCCGGCGGCTGTTGTACAGTGATCGGTCGCACATGCCCTTGAGAACGCGTGTGTGGACGGCCGGGCGGCTCCTGCTCATCGCGGGCGGCCTCGCCGCCACCTACCTGGTGTTTGCCGCCATCGCCGTGCGCGTCGCCGTGCGGGCGCGCGACGTCGTCGTGCCCGATGTCACCGGCGCCACTGTGCGCGATGCCTCGACGCGCCTCGCCCAGGAGGACCTGGTGGTGCGGGTCGATCCGGTCGAGCGGCCAAGCACCGACGTCGCGGCCGGCCACGTGCTCGGACAGGACCCGCGCCCCGGCACGTCCTCGCGCCGCCAGCGCACCGTGCGCGTCTGGCTCTCCGCCGGCCCGCGCGTCGCCTACATGCCGCAGCTCGTCGGCGAATCGGAACGCAGCGCCATCATCCGATTGTCGCAGGAGGGGCTTGAGGCGCCCGTTGTCGCCGAGATTCGTTCGGTCGACTTCTCCGCCGACCAGATCGTGGCGCAGGAGCCGCCGGCGGGCCGTCCCGCGGCCTCGGTGCAGCTGCTCGTGAGCCGCGGCGCCGATGTGTCGACCTACGTCATGCCCGACCTGATCGGCCTTGGCGGCGACGCCGCGGCCGCGGTGTTGCGGCAGCAGGGGTTCCGGGTGAGCTTCGTGGCGCAGCAGGCCTCGAGCGGACTGCCCCCGGGTCTTATCGTGCGGCAGACACCGGCCGGCGGTTACCAGGTGCAGCCGGGTGCGGCGATTTCCCTCGAGGTGGCGCAGTGAGCGTGCGGATTGCCCCGTCGATCCTGTCGGCCGATTTCGCTCATCTCGGCCGCGACATCGCGGCGGCCGAAGCGGGCGGCGCCGACCTCATCCACGTGGACGTGATGGACGGCCACTTCGTGCCGAACCTCACGCTCGGGCCGCCGGTCATCCGGGCGGTGAAGCGGGTGGCGACACGGCCGCTCGACGTCCACCTGATGATCAGTAATCCGGACCCTTTCCTGAAGGCCTACGTGGACGCCGGTGCCTCGCTGCTCTCGGTGCACGTGGAAGTGCTGCCGCATCTGCATCGCACGGTGGCGGCCATCAAGGAGCTCGGCGCGCAGGCCGGCGTGGTGCTCAATCCGTCGACGCCGGTCTCGGCGCTCGAAGAGGTGGCCGCCGACCTCGACTTCGTGCTCGTGATGTCGGTGAATCCGGGCTTCGGTGGCCAGACGTTCATTCCGCGTGCCCTCGACAAGATCCGCGCCGTGCGCGACATGCTCGGGCGCGCCGGGAGCCGGGCCTTCATCGAGGTGGACGGCGGCGTCGACCTGACGAACATCGCCGCGGTGGCTGAGGCCGGCGCAAGCGTCGTCGTGGCCGGCCACGCGGTGTTCGGCCAGCCCGATGCGGCGGCTGCCGTGCGGGCCCTGCGGGCCGCCGCGCAGGGGATGGGCGCATGACGGCCGGCACCCCGGCCACGCGCCGGAGCGTCAGCACCGTGCGTGTGCGGTACGCGGAGACGGACCAGATGGGCGTCGCCTACCACGCCAACTACTTCGTGTGGTTCGAGGTCGGTCGCACCGACTGGCTGCGTACGTTCGGCGTCACCTACCGCGACCTCGAGGCCGAGGGCTTCCTGCTGCCGGTGATCGAGGCCCACTGCGAGTACCGCGCGTCGGCGCGTTACGATGACGATCTGCGCATCACGTCCGCAGCCCGGCTGGTGTCGCCCGTGCGCGTGGCGTTCGACTACGAGATCACGGGCCCGGCGGCGACGATCGCCACGGGCCATACCGTGCATGCGACGCTCGACCGGCAGGGCCGGCCGGTGCGCGTGCCGGCACGCATCAGGGAGCTCATTCGATGAAGGCACTGGTTACGGGCGGCGCGGGCTTCGTGGGCTCGCATCTGAGCGAGCGCCTGCTCGGACAGGGCGCCGAGGTGGTGGCGCTCGACTGCTTCACCGACTACTACCCGCGGCCGCTGAAAGAGGCCAATGTCGCCGGCCTCCGCGGACGGCCCGGCTACCGCCTGGTCGAGGCGGCGATCAAGGACGCGGATCTCCCGGCCCTCCTCGACGGGGTGACCCACGTGTTCCATCTGGCGGCGCAGGCCGGCGTGCGCAAGAGCTGGGGCGCGGATTTCAGGATCTACACCGAGCTCAACATCGATGCGACGCAGATCCTGCTCGAAGCCTGCGTGGGCCGGGCCATCGAGAAGGTGGTCTACGCCTCCAGTTCGTCGGTCTACGGAGACCTCGTGGCCATGCCGATGCGCGAAGACGCCCTGCCGCAGCCGGTGTCACCCTACGGCGTCTCGAAGCTCTCGGCCGAGCAGCTCTGCTACCTCTACTACTCGAACTTTGGCGTGCCCACCGTGTCACTGCGTTACTTCACGGTCTATGGACCACGGCAGCGGCCCGACATGGGCTTCCACCGGTTCTTCTCGGCCGTCCTCGCCGGCCGGCCCGTCGTCCAATACGGTGATGGCCTGCAGACACGCGACTTCACGTTCGTGGCTGACGCCGCCCGGGCCACGGCCGACGCCGGCCAGCGCGGGGTGCCCGGCCGCGTCTACAATATCGGGGGGGGCTCGCGGGTGACCCTGCTCGAGGTATTCGACCTCATCGGGAAGGTGTCCGGCCGCCCCGTCATCATCGACCACCAGCCGCCACAGAAGGGCGACATGCGCGATACCTACGCCGACACGACCCTGGCGCGCGCCGACCTCGGCTTTGCGCCTTCGGTCACGCTGGAACAGGGGCTGACCGCCATGCACGAATGGTTCCTGACCCGATGAACCGCTGCACACGACTGCTCGCCGTGACGCTCGCGGCCGCCCTCGCCGTGGCCGGATGCGGCGCCGAGCGCAACGCCGTGCCGCCGGCCAGTGCCCAGGCCGACCAGTTCCTCTTCGAGCGTGGCACCGCCGCGTTCAAGGAGAAGAAGTGGCTGCAGGCCCGCGAGTACTTCCGGCAGATCGTCGACAACTACCCGCAGAGCACGTACCGGCCCGACGCCAAGCTCGCCGTGGGTGATACCTACATCGGGGAGCACTCGGTGGAAGCCCTGATGCTCGGGGTGAACGAGTTCCGCGAGTTCCTGACGTTCTACCCCACCAGCGCCCGTGCCGACTACGCGCAGTACCGGCTGGCGACGGCGCTGGCCGAACAGATGCTGGCGGCCGAGCGCGACCAGACGAACACGCGCGAGGTGATCAAGGAGATGCAGGTCTTCTTCGATCGCTATCCGAACAGCGCGCTCATGCCGGAGGCGAAGACGCTCATGCGCCGGGCCAAGGACCGGCTGAGCGAGGCGAGTTACCGCGTCGGGTTCTACTACTTCCGCTCGAAGTGGTATCCGGGCGCCATCGACCGTTTCAAGGAAGTGCTCGCCGCGGATCCGGAGTTCACGAGCCGCGACGCCGTGTACTACCACCTGGCCGAATCGTTGCTTAAGGTGGGCACCGAGGCATCCAAGGCCGAGGCGTTGCCCTACTTCGAACGACTTCTGAAAGAGTTCGAACAAAGTTCGTACCTGCAGTTGGCGCGCCGTCGGGTCGAAGAACTGAAAGGGGCCGCGGGAGCCCAGAGGTAGACCCTATGCGTCGAGTCGCGTTGCTGTGTGCAGTTCTGGTCGGGATGGGAACGTCGGGGGCCGCGGCCCAGGAGCCCCTGCCGCCCGGTGCGTTCGGCGCTCTGGGGATGTATCCCAAGCGGCTCAGCTGTTCTGACGTGCCGACCTACAGCGCGCCGCGGCCGGCCCACCGTCTGGCCGCCGCCCACGAGGGCGATGCCAGGCTGCGCCGCGCCTATGCCGCGCCTGACACGCTGATGATTCCCGGCGGCACCGGCGCCGGCCTGCAGGTGGGCCAGCAGTTCTTCGTGCGCCGCCTGCTCCTGGCGCCAAGCCGGCAGAAGCCGTCCGCGTCCGAACCCGGGATGGTGCACACCGCCGGCTGGATCACCATCGTCGGGTCTGACGAGTTCGCCGCCCTCGCCCGCATCGACCACGCGTGCGACGGCTTCCTCAAGGGCGACTACCTCGAGCCGTTCACGGCCGCGCCGATGCCCACGGCGATTGCCGCACCCGGCGATCCGAAGTTCGACGACATGGGCCGGCTGCTCTTCGGCAACGACGGCCGCCGCTCGTTCGCCAACGGCGACATCATCGTCATCAACCGCGGCTCGCAGCACGGCCTCACCGCCGGTGCGCGCCTTGCCGTCTACCGCGACGTGAAGTCAGGCGGTCCGCTCGTGCCGGTAGGCCAGGCCATCGTGCTCACGGTGGGCGAAGACACCGCCACGGTCATTGCCGACCGCGTGCGCGACGCCCTCTCGGCGGGTGACTGGGTGGGGTTGCAGAGTGGCGCTACGCGCCCGTAGATCGCCACCCGACCGCGTCGCGGTCGCTGTTGTCTCGTGATTGGGTGATCTGGACACTCGAGATCTGCAGATCTCGGGGACCGCAAATCATCCGATCATCACATCACCAGATCACCACATCCTCACGCCACTCCCGACCGCGTCCGCTCGCGCTTCGCCTTGGCCGCGGCGAAGTCACCGGCGGCACTGCCCACCTGGTTCATCGCGCGTCCCACGCGCCAGAAGTAGTCGAGCGCCGAACCGAGCGCCGTCGCCATCACCACCCAGAGCGCCAGCTTGCCGAGTTGCAGGAGAAGCGGAAAGCGCTCCCAGCCGAGCAGCAGCAACAGCACCGCGACCACCTGGGTCACCATCTTCAGCTTGCCGAGCGGCGAGGCCGGCACGATGAGGCCGCGCGAGAAGGCCAGGCTGCGCAGGCCGGTCACCGCGAACTCGCGGCCGATGATGACCGCCACCATCCAGGCCGGCGCCAGCTCGAGCTGCACGAGTGAGACGAGCGTGGCCGAGATGAGCAGCTTGTCGGCGATCGGGTCGAGCACCTGCCCCACCCAGGTGATCTGCTGGCGGCGGCGCGCCAGATACCCGTCGAGCCAGTCGGTGAGCGAGGCCAGGCCGAAGATGGCGGCCGCCACGAACTCCACGTGGATGCCGGCGACGGCCCGCCCCTCGAACTTCGTCAGGAGCACGACCACGAGCAGCGGCACCAGGAAGATGCGGATGACCGTCAGCGTGTTCGGCAGATTCATTGGCGGGACGGCCTGTGGGCGCGATTCTACCCCCGCCTCCGGGCCCTGACAACCAGCCGGCCCGGGCCAAATCGCCTCGTGTATCATCAAGTGTTCCCATGAAAGCCATCCTGCTGGCCGGCGGCAAGGGCACGCGACTGCGCCCCCTCACGCTGCACACGCCGAAACCCATCGTTCCCATCTTCGACCGGCCGTTCCTGAGCTACCAGATTGGCCTGCTCAAGCAACTTCCCGAGATCGACGAAGTCATCCTCAGCCTCAACTATCAGCCCCGCCGTCTCGAAGAGACCTTCGGCGACGGGTCCGGCCTCGGCATGCGGCTCCGCTACGTGGTGGAGCCCTCGCCGCTCGGCACCGGCGGCGCCATCAAGTACGCCGCGAAGGGCATCGACGACACCATCGTCGTCTTCAACGGCGACGTGATGACGTCGGTGGACGTGGCCGCCGTGGTCGCGCAGCACAAGGCGCGCAAGGCGAAGGCCACGATCGTCCTCACGCCGGTCGACAACCCCACGGCCTACGGCCTGGTCGAAACCGACGCCGAGGGGAACGTGCGGCGGTTCCTCGAGAAGCCGAAGGCCGACGAGATCACCTGCAACACGATCAACGCCGGCATCTACGTGCTCGAGCCCGACACGTTCGACCGCATCCCGAAGGACACGCCGTATTCGATCGAACGCGGCTACTTCCCGTCGCTCGTCGAACGCGGCGAGACGTTCGTGGCCTACGTCGAACGCGGCTACTGGATCGACATCGGCACACCGGAGAAATACCGCGACGTGCACAAGGACATCTTCGACGGCCGCTGCCCGCTCGGGCCGGCCGACATCAGCTCGGGCCAGCCGGTGGTAGCGCCCGACGCCAAGGTCGAAGCCGGCGCCGTGCTCGAAGGCCCGTGTTTCCTCGACGCCGGTGTGGTCGTGAAGGCCGGCGCGAAGGTGGGCCCGTACAGCGTGCTCGGCCGCTCCGTGCTCGTCGAAGAGGACGCGCGAGTCGAGGGCGCCATCGTGTGGCCCAACGCCCGCATCGGCCGCGACGCGTCGGTCGGCGCGGCGCTCGTCGGCCGCAGCTGCTACATCGGCAAGAACGCCGAGGTGGGGCCGCAGGCCATCCTCGGCGACAAGACCACGCTCTCCGATTTCACGAAGGCGTAAGGCGTCATGACTCCGATCAACACCGAGATCTTCAAGGCCTACGACGTCCGCGGGCTCTATCCCGGGGAAGTCAACGAAGACACGTTCCATCTGCTCGGCCGCGCCTTTGCCGCCTTCCTTGGCCCGGGCGCAGTGGCGGTCACGCGCGACATGCGGGTGTCGTCGCCGTCTCTGACGAAGGCCTTCATCGACGGTGTGACGCTGCAGGGCGTGGACGTGCACGACGGCGGCCTCGCCGGCACCGACATGATGTATTACGCGGTGGCGAGCGCCGGCCTCATGGGCGGCGCGCAGGTGACCGCCTCGCACAACCCGAAGCAGTACAACGGCTGCAAGATGGTGAAGGCGGAAGCCTTCCCGCTCAGCGGCGAGTCGGGCATTCGCGAGATGAAGGAGATGCTGCTCACGAACTCGCTGCCGGCGCCGTCGGCGCGCCGCGGCACCGTGACGCCACTCGCCATCATGGCCCCCTACGTGGACCACGTGATGGGCTTCATCGACCCCACCGTGATCCAGTCATTCAACACCGTGCTCGATGCCGGCAGCGGCATCGCCGGCCTGGTGGCGCCGCATCTCTTCGACCGCCTGCCCTGCCGCACGACGAGACTCTGCTTCGAGGTGGACGGCACCTTCCCGAACCACGAAGCGAATCCGCTGCTCGAGGAGAACCGCGAGGACATCACCGCGGAGGTCATCCGGCAGAAGGCCGACATCGGCATCGCCTGGGACGGCGATGCCGATCGCTGCTTCTTCATCGACGGCAGCGGCGAGTTCATCGCCGGTGACTTCATCACGGCGCTGCTCGCCGAGGCCGCGCTCATGAAGCAGCCGTGCTCGACCATCATCTACGACGTGCGCGCCAGCTACGCCGTGAAGGACACCGTGGCCCGCTACAACGGCCGGGCGCTGATGAACCGCGTCGGCCATGCCTTCATCAAGCGCCGCATGCGCGAAGAAGACGGCATCTTCGGCGGCGAAGTGACCGGCCACTACTACTTCAAGGACAACTTCTACGCCGACAACGGCTTCATCCCGGCGCTGCTCATCCTCGAGCTGATGTCGCGCAAGGGCAAATCGCTGCGCGACCTGCTGGCGCCGCTGCGCGAGCGCTACTTCATCTCCGGCGAGATCAACACGAAGGTCTCGAGCATGGCCGTCGTGCCCGAGAAGATCGAGCGCCTGGCGAAGGAGTACGGCCACGGCCACGTCTATCGCCTCGACGGCATCTCGGTCGAGTTCGACGACTGGCACTTCAACGTGCGCGCCTCGAACACCGAACCCCTGCTCCGCCTGAATCTCGAAGGCACGACGCCCGAGATCATGGAGAGGCGCAGGGACGAAGTGCTCGACATCATTCGCGGGTAGGACGCCCGCGCGGCGATCGCCAGATCGCGAAAGTCATACGATGCCCGAACCTGCCACGCGCCGCGTCACCTTCCCCGTCGTGGGGATGACGTGCGCGGCGTGTCAGTCGGCGGTGGAACGAAGCCTCACCCGCACGGCCGGCGTGCGTGAGGCGTCGGTCAACCTGATGCTTCACGCGGCCACGGTCACCTACGACCCGGCGGTCGTGCCGCTGGAGGGGTTGCTCGAGGCCGTGCGCGACATCGGCTACGAGGCCGAGGCGCCGGCCGAGGGCGATGCACTCGGGGCGCCGGCGGCGCGGGCCGCGCTCGACGACGTGGCTGACGGCGCGCTCTGGCGCAAGGCGGCCATCACCTTCACGGCCGCCATCGCCGCCATGGTCGTCGGCGTGCCACTCATGGCGCCCGTCGGCGCCACCGGACACGACGCCCATCTCGTGAGCGCCGATCCGTTCATGCAGTGGATAATGCGGTCGCTCGGCCCGTCGCTGCAGGCGGCGATGCCGTGGCTGTATGCCCTGCCGCCGGTGGTCATCCTCTGGAGTCTCACCGCGATCACCGCGGCACTCATGGCGTGGGCCGGCCGCGAGTTCTACGTGCGCGCGTGGAAGAACCTCGGCCACGGCACCGCGGACATGAACTCGCTCGTCGCGCTCGGCACGGGCGCGGCGTTCCTCTACTCGCTCGTGGCCACCGTGGCGCCGGGGCTCTTCACACGCGCCGGCGTGGCGCCTGACGTCTACTACGAGGCCGTCCTCTTCATCATCGCGCTCGTGCTCATGGGCCGGGCGCTCGAGGCGCGGGCGAAACACCAGGCCACGCGCGCCCTCGGCCGCCTCGTGGCCCTGCAACCCTCCACCGCGCGGGTCCGCGTGGGCGGGGTGGACGAGGACCGCCCGCTCGCGGCGATCGTGACGGGTGACCTCGTCGTAATGCGCCCCGGCGAGCGCCTGGCCGTGGACGGTGTCGTCGTGGACGGCCGATCCGCCGTGGACGAATCGATGCTCACCGGCGAACCGGTGCCGGTCGAGAAGGCCGTGGGCGACGGCGTGGTCGGCGGCACGGTCAATGGCGGCGGCGTGCTCGTGGTGCGCACGACCGCCGTGGGCGCGGCGAGCGTGCTCGCGCAGATCGTGCGGCTGATGCAGGACGCGCAGGCGTCGCGCGCGCCCATCCAGCACCTGGCGGACCGCGTGGCCGCGGTGTTCGTGCCCTTGGTGGCCGGTCTGGCCGTCGTCACGGTGGCGGCCTGGTGGATCTTCGGCGGCGAGGCCGGCGCCGTGCGCGCGTTCGCGAACGGCGTGGCCGTCCTCATCATCGCCTGCCCGTGTGCGATGGGCCTGGCAGTGCCCACGGCGGTGATGGTGGCGACCGGACGCGGCGCCGAGTCCGGCGTGCTCATCAAGGGCGGCGAAGCCCTGCAGCGCACCGGGGACGTGACGGCGGTGGTCTTCGACAAGACGGGCACGCTCACGGTGGGCCGGCCGACCGTGTCTGCCGTGCGTGTCGTGGCGGAGGGTGTGACCGAGGACGCCCTCGTGCGCGCGGCCGCCGCCGTGGGCGCGCAGTCCGAACACCCGCTGTCCGCCGCGATCGTGGCCGAGGCCGCGCGCCGCGGGCTCGCGCTTCCCCTCCCCTCGACCTTCGACAGCGCGCCTGGGCTCGGCGCGTCGGGCCTCGTGGATGGGGTCGCGGTGCGCATGGGCCGCGCGTCGTACGTGGCGCCGGCGCCGCCGTCCCCGCCCCCGTCCGATGGTGTGGATGGCGGTGACACCGAAGTGCACGTGGCGCTCGATGGCCGCTATGCCGGTGTCATCTGCCTGCACGACCCGCTGCGGGCGGATGCGGCCGACGCGGTGGCACGTGTCGGCGCGCTGGGGCTCACGCCCGTGCTGCTCACGGGCGACCGTCAGGGACCGGCGGAACGGGCGGCCCGCGGTGTGGGCATCACACGCGTAGTCGCCGGCGTGCTGCCGGCCGGAAAGACCGACGAAGTCGGCCGTCTCCAGGCCGAGGGACACGTCGTGGCGATGGTCGGTGACGGCATCAACGACGCGCCGGCGCTCGCCAAGGCCGACGTGGGCATCGCCCTCGCCTCGGGCACGGATGTCGCGGTCGAGGCCGCCGACATCGTCCTGATGCGACCCGACATCCGTGGCGTGGCGCGGGCGATCGCGCTGTCGCGCCGGACGATGCGGGTGATGCGGCAGAACCTGTTCTGGGCCTTCATCTACAACGTCATCGGCATTCCGGTGGCGGCCGGCCTGCTCTACCCGTGGTTCGGTGTGCTGCTGAGCCCGGTGCTCGCGAGCGCGGCCATGGCCTTCAGTTCGGTGAGTGTCGTGGCGAACAGCTTGCGGCTGCGGCGCGCCAATCTCGACGCCCGCTGACCGACTCCGGCTAGAATGGCGCCGGCCGGACGCCGGCCGGAGGCCCGCATGCCCGTCCCCCGTGTGTTGTCCGCCGTCTGCCTGAGCGCCTGCCTGCTGCCACTCCACGTGGCCGCGCAGCCGGTGGCGCCATCCGCCCCGTCACTCGACGTGGCGGCGCGGGCCGAGTTCCTGCGCTCGGCTCGCGTCATTCGCAGCGTCGGTCTTGCCACCGGCGTCACCAGTCCGTACCGGCTCACGCTCACCGACGGTATCGTGACGCACGACGCGTCGTTCCAGTCGGTGAACGAGCGTGTCAACAAGGCCGACTTCGGAGCACGAGGCGTCGAGTTCAACTTCGCCGATTCGCACCACTTCAACCTGGCGGCATATCAGCTGGCCGTCATGCTTGGCGTGGACGACATGATGCCGGTCACGGTGCATCGCACGTGGAATGGCCGCGAGGGCACCCTCACGTGGTGGGTCGACGACGTCATCGACGAACGGACGCGCCTCCGCGACAAGCGCGAGCCGCCGAACACGGCGATCTGGCGCCAGCAGAACTTCAAGATGCGCGTCTTCGCCGCCGTCGTCGGCGACACCGACCGCAATCTGGGCAACATCCTCATCGGCGCCACCGACTGGAAGCTCTGGATGATCGACTTCACCCGGGCGTTCCGCCTTCATCCGGCGCCGAAGTCCACCGACGGGCTCTCGCAGATCGATCGCTCCCTGCTGGCGCGCCTGCGCCGGCTCGACGCCGCGCAGGTCCGTGCGACGACGGCCCACTGCCTCAATGGCTACGAAGTCGAGGCGCTCATGAAACGGCGCGACGCGATCGTCGCGCACTACGATCGGCTAGTCGCGGAGAAAGGCGCGGCCGCGGTGTTGTACGGGGTCGAGGCGACGCCGTGAGCAGGCGCGCGCGGCGTGTCGGGGTGGAAATGGAGCGGGAGACGGGGATCGAACCCGCGACATTCAGCTTGGGAAGCTGACACTCTACCAACTGAGTTACTCCCGCTCAGTCGGGCCATTCTACCACCCGGGGCGCGCGGGCCGTAACGGGCTGACGCGCGGCCGCGGCCTAGCGGAACGACACGCCGACGCCGATCGCGATGCGCGTCGTGGCGGCCGCGCTCGGCCGGGCCGTCGTGGCCGGGCGGGGCGTGAGCGCCCAGAAGCGCAGGTCGAGGCTCACGGCCAGATGTTCGCGCACGAACCAGCGGGCGCCGCCGCCGTAGTGGAACGCCAGCCCCCAGGACGCCGGCTGATCCTCCACACCGGCCTCGGTGGCGCGGACCTTCGCGGCACCGGCGCCGATCGACAGGTAGCTCCACCCGTCGCGATGGCCGAAGTTGAGCGCGGCGTGCGGCGCCGCGGCGAACATCCGGGTGGCCATCGTGGGGGCGTCCACGCCCGTGGCGCGTCCCTCGGCCACGAACCCGGTGGCGCCGAACGACAACCGACGGAACCGGCCCGGGCCGGCAAAGACGAACACGCCGCCTTCGGCGCCGATGCCGCGTCCCGGCACGAGCGCGCCCGTGGCGGCCACCGGGGGCGTCCAGCCGAGGCCGGTCGGCAGCGTCGTGCTGGCCAGCCGCAGGTCGCCCACCACCCCGCCGAGCGCCTCCCGGGGCTGCGCGGTCGCGGCGGCGGCCACCAGCCCCACGGCCAGCACCGCCCACGCGACAAGGGGGACGAGGCGACGCACGCGTCAGCCGTTCTTGGCCTTGCGGCGGCCGGCCCAGTACTTCTTCATGCGCTCGGAGACCGCCTTGCGCATGGCCGGAGACATGGTGGAGCGCTTCTTGGCCTTCTTCGGCGCCGTGGCCTTCTCGGGGGCGGCAGCGGCGTGGGCGGCCTTGGTGCCGCGGGCGGCAGGACGGGCGCCCGAGAACAGTTCGGGGAACGTGGCGCGGATGGCCGCTTCTTCCTTGCGGATGTCCTCGAGACGGCGCATCGCGCCGAGGCGGGCGAAGCGCCGCATGTCGTCCTTGCTGAGTTCGTGAGCCACTGAGCGATCCTTTGCGTGAGTGAGGGGGCTCGCACGACGTCGTGCGAGGGGCATCACGGCATCATAGCGGCGCGCCGTTGCACGGCGCAACGCACTCAGTAGCTGCCGGGACGGGACGCCTGGGCCGCCGCCTTCGGGGCGGCTGGCGCCCCGCCCTGCGACTCGCGCACGATACGCACGCCGGCGCTCGCGCCCACGCGGGTCGCGCCGGCGGCCACCATCGCCTGCATCTGTTCGAGGTCGCGGACGCCGCCCGCCGCCTTGACGCCCATGTCCGCCCCGACCACACGCCGCATCAACGCCACGTCGGCCACCGTGGCGCCGCCCGGGCCAAAGCCGGTCGAGGTCTTTACGAAGTCGGCGCCGGCGGCCTTGGCGAGTGTGCACGCCGTGACCTTCTCGTCGTCCGTCAGGAGCGCGGCTTCGATGATGACCTTGCTCGTCGCGCCGCAGGCCCGGCACGCCGCCGCCACGCCTTCGATGTCCTGCTCGACGAGGCGCAGGTCGCCCGACTTCAGCGCGCCCACGTTGATGACCATGTCGATTTCGGTCGCGCCGTCGACGATGGCGCGGCGCGTCTCGTACGCCTTCACGTCGGGCGTGGTAGCGCCGAGCGGGAACCCGACGACCGAGCACACGCCCACGCCGCTGCCCCGCAACTGGCGGGCCGCCAGGGCCACCCACGCAGGGTTCACGCAGACGGTGGCGAACTTGTGTTCGGCCGCTTCGCGGCAGAGCGCTTCCACCTCGGTGGCCGTGGCGTCGGCCTTGAGCAGCGTGTGGTCGATGAGGCCGGCGATGAGCCCGCCACCGCCCTTCGCACCGTGCATGCCGAGCCGGGCCGCGCCGGCATCGACCACGCCCTGGACGCGCGTGGGACAGCAGTCCACCTGCCAGCCGTGACAGGCGCAGCGCGCCAGCGGCTGGCTGCGATAGGCCGCCAGTTCTTCGGCGATGATGGCGACGAGACGTCCCAGATCGACGCCGACGGTCTGGTCGGGAGACATGCTCACCGGGTGCGCTCCAGCCCCTGAATCTTGCCGAGGCGGCGAATGTAGCGGGCTTCGGTCATGGGCGTCGAGATCCACGTCTCCACGATGGCGAGCGCGGCCTCCGTCGAGACGAGCGTCGCGCCGAGCGCGAGCACGTTGGCGCCGTTGTGCTCGCGGGCATAGCGCGCCAGCGTCCTGTCGGTGCACATCGCGCAGCGGATACCGTCGATCTTGTTGGCCGCAATCGCCGAGCCGAGGCCCGCGCCGTCGATGACGATGCCGGCGTCGGCTTCGCGGCGCGCCACGAGCCGCGCCACCTGCCCGGCGATGTCGGGATAGTCCACCGGGTCGGGCGTGTCGAGGCCCACCTCCTGCACGGCCAGGCCACGCTGCCGTAGGTGGTCGCGAATCGCCTTCCGCAGGGCCAGGCCGGTGTGGTCGCTGCCGACGGCGAACCGGCGGGGCGCGGCCACCGGCGCCAGCCCCTCGACGTCGCCCACGGCGCCGTCACGCACGAGCGTCACGCCACGCTCGCGCAGCGTGTCGAGAGCGAGCGGCGTGACGTGCCCGCCTTTCGCGAGCACGACCGTCGTGCCGCGTTCGAGCGTGCGCGCGATGGTCTCGGTGAGCATGTCGTAGCGTGTCATTCCACTTCCCCGCTGCCTGTCCCTGCCCCGTATGGTACCCTCGGCCGCGCATGTCCGCTACGGTCACCCCGCTGATTCCCGCCCACGACATCCAGGCCCGCATCCAGACGCTTGCCGCCGAGATCCGCCGCGACAATCCCGCCGCCGACCTGCACTTCATCGGCGTGCTCAAGGGCTCGGTGTTCTTCATGGCCGACCTGCTGCGCGCCATGTCGGGCACGGTCACCATGGACTTCATCGCCGTGTCCAGCTACTCGGGCACGAAGACCACCGGCGAAGTGCGAATGCTCAAGGACGTGGACCGCGGGCTGCAGGACCGCCACGTCATCGTGGTGGAGGACATCGTCGACACCGGCCTCACCCTGCACTATCTGCAGGACCTGCTGCGGGCGCGCGGGCCGAAATCGCTGCGGTGCGCGTGTCTTCTCTCGAAGCCGTCGCGGCGTAAGATCGAGGTGCCGGTGGACTACATCGGCTTCGAGATCGAGGACAGGTTCGTCGTCGGCTACGGCCTCGACTACGACGAACACTACCGCCACCTGCCCTTCATCGGCACGCTCACGGTGTGACGGCGGCGCGCACGGCGGCCGCGGCCTTCCTGGCCTCCGCCAGCACAGCCGCCTGATCGAGCGTGCGCACGACGCGCCCGCGCATCAGGATCTTCCCGTTCACGATGGTCGTATCGACGTCGTCGCCGCGCGTCGTGTAGACGAGGTGCGACACCGGGTCATAGAGCGGCGTCTGGCGGGTGCGGTTCATGCGCACCACGAGGAGGTCCGCCCGCTTCCCGGTTTCGAGGGAGCCGATCTCCTTCTCCATGCCGAGAGCGCGCGCGCCGCCGATCGTGGCCATCTCGAGCGCGGTCGCGGCCGGCACGGCTCGCGGATCGCGCGAGGCGTGCTTCGCAAGGAACGACGCCTGGCGCATCGCCTCGAACATGTCGAGGTCGTTGTTGCTGGCTGCGCCGTCGGTGCCGAGACCCAGAGCCGCGCCGGCCGCGAGATACCCGGTGACCGGCGCCGTGCCACTCGCGAGCTTCATGTTGCTCTCGGGGTTGTGCGACAGGCCGACGCCGCGCCGTACGAGCGTGACGATGTCCTCGGGCGACACCCACACGCCGTGCGCCGCGAGCGTGCGCGCCCCCGTCCAGAACCCGAACGACTCGAGGTACCCGGTGGGGCTCATGCCGCCCTTCTCGCGCGCCGCCTTCACCTCGTCCTCGGTCTCGGCCAGATGGATGAGAAGCGGCACACCGTGCTTCGCCGCCAGGTCGCGCGTGGCCACGAGCGTGGCCTGGTCGTTCGTGTAGAGCGCGTGCGGCGCCACGGCGGGCACGATGAGGTCGTCGGCCTTGTACTTCAGGATGAACGCCTCGGCCCGGGCCAGGGCCTCGGCCGGCGTCTTCGCGTCGGCCACCGGGAACTGGATCACCGTCTGCCCGAGCACGCCGCGAAGTCCTGCCGCCTTCGTGACGGCGGCGATCTCTTCCTCGAAGTAATACATGTCGGCGTAGGTCGTCGTGCCCGACTGAATCATCTCGAGGGCCGCGAGCCGCGTGCCGGTTCGGACGAAGGCCGGCGACACCGTCTTCGCCTCGGCCGGGAAGATGTACTTCTGCAGCCACTCCATGAGTGCGAGGTCGTCGGCCAGGCCGCGATAGAGCACCATCGGCGCGTGTGTGTGGGTGTTGATGAGGCCGGGCATCACCACCTGCCCGGTGGCGTCGATGGTGGCGCGGCCAGCGAACCGGCGGGCGATGTCGGCCGCCGTGCCCACGCCGGCGATCCGCGTGCCGTCGATGGCCACGGCGCCACGCGGAATGACCGTGCGCGCGCCGTCCACGGTGACCACGGTGCCGCCCGAGACGATGAGCGACACGACCTTCGGCGCCTGGGCGCCGGCAATGACGCCGGCGGCAGTGACGAGCGCCGCGAGTGACAGAATCCAGCGGGGACGCATCCCCGGAATTGTAGGCGATTCGCGCGCCCCGGCCGGCCGGCGGGCGCGTGATATAACTGGCGCACCCGTGGTCCATCTCATCACGCATCCCTTCGTGCACGACGCGCTGGCGACGCTGCGCGACGCCTCGACCCCGCCCGACATCTTCCGCCGCGTCGCCCGCCGGATGTCGCTGCTCATCGCCGCCGAGGTGCTGAAGGAGGTGCCGACAATCGAGGGCACGGTGCAGACGCCGCTCGGCGCCGCGTTCGCCCGCCGCGTGGGCGCCCGCGTGACGCTCGTGCCGGTGCTGCGCGCCGGCCTCGGCATGATCGACGGCGTGCTCGACCTGTTGCCTACCGCGCGCGTCGGCCACATCGGCCTGCAGCGGGATGAGACGACGGCCCGGGCATCCCGCTACTACGTCAAGCTGCCGCCGGACCTCGAAGACGACGTCGTGCTCGTGACCGACCCGATGCTGGCCACCGGCGGCAGCGCCGTGGCCGCCATCGACCTGCTCCGCGCCGCCGGTGCCCGCGACGTTCGCTTCGTGTGCGTCGTGGCCTCGCCCGAAGGCATCGCTGCCATCGAACGCCGCTACCCCGACGTGCCCATCTACACACCGGTCGTGGACCGGGAGCTCAACGCGCACAAGTTCATCGTGCCGGGCCTCGGCGACTTCGGCGACCGCCTGTTCGGCACGGTTTGAGCGCCCCGGTTGCCCAAAGGCCGGGCTTCCGGGTAAACTGCATGTCTCGCATCGACGCGCGCTTGGCTCAGCGGTAGAGCACCGCCTTCACACGGCGGGGGTCCCAGGTTCGAATCCTGGAGCGCGCACCACCTCTTCCCCACAACCTACCGGCACGTCGGCACGCTGCTCCAGCGCGCCTTGGCGTCTTCGAGGTCTGTCTCGACCTCCTCGAGGACCACGTACGACTCGACGAGTACCGCGTCTGTCTTGCGGAACGCCGGCACCCGGTCGGTAACACACGACTCGACGAAGCCGGCCTCGGCGACCTGCAGCAACTCGACGGCGTGATTGTCGGCCCCGTCGAACGACGACGGCCACGTCACGTTGCCCGCGATCGGCGGTGCGCCCGGTGCGGTCACGGTCCACATCAGCATCGACTGGGCCGTGGAGAACGAACGACCGCCGCCCGACAGCGTGAAGTTCCAGGGCGGATGCGCCCGGTTCCATCGGCGCTCGAATCCCTCGGGCAGGGGGACGGCATCGGCGTCGTGCTGGCCCTCGACGAACTGGTGCCGGAACAGCAGCATCCACGCGGCTTCTCGCAACGCGTCCACCGGCACCCGCCCCATCCGAGTCGTCGCCACGCGGCGCTGGTTCGTGGCATCGCGATTCACATCTCCGCCTCGCTGGAGCACCAAAGACGAGCAGCTGTCATCGATGAGCGTCGTGCCGTCCTCGAGGTTGAAGGCGCGCACGGTATCGCAGAAGTCGTAGTGCCCGCGGCGACCAGTCACCACGAGCCATCCAGTGACCGGCGCGCGGAATGCGGCGACTGGCACGAGCGGTCGCAGGTCGCGGTAGTTCTCAACGCACGCGCGCCAGGCTTCGTAGCGCACCGCGTCGGGCTCGGTCGTCGCGGCGCGCACACAATCGGCGGAGAGCGCTTCGGCGGAGCGGGCGGGGCGTGAGACATCGTCACGGCTGATGTCCCGTGCCGCGGCCAGGCGATGACGCTCGAGTGCGACGTCTGCACGCCGCACCCAGCCTCGTGTCGCGTGGCCGCAGGACGCATCACCTGGCGCGCACAGATAGGCATCGAGCGCGGCGTCGTGGTTCGTGCCGCCCGGCCGCAGCGTGCGCGGAGCGTCCGGAGGCACGATGACGTGCGCGGCGTCTCCGAATCGCGGCAGTTCGAGCAGGCTCTCGAGCCACATGTCGCCACCGCGTTCCAGCCACAGCTTCAGGGACGGCACGGAGTCCACGACGGGGACGCGCAGGCTCTCGAACGCCAGCCCGAAGCACGGCAGGTGCAGCAGGTCGTGCAATTGCCGTCGCGGGCCGTCGATGGCCGCCGCGGCGTCGAGTGACTCCACGTGGCGCTCGAAGCGCCGGAGCGCGTCGCGCGCCTTCCAGTGGGCGGTGCTGCCAGGCGTGCACGCGCGAATGACGCCAGTCTCGGGCACGCCCTTCCAGAACGCCTGATGCGCGTAGACATCCTGCGCTCGCGCCGGCTGTGCCGTCACGGCGAGGAGCAGCATGAAAAGCGCCAACGGAGTCGAGCGCATGAACCATGCTAGCGCCGGGGCGACTTGCCTTTCCTGGTCGAAGAGCACTGCCCTGCACAGGCGCGCACGCGATCTGACGAGGTCACCGGGCGCTCGGCAGGCGGGATGGCACTATCCGCTCGGCGGCGACTCTGAGCGCGGCGCGAACGGATCCGACACTCGCACCGGAAGTGCGGGCATCACCTGGGCAGGGGCTGGGGGCCCCCTAAGGGTTTGTACAGGCTCAAGTCGCCGAGAGGTGCGAGTGACCGACGCGCGAAGCGGAGCCGACGCGCGGATAGTGCCATTCCGCCTGGCTCCAGACAGTGGGACGCGTGCACTCTCGGGCGTGCTTCTCAGCGCGCCGTGCCGGCAGCGAACCGGCTCAGACGATACGGCGCCAGCAAGTCCACCTCCACGCCGTCCAGGATCTCGGTGGCGGCCAGCCGGCCCACGAGCGGGCCCAGCGTCATCCCGCTGTGCATCGCCGTCACGTAGATGTCCGGGTGCCCGTCCGCGAAGCCCACGATCGGGAAGCCGTCCTTCGGCAGCACGCGCAGACCCAGCGTGAGCTTCTCCACCGGCATCTTCCCCATCGCCGGCAGCACCGCGGCCATCCGCTGGAGGAACTGCTCGCCGCGCGCGATCGACGTGTCGTCGTTCGCCGTGTTCCCGAAGTCCGCGCCCGTCACGAAGCGCCCGTTGCGCTTCTGCTTGATCTGCCCGAGCGGCGACAGCAGCAGGCGGCTCAGTGTGGAGGGCTGCGGTGTTGTGTGCACCAGGATACCGGCGGACCTCGTGAGCGGCACGTCGATGCCGGCCAGCTTCGCGAGCGCCGGCGTGTCGTTGCCGCAGGCGATGACGAGGACATCGGCGGCGATGTCGCCGGTGGTCGTGCGCACGCCGCGCAGGCGTCCGCCCGTGAGATCGAGCCCCGTCACGGTCGCCGGATGCACCACGCGCGCGCCGGCCGCCTTCGCATGCGCGACGATTACCTCGGTGGCGCCCTGCGGGTCCACGCTGGCCTCGAGCTCCGCATGCACGCCGTAGCGCAGCCCGTCGAAACGCGCGGCGGGTTCGAGGGCCGCCATCTGCGCGGCGTCGAGCGGCCGCAGCGGATAACCCCAGCTCGCGTACTGCCGGTTCACCTCGACGATCCGCGAGGCCAGCGTGGCATCCGTGATCCACTCGAGGCTGCCGCCCCACACGATCGGCAGCTCCCCCTTCGTCTCCTGATCGAGCACGCGCCAGGCCTCGATGCCGAACTGGCTGAGCGTGTGGTACGCACGCGGCTGCTTCTTCGCGTTGATCCACGCAAACGAATTGGCCGTGGTGCCCGTGCCTGGCGCCGATCGTTCGAGCAGCGTCACGGCCGCCCCGCGGCGCGCCAGCCGGTAGGCGATGTTCGCGCCGATGATGCCGCCACCGGCGATGACGACGCGGTCGCGCCTGGCGCCCTGAAACGCGCCCACGCGCGTGCCGGCCAGCGCCACGCCGGCCATCATCTGCACCCAGGTGCGTCGCGAGATCCCGTGCTGCATGCCGGGGTTATAACACGCGCCGGCCGCGGCCAGGCCGCACGTTTGGTACGATGCTGGCACCCGTGCCGCCACCCAGCCGTGCTCTCGGAACCGTGGACACTGCGCCGTTCGCACGCGCGCTCGACGGCGCGCTTCGTAGCCGCGCCGCGCTCATCGCGCAACCGGACGTAACCGCCTGGCGCGTGCTCGACGGCAAGGGCGACGGCGTGCCGGGGCTCTCGATCGATCGCTACGGGCCGGCGGCGGTGATGAACGTCTACGACGATGCCGGGCTGCCCGACGAAGCCGTGACCGCCGTGGCCGCGGCGGCGCTCGAACGGCTCGCCCCGCTCGGCGTCGAGAGTGTGTACGTGAAGCCGTTCGTGCGCGACCGGAGCCGCCTCGGCGGCGCGCTCGGCGACGAGGCGACCTCTCCCGTGCCGCGCGCGGGGACGCCGCAGCCTGATGTGCTCGTCGTCGAGGAGTACGGCACACGCTTCGAGGTGCGGGTGTGGGATGGTCTGTCGACCGGCCTCTTCCTCGACCATCGCGAGCACCGGCGCGCGCTGGCGGCGCGCTGTCCCAGCCGGGTACTGAATCTCTTCGCCTACACCTGCGCGTTCTCGATGCCGCTGGCCCGCGCCGGCGCCCACGTGACGAACGTGGACGTCTCGGGACGGTATCTGGACTGGGGACGCCGCAATCTGGCGCTGAACGGACTCGACGGCGCCACAATGCGCTTCCTGCGCCGCGATGCCATGGAGTACCTGGCGCAGGCCGCGCGTCGCGAGGACGAACGGTACGGCCTCGTGATTCTCGATCCGCCCACTTTCGCCGCGGCCAACAAACGCCGGGGCGTCGCCGCCTGGCGCGCCGCGGACGACTACCCCGCCCTCGTCGGCGCGGCCGTGCGCGTGCTGGCGCCGGGCGGCGCCATCTTCGCGGCGTCGAACACCCGGGAACTGGCCAGTGCCGGTGCGCTCGCGGACCTCATCGACGCTTCGTCGCCCCGGCCGCCGCGCTGGCTCGAACTGCCGCCCTGGCCGGTGGACGTCAGGGAGCGGAATCGGGTGGCGGCGGTGCTCTTCGCGCCGTAGCGGCTGTCGCCTCGACGGCGTCAGTGAGCTCCGGTGCCCAGGCGTCGCGGTCCGCGTGTGGCGGCGCCTGCCACACCGTCCACGTGCCCGTCGTGTCCACCACGCTGCCGAGCACGACGTGCTCGAGATACAGCGGCCACACGCCCGGCCCGCCGTAGGTGGCGTCACCCGCGAGCGGCGCCCCGGCGTGGGCCATCATGGCGCGGATCTGGTGGAAGCGCCCGGTGTGGAGCCGGATGAGCACGTGCGACCAGCCCGCGTCCTCGGGCGCGGGCGCGGCCATCACCACATCGAGGAACGAGGGCTTGCCGCCCGAACGCACCACCGTGGCCACGCGGCCCTCGGTGCGCAGATAGGCCTTGTGCGGCCCCACGAGCCGGCGCGTGACAGCCACCGGCTGCGCCAGGCGCGCCACGTACCACTTCTGCCAGCGCCGGGCTTCGATCTCGCGGGCATAGTGGGCGGCGGCGGCCGGCGTGAGAGCCACGAGCACCAGGCCGCAGGCCGGCGCGTCGAGCCGGTGCACGAGCCGCACGTCCGGTAAGCCGTCGGCGCGAAGACGCTGCACGAGCGAATCCCCGGCCGGGTCGCGGGTGAGTTCACTCGCGAGGCCGGCCGGTTTCACGACGACGAGCGCGCCGGGCGTCCGATCGACGACGCGCACCGCCACCGCGGCTACTTCTTGGCTTCGCCGAGGAGCGCCGTAAGGATCTGCGTGTAGCGCTCGTCCGTCTCGGCGTGGATCTTCATGTAGTCGGCTTCCGACATCTTGTCTTCGCGCCAGTTGCCGTCGAAGTTGAAGGGTTTGCCGGCGGCGTCGCGCACGTCGAACGGCTCGTCCTTCTTCGCGCGCTTCGGCTTCAGGCCGTCGGCGCCGATGTCGGTGATGAAGAAGCGCGACTCGAGCACCGAGGCGCTGTTCAGCTCGATGTACACGTCGCGGTACTCGTTGCGCGCCAGCTTCTCGTTGAGGAGCGGCGGCGCCGCATACTTCGCCGACACCACGATGATCTGCCCCGGGAAGACGAGCGCGGCCAGGAAGGTGTCGGGCGAGTCGGGCGCGCGCACGGCCACCGCGTCCATCTTCTTGCCGGTGAGCACCTGCACCAGCTCTTTGGCGGCGGCGGCCGATTTCGGCTCCTGGGCGGCCGCCGGCTGCACGGCGGCCGTCAGGGCCGCGAGGGCGACTACGAGCGAGCTGCTGAACTGGACCAATCGACGCATGCCCACTGCCTCCTGGCGCCGCCCTCGGCGCGTGTCGTTATCCGATGAAGAGGGATTCTTCGTCGTCCGGCGCGGCCGACTTGTAGGCCGTGCGGCGTCGCGAGGCGTCCCGCAGGTCGCGGAACGCCGAGAAGGCGGCCCGTGCCGCCGAGAACAGCGCGAAGCCGTTCTTGGCGGGGCCGCCGACGAGCTGCGAGGCAATCGCCATCGTGCGCTCGGCCGAGAGCGCGAGATCGCCGAACAGGCGATCGGCGCGTTCGACCTGCGCGGTCGCGAGCGCCGTCGCCCGTTTGGCTTCCGCCGTCATCTCCGTGAGGTTCTGGATGAGCGGCTTGACGTCGTGCTCGATCTGCGTCGTGAGCTGGTCCACCCGGCGGGCCAGGCGCAGGCCGAGCACGATCGCGCCCACCTGGATGGCCGCCATCACGGCGACCGCCAGAGCGATGATGGCCAGCCAGACGTCGGTCACGCGTTACGTCCTTCTTCGCGCGCCTGCTGGAAGGCCTCGCGGCCCCGTTCGATGGCGCTCGTCACGCTGTCGCGGTTGCGGTTGTAGAACTCGCGGCCCTGTTCGGCCGCTTCACGGGCGGCGTCGCGGGCCTTGTCGCGGCCCTCGCGGGCGCGCCGGCCCAGATACTCCCGCGTTTCGTCGCCCGAGGCGGGCGCGAAGAGCAGCGCCACGGCCGCGCCAGCCACCGCGCCGAGCACGAAGGCCAGCATCACCGATCCGCCGCTGTTGGTGTCTCTCGACATGACTCTCCTCCTGGGGCCCCGCGTGGTCAGAAGAGACTGACCTTCACGTTCAGGTATTTCTTGGGGTCCTTGCGGATGTCCGAGACGAGGCCTCGTAACTCGGTCACCGCGGCACTCATATTGTCATAAAGCCGGCGATCCTGCAGAAGCATCCCGGCCGTGCCCTCGCCGGCGGCGAGCTTCGTCGAGATGTCGTCGAGCCGCGCGGCGGTGGCGGTGAGGCGGCTGTAGAGCTGATCGTCGGTCAGGAGCTTGCCGGCCGTGCCGTCGCCACGGGCGAGTCCCCCGGTGACCTTCTCGAGGTTGGCCGCGGCCTGGGTCGCCGAGGCGGCGAGCGCCGGGTCGTTCAGCAGCGCGCCGAGGCTGCCTTCGCCGCGCGCCACCTTCGCCGTGATGGCGTTGAGCGCCCCGGTGGCGGCGGCGAGCTCGTTGTAGATGGTCGGGTCGTTCATGAGACGGCCCAGGCTGCCACGCCCGCGGCTCATGGCGTCGGTGACCCGCGTGGCCGAGGCCATGAGCGCCTCGAGCTCCCGGTAGGCCGACTCATCGGTGAACAGCCGGCCGATCGTGCCCTTTCCGGCCCTGATGTCAGTCAGCAGCCGGGCCGTTTCGTCGAGCCCCTGGCCGGCCACGGCCGAGAGCGCCGCAATCGAGGCCGGGTCCACGCCCGAGGGCACGTAGCCCCAGTCGGGAATCGACGTGCCGTCGGCGGCAGGGGTGATGTCGATGGCCCCCTCGCCGAGCAGCGACACCGCACCGATGACCGCAAGCGACCGGTCGGTCACGAGCGGCCGCACTTCGTCGGACACCTCGATCCACGCCTCCGCCGCGTTGCCCGCGAAGCGCACCTCGGTCACGGAGCCCGTCTCGATGCCCGCGACGCGCACGGGTGTGCCGCTCTTCACGGTCGCGATGTTCTGGAAGCGCACCTTGAGCGGATAGCGTTGCCAGAAGAACCCGCCGGCGCCGCCAACGGCGAACACCATGACGGCAGCCATGACCAGAGCGAAGACGGCGACGATGCCGATTTTCAGCTCCGACCACGCCAGGGATCGCGTACGCGGCATGTGCTGATTCTCCTATGACAGGAACGCGCGAATATAGGGATCGGTCGAGGCACGCAGCTCATCGGCCGAGCCCTCGAACACGATCTTGCCGTCGCGCAGCATGACGAAGTCGGCTTCCTCGACCTTCTCCGGCGTGGCGCTGACGATGGCATGACCTTCCGGTGCCCGGCCGGCGCCGTGGGTCGCGATGTAGAACGCATCGCGGAGCTGGTGCGTGACGATGATCGAGGTGACACCCTCGATGTCACGCAGCTTGATGATTTCGGCGTCCACGGTCAGGGCCGTGATGGGGTCCAGGCCCGTGGTCGGCTCGTCGTAGAGCAGCAGCTTCGGCTTGAAAGCCATGGCCCGGGCGATGGCGACACGGCGGCGCTGGCCGCCCGAGAGCTCCGAGGGCCGGCGGTCGATGTAGGGCCCGAGCTCCACGAAGCCGAGCACCTCTTCGACGCGCGTCCGCACGTCGGCGAGCGGCATGTCGGTTTCTTCGTAGAGCTTGAATCCGACGTTTTCCCCCACGGTCAGCGAATCGAAGAGCGCGCCTTCCTGGAAGACCATGCCCGTATGGTCGCGCACCGCGAAGAGCTCGTTCTCCGTCATGCGGTCGATCTGCCGTCCATGCACCCAGATCTTCCCCGCATCCGGTGCCAGCAGCCCGAGGATGAGCTTCAACACGGTGGACTTCCCGGATCCGCTCGCACCGATGAAGATCTTGGTGTACCCCGGATAGAGCTTGAAGCTGATCTCGTCGAGCACGACATTGTCGTCGAAGGCCAGGCGCACGCCCTCGAAGACGACGACCGGCTCATCGCCGGGTCGGCCCCTGGCCGGCCCGCGCAGCGCTTCCGGGAAGGGCGCCATCAGAAGAGCAGCTCCAGCAGCAGTTGCGTGGAGAAGAAATCCATGGCGATCACGCCGACCGACGCCGCGACGACCGCGTTGGTCGTGGCCCGGCCGACGCCCTGCGTGCCGCCCCGTGTGCGCAGGCCCACATGGCACCCGACGGTCACGATGATGAAGCCCAGGAAGAACGGCTTCAGCAGGCCCATCCAGACGTCCTCGAGGAACAAGCCATCCACCACCGACGACCAGTACAGGCCGGAGGCCACGTTGAGATTCTGCACCGACACCACCCAGCCGCCGAGCAGGCCGACGGTGTTGGCGACCACGGTGAGAATCGGCGTCATCAGGATGCCGGCCAGCACGCGCGGCACGACCAGCTTACGCACCGGGTCGGTGCCGAGGGCGCGCAGCGCGCTCACCTGCTCGGTCACGACCATCGAGCCGAGCTCGGCGGCGATGCCCGAGCTGACCCGGCCGGCCAGCATCAGGGCGGTCAGCACGGGGCCCAGTTCCTTGATCATCGACGCGCTCACGAGCCGCCCGACGAACGGCCGCGCCCCGAACTGGTCGAGCGTGAACCCGGTCTGCAGGGCCAGCACCGCGCCCGTGAACAGGCCCGTCAGGATCACCACGGTCATCGAGCCGATGCCGATGGCATCGAGCTGCTCGACGAAGTCGTGCCAGTAGAACGGCCGCGTCACCGCGCAGCGCGCCGTGGCCATGGCCAGCGTGGTGTACTCCTGAATCTCGAGCAGCGCGCGCTTCAGCCACTCGGTGAAGGCGGCCATCACGCGGGATCCGGCGGCCGGCCGGAGAGGCCCATCGCGCGGGTCTTGAGCGCCGCGATGCGGTCACGGAAGGCGGCGGCGGCCTCGAAATCGAGGTCGGCGGCCGCCTGTTTCATCTGCCGCTCGAGATCGGTCAGGCGGGCCGCTGATTCCTCGGGCGAGTCGCCGGCGTCGAGGGCCGGGGCGCCGCCGTAGTCGCGTTCGTAGACGCTCGACAGCACGCCGTCGATGTCCTTCACGATGGTGGTCGGGGTGATGCCGTGCGCCTCGTTGTAGGCCGCCTGCAGCGTGCGGCGGCGCTCGGTTTCGTTGATGGCCATGCGCATCGAGTCGGTCACCGTGTCGGCGTACATGATGACCCGCCCGAACACGTTGCGCGCAGCGCGGCCGGCCGTCTGGATGAGCGAACCGCCCGAGCGCAGGAACCCTTCCTTGTCGGCGTCGAGCACGGCGACCAGTGAGACTTCCGGCAGGTCGAGGCCTTCGCGCAGCAGGTTGATGCCGACCAGCACATCGAAGCCGCCACGTCTCAGATCGCGCAGGATCTCGACACGCTCGAGCGTGTCGATGTCCGAATGCAGGTAGCGCACGCGCACGCCGAGCTCGTGGTAATACTGCGTCAGGTCCTCGGCCATCCGCTTCGTGAGCGTCGTGACGAGCACGCGCTCCTTCTTCGCGACGCGCTGGCGGATCTCGGCGAGCAGGTCGTCCACCTGCCCCTTCACCGGGCGCACGTCGATGGGCGGATCCATGAGGCCGGTGGGCCGGATGACCTGCTCCACCACCACGCCGCCCGAGGCCTTCAGTTCGTACGGCCCGGGCGTGGCCGAGACGAACACCGTCTGCGGCATGCGGGCCTCCCACTCCTCGAAGCTGAGTGGGCGGTTGTCGAGAGCCGACGGCAGGCGGAACCCGTACTCGACGAGCACCTCCTTGCGCGCCCGGTCGCCGTGGAACATGCCGCGCACCTGCGGCACGGTCTGGTGGCTCTCGTCCACGATGAGCAGGGCGTCGGACGGCAGATAGTCGAAGAGCGTCGGCGGCGGCTGCCCCTGCACGCGGCCCGTCAGATGCCGCGAGTAGTTCTCGATGCCGTGGCAGTAGCCGATCTCCTTGATCATCTCGAGATCGAACATCGTGCGCTGATGGATCCGCTGCGCCTCGAGCAGGCGGCCTTCCCGTTCGAGGAAGGTGCGGCGCTCCTCGAGTTCGGCCTTGATCGCGTCGGCCGCCTCTTTCAGGCGGTCCCGCGAGGTCACGAAGTGGGTCTTCGGGAAGATCGACAGGCGGTCGTGCCGGCGGACGGTCCTGCCGGTCAGCGGATCGAAAGTCATCAGCTCGTCGATCTCGTCGCCGAAGAGGCCGATGCGCAGCGCCAGTTCGTCGTACGACGGATGCACCTCGACGATGTCGCCGCGCACGCGGAACGTGCCGCGACCGAACTCGAGGTCGTTGCGTTCGTAGAGAATCTCGACCAGTTTGCGCAGCAAGTGGTCACGGCTCATGCGCTGGCCGCGTTCGAGCGGCAGCACGAGGCCGTAGTACGCCTCCGGCGACCCCAGGCCGTAGATGCAGCTCACGCTCGCCACGATCACGACGTCGCGGCGCTCGAAGAGTGAACGCG
Organism: Acidobacteriota bacterium; assembly: GCA_016789705.1. Taxonomy (GTDB): domain Bacteria; phylum Acidobacteriota; class Vicinamibacteria; order Vicinamibacterales; family UBA2999; genus CADEFD01. The sequence continues at coordinate 273,984 of JAEUQR010000005.1, forward strand.
TGGCCGACAGGCGCATGCGGTCGATCTCGTCGTTGATGGTGGCTTCCTTCTCGATGTACGTGTCGCTCGCCGGCACGTACGCCTCGGGCTGGTAGTAGTCGTAGTAGCTGACGAAGTACTCGACGGCGTTGTGCGGGAAGAAGCGGCGGAATTCCTGATAGAGCTGTGCGGCCAGCGTCTTGTTGTGCGCCATCACGAGCGCCGGCCGGTTCACCCGCGCGATCACCTCGGCCATCGTGAACGTCTTCCCCGAGCCGGTCACCCCGAGCAGCGTCTGGCGCGGGTCGCCACGCTCGAGCCCGGCGACGAGCTCGGGCACGGCCCGCACCTGGTCGCCGGCCAGATCGAAGTCCGAGACGAGGCTGAAGCGGTCGAGAGTGGCGGGCATGGGGACGGGCTCGGTGGCCGCCGCCCACGGTTCGGGCGCCGGCGGGCGCGGACACACGGTGAGCGTACCACAGGCAGTCACGTGCAACCCCGGCCCCACGACGGCGGACCGCCCGCCGCCCGGAGGCTATAATTGGAGGTTGTCGCAGATGCTGCCGCCGCCGACACGAACGGAATGCCATCGATGAGGTGCCTGGCTGTCTGCCAGACCGAGCTCGTGGGTCGCCTGCTGCACGCCGTGCTCAGTCCGCGCGTCGAGATCGAGTTCATCGTGGAGAGCAAGGCACTCGCCCGCCGCCTCCACGACGCCGGCGCCAGCGTGGTTGCCGCCGACCCGCGGCGCGTTGACACGTTCGTCAGGGCCGATCTGCTGCCCACGACCTCGGTCATCATCGAGGACGCCCGCCAGCGCAGCCTGCCGAAGGTGCTCGATGCCGTGCGCGACGCCGGCGGTGTCCTCGTTTACCTGCTCGGCACGCTCGGGCCCGAGGACGACAAACGCGCGGCCGCCCTGCGCGCCGACTTCCCCGAGCTCACGAACATCACGCTGGCCGAGCTCGTCGAAGCGCGACTCTCGACCGAGCTCAACCGGTCGCTGACCCGCCAGAAAGTGCAGCAGTACCAGCGCTACTTCAGCGACGCCGACCGGGTGCTCATCCTCACGCACCACGACCCCGATCCCGACGCGATCGCGAGCGGCCTCGCGCTGCGCACGCTGCTCCGCCGCACGAAACAGACCGCCATCATCGGCACCATGCAGCCGGTCTCGCGTCCCGAGAACCTGCGGATGCTGAAGCTGCTCGAAATCGGCGTCGACACCGTCACGGCCGATCAGTTCGCATCGTTCGAGAAGATCGCGCTCGTGGACGTGCAGCCGCACTACTTCGGCGATGCCCTGCGCCACGTCGACCTGGTCGTCGATCACCATCCCGAGACCAGCGGCTGGACGGCGATGTTCAAGGACATCCGGTCCGACTACGGCTCGACCTCGACGATTCTCACCGAACACCTGCAGGCGGTCGATCTCGACATCTCCGAGCGCACGGCGACGGCGATGCTCTACGCCATCAAGTCCGACACGCTGTTCTTCAATCGGCAGGCCAACCGCGCCGACCTCGACGCCTTCTCGTTCCTGTATCCGCTGGCCGACGCCAGCCTCATCCGCAAGATGGAAGGCGCGGAGATCACCCGCGAGCGCCTCGACTACGTGATCAAGGCGTGGCAGCAGGGCCGCATGGTCGAGCACGTCTTCTGCGCGTTCCTCGGCGAGCCGCCGCGCGACGACTTCATCCCGTACGTGGCCGACTTCTACCTGCAGCTCGAAGACGTGCAGTGGACGGTGGTGTCGGGCGTCGTCAACGACCAGATGGTCGTCTCGGTGCGAAACCTCGGCTACTCGCGCAACGCCGGCGACTTCGTGCGCCGCTGGTTCAACGACATCGGCAGCGCCGGCGGGCACCGCACGATGGCGAAGGCCGTCGTGCCGCTCGACGCGTTCCAGACGAAGTTCGGTGTGCACGAAGGCAGCCGCGTCAATCAGCGGATGCTCGACCTCGTGCTCGACTTCCTGCACGAGCTCAACGGGAAGAAGTGACGGGCCCGGGCCACGGGTCCGGAGCGCGGCGCTAGCTCTCGATCGCCTGTATGAGGTCGGCGATGAGGTCGGCGGCATCTTCGAGACCCACCGAGAGGCGCATCATGCCCCGCGTCACGCCTGCCTTCGCCAGCGCCTCGTCGCTCAGCCCGAACTGCGACGTCAGAATCGGCAGGCTGCACAGACTCTCGACGCCGCCGAGGCTGGCGGCGCGCTGGAAGACCTGCAGCCGGTCGAAGGCGCGGAACGCCGCCGCCTGCCCCCCCTTGAGGTCGATGCAGACCATGCCGCCGAAACCGTGCATCTGCCCCTTCGCAATCCCATGATCGGGATGTGAGGGCAGGCCCGGGTAGTGCACGGCCGCGAGCGCGGCGTGTCCCTCGAGCGCCAGACTGATCGCGAGCGCCGTCTCGTTGTGGCGGGCCACGCGCAGGGTGAGCGTTTTCATGCCGCGGCCGAGCGCGTAGGCTGGCTGCGGGTCGAGGATGCCGCCGAGCAGGCGCCGCGTCTTGGCGAGACGGCCGATGAGGCCGGCTCGGCCCGAGAGCACCCCGCCCGTCACGTCGCTGTGGCCGTTCAGGTACTTGGTGACGCTCTGCACCGAGAGGTCCACGCCCATCGCCAGCACCGGCTGATTGATGGCCGAGGCGAAGGTGTTGTCCATCACCGAGAGCACACCGGCCGCGCGGCACGCCGTCGCCACCGCGCGCACGTCGATGACGCGGAGCGTCGGGTTGATGGGCGACTCGAACCACACCATCCTCGTCTTCGGGCCTACGAGGGCCTCCGGCGTGCGGAACTCGTCGAGCGAGGCGAACCGCGTCGTCACGCCGAAGCGAGACGCCAGGCTCGTGAGCACGTGGAACGTGCCGCCATAGATGGCCGCGCAGCACACGACTTCGTCACCGGCTTCGAGCAGGCCGAAGATGGCCGTCGAGACGGCCGCCATGCCCGAGCCGAAGACGAGCGCCGCTTCCGCGCCGTCGATCTCCGCAATCTTCGTCTCTACAGCGACCACCGTCGGGTTGTCGTAGCGGCTGTAGAGATATGCCGGTTTCGTGCCGGCGGCGTAGGCCTCGACGTCGGCGGCCGAGTCGAACACAAAGGTACTGGTCTCGTAGATCGGCACCGTGAGTGAGGCGGCGGCGGGCGGACGTTCTCCTGCGTGGATGAGACGGGTCGCGGAGCCGTGGTTGTCGCTGCTGCTCATGAACGTCCTCTGGAGTCTTCGCCCACACGTTCGCCGGCGGCGCCGAGGGCAGGGGCGATGAAGAGCCGGTGCGCGTCTTCGTGCCCGCGCGTGACGAGATCGCCGGGCGTCGCCCGCCGATCCGACGCCTCGTCCACCGCCCCGGCCAGGTCGAGCGGCGTCAGCGCGTTGTGCGCCGGGCGGATGACGAACACCGCGTGGAAATGGGCCTGCGCGAAGCGGACGGCATCACGCACGGCGGCGGCTTCCTGCGCTGCCAGCCACTCCCCTGCCCGTCCGCGTGGATCGAGGCGGGCGGGCTTCAGGTCGTGCGGGCCGGCCATGTCAGGCGACGCCGTGACGATGATCGCCTGCTCCATGCCGGCCGCCGCGGCCTCTTCGAGCAGGCGCGAGAGCGCCGCGGGCCGGTCGGCGAGGCGATGCACTTCGCCGCGCCAGAAGCTCTCGGCCGGGAATGCCAGCGGATGGGGTTCGGAGAGGTCGGCGAGGGTCAGCGCGCCGCTCACGACATCGATGAGCGAGGCCTTCGCCGGGCCCGCCAGGTCGAAGGCCTCGGCCCGGCGACCGGCGACGCCGGCGACGCCGGGGAACAGCCGGCGGCCCGCGTCGCCGCCGATGATTCCGAACACGAGATCGCGGCGCGCATCGAGGTCGTGCACGGTGAGCAGCAGGTCGCGATGGCCGGGCTGGCCCGCGCCTGAGACCAGCAGTTCCGTCAGGCGCAGGCTGAGTTCCGCCGCCCGTGGCCGGGCCAGTGCCGCGCCGCCGCGCAGCAGGTCCCACAGCGCGCTCATGGCGGTCGCCGCGAAGCGGCCGGAATCGACCGGCGCGCCGAGCAGACGCCACGCCAGCTGTCCGCGGTGGCGGCGTGGGGCGCGTGCGGCCGTCACGACAGCGCCGATGGCCAGGCCGGCGAGCAACACGGCCGCGACCACGAGCACCAGACGCGCGATCCAGGTCGCCAGATGGTCGGGCTGGAAGACCCAGCCGAGCCAGGCGGCGTACCGTTCGGCGATCGTCGGTGTGCCGTCGAGTCCGGTCCAGCCGGCCAGCAGGCTCAGCGGCCACACGGCCACCGCCGCGAGCAGCAGCGCGAGCGGGCTCGAGACGAGGCCGGCGATGATGACGAGCGCGGCGCCCACGGCGCGGTAGGGCCGCGTGAGTCTGTAGGCGGCATGTTTCGTGGGGCGGCGCCACAGGCCGCGGGCGTCCCACAGAGCGGCGGCGCCGTCGAGCGCGAAGAGCACGGCGGCGAGCGCACCCACGCCGCGGCCGCCGACGAGATCGATCTTGACGCCCGCTTCCTGCAGGGCTTCGAGCACGCCGGCGTGATACGCGCCGTCGACGCCGGTGCCGCTCAAAACGACGGCCGTCGGGCGCTCGGGCGAATACAGCTCGTGCTGGGCTCGAGAGCCGCGCGCCACCGGTCGGTCCTACTCGTCGTGGATGGTGACGACCTTGACGACGTCGAACGTGCGCGTGCCGGCGGGCGTCGTGACGGTCACTTCGTCGCCTTCTTCCTTGTTGAGGAGGGCACGTCCGATGGGCGACGCGGTGGAGATGAGGCCTTTCTCCGCGTCGGCGTCTTCCGGCATGACGAGCTGGTAGACGATCTCGCCGCCGCCCTGCTCGCGCAGGGTGACGGTGGAGCCGAAGCCGGTCTTGTCGTGCGGCACCCGATCGAGATTCATCAGCGCCACTTCGTTGCGCCGGCGCTGCAGCATCGCGATCCGCGCCTGCACGAAGCTCTGGCGCTCCTTCGCCGCCGAATATTCGGCGTTCTCGCGCAGGTCGCCGAATTCCCGCGCCCGCTGGATTTCCTTGGGGAGCTCCGAATAGAGCTCGCGCTCGAGGCCGGCAATTTCGTCGTCAAACCGCTTCAGAATTCGCTCTTTCATTGGTTCCGGCGGTAACTGTAGCACACGGGGTGCTATGCTCCGTCGTGAGCACCGCGCCCCGCGCGGCCCCACCACCGTGACCCTTGCCCTGCCGTCGATCACCAGCCGTCGTCATCCCCTCGTGCAGGCGTGCCGCGACGCCCGCGGCGGCGGTCCCGACGAGCCGCTGCTCCTCGACGGCTGGCACCTGCTGGTCGATGCCGTGGCGGCCGGCCTCGCGGTCGATGCCGTGGCGGTGAACGCCGACCCGCCGGGGGCCGCCGAAGCGCGAGCGCTTGACGCCCTCATCGACGGCGGCGCGCACGTGGTGCACGTCACCGACGACATCCTGCAGGCCATCAGCCCCGTGCGCACGTCGTCGGGTGTCGTGGCGCTGGCCCGCCGCCCCGTGCTCGTGCTCGACGCCGTGTTCGCGCCGGGCCCGGCGCTGGTGGTCGTGGGCGTGGACGTGCAGGACCCCGGCAACGTCGGCGCACTCGTGCGCACGGCGGAAGCTGCCGGGGCCACGGGATTCGTCGCCGCCGGCGTGTCGGCCGATCCGCTTGGCTGGAAGGCGCTGCGCGCGTCGATGGGGAGCGCCTTCCGGCTGCCGCTCGGCCGCACCGCGGATACGACCGCCTTCGTGACCGAGGCCCGCGGCCGCGGCCTGCGGATCGTGGCGCTGGCGCCGCGCGGCGGCCGGGTCCCGGACGCCGTCGACCTGCGCGCGGGCTCCTGCCTGCTCGTCGGCGGCGAAGGTCCGGGCCTGTCGTCCGCGCTGCTCTCAGGCGCCGACGACGTGCTCACACTGCCGATGGCGGCGCCGGTCGAATCGCTCAACGTCGCCGTGGCGGGCGCACTCGTGGTCTATGCGGCGGCGGCGCAGCGGCGGGCGCGCGCGTGAGCAGCCTGTTCGACGACGCCGAACCCGCCACGCCGGCACCGCCGGCGCCGCTCGCCGAGCGCATGCGGCCACGCACGCTCGACGAGATCGAAGGCCAGGCGGCGCTGCTCGCGCCGGGCCGGCCGCTGCGCGAGGCGATCCTGCGCGACGCCCTGCAGTCCGTCATCCTCTGGGGCCCGCCCGGCACCGGCAAGACCACGCTCGCCCGCCTCATCGCCGACGCCACATCGGCCGACTACGTCGCCTTCAGCGCCGTGCTCTCGGGCATCAAGGACATCAAGGACGTGATGGCCGCCGCCGAACAGCGGCGCCGTGCCGGCCGCCGCACGATCGTCTTCGTGGACGAAATTCACCGCTTCAACAAGGCGCAGCAGGATGCGTTCCTGCCGCGGGTCGAAGCCGGCGACATCGTGCTCATCGGCGCCACCACGGAGAATCCATCGTTCGAGGTGAACGCAGCGCTGCTCTCGCGCTCGAAGGTCTTCGTGCTGCAGCCGCTCGATGAGGAGGCCGTGACGCGCATCCTGCGCCGGGCACTCGCCGACCGCGAGCGTGGCCTTGGGGCGATGGAACCCGAGGTGAGCGACGAGGCGCTCGGCGCCATCGCGCGGGTGGCCGACGGCGACGGCCGCAAGGCCCTCAACCTGCTGCAGCTCGTCGTTGCGGCGGCGCCGCAGCCCGTTGGCACGCCGAAGGTCGATCTCGCGCTCGTGCAGGACACGCTGCAGAAGAAGACGCTGCGTTACGACAAGAACGGCGAGGAGCACTTCAACCTGATGTCGGCGCTGCACAAGTCGATGCGCAACTCCAATCCCGACGCCGCCGTCTACTGGCTGGCGCGGATGCTCGAAGCCGGCGAAGAGCCGATGTACATCGCCCGGCGGCTGGTGCGCTTCGCCTCCGAGGACGTCGGCATCGCCGACCCGCAGGCGCTCGTCATCGCCATGGCCGCGCGCGACGCCCTGCACTTCATCGGCATGCCCGAGGCCAACACCGCGCTCGCGCAGTCATGTCTGTATCTGGCGACAGCGCCGAAGAGCAACGCCGTCTACGCCGCCTACAACGCCGCGGCGGAATCGGCCACCCAGGACGCCGCCGAGCCGGTGCCGCTGCACCTGCGCAATGCGTCGACGCGCCTCATGAAGTCACTCGACTACGGCCGCGGCTACCAGTACGCGCACGATCAGCCCGATGCGGTCGCCGCCATGGACTGCCTGCCGGAGCGCCTGCGGGGCCGGCGCTTCTACCAGCCGACCGAGCGCGGCTTCGAGAAGGAGATCAAGCGCCGGCTGGACGGGTGGAACGAGATCAAGCACCGGCGGAGGCCTCAGGTGAGATCGTCAGATCGTTAGATCGCGTGATGTCGTGCTTGATTGATCTGGTGATCGGACGCCCGCATCTCATGATCTGATGACATCACGCGGTCCTTCGATCGACCGCTCAGCAGATCAACCGATGCGCGGATCACCCGGTCTGCAGATCACCCGATCCGCGGATCACCCGGTCACCCGATCCACGCGATCACCAGATTCAGATTCTCTCGAACCGTCGCTCGAGATCGCGCCTCGACAGACGGAACATGACAGGGCGGCCGTGCGGGCAGACTGTCGAATACGCCGTCGCCCGCAGTTCCTCGAGGATGTGCTGCATCTTCTCGATCGTCAGCGGATCGTGGGCGCGGACCGCCGTGTGACAGGCCATGGTCGCGGCAATCTGCTTGAGCGCCTGTTCGGCGACGAGGCCGCGATCGAGATGCTCGAGATCGTCGGCAAGCGCCCGGAGCGTGCGGTCGATGTCATCGGGCCGCAGGATGGCCGGCACCGCCGTGACGCGCACGCTCGTGCCGCCGAAGTCGTCGAGGTCGAAGCCGAACCGGGTGAGTTCGGCCGCGCGCGCGAGCAGCGTGTCGTGGCCGGCGCCCGGCAGGTCCACGATCATCGGCACGAGCAGCCCCTGCGATTCGAGCGGCGCCGCGGTGAGCTTCTCCAGGATGCGTTCGAACAGCACACGTTCGTGGGCGACGTGCTGGTCGATGATGACGAGGCCCTCGTCATCCACGGCAATGATGTAGGTGTTGCGGAACTGCCCGAGCGGCGTCATCGGCCGCTCACCGCTCACGGGCGACCAGGTGCCAAGGCCGGCCGACGCCGGGACATACGGTGCCCCGCCGCCCGCGGGGGCGCCTGATGGGCCCGGGGCGGTCCAGACGGCCGTCCAGTCGCGCACCGCGTCGTGCCCGCGAGCATCGCCTCCTGCCCGCGACGGTGGTCCCGTGGAGGCCCACGACGGCGGCCCGTCGTCCGTGGGGTGTTGCTCGCCGGCATGCGGTGATGGCAGCGCGCCTGGCAGCGCCGGCATGCGCGCCGCACCGAGTGCGTCGGCGACGCCGCGCCGCACGATCTCGTGCACCAGGGACTGGTCAGCGAAACGGACTTCGGCCTTGGTCGGATGGACGTTGACGTCGATGCGGTCGAGCGGCACGTCGAGGAAGAGGTGGATCTCGGGACTGCGCTCCTTGATCGACGCCGCCTGGTAGGCGTCGATGACCGCGTGGGCAATCGTCTTGTCCTTCACGATGCGCGCGTTCACGAAAACGTGCTGCGGTCCGCGTGTCGGGCCGATGTCGGCGAGCGCCGCCACCAGGCCGGTGAGACGGACGCCGTGCATGGTGCGTTCGACCGGCACCAGATCGGGACGATCGCCGTAGATCTGGTACATCCGATCGGCCAGCGTCGCCGCCGGAGGGCACTCGAGCACGCGCTTGCCCCCGTTCACGAGCGTGAAGCCCACTCGCGGATGACAGAGCGCGAGCTGCGTCATCAGCTTCGAGACATGCGCCGTTTCGGCGCCGTCGGACTTCAGGAACTTCCGGCGCGCCGGCAGGTTGAAGAACAGATCCTCGACGGTGATGCTCGTGCCTTCGGGCCCGCCCATCGCCACGATGCGTTCGACATGGCCGGCGACGACGCGAATCTCGGTGCCGCCGTCGGCGCCGCGCTCGCGCGTGCGCAGCGTGAAGCGCGAGACCGAGGCGATACTCGGCAGCGCCTCACCGCGGAAGCCGAGCGTCGCGATGGCCCCGAGGTCGTCGGCCGAGCGGATCTTGCTCGTGGCGTGCCGCTCGAGGCACATGCGCGCGTCCTCGGGCGACATGCCGATGCCGTCGTCCTCCACGCGCAGCAGCCGCTTGCCGCCGTACTCGATCGTGACGGTGACGCGCCGGGCGTCGGCATCGAGGGCGTTCTCGACCAGCTCCTTCACGACCGACGCCGGCCGTTCCACGACCTCGCCGGCGGCGATCTGGTTGGCGAGATCGTCGGGCAGCTTGACGATGCGGCTCATGGCCTCACCACCAGCCCTTGCGCCGGAACCCGGCGAACATCGCCACCGACGCGGTGCCCATGAGGCCGACGACCCACCAGAACTGTGCGCCTTCGCCGCCCGGCAGGTGCGGCAGCGGTACGTTCATGCCGTAGAGGCCGGTCAGCACCGTGAGCGGCCCGAAGAGCGTGGCGACCACGGCGATGAGCTTCGAGGTCTGCGCGAGCTGGATGGAGACGCTGGCGAGATGGGCGTCGAGGATGCCGGTCACGCGGTCCTGGAAAATGATGGCGTCGTCCGACAGACGCACGAGCTGGTCGTAGACGTCTCGAAACCGGTACGCCACTTCCTGACCGATGAGGTCGAATTCACGCCGTGACAGGCGCCCGAGCACGTCGCGCTGCGGAATGACGATACGCCGGAGCCCGGTGATGTCGCGCTTCACCGCGAGGATCTCGCTCGTGAGGCTCTGATTCGGACTCTCGAGCACCTGCTGTTCGAGGTCGTCGAGCCATTCCTCGAGTTCGTCGACCTCGGGATGGTAGTGCCCGACCATCGTGTCCATGATGCGGTGCATGAGGGCCATCGGCCCCTCGGCCAGGATGTGGCCGCTCTTGCCGCACAGGTCGGCTACGTGCGCGATGCTGCGCCGCTTGCCGTCGTGCACGGTCACGAGGAACCGCTCGCTCACGAAGAAGTCGGTGTCGTGCGTGTCGAAGGCGTGCTCGCTGGCGTGGAAGTTGATGCCGTGCAGCACGACGTAGAGCAGGCCGTCGTAGGTCTCGACCTTCGGGTGGTGCGTCTCGCCGAGCGCGTCTTCCACGGCAAGTTCGTGGATGCCGAAGACCTCCCGCAGCACCCGGCCGTCGGTTTCAGTCGGCTCCGCCACGTCGGCCCAGACGTAGACACCGCTGCCGGGCTGAAGCCACGCGCGGTCGATCGTGTCGACGGCGCGCGTGACTCCCTCCCGATGGACGAAATAGCGAATCATGAGCTTCCCGAGCCCCGGGACCCGTTCTAACCCCACACCGCGGTTGAGTCGGCGGGG